>NZ_JBIBWL010000007.1:261484-377874 GCF_043081325.1 Streptomyces sp. NPDC014882
GCCCCTGGGGTGGGCCTCCGGGGGCGGTTCGCGGTGGTGTGTGTGGTTCCCCGGGGCCCCGGGTGGGCTGTCGTCAGGGGATGTCGTGGGGTACGGGGGTGGCCTGGTGGTAGTACATGCGCCAGCCCGTGTGCTCGTCCTTCTTGCGCCACAGGGAGCTGCGGCGGGCCCGTCGGCCGGCGAAGCGGGTCTCGTAGGTGAGGTGGACCAGGCCGGGGGCCAGGAGGGTGCCGGTGATCTCCGCCGGTTCGTCACGGGGGCCGGCCGGGGAGCTGCCGGGGTGGTCGGGGAGCCCGACCACCGTCTCGGCGTACGTGTAGCGGCGGCCGGAGGCGCCCACCTCGGTGAACTCGGGGTCGAGCAGGCGTGCGGCCTCGGTGCGGGAGGAGCGGACGGCGGGGTCCATGAGGCTCAGTTCGCCGGCGATGGCCGCGGCGACGTCGTCCGGTTCCTGGGTCACCCGCACATGATCGCGGGTGACCCGGCCCCTCCCGCGACCGGATCGCGCCATCAGCCCGTGGCGTCCACCAGGGCCAGCTCGTGGAGGCGGTCCGGCGGGCCGGGACGGGCGTAGTACCAGCCCTGGGCCGTGTCGCAGCCCAGTACGCGCAGCTGCTCGGCCTGGGCGCCGGTCTCCACGCCCTCGACCGTGACCGTGAGGTCCAGGCTGTGGGCGAGCGAGACGATCCCCTCGACGATCTTGAGGTCGACGGGGTCGGCGGGGAACTGCTGCATGCTCTGGGTAAAGGAGCGGTCCAGTTTGAGGACGCTCACCGGCAGCCTGCGCAGGTTGGCCAGGTTGGAGTAACCGGTCCCGAAGTCGTCCAGCGCGATGTCGACGCCCATCTCGGCGAGCCGGCGCAGCGGCTTGAGGAGGTCGTCGTCCGCGCCGATCAGGGCCGACTCGGTGACCTCCAGGCAGAGCGCCTCCGGCGTCACGCCCGCGCGTTCCAGGATGTCGACGGTGTCCTGCACCAGCCCGGGGTGGGTGAGCTGGCACGGCGAGAGGTTGACGTTGACGCGCAGCGGGCCGGGGTCGCCGCTGTGCCGCCACCAGTCGCGGGCCTGGCGCACCGACTGCTCCAGGACCCAGCGGCCGAGCGGCACGATCAGCCCGGTGTGCTCGGCGAGCGGGATGAACCGGTCGGGGCCGAGCACCCCGTGCTGCGGGTGCAGCCAGCGCACCAGGGCCTCCGCGCCGCGCACGCTGCCGTCGCCGAGGTGGACGAGCGGCTGGTACTCGATGAAGAACTCGCCCCGTTCCAGCGCCGCCGGCAGGGCCGTCGTCAGACCGTGCCGGGTGATCGCGCGGGCGTCGGCCTCGGGGTCGGCCAGCTCGAAGCGGTTGCCGCCGGCCGACTTGGCGCGGTACATGGTGATGTCGGCGCTGCGCAGCACCTCCGCCGGGCCGCGCTCCCCCGCCGGGCCCTCCACGATGCCGATGCTGCCGCGCACGGTCAGCTCCCGGCCCTCGATGCGCACGGGCGCGACCAGGGCGTTCATGATGCGCGTGGCGAGGTCGTCGACCTCGCGGTGGGTGTCGGGGCCGGTGGTCAGCGCCACGAACTCGTCGCCGCCGAGCCGGGCGACCATCTCGCCGGGCGCGGTGGCGCAGGCCTGGAGCCGGTCGGCGACCTCGACGAGCAGCCGGTCGCCGGCCGCGTGCCCGAGGCTGTCGTTGATGGTCTTGAAGCCGTCCAGGTCCAGGTAGCACAGGCCGAAGCGCTGGCCCTCCCCGGCGGCCAGGACCTTCTCCAGGCGTTCGAAGAACAGGGTGCGGTTGGGCAGCCCGGTGAGCGCGTCGTGGGTGGCCTCGTAGCGCAGCCGCAGGTTGAGCAGCCGGCGCTCGGTGGTGTCCTCCATCAGCGCCAGCTGGTACTGCGGCCGCCCGTCGGCGTCGCGCAGCAGCGAGACCGTCAGGTTGGTCCACAGGACCGTTCCGTCGGGGCGGTAGAAGGCCTTCTCGACGTGGTAGTGCTCGCGTTCGCCGCGCACCAGTTCCTCGTAGAGCCGCCAGACCTGGGGGGCGTCGTCGGCGTGCGTCCACTCGCTGACGTTGCGTCCGCGCACCGCCTGCTCGCCACCGCCGAACATGCGCACCAGGGCGCCGTTGACCTCGAGGATGTTGCCCTCCAGGTCGGCGATGCCGATCCCTATCGCGGCGCCCTCGAAGACCGCGCGGAAGCGGGCCTCGCTGGCGTGCAGCGCCTGCGCGACCACCCCCTGGGCCCGCAGCGCGGCCTGCGCGATGGCCTCCTGTTCGGCCAGCGTGCGCTCACGCAGCGCCTGCGCGAAGCCGGCGGCCATGGCGTGCTGGAGCCGGGAACAGCGGGTGCGCAGGTCCTCCTGGGGACCGTCCGCGCCGCAGTAGAGCACCAGGTAGGCGTCGATGCAGTCCAGGCTGTGGGCGAGGGCCTCGGGGTCGGTGCAGTGGGCGTCGACGAGGTCGGCCCCGACCGTCCTGGCCGCCTCCGCGTCGAAGTTCCTGGCGCGCAGCGCCTCGCTCAGCCGCCGGGCCAGCGGCAGCAGTCGCTCCTCGAACTCCGGCCGGGTCAGCGACGTGGAGGTGACCGGGAAGACCGCCCGGCTCCAGATCGTCGCGAACCGCCGCAGTCTGTCCTCCGGCCCGTCCGGCTCGGCGGTCACGAAGTGCGCCCCACGCCCGCGAAACCGGAGAAGGCGTACGGGTCCTCGTCCTCCGGCGCCGTCTCCGGCCGCCAGTGCGGCATCGGCACCAGTCCCGGCTCCACCATGTCGTACCCCTCGAAGAACCGCGCGATCTCGTCACGCGAGCGCATGACCAGCGGGTTGCGAATGTCCTTGTACACGTCCACCGCGCCCTCGGCCCGCCCCTGCGGCAGGGGGATCCCCTCGTACGAGGCGTGCGTGAGGACGAGCAGGCTGCCGGGCGCGAGCGCGGCGCTCAGCTCGGCGACCGCGGCGTACGGGTCGTCGGTGTCTTCCACGAAGTGCAGTATGGCAACCAGCAGCAGCGCCACGGGCCGCTCCAGGTCGATCAGTTGCTCCACCTGGGGGCTGGTGAGGATCTCCCGCGGCTTGAGCAGGTCGGCGGCGACGACGCCGGCGTCCGGGTTCTCCCCCAGCACCGCCTGGCTGTGCGCGACGGCGACCGGGTCGTGGTCGACGTAGACGACGCGGGCGCCGGGACGGGCCGCCTGGGCCACCTCGTGGACGTTGCCGAAGGTGGGGATGCCGGAACCGACGTCCAGGAACTGCGTGATGCCCGAGTCGGCCGCGTAGCGCACCGCGCGGCGCATGAAGGCCCGGTTCGCCTGCATGATCTTGGGGAGTCCCGGCATGAACTCCATGGCCCTGCGGGCCGCTTCCCGGTCGACCTCGAAGTTGTGCGAACCGCCCAGGTAGTAGTCGTAGATCCGCGAGACACTGGGCACGGAGATGTCGATGCTCCGTGGGGCCCAGGCGGGACGATCCATCTATCTCTCCAAGGCGTAGGCGATCCGGTGTTCGAGCAGAGGCTACTGATCGCCCGCCAACAGGGCGAGCCGAAACGGAAATTGACCGTCCGTTCCCGGTCACTGCCTGCGGCACGTGCCGAAATGACATACCCGGATGTGCTCACGAAAAGTGCCCGGTGTGCTCCGGAGTGTTCCCGAGCCGTTCGAACACGGCGATGTCACCCGCACACGGCGGGTGGGGGGAAGTGCCGCCCGCAGCACAGGGGTCCGCCCCCTCCGTGCGGCACGGAGGGGGCGGACCGGGGTCGTACGGGTCGTCGCCGGAGCGGGATCGCCCCTGCGGCGGGTGATCCCTACTGCTTCGGCGCGCCGACCAGCTTGCCGTCGGGGGCCACGGCGTACCAGGTGCCGCCGACGCCCTGGCCGTTGATGTCCCCGGGGGACTTGTCGCCGGAGAAGGTGTAGATCGGCGAGCAGTTGACCGTCATCTGCTTGACGCCGTCGGGCCGGGTGAAGCTCATCAGGCCCTTCTTCTGCACGCCCTCGGTGTCGTCGGTGGCGACCGGGGCGACGGCCGGCCACTTCTCGAGGCAGGCGCCCAGGCACGCGGTCACCGGCTTCGGCCACGCCTTGTCCTTGACGAAGCGGTAGACCGTCATGCCGTTCTTGTCGACGACGATGTCGCCGAGGTTGGGGTCCTTGCGCACGGACAGACCGGGCGCGGCGGCGGAGCCGGAGCCGGAGGCCGACTTGGCCTTCTTGCCGTCGGGGGCCAGCGCGAACCACTTGCCGTTGACGCCCTGGCCGTTGGTGTCACCGGCGTTGGTGTCCTTGGCGTAGCGGTACACCGGCCAGCCGTCGACGGTCAGCTGCTTGCTGCCGTCGGAGCGGGTGACCTCGCCGAGCAGCGACTTGTCGACGCCGTCGCCGGCGGTGGCGTCGTCGGCCGGCACGGGCGGCCAGGTCGTCGCGCAGTCGCCGTCGCAGCTGGACCGGGGCGGTTCCGCGGTGTCCGCGTCGAAGCGGTACAGCGTCATGCCGGCGGCGTCGATCAGCACCTTGCCCAGCTCGGCGTTGGCGGAGACGGCGAGCTGGCCCGCCGTCTCCGCCTGCGCGCCGCCCGCGGCGGCCGGGGCACTCGCACTGGGGCTGGTGCCCGCGCCGACGCTTCCGTAGCCGGTGCCCACGCCCGCGACGGTGCCCGCCGGGGCCGTGACGCCCACGTTCTGGCTGGACGCCGCGCTACCGCTTTCCTGACCGCACGCCGTCGTCAGCGCCAGAACAGCCACAGCGCTCGCCACGAGTGAGGCGCTCCGCCAGGAGGTCTTCATCTTCAACTCCCCGATCATCCCGAACGTGTTGCCGCGCCCTGCTGCGCCGCCGCACGGCCATGGGTACGCACGGCGGGGGGCCTCGTGTTCAAAGACGGCACGAAATTCTTTTCGCCGCCCGTGCCGCCGCCCGTGCCGCCGGCCGTCCCGGGCCGTCCCCTCGGCACGGGCGCACGCGGTCCGTCCGCGGCGGCGCGGCCCCGGTCGGTCCACCTGCGGGTGCGACCGCGGGTGCGACCGCGGGTGCGACCGCGGGTGCGACCGTGAACGAGCAAGCGCGGCGGGCCCGCACGCGGAGGCGGGCACCGTTCGCCCGCGCACCGTTCGTCCACGCGCCACCGCCCGCGATCCACTCGCATGTGCGTGCGCGCGGCCGGACGTGCGAGCGCACCCGGGGCACGCCCGACGCGACGGGATTCCCCCGTTCGGGGCAATCGCCCCGCACGCCGGCGTGTACCCGCGCGTGAAGCCCCATGATCTCGTCGTGCATGGATCCGAACCGACCCGATCCGCCCTGCTGACCAGGGCGTCGGCCCTGGTGGCCGTGGCCTGGATCCTCATGGCCGCACCGGCCGGGACGGCCGTGGCCGACGCCTGCGCGTACGCCTCGACGGGCCCGGACGGCATCGAGGCGGTGGCGGTCGCGGGGAACCTCGGGTGGCCGGCCCCGCCGGGGTGGCCGGCCCCGCCGGGGTGCCCGACACCGACACCACCGGAACCCGAGCCCCCGCCACCGCCGGGACCGACACCGCCCCCTCCCCAACCGACACCGCCACCGGGGCCCGCACCGGAACCGCCCCCCGAGCCGGCACCGGAACCCACGCCGCCGGCCCCACCGCCCCGGGCCCGGCCCGAGCCTCCGCGGCCCGCACCCCCGAAGCCCGCGGCCCCCCTCCCGCCGCCGCCCTCCGCGCCGAAGCCCCGTCCGGAGCCCACGCCCACGCCCCCACCGCCGCCCGCGCCCGCCCCGCGGCCGTCCGCGTCGCCGCCCATGACGTACCCGGTCCACCGCACACCACCACGCCGGGCACCGGTCCGGCACCACCAGTCGCCGGTCACCTACGTCCTGCTCATCACCGCGCCCGCGGTCATCGCCGTCGCCGCGCTGCGGCCCCGCTGACGCCCCTCCAGGAGGCATCTCTTGCCGGAATGGCTTGTTCTCATCCTCGCGATGCTCGCCGCGTGCGTGGTGGTGATCGCCGTCACCTTCGTCCGGCACCGCACGGTGTCCGACGACGAGGACCCGTCCGAGACCCCGGACGTCATCGAGTACATGACGATGTGGATCGGCGTGGTGTACGCCATCGTCCTGGGCCTGGCGATCGCCGGCGTCTGGGAGGCCCGCAGCGTCGCCCAGGACCACGTCCAGGCGGAGGCGCAGTCGCTGCACGAGATCTCGGAACGGGTCCGGGTGTACCCGCCCGACGTCCGGGACCGCATCCGCGGGGACGTCGACGCCTACGTCGGCCACGTCGTCACCACCGAGTGGAAGGTCATGGCCGACAAGGGAGAGGTGACCGAGCGGGGGGACGAACTCCTCGAACGGCTCCGCGTCGACCTCACCGACCACCGGCCCGCCTCGGACTTCGAGGCCCAGGCCTACCAGCCGCTCCTCGACCAGCTGGCCGCCGCCGACCAGGCCCGCGACAACCGGGCCGGCTCGACCGGGACGACCATGCCCGGCGTGGTCTGGTTCGGGCTGATCACCGGCGCCGTCGTCACCGTCGGCATGGTCTTCGCGCTCCAGATCCGCCGCACCACCCGGGAACTCGTCCTGGCGGGGCTGTTCTCCGCGCTGATCGCCTTCCTGCTGTTCCTCATCTGGGACTTCGACGCGCCCTACAGCCGGGGCATCGCGGCGTCGGCCGAGCCCTTCCTCCGTCTCTTCCCCGACGCCAAGGGCTAGGTGCGCCGGCCACGAGCCCGGGCCGGTCCCCTCCGGTCCCGTCCGGTCCGGTCCGGACGAGGGGCCCCGACCGCACCGACCGCACCGACCGCACCGACCGGGGCGACGGTGGACGACACGCCGGTTCCGTCCCCCGGTCGCGGGACGCGTGTCCTCCGTACGGCCCATTCGTTTGACCCGTTCGCGTGACAGGGATCGCGGGAGCGGACCCTCGTTCCTAGCGTTTCGGTCATCGAGGCGCATGCGACGAGACGCGCGGAGAAGAACCGCGGCTGCTCCTCGGAGACCGGAGGAAACACCATGCACGCGATACGCGCCGCCTCGGCCGCACTGCTGTGCCTCGGCACCCTGGCCCTCCCCGCGCCGTCCGCCGTCGCCGCCGACGGCGACGGCACCGCCCCGTTCGGCTTCAGCGTGCTGCCGTCGACGATCGTGGCGGGCGGCCGGGTCACCCTCCGGATCGACCGGGGCGACGGCGGCTGCAAAGGCGACGTCACCATCGCCTCGGGGATCTTCGCCTCGGTGCGCATCGCCGCGCACCGCTCCTCGGCCACCACGACGGTCGATGCCGACGTCAAGGCGGGCGCGGTGCACCGGGTGACGTTCATGTGCGACGGCGTCAGCGCTTCCACCGGACTGACCGTCGCCGACGCCCGTCCGGCCACCCCCACTCCGGTGCCCGACGCGGTCCCGCGCGCCGTGCGGGCCGGTGCGGGCGGGACCGTCGCCGGGTTCGACCTGCGGGAGGTCGGGCTCGGCGCGGCGCTCGTCGCGGGGTCGGTCGGTGCCGCGTACCGCTTCTCGCGCCGGCGGACGGGCGAGGACGGCGGCGCCTGACGGCACTCGGGCGGGCATCCGGGCGTCGGGCCCCCGCCCCGGTTCCCGGAAGGGAAGGGGCGAAGGCCCGTGACGTGCGGTGGCCGTGCGCCGGAGGGGCCGCGGGGGGGTCAGGCGCGGCGTTCCGCGCGTCGGCGCATCCAGAACACGCCGCCGCCGACGGCCGCCGCGGCCACCAGCCCGCCGCCGATGGCCATGTCGGTCGGGGTGGCGCCGCTGGAGCTGCTGCCGCCGAGACCGCCGCGGACGCCGCCCATGACGGTGAAGGCGGTGGGGTTGGTGAGGGTACGGCCGTTGCAGTTGACGGTGATGCTGTGCGAGCCGGGGCGCGCGTTGCCGTTGACCGTCGCGGTGCCCCGCGCCGTGTGGTGGGCGCCGTTGAGGGGCCGGAGGTGGGTCGTCCGGAAGGCGTCCGAACTCATGGTGCCGCCGCCCCGGCAACCGTCGACGGTGACGGTCAGCTGACCGCCGCGGGGGACGACGCGGGGGTGGGCGACGATGTTGCTCGGGAAGATTCCCCCGTTGCCGCCGTGTCCCCCGTGTCCCCCGTTGCCCCCACCGCCACCCTCGTTGTTCCCCCCGTTCCCCCCGTTCCCCCCGTTTCCACCGTTGCCTCCGTTACCTCCGTTGTTCCCCCCGTGTCCCCCGTTGCCCCCGCCACCACCGCCGTTGTTACCCCCGTTGCCCCCACCGCCTCCGCCGTTGTTCCCCCCGTTTCCACCATTGCCTCCGCCGTTCCCCTCGTTACCGCCGTCGTTTCCCCCATTGCCGTTGTTGCCGTTGTTGCCGTTGTTCCCGTCGTTGCCGAACCAGTTGCCGTCTCCCGAGTAGCCTCCGCCGTTGTTGTTTCCGGCGTCGACCCAGGAGTTGTCGTTCTGGCTGCCCGGGTTGGGCGGCATACCGTCCGCGACGGCCACGGGGGCGGCGAGCCCGAGGACGGCGACCGCTGTGGCCGCGGCCGCCAGGGCGCGTGAGTTTCGCATGTGATCCTCCGCGGAAGGCGCCCCGGGGCCCGTCCCCGGTCTGTCGGCGAGAGAACGCCTCCCGGATCGACCCTCAGATGCCGCGCACGGGCCCGCATTTCGGGAATGGTCCGTCCTGGTGAGAGGACACGCCGAGGGAAATGCACGCAATCGGATATCGCCGCAGGTCATGGACCGTCAGAAATTTCCTGTGCGCGGCAACTCGGATGGCGGACCGCAGGACGCACGGGCCACCCGTTCGCCGCCGCCCCGTCGCCGGTTGCCGTTGCGGGACTTAGCGTTCTCGTATGCGCGAAAGGACGTGGCGACGGCCGCGTCGAAAGGGGATGGCGAATGTCTGGGTACGAGCTGTCCGGAATGGCGGAAGAGGAGGAGCGACCGAAGAAGCGCGCTCCTTGGGGCGTCATAGCGCTTGTCCTGCTGACCGGGCTCGCGCTCATCCGGAACGGTTCGGGGGAGTTCGACGCGGGCCCGCCGCAGCCCGCCTCCGCGGCGGCCGCCGACACCCGTGCGGCCGAGGACACCTTCGGGAAGACCGTCCAAGCCCTGCCGTTCGCGGAGCCCGACCGGGTCCGGATCCCCGCCATCCGGGTCGACGCCCCGGTCATGCAGGTCGGCCTGGACACGGACGGCTGGGTCGGCGCGCCGCCCCCGGAGGACCCGAATCTGGCCGGCTGGTTCACCGGTGCCGTCTCCCCCGGTGAGAAGGGGACCGCGGTCGTCGTCGGCCATGTCGACAACCTGCAGGGGCCGGCCGTGTTCTACGGCCTGGGTGCCCTGAAGAAGGGGAACCACGTCGAGGTGTCCCGCCGGGACGGGAAGACCGCGGTGTTCGAGATCTACGGCGTCGAGGTCTTCGAGAAGAACAACTTCCCCGGCGACCGCGTCTACGCCTCCAAGGGCGCCCCCGAGCTCCGGGTGATCACCTGCGGTGGCGGTTTCTCCAAGGCGAACGGCTACGACGGCAACGTGGTCGCCTTCGCCCGCCTGGTAGGGGTCAGCTGAACGGACCACCGGGGACGGGGTGCCCGCCCAGCGGGACGTCAGCGGGCCGGGCGAGCGCCGGGCACGGGTGCCGCCGTGCGGGATCGGGCCGAAGCCGTCGTACTTCTCGGCGTCGAGGCGCCGAAGCGCCGGGCCCGGTGGAGTCCCGCGCGCATCGCCACCCGCCGGGAGCCCCCGCTCGCCGGGCGGACGCACGCGACGAGCGGAACGTCGGGCAGTTCCCGGGAGGCCCGGTCGGTGACGGCGGTGACGGCGGTGACGGCGGAAGCGGCTTCACCGGCGAAGCCCCCGACACCGGCCCCGACCCCAGCCCCGGCCCGGCCCGGCCCGGCCCGGCCCGGCCCGGCCGGCACGAAGCGACGATCGCGGGACGGCTCTCGGGGCTCGCGGGAGAACACCGTGCGGGCGGGCAACGCTCCGGCCTGGGAAGCCACGTCGCAACACCCGCAGGTCGGTTTCCGGGCAGGTCCTCAGACGCGCTGCCGCCGCGGCACCGTGACGTGATAGCCGGAGTCGAGGAGCTGGGGCAGGTAGCGGCGCAGGGCGTGCACGCTCTGCGAGCGGTCGCCGCCCGCGTCGTGCGAGAGGACGACGACGCCGGGGGCGGCGCCGTCCTCGACCCGGTCGACGATGATGCCGGTGCCCGGGGTGGTCCAGTCCAGGGTGTCCACCGTCCAGGCCAGGGGCTCCATGCCGAGTTCGGAGCCCAGTTGGAAGGCGGCGCGGTTCCAGGCGCCGTAGGGGGCGCGGAACCAGTGGGGCCGCTCTCCGTAGGTGTTCTCGATGACCTCGCTGGTGCGGCTCATCTCGGAGTGGATCTGGCGGCGCGTCATCTTCGTGAGCAGGGGGTGGGACCAGGTGTGGTTGCCGACGGTGTGTCCCTCGTCGGCCATCCGGGTCAGCAGGTGGGGGTGGTCGGCGGCCATCTCCCCGCACACGAAGAACATCGCGCGCACGTCGTACTCGGCCAGGGTGTCGAGGATGCCCGGGGTGTAGCGGGGGTCGGGGCCGTCGTCGAAGGTGAGCACCATGGTGCGGCCGCGGCCGGTGATCCGCAGCAGCGGCTCGCGCCGCACGGGGGTGCGGATCGTGGTGCGCGGAGGGCCGTAGCCGGTCCACGGCTGGAGGCGGTAGGCGGAGGGTCCCGTCGGGAGGCGGTAGGCGGGGGCACCGGCCGCCGGGGCACCGGTGCGGGCCGGTGCCCCCGCGCCCGTCCCCCACGCGAACAGAGAGGCCGTGCCGACCGCGCCGACGGTGGCGGCACCGGCGAGCAACGCCCCGCGCCGCGTGAACAACTGATCCTTCTGCATGTCTCATCACTCGCCCGGCCGGACCCCGGCGCACCACGACGGCACCGGCCCGGCGGCATGAATCCACCCGCTCGGCGCAGCACGCCGGCCACCCCGTCGCCACCGGCCGGACCAGCGGCGACGCGAGTCCGCGCCCCGGCCGGCCAGGGGCGGTGGCGTCGGTGCGCGACCGGCGGCGGGCACGACCTGCGGCAGGCGCGAACGGTGACGGGCACGATCGGTTGCGGGGCGGCCCGGCGGCGGGGCCACTACGGGCGGGCCGGGGCACACGTCATGGACCTCATGAAGGCCGAGGGCTCCCGGCTCCCGGCTCCCGAGACCGTCTCCCCGGCCGGGAGAGCCGCTCGCGGGCGGCCGTGCCGGACCGGCCGGGGTCGTCCCTGTCAGGGCGCCCGCGGTCGCGGCCGCGGGAGGGGCCGGGCCCGCGCGGCGGTGGGACCTGCGGGTTCCGATAGCCTCTCGTCGTGACGGAACAGCACCCCTCCCCGTTCGAACGGGGCACGGACGGCCCGAAGGTCGTCCTCGTCGGCGTGGACGGCTCTGATCCCTCGATGCGCGCCGCGGCCTACGCCGCCGGGCTGGCCCGGCGCCAGAACGCCCTGCTCGCCGTGGTGTACGTGCAGCCGGTGATGGCGGCGGGCGCCGCGCTCGGGGCGCCGGTCGCGGAGGCCACCGACGAGATCGCCCAGGACATCGTGGCGCAGATCCGGGAGGCCACCGAACGGACCCGGGGGATATTCGACGTGCGCTGGGAGTTCCACACCTTCCACGGCGACCCGTACAACGGGCTGGTGAAGGCCGCGGACCGGCTGAAGGCCGACGCGGTGGTGGTCGGCGCCTCCGAGCAGGCCGGTCACCGGATCGTGGGGTCGGTGGCGGTGCGGCTGGTGAAGGCGGGGCGCTGGCCGGTGACGGTGGTGCCGTAGGGGGTGTCGCGAAAGTCCCGCCTGCCCTTCGGGCGGACGACGCCGCTTTCGAAACACCCCGTGGCCGCCGCGCCCCCGCCCGTCCCTCTACTCCCCCGTCACCAGCCCGTCCTGTGCCGCTCCCCGGCTGAGCACGAGGTCGCGGACGCGGTCGCGGACGCCCCCCACGTCGGCGCCCTGGGCGAGGGCCTTGTCGAGGTCGACGACGCGGCCGGCGTCGAGGTCGAACAGCCCGGGGACGAAGGCGGCCCGCGTCACCTCCCAGCGGGCGCCGGGCCGGGCGGGCGGGGAGAAGGTGAAGCGGGCGACGCTGGACTGGTTGGCGCGCGGGTCGACGACGCCGGCGCGGTTCGGCGTCTCGCCGGCCACCTGGTCGCCGAGGCCGTAGACGACCCAGGTGCCGTTGACCTTCTCGTACGCCTGCGGGACGTGGGCGTGGCTGCCGAGGATCAGGTCGATGTCGGGGCGTGTGCCGGTGCGGGAGGCGGTGAGGGTCCTGGCGAGGGTGAGCTGCCGGTCGTCCGGGGCGTCCTGCCACTCCGTGCCCCAGTGCAGGGAGACGACGACCACGTCGGCGCCGGCCCGGCGGGCGCCGCGGGCATCGGCGACGATCTTGTTCTCGTCGATCAGGGAGAGCGCCCAGGGCTGTCCGTCGGGGAGCGGCCGGCCGTCGGTGTCGTAGGTGTAGGCGAGGTGGGCGACCTTCGCGGGGCCCGCGCTCAGGAGCGGGACGGCGGCGGCCTCGGCCTCGGAGCGGGCGGTGCCCGCGTGCCGCACGCCGGTGGCGTCGAGGGCGTCCAGGGTGCGGCGTACGCCGTCGGGGCCGTCGTCGAGGGCGTGGTCGGAGGCGGTGGAGCAGCCGTCGTAGCCGGTGGCGGCGAGGGCCGCGGCGAGCCGGGGCAGGGAGGCGGCGGCCGGGTCGGCGGCGACGCGGACGGCCTCCAGGTGGCAGAGCGCCAGGTCGGCGCCGGTGACGACGGGTTGGATCCCGGCGAACATCGGGCCGAAGTCGTATCCCGTGCCGCCGGCGTCGAAGCGGGCCCGGTCGACGACCGAGGCGTGCGGGACGATGTCGCCGGTGGCCACGAGGGTGAAGCCGCGGCTCGGCGAGGGGGCCGGGTGACCGGAGGCGGATTCGCGGTCGTGGGCCTGGCAGGCCGCGGCCGCCGCGAGGAGGGCCGTGAGGGCCAGGGCCACCTGGTGTCTGCGTGCGATCACTGGATCACTCCGTTGCACATGGATCGTCGTATTTACGCACGTATCACTACTAATCCATGTGCGGACCCGTACGGCCCCGGCGCTCCCGCCGCCGGGCCGGATGCGCGCGATCGGCGTAGCCCGGACCGTTCGTCGAACCGTTCGTCGACGCGATCGACCGTCCGCCGCAGACCCCTGTGCGCGCTCTGTCCCGAACCGGCGCCCTGGGGTGCCATACGCGCATGACCGCCGGAACCATCCTCACCGCCAGGACGACGACCGCCGAACACGAACTCGCCGCGCTCCAGCGTGAGCACGGCCGGCCGCTCTTCGCGCTGCTGCTGAGGCTGTGCGACGGCGACCGCCAGCGCGCCGAGGACCTCGTCCAGGAGACCCTGGTGCGCGCCTGGCAGCATCCCGAGGCCCTGCGCGCCGACGCCTTCGACTCCGTACGGCCCTGGCTGCTCACCGTCGGCCGGCGGCTCGCGATCGACGCGCGGCGGGCCCGGCAGGCGCGGCCGGCCGAGGTCGGGGACGCGGTGCTGGAGAACGCGCCGGTCTGCGGCGACCACGCCGACCGGGCCGCCGCGGCGCTCGACGTCCGCGAGGCCGTGAAGACGCTCACGCCGGAACACCGCGAGGTCCTGGTGCTGGTGTACTTCCGGGGGGCGAGTGTGGCGGAGGCCGCCGAAGCCCTCGGCATCCCGCCCGGCACCGTGAAGTCCCGCGCGTACTACGCGCTGCGCGCCCTGCGCCGGGTGCTTCCCGGTTACGCGCCCGACCTGGACTGAAACCCGCGGCCGGGTCAAGTCTCCGCAAAGTGCCTTGCCGTGGACCCCGGTTGAGTAATCGGGTGTCCTTATCCGTGTTCCGGAGGGAGCCCGGTCGCCGGTTCTCCGGCGCCGCACGGAGCGCACGCACCGGAGGAGGCGGGAAGGGATGCCGCACAGAGGTCATCAGAGCACGGACGGCACCGGCGGCGGGGAACTCACCGTCCCCATGGCCTGGTTGTACGCCGAGTACATCGCCGACGAACTGCTGCGGACCGGCGATCTCATGCCGCCGACGTCCTTCGAGTTCCGCGCCGGGCGTGACGCCCTGGCGCTGACCGTCTTCCTGTCCGACACCGACGGCGAACTGCCCGGGATCCGGGTGGTCACCCAGCTGGAGACGTGGCTCTCGCTCACCGCGTACGACCAGCCCTGGCAGGACTGGGTCGCCGGACGTATGTCGCAACTGACGGCGCGGGCCGCCGAGTCGGAGGGCCCCGACCCCGATCTGGAGCTGGCGTCGGCGGCCTGGCGCTGGCTGGAGGAGACCGAACTGCTCGCCCCAGACCTCGACGCGGTGCCCGGCGGCACACCGGCCGGCGAGGACGAGGGACCCAAGGTCTGGACACCCGCCTGGCAGCTCGGTCTGCCCCTCGGGCACCTCGCGATCCACCTTTTCTAGCTTTTCCGCATCCGGACCAATCCGCGGGCCGGACCGCTCCGAACGTCTGGGTCACGATTCGGTACGTGTCTTGAGTGATTCCGCCGCCTGGTCCGTACCGGTGGGAGCAAGGAGTAACCCCACTGGCACTCAACGGCGCGAGGTTTCGGCATGAGGTCCCTGGAGAGGCATCGCGACGTCGGCGCGTACGCGCTGGGCGTGCTGGACGAGGCGGAGGCCTTCCGTTTCGAGGACCACCTCATGGAGTGTCCTCGCTGCACGGCGGAGGTCACCGAGTTCGGCGCCACCACCCGGCAGCTGATGCTGTACCGCAGGGCGACGCCGCGCGCCGTGCACCCCTTCGCCGGCCCCGGCCCGCAGTTCCTCGACCGGCTCCTCCACGAGGTCGCCGCCCGGCGCCGGACCACCGGACGCCGGCTGCTGTACGCCGTGGCCGCGGCGGTCGTGGCCGCCGTCGCGGGGCCGGTGCTCGCCATGACGGCCGCCGCCGGCGACGGTGCGGAACCGGCGCGGGTCGTCGCGGCGACGGACCAGAAGTCGGGCGTGTGGGCGCAGGTGACGTCCGAGGACGAACTCTGGGGCAGCCAGGTCGAACTCGAGGTGAAGGACGCCGCGGGCCCGCGCGCCTGCCACCTGGTCGTCATCGGCCACGACGGCTCGGAGGAGATCGCCACCAGCTGGATGGTCCCCGACCACGACGCCCGCCCCAACACCGTGAAGGGCGGCGCGACCCTGCGGGCCGACGGCATCGCGCGCTACGAGGTACGCACGACGACCGGCGAGACCCTCGTCGTCCTCGAGCCCCGCTAGCAAGGCGGGCCGGGACCGATGTGCCGCCCCGCGCCCGAGCCGCCGGAGCGGCCGCCGCGGGTCCCGACCGCGAGCGCGACCGCCGCCGCGGCCTCCGCCCCCGCAGCCCCGGCCTCCGCGCCGGACCGGAGCGCCGCCGCCGGGCGCGAGCCTCAGCTCTCCTCCGGCATCCCGAACTCGCACCACACGCACTTGCCGCCGCCGCGGGCCTCCACTCCCCACGCGTCGGAGAGCAGGTCGACCAGGAGCAGACCGCGGCCGGAGACGCCCGTGTCCCCGGCTTCGCGGCGGCGCGGCAGGGCGCTGGAGGAGTCCTCCACCTCGACGCGCAGCAGGCGGCCGCCGCCGGTGAGGAGGCGCAGGGTGACGATGGCGGCGCCCTCGGTGTGCATGAGGGCGTTGGTGATCAGTTCGTCGGCGACCAGCTCGACGTCGTCGGAGCGCTGCCGGGCGCCCCAGGAGCGGACGGCGGCGCGGATCATGTGCCGGGCGTGGGTGAGGGCCTCGGGGTCGCCGGGCGCCACGTGCTGCTGGAGCCGGCTGCCGGCCCGGGGGGCGTCCGTGCGGCGGCGGCGGAGCAGGAGGAGGGCCGCGTCGTCGTCACCGTCGCGTTCCTCGGCGACGTCGATGAGCCGGTCGGCGAGTCGCCGTACGTCGCCGGGGCCGGTGGCGACCAGTTCGGCGAGGGCCAGCATGCCGTCGTCGAGGTCGACGCCGGGCTGTTCGACGAGTCCGTCGGTGCACAGCAGCAGGGTGTGGCCGGGATCGAGTTCGAGGGTGGCGACGGGATAGTCGAGGCTGTCGAACTCGGCGGACAGGCCGAGCGGCAGTCCGCCGGGGACGGAGAGGCGCCGGCAGGTGCCGTCGGTCCCGCGCACCAGCGGGTCGATGTGGCCGGCCCGGACCATCTGGACGACGCCGGTGGACAGGTCGGCCTCGGTGTAGAGGCAGGTGGCGAAGCGGTCGGTGTCGAGTTCGTGGAGGAAGACGGAGGCACGGGCCATCACGGTGGCCGGGGGGTGCCCTTCGGAGGCGTACGCCCGCAGGACGATGCGCAGCTGGCCCATGACGGCGGCGGCGTGCGTGTCGTGGCCCTGGACGTCGCCGATGACGGCGCCGACCCGGCCGCCGGGCAGCGGGATCAGGTCGTACCAGTCGCCGCCGATGTCGCGGCCGTGGGAGCCGCCGATGGTGGCGGCGCGGTAGCGGACGGCGACGTCGGCGCCGGGCACGCTGGGGATGGTGCGCGGCAGCATGGCCTGCTGGAGGCCCTGGGCGATGTCCTTCTCCTGCTCGTAGAACATGGCCCGTTGCAGGGACTGGGCGATGCTGCTGCCGAGGGCGACGAGGATGTTGCGTTCCTCGGGGGTGAAGCCGCGCCGGTCGCTGTAGAGCAGGCCCATCGCGCCGATCGGGCGGGCCTGGACGATGAGCGGCAGGTAGGCGGCCGAGGTGATCTCCAGGCCGGTGATGTGCGGCCACAGCACGGGGTAGCCGGCCGCGAACTCGTCGGGCGACTCGATGAACCGGGGGGTGAGGGTGCGCACCACCTCGCTCATCGGGTACGGCTCGTCGATCCGGGTGACGAGGGTGCCGGGCACGAAGCTGCCCTCGGGGCCCTCGGCGATCAGCCGGATCCGGCCGGCCTCGACCAGGCCCATGACCAGGCTGGTCGCACCGAGGTGGATGAGGCCCTGGGTGTCCTTGAGGACGTCGATGACGTCCTTCACCGTGCGGGCGTGCGCCAGGGCGGCGGTGGTGAGCTCGACGACGTTGGTCTGCTCGCGACGCGCGTCGTCGAGGGCGGTCCCCTCACCGTGGGCGGCGAGGTCGCGCAGTTCGTCGGTCGCGTCCCGGACGATGCCGATGATCCGGCGGGGCCGGCCCGTGTCGTCGCGCCGGATGTAGCCCTGGGTGTGGGTCCAGCACAGGCGGCCGTCGCGGCGGCGGACGCGGAAGTAGGCGCCGTAGTTCTCGCTGCCGTCCTTGATGGCCCGGGCCACCAGGGCGTCCAGGCGCAGGGCCTCGGCCGGGGGGACGCGCGGGGAGAGGCTCTCGGGGCGGCCGTCGTACTCGTCGGGGGTCAGGTCGAAGATCTCGTGGGCGCGGGCGTCCATGGCGAACAGACCGGTGTCCAGGTCCCAGTCGAAGCCGCCCATGCGGTTGAGTGCCAGGATCGGCTCCGGGTGGGCGGGCCAGTCCTCCGGGAGGGACAGCGCGCTCGCTCCCCGATCGGCCATGGGCCCACCTTGCCAGGATTCGCCCGATTCTTCGACCGGGAGGGGAACGGGAACGGAGGGCGGAACACGTGCGTGATGCGGCCCGGCGTGGAACACGGGGGATGTCAGGACAGGGGGCCGGGGAGGGCCGGGAGGGACCGGAGAGGAGCGGGCGTCCGTGGAGTGGTTCACCGCACCCGACTACTGGCTGAGCCGGACGGTCTTCCAGCGGGCTCTGGCCTGCGTGTACCTGGTCGCCTTCGGCACGGCGGCGCTCCAGTTCCGGGCGCTGCTCGGCGAGCGCGGGATGCTGCCGGTCTCCCGGTTCGTCGAGCGGGTGCCGTTCCGGCGGGCGCCGAGCCTGTTCCACCTGCGCTGCTCGGACCGCTTCTTCGCCGGGTGCGCCTGGACGGGCTGCGCGGTGTCGGCGGCGCTGGTCGCCGGCGCGGACTCGCTGCTGCCGCTGTGGGCGGCGATGCTGCTGTGGCTGGTGCCGTGGGCCCTGTACGTGTCGATCGTCAACGTCGGCCAGACCTGGTACGGCTTCGGCTGGGAGTCGCTGCTGCTGGAGACCGGGTTCCTCGCCGTGTTCCTCGGCAACGACGAGGTGGCGCCGCCGTTCGTGGTGCTGTTCCTGCTGCGCTGGCTGCTGTTCCGCGTCGAGTTCGGGGCGGGGCTGATCAAGATGCGGGGCGATCCCTGCTGGCGGAGGCTCACCTGTCTGGACCACCACCACGAGACCCAGCCGATGCCCGGCCCGCTGAGCTGGTTCTTCCACCACCTGCCGAAGCCGCTGCACCGGGTGGAGGTGGCGGCCAACCACGTCACCCAGCTGTTCGTGCCGTTCCTGCTGTTCACCCCGCGGCCGGTCGCGACGGCCGCCGCGTCCCTGATGATCCTCACCCAGCTGTGGCTGGTGCTCTCGGGCAACTTCGCCTGGCTGAACTGGCTCACGATCGTGCTGGCCGTCCCCGCGCTCGGCCTCCCCTCCGACCCGCCGACGGTGCCGGACGCCCCGCTCTGGTACGTGGTGGTGGTCCTGGCCGTGGCCGCCTTCCTGCTGTTCCTCAGCCACCGGCCGGTGCTCAACATGCTCTCGCGCGGGCAGGTCATGAACCGTTCCTTCGACCCGCTGCACCTGGTCAACACCTACGGCGCGTTCGGCAGCGTGAGCCGGGTGCGCCACGAGGTCGTGATCGAGGGCACCCTCGACGAGGTGCCGCGGGAGGACTCCGACTGGCGGGAGTACGAGTTCCGCGGCAAGCCCGGCGATCCACGGCGCTGGCCGCACCAGTTCGCCCCCTACCACCTGCGGCTGGACTGGATGATGTGGTTCGCCGCCCTCTCCCCGGCCTATGCCGGACCCTGGTTCGGCACGCTGGTGGAACGGCTGCTGGAGGGCGACCGGGCCACGCTCCGCCTGCTGCGCCGCTCGCCCTTCCCGCCCGACCGGCCCCCGCGGCACGTCCGCGCCCGCCTCTTCCGCTACCGGTACACGAGCCCGCGGGAACTGCGGGAGACGGGGGCGTGCTGGAAACGGACGTACGTGCGGGAGTACCTGCCGCCGACACGGCTGGCGGGGCCGGCCCGGAGACCGTAGGGACGGGTGGCGGGGCCGGCTCGGAGGCCGTGGACGCGGGTGGCGGTGGTCTCGGGCGCGAGGTCGGCGAGGGTGAAGTCGCGCCGCAGCGGCCGGAGTCCGGGGCCGCCGAGCCGGTCCTGGTCGCGCACGGACAGGTCCCACACGTGGTGGTGGGCGTCGACGGTCACGGCAGCTCCCGCTTCGGTCCGCGCGGTTCCTTCTCGTCGGGGACCGGGGTGCCGGGGACCGGGATGCCGGGGCCTCGCGTGTCGGGGACCGGGGCGTCGGGCGGCAGGAGGCCGGTGTCGCGCAGTTCCCGCCAGAACTCCGGGGGGACCGTGGCGCCGAACAGGTCGGCGCAGTCGTCGGCCTCGGCCGCCGAGCGGGCGCCGACGAGGACGCTCGCGACGGCCGGGTGCGCGGCGCAGAAGGCGAGGGCGGCGGCCCGCAGGGTGCTGCCGTGGCGCTCGGCGACCGCCTGGAGGCGCCGGGCGCGGGCGACCAGCTCCCCGGGCGCCGGCGCGTAGTCGTAGGTGGCGGCCCGCCCGGGGTCGGCCAGCAGGCCGGAGTTGAAGGCGCCGCCGATCACGACGGACGTGCCGCGCTCCCGGGCGGCCGGCAGCAGGTCGGTGAGCGCGCTCTGGTCGAGGAGGGTGTAGCGGCCGGCGCACAGCACCACGTCGACGTCGGTGTCGCGGACGAAGCGGGTGAGCAGGGCGGTCTGGTTCATGCCGGCGCCGATCGCGCCGACGACGCCCTCGGCGCGCAGGCCTTCCAGTGCGGGGTAGCCCTCGCGGAAGGCCGTCTCGGCGTGGTCGTCGGGGTCGTGGAGGTAGACGACGTCGACGCGGTCGAGGCCGAGGCGGTCCAGGCTCGCCTCCAGGGTGCGGCGGACGCCGTCGGCGGTGAAGTCCCAGACCCTGCGGTGGGTGGCGGGGACGGCGAAGCCGTGGGTGAGGTCGTCGCCGCCCGCCGCCGAGGGCTCCAGCCGGCGGCCGACCTTCGTGGACACCGTGTAGTCGGCGCGCGGGTGCCCGCGCAGGGCGGCGCCCAGGCGGCGTTCGGAGAGGCCGAGGCCGTAGTGGGGCGCGGTGTCGAAGTAGCGCACGCCGCGCCGCCAGGCGGCGGCCACGGTGGCGTGGGCCTGTTCTTCGTCGACCTCGGTGTACAGGCCCGCGAGGGGGGCGGCGCCCAGGCCGAGCCCGGTGACCCGTACGCCGCTGCGGCCGAGGGTGTTCACGCGCCCGCCGGACGCGGTCGCAGGCCCTGCATGCCGCCGTCGACGGCGAGGGCGGTGCCGGAGGCGCCGCCGGTCACCAGGGCGGTCAGTTTCTCGAAGTCGTGCACGCCGTCCGCTCCTTTCGTCCGGTGAGGTCGGCGGCCCAGAAGGCGCCGCCGGGATAGGTGTACCGCGCGATCGCCTCCGGACACATGGCGGCGGGGAGGCGGCACGGGCGGCGGCCGCCCGCGTGGGCGGGGTCGAGCAGTGGCCGCGGGACCGGGCGGACCCCGAGGACCTCTCGACGTGACGCGTTCCGCGGGGCACAGTTCTCCCTGTACTGACCAGTAGCGCTCGCTCGCCGGCAGTACCCCCGCACGCCCGCACACCGAGGAGCGCCTGTGACCGAGTGGGTCGGCCGGACCGCCGTGGAGATCGCCGCCGCCGTACGCGAGAAGCGGGCCGAGCCCCGGGCGGTGGTGGCGGAGCATCTGGAGCGGATCGCGCGGCTGGACGGGCGGATCGGGGCGTTCCGGACGGTGCGGGCGCGGGCGGCGCTCGCCGAGGCCGACGAGGTGGCGGCCCGCGCCGACCGGGACCGGCTGCCGCTGGCCGGCGTACCGGTGGCGGTCAAGGACAACCTCGCCGTGCGGGGCGAGTCGACCCTGGTCGGTTCGGCCGCGACCCCCGTCGTGCCCGCCGGCGCCGACCACGTCACCGTGGCCCGGCTGCGCGCGGCCGGCGCGGTGGTGGTGGGTCTGACGAACGTGCCGGAACTGTGCGTCTTCGGCACCACGGAGGGCGTGCACGGCACCGCCCGCAACCCGTGGGACACCTCGCGCACGGCGGGCGGTTCGTCCGGCGGCAGCGCGGCGGCGGTGGCGGCCGGGATGGTGCCGATCGCCCTCGGCAACGACGGCATGGGTTCCCTGCGCATACCGGCGGCCAACTGCGGTCTGGTCACCGTCAAGCCGGGCCACGGCGTGGTCCCGGCGGGGATCGGCGACGGCGACTGGTTCGGGATGTCGGAGAACGGTCCGCTGGCGACGACGGTGGCGGACGCCCGTCTGATGCTGTCGGTCCTCGCCGAGGCCGCGGTACCGGAGGCGGGGCCGGCCGCGGAGTCGGCCGCCGGGCCGGAGGCGGCGGAGGGGCCGGGCGCGTCGCGGATCGCGGTGTCGGTGCGCAGTCCGCTGGCCGGGGTGCGGGTGAGCGGGCCGTACGTGGCGGCGGCGCGCGAGGCGGCCGGGGCGCTGGCGCGGGCGGGGTGGCAGGTGCGGCGGGCCGATCCGCCGTATCCGCTGACGCTGGGCGTCACCTCGCTCGCGCACTGGACGGCGGGCACGGCGGTCGACGCGCGGTCGCTGGACCCGGGCCTGCTGACCCGCCGCACCCGTGTGCACGCGGCGCTGGGGCGGCGGTTCCTGGACGGGGTGCGCGGCGGTACGGCGCGCGAGGAGCTGCGCCGGCGCCTGGAACCCTTCTTCGCGGAGTACGACGTGCTGCTCACCCCGGCGCTCGCGCGGCGGTCGCCGAGGTCGGCGCCGTGGCACGAGCGGGGCTGGCTGCGCAACGTGCTGGCGAACACGAACTACTCGCCGCTGACGCCGCCGTGGAACCTGACCGGCTGGCCGGCGATGGCGGTCCCGCTCGGCACGCTCCCGTCGGGCGCTCCCACCGCCGTCCAACTGGTGGGGCTGCCCGGCACGGAGGCGCGGCTGCTGCGGGTGGCGGAGCAACTGGAGGCCCTGCGGCCGTGGCGGCGGACGGCGCCGCTCGGCTGAGGAGCGGCCGGGGTCCGCGGGGCGCGGTGTCGCCGGGGCCTCGTGTCGCATGGGCGTGCTGTCCGCACGCCCATGCTCCCGGCGGTCGCGGGCGGCCGGCCGGCGTCAGTCGATGCCGGGCAGGATGTGGGGTTCGTTGAGGTCGTCCTCGTACCCCGCCAGCCGGATGGGGGCGGAGCGGGCCCACACGTCGAGACTGCCGATCTCTCCGGGCCGGCGGCCCGCACGCTCGGTGCGTTCCTTGGGGCGTTGCTCGCGATTCGTCTTCTCCGGTGTCACCGCGCACTCCTTATGTGTCGGTCACCCTCGGGGCGTGCCGGTCGGTCCGCGGATCCGGCGTCCGGCGTCCCTCGGGTCTGGTTCAAGGGCAGTTCTGACGCGGTGGCGCCGGGAAACTCCAGGAGGAGCAGGCCGCTGTGAACCGGCGTGTCCCATGACGGACGGTGGGTGTGGGGTGGCACTCCGTCCTGCTGTCCGTCGGCTACAGAGTAACCAGATGAGCGGGATACCGCTCGATCGGGCTGAAAATTTGGGGTAACCATGGCAAGTCACCCATGTGTCCCCGCAGATGATTCAACCCCTTCCGCCCGGAAAGCACCCTATGGTCTTCACTCGTACGGCGTACCGGACGCACAGGCGTGCCGTCAGCGCCGTGAGGTTCAGGTCCCGTTGGCCCGGCCGCAAACTCACCGTGCTCTGCTGGCGTACCGCTACGGCCGTCTCGCGGGAGGACCGACGCATGGAACTGCGCAGCGTCGAGGAGCTGATGGACCTGCTGTACACCGGGCGCGGGGTCGGCGGGCAGGGGGCCGGTGCGCATGAGGTCGACGTGCACGACCACGCGCTGCAGACCGCCGCGCTGCTGCGCCGCGCCCGCCCGGCCGACAAGGAGCTCCAGGTGACCGGACTGGTGCACCCCGTCGGCCTGCTGCTGGCGCCGTCCGACCCGGCGGGCCGGGCCGGGCGCGCCGCCGACGCCGTACGGGGGCTGCTCGGTGGGCGGGTGGCGGGGCTGCTGCGGCGGCACCCCTGGCACGGGCCCGCCGTCGACGACGACCTGGCCGTGCTGCGGCAGGCCGACGAGGACGGCCGGGCCGCCGGGTTCGACGCGGGGGTGCTGGAGGACTGGCGGACCGTGCTGGAGCTGGTGGCGGCCCGCGCCTCGCAGCTGCGCGCCGTCGACTGACGCGAGGCCGCGCGCCGTCGGCCGACGCGAGCCTCGACGGCGTCGGCCGACGGAGACCGGGGCCCGCCGGCCGGTCGGCGACCGGAACCTGCCGGCCGACCGGCGACGGGTCCCGGCCGGTCACTGCGACCGGTGCCTGCCGGCCGACTCGCCGCCGGGGCCTGCCGGCTGACGGACCGTCACCCGTCGCCCGCCACCCATCGCTCGCCGGGGGCCGCCCTCACCACCCCTCGGACGCCGCCGTCACCACGTGCCGGGGCCGCGCGTCACCACTTGCCGGGCGCGTAGTCCTTGAGGAAGACGCCGTACAGGTCCTCGCCCGACTCGCCGCGCACGATGGGGTCGTAGACGCGGGCCGCGCCGTCGACCAGGTCGAGCGGGGCGTGGAAGCCCTCCTCGGCCAGGCGCAGCTTGTCGTAGTGCGGGCGCTCGTCGGTGATCCAGCCCGTGTCGACCGAGGTCATCAGGATGCCGTCGGTCTGGAACATCTCCTGGGCGCTGGTGCGCGTGACCATGTTCATCGCGGCCTTGGCGGCGTTGGTGTTGGGGTGGCCGGCGCCCTTGTAGCCGCGGCCGAAGACGCCTTCCATCGCCGAGACGTTCACCACGTAGGCGCGCTTTCCGGAGGACCGGCGCGCCGCCTCGGCCATGGCCGGGCGGAGCTTGCTGATCAGGATGAAGGGCGCCGTGTAGTTGCACAGCTGGGTCTCGAGCAGTTCCACCGGGGAGATCTGCTCGATGGTCTGCACCCAGGTGTTGGTGTCGACGACGTCGGGGACCAGGCCGCCCGCGTCGATGGCGGTGCCGTCCAGGTGGCGGGCGACGCTGGCGTTGCCCGCCACCAGGGCGAGGTCGGCGACCTGCTGCGCGTCCATGCCGCCGGCGCCGAGGGGCAGCGCGGCCAGGCCGTCGACCGCGCCGGAGCCGAAGGCGCCGATGACGTGGTGGGCGGGCAGCTCGCCGGCGGGCAGCGGGGCGCTCTCGCCGTCGACCAGGGCGGCGTAGGCGGAGGGCAGCCGGCGTACGGTCTGCGTCGCGTTGTTGATCAGGATGTCGAGCGGGCCCTGCTCGGCGACCTGGTCGGCGAGCGCCACGGCCTGTGCCGGGTCGCGCAGGTCGATGCCGACGACCTCCAGGCGGTGGATCCAGTCCGCCGCGTCGTCCATCGCCGTGAAGCGGCGGATCGCGTCCTTCGGGAAGCGGGTCGTGATCGTGGTGTGCGCCCCGTCGCGCAGCAGCCGGAGCGCGATGTACATGCCGATCTTGGCGCGGCCGCCGGTGAGCAGCGCGCGCCTGCCGGTGAGGTCGGTGCGGGCGTCGCGGCGGGCGCGGTTGTCGGCGGCGCACTCCGGGCAGAGCTGGTGGTAGAAGTAGTCGACCTCGACGTAGCGCGCCTTGCAGGTGTAGCAGGAGCGGGGGCGCTGGAGTATCCCCGCGATCGTGCCCTCCTCCGTGCGGGAGGAGGGCAGGATGCCCTCGGTCTCGTCGTCGATGCGCTGGGCGGAGCCGGTCGCGGTGGCCTCGGTGACGGCCCGGTCGTGGGCGGTCTTGGCGGCGCGGCGCTCCTGGCGGCGGCGTTGCTTGACCGAGCGGTAGATGCCGGCGGTGGCCCGGCGCACGGTGATCGCGTCGGGGTGGTCGACGTCGAGCTTGTCGAGTTCCTCCAGTACGGCGAGGCAGACCGCCAGCCGCTCCGGGTCGATGCCGGGCCCGTACGCGGCCGCGCCCGTGGTCTCGCCCATGGCCCTGTCCACGGCCTCGCCCATGGCCTCGTCCACGGCCGCCGGGCCGTCCTCTGTCACCGTCATCGCGCTGCCGTTTCCCTGCTGCCCCGTGCGGCGCTCCGACCGCGCCCGCTTTCGAACAGGGAATTCTACGGAGCGCCGGGCCGCCCCTCCAAACCCGCGCGGGTCAAGAGCCGCAGGCCGTGATGAGCGTCTCCACCTCCGCGGTCAGCGCCCGCGCGAACCGGTCGAGGTCGGGGACCGCCGCGGCGTCCGCGACCAGGCCGAAGTGGACGAGGCCCCGGTACGTCGAGATCGCCACCGCCAGGGACTGGCCGCGGGCGAGCGGGGCGTAGGGGTAGATCTCCGTCACCGGGTTCCCGGCGAGCCTCAGGCCGATGCCCGGCAGCGGCACGCTGGTGACGAGGATGTCGAACCAGAGCCGGGCCGCCTGGCTGACCAGGGGGCCGCCGAGGCGGTGCCCGAGGGCGGGGACGTGGTCGGCGAGCAGGGCGACGGCGCCCGCGCCGCGGCCCGGTCCGGCGTCCTTGTTGCGGTCCATGGCGGCGCGGACCGCGCCGAGCCGGCCGAGCGGGTCGGGATCGTCGACGGGCAGCCTCATCAGGTACCCGGAGAGCCGGTTGCCCTGCGGGTGGGCGGTGCGCGGACGGCGCTGGGAGACGGGGATGAGGGCGCGCGGGGACACGCCGGCGCTGCCGTCGCCGCGCTCGTCGAGCCAGGTGCGCAGCGCCCCGGCGACGACCGCGATCAGGACGTCGTTGACGGTGCCGCCGACGACCTTGCGCACCCGGTGCACGTCGTCGAGGTCGACGGCCACGCCGCCGGTGCGGCGGGTGCCGGTGGGAGCGGCGGTGAGGGCGGTGGTGGAGCGCACGCCGAGGGTGTGGACGGCGACGGAGGCGCCGATGTCGAGGGCGCGGCCCACGTCGGACAGGGCGTCGGAGAGGGCGCCGCGCAGCAGGCCGGGCAGGGCGCGCGCCTCGGGCAGGCCGCGGGCCGGCGCCGCCGGGCGGGGCCGGGGGGCGGGTAGGTCCATGGGGTCCAGGACGGCGGCGGCCAGGGTCAGCGCGCGCAGCCCGTCGGCGAGCGCGTGGTGGAACTTGAACAGGACGGCGAAGCCGTCGCCCGCCCCGCCCGGCAGGACGTGCGCCTCCCACGGGGGCCGGCCGCGGTCCAGCGGGTGCTCCATGAGCCGCCCGGCCGCCTCCTGGAAGTCGGCGGTGGGCGCGTGCAGGTGCACGTGGCGCTGCGGGTCGAACCCCGGATCGGGCTCGCGGACGGCGCCGCCGAGGGAGAGCGGCGCGGTGAGCGGCCCCCACACGTCCCGGATCCGCATGCGCAGTCCGGGGACGGCGGCGGCCCGGCCGGCGAGCAGGTCTGCGGCGTGCGCGGCGGCGGTGGCCGAGGGCGCGGTGAAGACGCCCAGCGCGCCGAGGTGCATCGGGTTCTCGGGGGTCTCGATGTTCCAGAACGCCAGGTCGAGGGGTGCGAGTGGATCAGCGGTCACGGGCTTGCCTCGCGTCGAGGGAGAGGGAGCCCGTAGTCAACCGCCCCCGCACGATCACGGTCAAGCACGATCGGGCTACGCACAGTTAAGAAGTGGTTACGTATGCGTCAAAAGGAGCACATGCTTCGAAATGGTGATCGACGGGACCGCTCGGCCGGCGGCGCCTCCGGGCGCGGCGGTTCCCCGTGTCCCCGCGCGCGCCCGCGCTCCGCTCACGACACCCGCTGCCCCTTGCCCAGGGCGATGACGCCCGCCTTCGACACCGAGTACAGCTCGGCGTCCCGCTCCGGGTTCACGCCGATCGTCGCGCCGGGCGGCACCTCGACGTTCTTGTCCAGGATCGCCCCGCGCACCACCGCGCCCCGCCCGATGTGGACGTTGTCGTGCAGGATCGAACCCTGCACCACCGCCCCCGGGTCGACCAGGACACCCGGCGACAGCACCGAACGGCTGACCTGCCCCCGGACGAGGCAGCCCGCACTGATGATCGACTCGCTGGCGATGCCGCCCGCGTTGAAACGGGCCGGGGACAACTGGCCCGAATGGGTGTAGATCGGCCAGCTGCGGTTGTACAGGTTGAACGCGGGCCGCTCGGCGATCAGGTCCATGTGGGCGTCGTAGTACGCGTCGAGCGTGCCGACGTCCCGCCAGTAGCCCTGGTCGCGGGCGGTCTCGCCGGGCACGTGGTTCTCGCTGAAGTCGTACAGCCGGGCCTCGCCGCGGTCGGTGAGCTGGGGCAGGATCGAACCGCCCATGTCGTGCACCGAGCGCTCGTCCTCGGCGTCCCGCTGGAGCGCCTCGATGAGGGCCTTGGTGGTGAAGACGTAGTTGCCCATGGAGGCGAACACGCACCCCGGGTCGTCGGCGAGGCCCGGCGGGTCGGCGGGCTTCTCCAGGAACCGCTCCACCGTCTGCCCGTCCGAGCCCGGCGTGATCACGCCGAAGGACGCGGACTCGGCGCGCGGCACCCGGATGCCGGCCACCGTCACGCCCGCGCCGCTGTCGATGTGCTGGGCGAGCATCTGGCGCGGGTCCATGCGGTACACGTGGTCGGCGCCGAACACCGCCACGTACTCCGGCCGCTCGTCGTGGACGAGGTTCAGCGACTGGAGGATGGCGTCGGCGCTGCCCAGGTACCAGCGCGGGCCGAGGCGCTGCTGGGCCGGGACGGGGGTGACGTAGTTGCCGAGCAGGCTCGACATGCGCCAGGTCGTGGTGATGTGCCGGTCCAGCGAGTGCGACTTGTACTGGGTCAGGACGCAGATGCGCAGGATGTCGGCGTTGACGAGGTTGGACAGCACGAAGTCGACGAGACGGTACGTCCCGCCGAAGGTGACCGCCGGCTTGGCGCGGTCCGCCGTGAGAGGCATCAGGCGTTTGCCCTCGCCGCCCGCCAGCACGATTCCGAGGACCGAAGGTCCACCACGACGCATGGCCGCTCCCCTCACCCTGGTTGATCCATTGCTGCCCCGCACGGGGCGCGCTACGCCTGTTCGAGGGTGTTCTCGTAGAGCCGGACGGTGCGCCGGGCGACCGCGTCCCAGCCGAACTCCTCCACCGCGCGCACCCGTCCGGCCTCGCCCATGCGGCGGGCCGTCGCCGGATCGCCCAGGACGGAGTCCAGGGCCCGTGCGAGACCCGCCTCGAAGGCGGCGGCCCCCTCCTCCCCCTCCGTCACGGGGACCAGCAGTCCGGTCGCGCCGTCCTCGACGACCTCCGGGATGCCGCCGACCCGGGAGGCCACGACGGGCGTGCCGCAGGCCATCGCCTCCAGGTTGACGATGCCGAGCGGCTCGTACACGGAGGGGCAGGCGAAGACGGCCGCGTGGGTGAGGAGCTGGATGACCTCCGGACGCGGCAGCATCCGCGGGATCCAGTGCACGCCGTCCCGGGCCCGGCTCAGCTCCGCGAACAGCTCGCGGAACTCGCGGTCGATCTCGGGGGTGTCGGGCGCGCCCGCGCACAGCACGACCTGGACCGCCGGGTCGATGTCCCGGACGGCGCGCAGCAGGTGCGGGACGCCCTTCTGGCGGGTGATGCGGCCGACGAACAGCACGTACGGGCGGGCCGGGTCGACGCCGATCCGGTGGAGGGCGTCGGTGCGGGGGTCGGGCCGGTACAGGGCGGTGTCGATGCCGTTGTGGACGACGTGGACCCGGGCCGGGTCCAGCGCCGGGTAGCAGGCGAGGATGTCCTCGCGCATCGCGCCGGAGACGGCGATCACCGCGTCGGCGGCCTCCACGGCGGTCCGCTCGGCCCAGCTCGAGAGGCGGTACCCGCCGCCCAGCTGCTCGGCCTTCCAGGGCCGCAGGGGCTCCAGCGAGTGCGCGGTCACCACGTGCGGGACGCCGTACAGCTCCTTGGCGAGGTGACCGGCGAGGTTGGCGTACCAGGTGTGGGAGTGGACCAGTTCGCGGCCCTCCAGCGCGGCGGCCATGGCGAGGTCCACGGAGAACGTGCGCAGCGCGTCGTTGGCGCCGTCGAGGACGGGCCAGGAGCGGTGGCGCCGGACGCCCTCGGTACGGCCCTCGCCCCAGCAGTGCACCTCCAGGTCGACCAGCTCGCGCAGCTCCCGGGCGAGGAACTCGACGTGGACGCCCGCCCCGCCGTACACGTCCGGGGGGTACTCCCGGGTCAGCAGTCCCACTCGCACCCGGCAACCTCCTGGATTCGCCTGTGAAGACCGGTCCTCTTCATGGTCACCCGGACGGGCCGCGGAGGAAAGGGCGCGGGGGCCGCGGGAAGCAGCAGTCGCCGCAGACCCCGCCGCCGGGCACCCGGTAGTACAGGCAGCAGCTGCGGCGGTGGAAGGCCGTGCCGGCGGGGGTCGCGGTGGGGGTTCCGGCGCCGGCCAGGAGGGGGTGGGCGAGGAGTTCGGCGGTGAGGGCGCGGGAGCGGGCGGCGGCGTCGGGGCGGCCGTTCGCCCGCGCCCAGCCCTCGAGCTGCCGGGCCGTGCCGGCCAGCGCCGAGGCGGCGTTGCCGCGCAGCAGGCCGGGGGCGACGCGGTGGCGGGCGCGCAGGGCGGCCGCCAGCGGTTCGAGGTGGCCGTGCAGGACCGCCGCCGCCAGGCTCTGCGCGTCGCCGGGCCGGGCGCGGACCTCCGTCAGCCACAGGTCGTCGGGGGCGCTGCCGTCCGGGTCCCAGCGCAGCAGTTCCGGCGCCAGGTCGGGCCGGCGGCCGTAGAGGACGGCGCAGCCGAGCGCGACCGACCAGAGCCGGGCCACGAGGCCCTGCTGGGCGAGGGAGGCGGCGACGCGCGGCTCGGGGACGCGCAGGGCGCGGGCCACCCTGCCGACGCGGCGGGCCAGGGGGTCGCCGTGGGCGTCGGCGGACACGGGGGACGCGGCGGGCTCGGCGCGGTAGGCCTGCGCGAGCGTCGGCAGGGGCCGGGCCGGTGCTCCTTCCGGGGCGGTGGGCGGGGTGGTGCGCAGGGCGAAGAAACCGCCGAGGGGGCGCAGGGCCGTCAGTTGGGGGTCGAGGTCCACGAAGTGCAGTAGTACCAAGGGGGTCGGGGGCCGCCGTCAGGGGGATCCCCGGCATGTTCCCCACCCTGGGGAGGAGTCGGGGTGCCGCGTACTCCATCGGTAGTAGGACGCATTGGGTGCTCAGGGACGACGACGGGAACAGATCGACAAGGCATCGTGTTTGCCATGAGAGCCGACCGTTCGCCGCGCCGGGCCCCGGGCCCCCGCCTCACGCAGAGGAGCAGCTCATGAGCGCCCTCGCGTTGTCCGTGGTCCTGTCGCTCGTCTCCGCCGTGGCGTACGCGGGCGGGGCGATCGTGCAGGAGCAGGTCGCGGTGTCCTCCCCCGACGGGCAGTACGCCCCGCTGCGGCGGCCGGGCTGGTGGGCGGCGGTCGGGCTGAACGGTCTCGGCGGCCTGCTGCACGTCGTGGCGCTCGCGTACGGTCCGCTCAGCCTGGTGCAGCCGCTGGGCGCGCTCACCATCGTCTTCGCGCTGCCGATGGCCGCGCTGTTCGTGGGCCGCAGGGCCGGGGCGACGGCCTGGCGCGGCGCCGTCATGGCGACCGTCGGTCTGGCCGGTCTGCTCTCCCTGGTCGGCGCGGCCGAGGCGCAGTCGCTCAGCACCCCGCAGCGGGTGGGCGCGGCGCTCGTCACGGGCGGCGCCGTCGTGGCACTGATGGTCGCCGGCCGGGCCGCGCACCGGCACCCGGCGGTGCGCAGCATGCTGCTGGCGACCGGCGCCGGCATCGCGTTCGGCATGTCGTCGGTGTTCACCAAGACCGTCGCGGTCGACTGGACCGACGGCGTCTCGGCGGCCGACGTGCCCTCCCTGGCCGTGATCGGCGTCCTGGCCACGGCCGGCATGCTGCTGTCGCAGGCCTCCTACCGCGGCGCGGGGCTCGCGGCCCCGCTGGCCACGCTCACCGTGGTCAACCCCGTGGTGGCGGCGGCCGTCGGCATCACGATGTTCGGCGAGACCTTCCGCTACGGCACCACCGGCACCGCGCTCGCCCTGAGCTGCGGCGTGGTGGCGGCCGGCGGCCTGATCCTGCTGACGACCGAGCGGCTGACGAGCACCCAGCCGGAGACCACCGGCCCGCGGCACGAGGAGACGCGGACGGTCCCCACGGGCGTCAGGGCGCCCGTGGCCGACCTCCTCGTCGTGTTTCCGGAGCCTGCTGACGGCACTGTCGCGGCGCGGCCCCTCACGGCGGTCACGGAGTTCGCCGCGGCGGCCGCCGCGGAGCGGACGGCTCTCACGTGCGCGGAACCGTCCCTCGCGGCGGCCGTCGTCCCGGCGGCCGCGGAAACCTCCCCGCGGGTGACCGACGCCGTGCCGGCCCGGGTGGTGGTGAGGGAACCGGTGCCGGCGGTGGCGCAGGAGCCGGTGGTCCCCGGGGAACCGTCGGTGCCGGTCGTCCCGGTGGTGCCGGCTCCCGCGCCCGTGCCGCTGCCGTGGTACGGGCCGTTCCACGGGGGACCGTACGTCCCGGTGCCGGTCTTCGACCGGCACCGGGTGCGCATCAGATCCTGACGCCGCCGGCCCGCAGATAGGCCAGGGGATCGATGTCCGACCCGAATCCGGGCCCCGTCCGCACCTCGAAGTGCAGATGCGGGCCCGTGCTGTTGCCGGTGGACCCGGAGCGGCCGATGCGCTGACCGGCGTCCACGGACTGCCCGTCCCGCACGGAGATCGCGGACAGGTGCGCGTACTGCGAGTAGCGGCCGTCGGAGTGCCGGACGACCACCTGGTAGCCGAAGGAACCGCCCCAGCCCGCGCTGACCACCGTGCCCGGGGCGACGGACTTCACGGACGTGCCGGTGGGCACGGGGAAGTCGACGCCGGTGTGGTAGCCCTTCGACCAGGAGGAACCCGTCGCGTGGTACGGCGTGCCGAGCCCGGCGTCGACGGGCGCGGCGAGGGAGTGGCCGGCCGACTTCCCGCCCGTGTCCGACTTCTTGCCCGTGGACTTCCCGCCCGTGGACTTCTTCTTCCCCGTGGTCGACTTCCCGCCCGTGGACTTCTTGTCCTGGGTTCCGGTTTCCGCGGACTTCTTCCCGGCCGACTTCTTCCCGGGAGCCTCGGTGGCCACGGCGCGACCCCGCAGGTCCAGCCGCTGGCCGGGCACGATGAGGTCGGGGTCCGTCCCGATCGTCGTCCGGTTCGCGGCGTACAGCCGCTGCCAGCCGCCCCGGACGTCCTCGGCGTCGGCGATCCCCGAGAGGGTGTCGCCGTGCACGACCGTGTACATCCGGGCGGTGCCGGCCCGCGACTGGGGTGTGGTCTGCGGCTGGACGTCCTTGAGGGTGCTCGCCGGCCGGGCGGCGGTCTTCTCGGACGCGCCGGCCGGCTCGATGTCGGGGGCGTCGCCGCCGGCGGTCAGCCCCGCCCGCACCGAGCAGGCGGGCCAGGCGCCCGGCCCCTGACCGTCCAGCACCCTCTCCGCGACGGCGATCTGCTGGTCCTTGGTGGCCAGATCCGCGCGCGACGCGTACCGGGTGCCGCCGTACGCCTCCCAGGTGGACCGGGTGAACTGCAGGCCGCCGTAATAGCCGTTGCCCGTGTTGGTGTTCCAGTCGCTGGTCGACTCGCAGGCCGCGACCTTTTCCCAGGTGTCCACGTCCGCCGCCTGGGCGGATCCGGCGCCGATGAGCGGGATCGCCATGCCGGCGCCACCCGCCGTGACGGTGAGCGAGGCCCGGTTGATCCTGTTCGGCTGATACCGGCGGTGCCGGCCGCGTGCGGCCATGGAGATCCCCCTCGACATGCGTCAGGAGGGGCAAAAGTAAGGTCCGCTCACTGCCCGTGACAAGACGACAATCGGCCGCGCCGGCTCAACTGGGCCGGATCGCGCGCTTGTTGCGTGACCTCTGAGACGGACGGGGCCCTGTTTCCGTATCCGGGTGGGCGACTTCGCGTGTCCAGCACGTGCGGCGGGCCCACCGACACGAAAGGATGTGCACGGGCCGGAACCGGTGTCGACCAGCACGGGTCGCGCACGGATCACGGGCCGGCCGAGCACGGAGCATCACCTGTCTACTACAGATTTTCGAGGAGCCAACCGCATGACCAACTCAGCCCAGATCGGTGTCACGGGACTCGCGGTCATGGGCCGCAATCTCGCCCGCAACTTCGCCCGCAACGGCTACACGGTCGCCCTGCACAACCGGACGGCGGCGCGCACGCACGCCCTCGTGGAGGAGTTCGGCGGCGAGGGCGAGTTCATCGCGACCGAGACCGCCAAGGAGTTCGTGGCGGCGCTGGAGCGTCCCCGCCGCCTGGTGATCATGGTGAAGGCCGGGGAACCGACCGACGCGGTGATCCGGGAGTTCGCGCCGCTGCTGGAAGCCGGCGACATGATCATCGATGGCGGCAACGCGCACTTCGCCGACACCCGGCGCCGTGAGCGCGAGCTGCGGGAGCAGGGCATCCACTTCGTCGGCACGGGCATCTCCGGCGGCGAGGAGGGCGCGCTGCACGGCCCCAGCATCATGCCGGGCGGCTCCCCGGAGTCGTACGAGTCGCTGGGCCCCATGCTGGAGAAGATCTCCGCCAAGGCGGCCGACGGGGCGCCCTGCGTGACGCACGTCGGTCCGGACGGCGCCGGGCACTTCGTGAAGATGGTCCACAACGGCATCGAGTACGCCGACATGCAGCTGATCGGCGAGGCGTACCAGCTGCTGCGGGACGTCGCCGGGTACTCCCCCGCCGAGATCGCGGACATCTTCCGCACCTGGAACACGGGCCGGCTGGACTCGTACCTGATCGAGATCACGGCCGAGGTGCTGTCGCACGTGGACGCGGCGACGGGTGAGCCGTTCGTGGACGTGGTGGTGGACCAGGCCGAGCAGAAGGGCACCGGCCGCTGGACCGTGCAGATCGCGCTGGACCTCGGGGTGCCGGTGTCGGGCATCGCGGAGGCCGTCTTCGCGAGGTCGCTGTCGGGCCACGCCGCGCTGCGGGAGGCTTCGCGCGGCCTGTCGGGACCGAAGGCGGCGCCGCTGGACCGGGCCGAGGCCCAGGCCTTCGCGGACCGGGTCGAGCAGGCGCTGTACGCCTCCAAGATCGTCTCGTACACGCAGGGCTTCCACGAGATCGCCGCGGGCGGCGCGGAGTACGGCTGGGACATCGACCTCGGCGCCGTCTCGGCGCTCTGGCGGGGCGGCTGCATCATCCGGGCGGCCTTCCTCGACCGCATCCGCGCCGCCTACGACGCCCGGCCGGACCTGCCGAGCCTGCTGTCCGACGAGACGTTCGCCGCGGAGATCGGGGCCGCACAGGACGCGTGGCGCGAGGTGCTGGTCGCCGCGACGCTCCAGGGCGTGCCGACCCCGGGCTTCGCGGCGGCGCTCGCCTACTACGACGCCCTGCGCGCCGAACGGCTGCCCGCCGCCCTGACGCAGGGACAGCGGGACTTCTTCGGGGCCCACACCTACCGCCGGGTGGACCGGGACGGGTCGTTCCACACGCTGTGGGGCGGGGACCGGTCGGAGGTTCCGGCGTAGGGACCGTCCCTGAGGGGATTCCCGCGGGGCGTCGCGGTGGGCGGCGTCCTGCGGGGCCGTGGCGACGGGCGGCACCCCGCGGGGTGCCGCCCGTCTTCGCCTGCCGTCCTCGCCGGCCGGCCGTTCCGGGTGGTCCGGCGTGCCTGGTGGTTCGCCGTGCCTGGTGCCGGCCGTCCCTGGCGTCCGCCGTCCCTGGCGTCCGCCGTTTCCGGAGTCAGCTGAGCGGTGGGCCCGGCTCCGGGTTCGGGACCGGTTCCGGGCCCGGCGGGATCGGGGAGGGGTCCGGGTTCGGGTCCGGCGGGCCCGGATGCGGCGGGGCCGGCGGAGTCGGCTGCGGATCCGGTCCGGGGACGGGCGGGGTGGGCTCCGGCCCCGGGGGTGGTTCGGGGTTCGGGACCGGGCTGGGGTACGGGTCGGGAACCGGCGTCGGCGGCGGCTGGACGGGGTCGGGGTACGGGTTCGTCATCGTGTCCTCCGGGCCGGGGTGAGCTTGGCTCTGGACTACTCCCCCGCCTACCCGACGGCGGCGCAGGCAGTCACCCGGTGGTGGCACGCGGTGCGCCCGGCCGGGTCCCCCGCCGCGCGGGGTCAGCCGCGGCGCGCTGCCGCCGCGCCCGCGGCCAGGCCCGGCCCTGGACTGCTGAACACCGGTACCGGGGTGGTGGTGAGGTGCTGGGCGGGCGCCATGGAGGCCTGGGCCAGCACGATCGCGTCGGCGTCGGCGCCGGTGACCGCGTCGGCGCCGGCGGCGACGAGACGGACGTAGGCCTCGGTGTCGCCGGCCTCGAAGCGGTCCCAGGCGCCGTCGACGAGCAGCGTGCGCACGGCGACGGGGCGGCCCGCGCGATCCGCCTCCTCCGTCACGAGCGCCGCGGTGGGGCCGAGGGTGCTCTCCAGGGCCGCCAGGACGACGACCCGCGGGCCCGCGGCGACCGCGGCCGCGGCCATCGGCCGGTCGACGCGCAGCACGGGGACGCCCGGCGCGGCCGACTCGGCGACCGCGCCGAGGGTGGAGCAGGTGCACAGCACCGCCCGCGCCCCGCCGGCGACGGCGCGCGCGAGCACGGCCCGTACGTCGGCGGCGACCGCGTCGGGTCCCCGCTCCCGCGCCCGGACCAGCAGGTCCTCGTCGACGAAGTGCCGCAGTTCCAGGCCGGGGTGGGCCCGGTCACGCAGGGCGTCGAACACGGGCACGTGGACGGGCGAGGTGTGCAGGAGGGCGAGCACCGGGGCCGCTCAGAACCGGCCGGGGTGGGCGCGCAGCCACTCCTTGGCGGCGGTCAGCAGCGCGGGGTCGGCCGCCGGAGCCTCCTCGGGGTGACGCGCGGCCCACTTCACGACGTACGGGCAGAGCGGGGCCACCGGGACGCCCTCGCGTCCGGAGACGGCGTACAGCTCGCGGGCCAGGGAGCCGGCGATGCCCTTGCCCTCGTGGGCCGGCTCGACGATCGTGTGCACCGGGACCAGGGCGGGCGCGGGCGACTCCAGCACGAAGTACTCGATGCGGCCGACGACCTCGCCGCCCTCGCCGATGGCCTCGAGGCGGCCGGCCGGCCGGTCGTCGCGGATGCCGATGTCACTCATGGACGCTCCTGGGGCTGCTGGTGCGGTGGTCAGGCGGACACGGCCTGCGGGCTGCGCTCCTGGTCCGACCCCGGCACCGGTTCCGCCGGGTCGGCGCCCAGGGCCACGATCCGGTTGCCGCGGTCCACGTGCACGACGCGGGGCTCCAGTTCTCGCGCCTCGGCGTCGGTGACCTGAGCGTAACTGATGATGATCACCAGGTCTCCGGGGTGCACGAGATGGGCGGCGGCCCCGTTGATCCCGACGACCCCCGAGCCGCGCTCACCCTCGATGACGTACGTCTCCAGCCGCGCGCCGTTGGTGATGTCGACGATGTGCACCAGCTCCCCCGGCAGCAGATCGGCGGCGTCCAGCAGGTCCGCGTCGATGGTCACCGATCCCACGTAGTGCAGGTCGGCCTGGGTGACGGTGGCACGGTGGATCTTGGACTTGAACATAGTACGCAACATCGGGGCACTCCCACAAGTAGGCTCCCTGCCTGCGTTTTTGCAGGTCAAGGGCTGTTTCCACACCCTACAACGAGTCGCATGTTCGGGCAGCTTTCCCCAGGTTTTTCAGGACTCATGCTGACCACTTGCTGACTTTCCTGACGCCCCGTCAGGTGGCAGAGGGAGGGCTTCGCCCCCTCTCGCGGACCCCACCGCGGCGACGACCCAAGCCTACGCAGCACCCCCCGAAGGACGTCCGTGATCACCGTCACGCGGACGGTCTGGACGGCGGTCAGGAGCGAAGGCGCTCGACCGGAAGTCGGACCACGCGCCGCCATGGGTCAGCCGGCCCAGGCCCCTCGTATCCCGTCTCAAAGGAGGAGGCGCCCACAGCTCCATGAATCTGAGTGGCCGAAGCAGCGCGGCAACATAGCGGCGGATCGCCGGTTAGCCAAACCGGCGATTCTCACGACCATGGCTGTGGCTCGTCCGGTGACTCTTGGCGGTGGCACAGGGCGGGCGTCAAGGACGTTTGAAATTCGACCAGAGCAGAGCGCGAGCCGCTGCCGCGATCAGGCTCAGGCCAGCCTCAAGGAGCATCTTGCCCGTGGAACCGCAGTCGCACCCCGATCAGACCCGCACCGATATCGACTCGTCGCACAGGCGTCGTAGCGTCGAGCCCGTCCTTATGGACACTTCTGAGGTCGCTGCGATGCTCAATATGTCCACGAGCTGGGTCTATAGGGAGGCATCCAAACTGGGCTTGAAGGGCTACAAGCTCGGCCGAGGCAGGAACGCCAAGGTCCTGTACAAGAGGGCCGAGATCTTCAAGTGGCTGGAGCAGCAGAGGATCCATTAGAAGAGGGCAGTTTCTTGCCGGCCCCCGGACTCGCAGACAGCGGTCGTCGACACAGCGGCTGCTGGAGACCCCGGTGCCCCGACTTCCTCACGGCCGGTTTCGGCATGCATCGCGTTGCTCGGTGGCCTGATCAGGGCGAAAGCACCTCAGGCTGACCTCTTGGCCGATTAGAGTGTGGCGGGCAAGAGCGCCGATCGGATGAGGCGCGGGGGAAAGGTGAGTCGGTGCGGATGAGCGGGGCGCCCACGCGGATCGGCCGGTACACGGTGGCGCGGGAGCTCGGCTCGGGCGGAATGGGTGAGGTCTATCTCGCCTACACGCCTGCAGGTGATCCGGTCGCGGTGAAGGTGATCCGCAACGACAAGCTCGATCCGCTGACGCGTGCCCGCTTCGAGAAGGAGGCGTTGATCGCCCGCACGGTGATCGGCACTAACCGGGTGGCCCGCTTCCTGGACGCAGATCCTTACGCAGACCGGCCTTGGCTGGCCATGGAATACGTGGCCGGTCGCACACTGCTGGCCTGTGTGGACAGCGACGGTGTACTTCCGCTGCCGCTGGCGGCCAGCCTCGGGGCGTTGCTCGCCGAAGGCTTGTCGGCAGTCCACGCCGCGGGGTTGCTCCATCGAGATCTGAAGCCACAGAACGTCATCCTGGGCGATGACGGCCCGATGATCATCGACTTCGGGCTGGGAGCGTTCATGGACGCCTCTCAGGAGACGCTGTCACACAGCGGCATGATCATCGGCACCGTCCGGTGCATGCCTCCGGAGCAGGCCGGCGGCCATCCACAGGTGTCACCCGCGGCAGATGTGTATGCGCTGGGCACGGTCCTGCTGTACGCGGCGGCCCGCCACTATCCGTACGACGGATCACGCTGGGAAGCTATCGCGGCACAAGTTACCAATCCCGAGATCGCTCCCGATCTCTCTGGTGTACCTGCGCCGCTGGTGCCCCTGTTGGAGTCGATGTTCGCCCACACGCCGGAGGAGCGGCCGACTCTGCCAGCGGTCTCCGAAACCTGCGCGAGGGTCCTCTCCGACTCCGGGGTGACACCGGCGGCTGCCCGGCTCGCCCTGATCGCCCACACCAAGGGGGGCGAGGCTCCGTCGACCCCTGGTGAGCCGCCGACAGTGCCGTTCGAGAAGCTCATCCACGAGCAGGCTGATCTTGTCGAGAACAGTGAACCGGTGAGCCCGCTCGACGGCCCGCCGCGGGCTTCACAGGCCGAGGCCAGCGAACCGGAGCGGGAGCCAGAAGAGCCTGAGGCTCTCCTGCCCAAGCCGACCCCGGGGTCCGGAAGGCGGAGCGCCCCTCCGAAGGCCGGCGCGGCCAAGGGACGCCCCCTGGCGTCGAAGCGGATCGCGGACGAGTTGCGCTCGTTGTATGCCGCCGATCCCGTTCTGTGACTCCTGCGCTGACAGTGCTGGGTGAGAGTCTTTGTCGGAATGGCGCGCTCGGACGGCGTAGTCCGTCGTTTGCAGGCGTGTGGGGTGTATGCGGCCGTCGGTGGCCGCTGGTGATGGATCGGAGCGGACGTTGAGCGTCGAGGCGGAAGCCGTGGGCGGCCAGGGCGATGAGGTGTGGGACGCCTGGGCGCCGGAGGATGCTCCAGCCTCGCGGCGGACCAGCGGGTCCTCCGGCTACGCCCCGGGGTCCCAGGTATTGATCCGCGACGAGCTCTGGCTCGTCCGGAACTCCAAGGACGTCGGCGCAGACGGGTGGATGGTGGAGGTCACCGGCATCTCGTCCTTCGTGCGAGGCACGGACGCGGTCTTCTACAGCCGACTCGACGCGATCCAGGTGCTGGACCCGCGGGAGACGCGGCTCGTCCCGGACGACTCACCCAACCACCGGCGGGGCCGTCTGTTCCTTGAAGCGGTGATGCGCAAGACGTTCCTGCCTCAGACCGAGCACGGACTCGCGCTGGCCGACGGGTTCCTCATGGACCAGCAGGTGCACCAGCTGCGGCCCGCCGAATTGGCGCTGTCCTTGGAGAAGAACCCGCAGCCGCGGATCCTGATCGCCGACGTGGTGGGCCTCGGCAAGACCCTGGAGATCGGGGTGCTGCTGGCCGAGCTGATCCGACGCGGGCGCGGCGAGCGCATCCTGGTCGTTACCCCCCAGCATGTGCTGGAGCAGTTCCAGCGGGAGCTGTGGACCCGCTTCGCCATCCCGCTCGTCCGTCTGGACTCCACCGGTATCCAGCGCATCCAGCAGGACATCCCGGCCGGCCGGAACCCGTTCGCCTACTTCAAGCGCGCGATCATCTCCGTGGACACACTCAAGAGCGACGTCTACGCGCACCACCTCGAGCACACCAACTGGGACGCCGTCGTCATCGACGAGTCCCACAATCTGGTCAACCGGGGCACCAAGAACAACGAGCTCGCGCGTCTGCTGGCTCGGAAGACCGACGCGCTGGTGTTGGCGTCGGCCACGCCCCACAACGGACGTGCCGAGTCGTTCGCCGAGTTGATCAAAATGCTGGACGAGGCAGCCATCGCCAACCCGTCGAAGTACGAAGTGAAGGACCTTGAGCACCTCTACATCCGGCGTACGAAGACGACGGCGGAGGTCCGCGACTCGTTGAAGGGCGCTTGGGCGGACCGTGGACCGTCCCAGCCGATCCACGTATCGGCCAGTGAGAAGGAACTCGCCGTCTTCCAGGAGCTCGCCACGCGCTGGATCCCGGCCGATCCCGACAAGCCGTCGGTCAGCCGACACCAGCTGGTGCCCTACCAACTGCTGAAGTCCTTCCTGTCCTCGCACAAGGCTCTGCTGGAGACCGTCAAGACGCGACTGACGACGCTGGACAAACAGCCGGCCGCCGAGTCGGCGCGAGGCGGGCAGAGGCCGGCCCGCCCGGTCGACCCGGCGGTCCGGGAGGCGGCAAGGCAGGCGGAGCGCGCCGCCTTGTTGGACCTTCGGGACGTGGCCGAGCGGATCCAGGACGATGACTCAGCGAAACTGGCGGCCCTCCTGGACGAGCTACGCAGCATGGGTGTCGGCCCCGGTTCGGAGACCCGCGTGGTGGTGTTCTCCGAGCGCATCCCCACACTGAAGTGGCTCGCGGAGGCTGTCCCGGCCGCACTCGGTTTCCGTCGCGGCGCCAACCCTGACGAGAACAAGCCCTGGCTCGCCTTCGGCGGCGCGGTCCAGGTCATGCACGGCGATGCCACCAGCGACGAGGAGCAGCAGGCCATCGTCGAGAAGTTCGGGCTGCGCGACGACCCCGTACGCATCCTGTTCACCGGCGACGTCGCCTCCGAAGGCGTCAACCTCCACCAGCAGTGCCACCGGCTGATCCACTTCGACCTGCCGTGGTCCCTGATCCGTATCGAGCAGCGCAACGGCCGTATCGACCGCTACGGCCAGCAGCACCGGCCTGAGTTCCGCGCTCTGATCCTCACTAGCGACATCCCCTGGCGGACGGACGAGACGACCGGGGAGCCCCGCACGCTGGACGACCGCCTCGTGGGCGAGAAGCTCCTGAAGCGCGAGGAGGAAGCGCACAAGATCGAGGGCTCGGTGGAGGCGGTCACCGGCCTGTACCGGGCCAAGGAGGAAGAGAACCGCCTCACCCAGGACCTGATCGCAGGCCGGACCGTCGAGGAGTCGATCAAGCAGTCCCAGCAAGGAGGGGCGGCGTTCCTTTCCGGACTGCTCGGCCAGGTAGGCGCCGTCCCGGAGCATCCCGAGGTGCGGCGGGCGTACGTGCCACGTCTGTTCTCCTCCACCGCAGACTACTTCGACGAGGCGTTGCGTCAGATCTGCCGTCCGAACCCCGAGGACCAGCTCTCGATGCGCCGCGACGACGACGGCACGATCGCCTTCGAACCGCCGCGTGACCTGCTTTACAGGCTGAAGGCACTGCCGAAGTCGTACCTCGAAGAGCAGCGGATCATGCCCCGGAACACTGAGCCTGGACGGATGCGCATCACCTTCTCCAAGGACCTCGCGGACCGGCGTCTGAAGGCGGCCCGGGAGTCGTCCAAGTCACAATGGCCGAACGTCTCCTACGTCACCGACGTCCACCCGGTCCTGGACTGGTTGACCGACAAGGTGCTCGTCGAGGTCGGCCGCCACCAGGCCCCCGTGCTCGCCGCCTCCGTGGACTCACCGACGTTCCTGGTGCAGGGCATCTGCTCCAACGCACTGGGGCGGCCCACCATCGTCGAGTGGATGGCCGTCCACGGCGAACCGCACGACCTTCAGGTGACGCCTCTGACCCCGGAGGTGCTGGAGGACTACGGCGTGGGTCCGACGATGCCTGGCCGCGCCGCACCGCGCGACCTCAGCGGCCTGACAGAACTCGTGCCCGCAGCCATCGACAGGGCCGAACAGCACCTCCGGGACCTGAAAGAGGCGTACGGCAAGGAGATCGAGGCGATCCTGGCCCCGTCTCGCAAGCGCGTCGTGCACTGGCAACAGGAAGCCATGTTCTCTTCTGATGGGACGGGAAAGCGCGGAGTGAACCTCAGCGCCAGCAGGCGGCTGAGCCTTCTCAACTCCCTGCAGACCACGGGCGATCCGATGCTGCGCCTGCTCGCCGTCCTGGAACCGCTCAACGCCGCTGAGGGAGGCACCGACCGATGAGCACCGACTTCGACTCCTTCAGCAACCGCGGCGAATACTTCGCTGCGCACTACTTCGCCGAACAGCTCGGATCCGACCTGAAGAAGGGCCTGTTCGCCACCTGGGCCCTGCGCGAAGGTGATGAGCACGACCCGCGGAAGACTCCTCGGGAGCTCCTCCGCTCGCTGCGCGGCGCCTACCTCTCCGAGGACGTGCGCGGCTACTTCGCTGAGGCCGCCGAGCGCGACGCAGGAGATGAGGTCCGACCGCACACCCACAACAATCCCGAGTGGCGCAAGCGTCTGGCCGAGTGGCACCACACGGTCCTGCAAGCCCTCGGCTTCGAGGCCACTCCCACCGAGGTCACTGTCCACCGCGCCGGACGCGACCACTCCCTGACCGTGGCCTACCACGGCCACGGGATCATCGCCCTGGACTGCGGCTGGGCCGCCGACAACGACGCCGCCCTGAACGCGACAGGCCCCGGCCGACTGCTGCACCCGCTGCGTGTCAGTGCAAGCGAAATGTACGAGACCGGCCCGGCCCTGGCGTCCTGGCTTTTCCAGAGCGAGCTCGGCGAGGCCGGCGGGCCTCGCCCGCGCTTCGTCCTGCTGTTGTGCGGAGGCGTGCTCGTCCTCGCGGATCGCCAGTCCTGGAACGAGGGCCGCTACCTCGCCGTCAACCTCGACGCGGCGCTTGAACGCAACGACCGCAGCCAGCAGGGCGAACTCTCCACCATCGCAGCGCTGTTCAGCCTGGACATGCTCCGGCCCGGCGAGAACGACCAGAGCCGGGCCGTCGATGCTCTGCTGAAGTCCTCGAGCGCCAACGCCGCTGGCGTATCCGGCGAACTGCGCCACGGGCTCCAGCGCTCGGTAGAGATCATCGCCAACGAAGTCCTCGCGCGAATGGCCGAGCCGCAGAACAACGTCACACCGGCCGACATCGAGAGCCCCAAGATCCCCTTCGCCCGGGAACTCACCCGCGAATCCCTCCGCTACCTCTACCGCATCCTGTTCCTCCTCTACGCCGAGGCCCGCCCCGAACTCGGCATCCTCCCCGCCGACGACGGCAGCTACGAGGCCGGCTACTCGATGGCCCGCCTGCGCGAGCTCGTCGAACGCGACGAGGAACTCGTCGAGGAGGAGGCCCGCAACGGCTTCCACCTGCACGAATCTCTGGACGTCCTCTTCAACAAGGTCAACTTCGGCCACCGCCCGTACGGCACCGAGGCCGACGACGACCAGACCGGCGACGACGAGGAGACCCGCAAGGTCAAGGCCGCCCGCCGCAGCGAGGACCGCGGCCTGCGCTTCGAACCCCTGCGCAGCGAGCTCTTCGAGCCCCGTTCGGTACGCCTCATCGGCAGGGGCGTCCTCGACCCTCGCAGCGATGAGGACAGCGACCCGCAGTGGCTCGACCTGCGCCTGCGCAACTCCGCCCTGCACGAGGTGCTGCGTCTGCTCACCATGAAGAAGGGCAAGCGCGGTGAGCGGGGCGGTTTCATCTCCTACCGCAACCTCGGCATCAACCAGCTCGGCGCCGTCTACGAGGGCCTGATGTCGTACACCGGCATCATCGCTAAGGAGGAGCTGTGCGAGGTCGCCAAGGGCGGCGACCCGGAGAAGGGCTCCTGGCTCATCCCCTTGAAGAAGCAGGACCAATACCCCGACAAGACCCTCGTCCACTACGACGAGGACGACGCCCGCAAGGGCCTGCGCGGCGTCAAGAAGTACGAGAAGGGCTCCTTCGTCTACCGCCTCGCTGGCCGCGACCGCGAGACCTCCGCCTCGTACTACACGCCCGAGTCGCTGACCCAGGTCACGGTCGAGCTCACGCTCAAGCACCGCCTGGACCAGGAGCGCGGCGCCGACGGCAACGTCATCAAGACCCGCGCGTCCGAACTGCTCAAGTACAAGATCTGCGAGCCCGCCCTGGGCTCCGGCGCATTCCTCAACGAGGCGATCAACCAGGTCGCTGAGGAGTACCTGCGCCGCAGGCAGGACGAGCTGGGCGTCACCATCCCCACTGCGGACGCCCTCACCGAGAAGCAGAAGGCCAAGGCGTACATCGCCCTGCACAACGCGTACGGCGTAGACCTCAACGCCACCGGCGTCGAGCTCGCTGAGGTGTCCCTCTGGCTCAACACCATGCACCCGGGCATGCGAGCCCCCTGGTTCGGCCTCCACCTCCGCCGCGGCAACAGCCTCATCGGCGCCCGTCGCGCCGTCTACGCGGCCGACGACGTCACCGGCAAGGAATGGCTCAAGGCCAAGGGCGCCCTGGCCCCTACCCCTCTGCCCTTCCTTAAGGACGGCGAGCCTCAGTCACTCCCCCAGGACGCGGTACATCAGTTCCTCCTGCCGAGCCCCGGGTGGGCGGCGGTCGCGGGTTCGAAGGAAGCCAAGGAACTCGCGAAGGAAGGCGTCGAGCAACTCGCCACCTGGAAAAAGGGCATCCTCCAGCGCCCCAAGCGCAGCAATGTCGGGAGGTCGAGGAAGGAGCCGGTGTCCCAGTTCACCCGCCTCCGGGACGCCGCCCGCCGCGTTGAATTCCTCTGGTCGCTCGTCGTCAAGCGTATGGAGCTCTCCGAGCAGGCAATCGCCCGCCGGATCGAGGTCTGGGGGGCCGACCCCACCGACCCCGAGTACGCCTTCCTCCACCGTCCCGACCAGGCCGTTCCCAAGGAGCAGGTCCTCGAGGACCTCTTCAACGCCGCGGACACCCCGTATTGGCGTCTGAAGAAGATCATGGACGCCTGGTGCGCCCTGTGGTTTTGGCCAATCGACAAGGCGGGACTGCTCGATGGTACGGCCGTGGATTACGCGGCGTGGCCGGAGGTGACGGGAGCAGACAGCCTCAGTCGGCTACTCGACGGCGCGCCACCAACCACGGAACCGCCCGCTCCCTCAGCTGGTCACGAAGCGTCCTCTGTGGCGGAGCGCCAGCCTGTGCCGCGCTTCGTCGAGGCGACGGCTCTGTTCGCTCTCGGCCCCGAGCAAACCAGCTTCGAGGACCTCGAACTAAGCGCCGATGACTCGGTCGTGGAGGTCAAGCAGGTCAGGCCGCGAGGAAGGGCGCAAGTCACAGCATCGAAGCCGAAGGCCCCGGAGCGTCGGTCGATCATCCCGCTCAAGGATCTCGACGACTGGCTAGAGTTTTTGGAGGCCATGCTCGGCACTGCCGACGTGCCCGAGGGCACACTTATCGACAGCCTCAAGGACCTCGACGCACTCAAGAGCTTCGAGGAGACGCTGCCCAGCTTCATGGGCATGGATGTTGGTAATCCCGAGGACCGCTTCCCGTGGATCCGTGAGGTACGCGACATCACGGAGGACCAAGGATTTCTCCACTGGGAGCTGGAGTTCGCCCTCGTATTCTCCCGGAATGGGGGTTTCGACCTGCAGGTGGGCAACCCGCCTTGGGTCAGGCCGCGTTGGAACGAGTCGGCTGTGCTGGCGGAGCACGAGCCTTGGTTTGAGCTGGAAGACAAGGCATCGGCGAACGAGAAGGATCGTCGACGCCGAAAGCTGCTGGCGTCCGAGGATGCACATCGGTACGTTGTCGGAGAGCTGACGAGCACAACTGCCCAGGTAGCCGTCTTCGCCTCACCGCAGGTGTACCCACTGCTGACCGGCACCCAGCCGGACCTGTACCGCGCGTTTATGTCCCAGGTGTGGGCTCACGCCTCGTCCCATGGGACGGCCGGGATGGTGCACCCGGATACGCACTTCACGGGGGACAAGGAGGGCGCGCTTCGGGAGGCGGCATACCGAAGGCTGCGGATTCACGGAGACTTCGTCAACTCCGGTCAGAGGTTCTTCCCGCGGCCAGTCGGTGACACAGCCCACTTCGGGGTGCACATCTACGGCCAGCCCTCGGAAGTCGGCTTCGACCACCTGTCCTGGCTGGTCTCCGTCGATGCGCTGCGCCACTCCGGCGAACACGATGGCCGGGGCGAGGTTCCCGGAATCCGTTACCTCAACGGCGAGTTCGACGAACGTCCGCACCGAGCTCGTGTCGTCAGGGTGGACAAGCATCAACTTGCCCTCTGGCAGCGCCTATTGGACGAGGCCGACCAGCCCGTCGAACAGGCGCGGTTGTTGTTCCCTGTCAGCACCGGCGAAGCCTCGGCCATCGAGGCTCTGGCGAAGTATCCGCTTCGCCTTGGTCCTCTGCGACCTCAGATCACTCGCGGATACGAGGAGAGTGGCGCCAAGCAGGACAATCTGATCGACTACAACCGTCCAGACCCAGCTACGGGCCAGGAGTACCACCCGGATCGCTGGCGTCACGTGATCCTTAAGGGAACCCAACTGAGCGTCGCAACTCCGGTGTTCAAGCGCCACGACGCCAACAGCAACGATCCCTACGGGCGGGATCTCGTTAACCTGGCGCCCGATTTCGTCCCCGATACTGCGTACGTGCGCGCCATCGGCATGACCAAATTCTTCCTGGCCGAGCAGGATCGCTGGATCGACCATCGTGCTCTGGCCCGACTGCGCGCAGATAACAGGGCAGTCGCCCAGGCACGTGCGCAGGTCGCAGAGCGAGGCAAGGTAGTCGAGCAGGCAGCCGACCTGACGGAGGTCGACGCGCTGCTTCAGGAGCGGTCGCGCCGACGGTACGCCGTGTTGCCCCGCCTTGCCTGGCGCCGTCAGGTGGCAACCAACACCGAGCGAGCGCTGTACGCGGCACTCGTGCCACCAGGCACGACACACATTGACGCGGTGCATAGCCTTGCCATGCCGTCGGTTCAGTTGACGGCTCTCACAGCTGGTTTCTGGGCTTCCCTTCCCCTGGACTACTTCCTGCGCGCCACGGGACGCGGAGACCTCCGGGTAGCCGGGGCCAAAGCTATGCCCGCGCCGGCCCTTCACCACCCCCTGGCCTCCGCCCTCCTACTCCGCGCACTCCGCCTCAATTGCCTCACCCGCGCCTACGCAGACCTCTGGGCGGAGCTCTACGACCCCACCTGGCCCGCCTACGAGCCGTGGGCCTGTGACTGGCCTGACCTCCAGCCACTCCACGAGATCACCCCGGATTGGCGTCCTGAGACACCCCTCCGCAGCGAGCGGGCCCGCCGTTCCGCATTGGTCGAGATCGACGCGCTGGTCGCCGTATGGCTCGGCATGGAAGCCGACGCACTCATCGCCGCGTACCGAGGCCGCTTCCCCGTGCTGCAGAAGTACGAGGCCGTGACCTGGTTCGATGCCGACGGCTGGAAGATCGCGGGGAACGCCCGCACGATCGGACAGCGGCAGACGAAGGAGAGCTGGGCGCAGTTCGAGGCATACCGGTCCGAGCCAGCCAACGCGCCCGTGCCGGAGGGGTACACCGCGCCGTTCTACAAGGCTGACCGCGAGGCGGAGATGCGGGCCGCGCACGCCTACTTCCAGAGGCGGCTCGATGACGCCGTCGCCCGTGGCGAGTGGGATCCGGTGAAGCAGGAGGTGCCGAAGCCGTGAGGCCGACTCTTCAGGCGCGCGGGCTCAAGGAGAGCCTGCTGCAGTACCTGTCGACGACGTACGCGCTCACCGACGAGGGTGCGCGTGAGGCGCTACACCGGTTCCTCGGGGACGAGACATCGGGGATGTTCCGTGGCCCGTATCTACGAATCCGGACGCCCTTCACCGTGGCCGGCGAGGAGTGGCGCAAGCATCTGGAGTGGCAGCGGCAGGGCTTCAAGCCGTATGCGCATCAGGCGGTCGCCTTCGCGCGGCTGACCTCAGCGCACGGCCACACCCCGCAACCGACGCTGGTCACCACCGGCACCGGGTCCGGTAAGACGGAGTCGTTCCTCTACCCCGTGCTGGACCACTGCCGTCGGGAGCGGGCCGCCGGCAAGACCGGGGTGAAGGCGGTATTCCTGTACCCCATGAACGCCCTGGCCACCGACCAGGCGCAGCGCATCAACGATCTGCTTACGGAGAACGCCGAGATCGGGAAGCTGTCGGCCGGCCTCTACATCGGAGAGCGCGCGGCGACGCAGTACGAGAAGGTGCGAACGCGGCGCTCGGACATGCAGCTGTCCCCGCCGGACATCCTGATAACGAACTACAAGATGCTGGACCTCCTCCTCCAGCGTGCGGACGACGCGCCCCTGTGGCGGGAGTCGGATATCCGCTACGTCGTCGTGGACGAGTTCCACACGTACGACGGGGCACAGGGCACGGACGTCGGGATGCTGCTGCGTCGACTCGCCGCCTCCGTTGGGGCAGCCGAGGAAGGCCGTCCGCTGGGGAAGATCTGTCCGGTCGCGACATCGGCGACGCTTGCTTCCGGCACGGACGAGGACGGCACGGCGCAGCTGCTGGAGGTGGCCACCCACGTCTTCGGCACGGAGTTCACGGCGGACTCCATCGTCGGGGAGAACCGGCTCACGGTCGAGGAGTTCATCCCGCTCGGCGACGTGACCATGCAGCCGATGCCGACACCCGACGAGTTGCTGGCGCTGCCCGATCCGGCGACCGGCGATGAGGCGTTGCTGGATCTGATCGAGAAGGTGACGGACGTCCGTGACCTTGATCCATTCCTCCTCGGCAGGAACCTCAAGCGGCATTTGTTCACTCGTGCGGTGATGCAGGCGCTCGGCAGCGGAGTGAAGACCAGTGCCGAAGTGCTGGATGTGATGTGGCGTGCGGGCGCCGCCGGCTGGTCCGAGGCGGTGGCGCGACAGCCGGAGAAGGCGGCCGAGGCGCTGGCGCGGTTCGTCGCGCTGCTGTCGTACGCCCGCGATCCGGAGTCCTCGCCCGCCGAGCCCCGGCCCTTCGTGCACGTCGAGGTGCATCAATGGGCGCGTTCGGTGTCTCGGCTGCTGCGCGGGGTGCTGCCGTGGCCGAAGGCGGAGTTCCGCTGGGATGTGGCCGGCACCGCCGATGCCGGCGCGGCCGACAGCGGCCGTATGGCGCCGGTGACGACGGCGACGTCGGGGCAGAGCGCGAACCTGTTCCTGCCGGCGATCTACTGCCGTGACTGCGGGCGGTCGGGTTGGGCGGTGTTCTCGCCGGAGAGCGATGACCACGATGTCCAGTTCGACACGTACAAGATCCGGCGGGCGTCGCTGGGCCAGGACAAGGCCCGGGTGCGGAACCTGATCGCCGCGACGGACCGGGAGGCCCGGGAGGGTTCCGGGGCCGCGTTGCTCACGGCGGCCGGCGGCAAGGGGGGCCCGGCTGCGTCGCAGGGTGCCGGCGGGGTGCTGATGGTGCTGGACGGCACCCGTAAGCGGCTGCGACTGCCTGATCCGCTGAACGACTACGACCGGGAGACCAAGGAGCCCCGGCTGGCGGCCCGTGACTCGGCGTTCGTGCTCGTGAACTTCGGGGAGACGGCGAACACCGCGGCCAAGGAGGACTGGTGTCCGGCGTGCGGTGAGCGCAACGCGATCCGCTACCTCGGTACGGGTGCCGCCGCGATGGCGGCCGCGTCCATCACCCAGCTTTTCACCGGTGGGGAGCTCGACAAGAAGCTCCACGAGAAGAAGACGCTGATGTTCAACGACTCGGTGCAGGATGCCGCGCACCGTGCCGGGTTCGTCGCCAACCGTTCGTACACCTTCTCGCTCCGTGCGCTCCTCGCCGACCACCTGCGGCACGACGAGCCGACCGCGCTGAATGACCTGATCGCGAACGTCGTCGACGCCACGACGGACAAGGACACCCTCTCGGCGGTGGTGCCACCGGACCTGCACGGCTTCAAGGGCGTGAACCGGTTGCTGTCCGGCCAGGGGCGCGGTGGGGACCTGAAGACGTGGCGGCTGATCGGTCAGCGGCTGGCGTTCGAGGCGCTGATGGAGTTCGGCTTCCGGTCCCGGAACGGCCGTACGTTGGAGCTGACCCGAACCGCCGCCGCGCAGGTCCGCATCGACGACCCGGCGGCAGTGATCGCGCTGGTCAAGCGGCTGCACGAGGAGTGCGTGCGGGACGGCCTGCCGCTGGTGGCGCAGGACGACGCCCGCTATCTGGCGTTCGTGCGCATTTTCCTGGAGCGGCTCCGTACCCGGGGTGCGGTCGCCCATCAGTGGCTGAACAAGTACATCGACGAGGCGGGCACCAGCCGGTACTACATCTGGGGCAAGCGGGCTCCGGGCATGCGGGCCTTCCCGAAGGGGATCGCCGCCCCCGTGTTCCTGCTCGGGCAGCCCAAGAACGGCAGCGAGTTCGACTTCGCGACCGGACGGCTCTCCTGGTACGAGCGGTGGGCCGGGCGGTGCCTGGAGCTGCCGCGTGAGCTGGCACCCGAGCTGTGGAGCCGGCTGCTGCCCGAACTCGCCTCGATGGGGCTGGTGTCGGTGCGCACCCCGAACGACACCTCGGTGCGGGTGTACGGGCTCAAGCCCGGCAACATCGAGGCCCGGCTGCTGGACGACGAGCAGGTGCGGGTCTCGTACGTGCGGTGCCCGGTGTGCTTCTGGGAGCAGACGGTCCACCCGTCGCTGCTGGACCAGTGGCACGACCAGCCCTGTCCCTCCTACAGGTGCCGACGGGGCCGCCTTGTGGCCGGCGACCGGCCCGAGGGGCTGGGAGTACACCACCGCGACCGCGACTACAGGGACGACTACTACCGCCGGCTCTACCTCGGCGCGGGTACCTATCAGGTGGTCACCGCCGAGCACACGGGCATGCTGACGCGGCACCAGCGCGAGAAGGTCGAGGAGGCGTTCAAGCGCGGCGGCGGGTTCAAGGACCCCAATGTGCTCTCCTGCACGCCGACGCTGGAGATGGGCATCGACATCGGCGACCTGTCCGCCGTCGTGCTGGCCGCGCTGCCGCGCCGCCCCGCCTCCTACGCCCAGCAGGTCGGCCGGGCCGGCCGCCGCACCGGCAATGCCTTCCTGCTGACCATTCCCGACCGGCGGCGCCGTGACCTGTACTTCCTCGAGCGCCCGAAGGACCTGATCGCGGGCACCATCGTGCCGCCCGGGTCCTACCTGTCGGCCGTCGAGATCCTTCGTCGTCAGTACCTGGCGCATCTGCTGGACCTCGCCGCGGCCGGCCGTCTCGTCCGGGCGGACGGCATCGTGCTGCGCGCGCTGCCGCACAAGGCGCCGCGCCTGTTCGGCCCGTCCGGCTATCTCACCGATCTGGTGGAGCTGGCCCTCGACCAGGGCGAGGAGCTGGTCAAGGGGTTCCTGCGGCTGTTCCCGGTCGGCGTCAGTGAGCAGGCCGGAGTCGACCTGGAGGCGTATGCGACGCACGGTCTGCGCAGCGCCGTAGAGAGGGCGGAAGGCGAGTGGCGGCGCGCCGAGGACGCGCTGCGGGCGCGGCTGCGGGAGATCGACGAGGCCCACGGCGAGCTGCACGACAGCGACCCCGACCAGGCCCGTCAGAAGGCGGAACTGGACGCCGAACGGCGCGGGGTGGGCAGGCAGCTGCTCCACCTGGGCGACACCACGGCGCAGACCGCGCTGTGTGACCTGGGTCTGTTGCCGAACTACGCCCTCATCGACTCGTCGACGACATTGTCGGCGACCCTGTACGGCGAGGACGGCATCGACCCGAAGACGGGCAAGGTGGTGTACACGTCCGAGACGGTCTCCTACGAGCGGCCCCGCCGCTTCGCGATCCAGGAGCTGGCGCCGGGCAACACCTTCTACGTCAACGGCTACCGGCACGAGATCACCGGCTTGGAGCTGTCGACGGGTGGGCGCCAGGAGTGGCGGACCTGGCGGGTGTGCCCAGGGTGCGGGTACGTACGCACCGAGGACGCCACTGACGATCGCTCTCCGTGCCCCCGGTGCAGGACGAGCCAGATCGCCGACGACGGCTCCTGCTTGTTCCAGGTCGTGGAGCCGGCCACCGTGACGTCGCGGGACAAGCGTGAGGACGCACGGATCCGGGACGACAAGGACGACCGTGATCGTCGCTCGTACACCGTCGTGGACGCGGTGGACATCCCCGTCGAGAAGATCGAGCGGGGGAAGTCCTGGCGGCACGACCGCGAGACGTTCGGCGTGGACTTCTGCCGTACGGCGATGATCCGACGGATCAACGTCGGCCCGGTCCGCTACGACGCTCCCGCCCGAGATGACTTCGCCGGCCACCTGGTCCGGCTGAACCCCTTCCACGTGTGCACGGCCTGCGGGGCCGCGAGCGCGGACGGCCGTCCGGTCTTCGACCACGACACCGACGCCCTTGAATCGGCAGCAGCCCGTGCCCCGCAGCTCAAGCACCATCGCCCGTGGTGCCCCCTGCGCCGCGGCAAGAAGGACGGCGTCACGCAGGAGCAGGTGCTGCTGGCCCACCAACTGCAGACCGAAGCCCTGCGGATCCTCATCCCGGCCGCGACAGCCGACGTCGACGCACGGGTGCACTCCTTCCGGGCCGCCCTGCGACTCGGTGTCGACCTGCACTTCGGCGGCGACCCGCAGCACCTGGACACCACGGTGGCCTCCATGCCGGACATGGACAGCGGCGAGCGCCGCTGGTTCCTGGTGCTCTTCGACTCTCTCCCGGGCGGCACCGGCTACCTGGACCGGCTCACCGACCGCCGTGCCTTCCGGGACACCCTCGCTCGGGCGTACGAACAGCTCAAGGCATGTCCGTGCGCCGAGGAGCAGCGGCGCGCCTGCCACCGCTGTCTGCACCGCTACACCCCCGAGCAGTTCCAGGACGTCGTCTCGCGCCAGGCGGCGCTCAGCATGCTGGAGTCGCTGCTGTTCAAGGGGGACGGCGAGGACGGCTGGGACATCAGCGATGTGGAGCACACCGGGCTGGTCGGGCTGGACGCTCAGGTCGAATCCGACCTGGAGGCCCGCTTCCTGACCGCGCTGCGGGACTGGGTGAAGGTCACCGACGACGCGGCCTTGGATGAGGAGGGCCACGCCAGCGGACATCTGCGATTCACCGACGGCTCGGACGTGATGCACTGGAGGCTGACGGCCCAGCGGCAGCTCGAAGGCACCCGAACGGACTTCACCTTCACCCGCGTCGGCGGTCCGGTGCAGAGCGTGCACGTCTATCTGGAAGGCTTCCGGTTCCACGCCAGCCGGGAACACAACCTCATCGCCAAGAACGCGGCCCAGCGCACCCGGCTCCGTGCCGACGGAAAGATCGTCTTCCAGATCACCTGGGCCGACATCGACCTGTTCGAACGGCGGCCGGGGCGCACCAAACCGGTCTGGCCGCCGTACCGGGGCACCGCACAGGAGCAGGCCAAGGCCGCCTACGAGCAGTACGGCGGCAACCGCGCCCACTTCGGCGAAGCCGTCTTCGCCAACCCGATCGACACGCTCATCGCCTATCTGCGGGACCCCGACGCCACCCGTTGGGCCCGTCGGGCCTGCGCCCTGGTCACTGGCCTCACCGCTGTTTCCGCCACGACCGCCGTCGCCGCGACCGGCAAGCGCAGCGAGCTCGTCGCCGCGCTGCGCGAACAGCTCGCCTCCTTCGGAGCCGACCGACAGCATGGCAAGCCGGTGGTACCCGACGCCGGCAGCCTCGGTCCCGTTCATGTGTTCCGGACCCAGGACGAGCACGGTCTGCCGATCGTGTTCGCGCTGGACGCGGCCGATCCTGACCACCTGCGGTGGACCGCCCTGACGGTCCTCGACGACAGCGACGCCGTCCTCGACACCGACGAGCACAAGCTGCGGTGGCGGTCCTGGCTGTACTGGACCAACATCACTCAGTTCCTGTCCCTCGTCGGCGGGGACGGTGTCCAGCTCGCCGTCAGCAGCGCTGCGGACTTCGAGGTAGAGGTTCTCGCCGTGTGCGGTGGCCTGGGTGAACTCGACTCGCTCGCCGCAGCACTCGCCCCCGCGCCCACCGTCGTGCCCGAGCCCGCAGTCCGGCCCGCCGCCTCGGAGCCGAGCACGGACTCGCCGGCGGAAGCCGCCCTCCGGAAGATCATCCGGGACGCCGTCTGGGACGACGACATCCTGGAGATCCTGCGCGAGGACCCCGACGAGGCACCTGCCCTGCTCCGCCTCGCCGAGACGCTCGCCGAGCACGGAAAGCAGGCCCCCGTCTTCGGGTTCGAACTCGGAAGCAGCCGCTGGCAGGCGGACTTCGCCTGGCAGACTCCCGGCCTCAAGATCGCCGTTGTCGCCGCTCACCAGGGCGACGAGGACATCGAGGCCCAGCGACGCGACGCCGCCTACGCCGAGGACGGCTGGACGGTCCGGACCGCCGCAGCATGGCTCGACCACCTCGACACCCTGCTCGTACAGCTCCCCGATACGGAAGGCACCACCCGATGACCGCCCGGCTCAGCCTGTACCGCAAGGCCGAACAGGAGCTGTACAAGCTCGACCGCTCGGTCAAGGCCCAGTTCTACGATTTCTGCCACGTCTTCCGGAACAACCCCAACCAGCCGGGCTTGAAGCTGAAGAAGCTCAAGGGCGACTCCCGCATCTGGTCCGCGCGGGTCAACGACTCCTACCGCGCGCTGCTGACCCCGACCGGAGCAGACGCGGACGGCACCCAGAGCTGGCTGGTCATCGCCGTCCGCCACCGCAAGGACGTCTACGAAGAGCTCCAGGTCGCGGTCAACCGCGTCACCGGTGAGATCGAGTTCGTCGACCTCTCGGTCGTCGGCGACAGCGCACTGCGCCGCGCCGGGATCACCCTGACCCCGGCCGAGCCTGACCGGACCGCGCCGTCGGCCGAGCCCGAACCACAGCCGACGGTGGAGCCCCCTCCCCTGCTCGCCGCGTACAGCGCCGACCAGCTGCGTGAGCTGGGTGTCGCCGACCAGTTGATCGAGCTGGCCCTCGCCGTCACCGACAGCGCCGAGCTGGACCAGCTCGTCGAGGGCGCCCCGCTGTTGTCCAAGGACGTCCTCTACGGTCTCGCCGCCGGTATGACCATCGACGAGGTCCGCAAGGAGATCACCCAGCCCGTCGAGCTCGGCCACGAGCCCGATCTCGGTGACTTCGCCGCGGCCCTGAGCCGTACCAAGGTCACCGCCGTCGACGATGCCGTTCAGGCGGCCATCGACGAAGGGGACTTCCGAGCCTGGAAGGTCTTCCTCCATCCCACGCAGGAACGCATCGTCCACCGCCACTACAACGGACCTGCCCGCGTCTCCGGCGGGCCCGGCACCGGAAAGACCATCGTCGCCCTGCACCGGGTCAAGCACCTGGCCGAGCAACTGCCCCCCGGCAGCAACAAGGCGATCCTGCTGACCACGTTCACCAAGAACCTCACTACGGACCTCCGCCTGCGTCTGGCGTCCCTCGTCGAGCCCGAACTCCTCGCCCGTGTCGAGATCGCTCACATCGACCAGCTCGCCGCCCGCGTCCTGGGTGAGAACACCGCACCTGGCCGAGGCCGGCAGCGTGTCTACGACCACGTGGCACTGAATGAGATGCGCCAGCTTCTCGCCGAACTCGACGACCGCCGCTGGGAGGCCGAGTTTCTCCTGGAGGAGTGGGAGCAGGTCATCCTCGGCCAGTCCGTCGCCACCCGCTCCGCCTACTTCCAGGCCCGCCGTGCAGGACGGGGCCGTTCCCTGACCCGGCCCGAGCGCAACCACATCTGGAAGCTCGTCGAGCAGTTCACCGCCCGCCTGGACAAGCTCGGCGTGGAGACCTGGGGCCAGGCTTCCGAGCGCGCTGCCCGCTTCGAGATCGAGCGTGCCGCGAAGATCAGGGCCCGGCAGGAGTACAAAGAGGAGGTCGGCGGCAAGGACCTCATCCACCGCGACAACAGCTCCGGCATGCGCTACCTGAACTACCGCTACCGGCACATCGTCGTCGACGAGGCCCAGGACCTCAGCCCCGCACACTGGAAGATGCTCCGGGCCATGGCCGACCCCGACCTGCCCAACGACATGTTCATCGCCGGCGACACCCACCAGCGCATCTACGACCACCAGGTAGCCCTCGGCAGCCTCGGTATCAACATCCGCGGCCGTTCCTCTCGCCTCACCCTCAGCTACCGCACCACCAAGGAGATCCTCACCGAGGCCCTCCGTGTGGTCGACCCCGTGAAGCCCGGGCAGCAGGTGAACTACGACGACCTGGACGACGGCACCGACAACCTCGCCGGATACCGTTCCGTCCTCCACGGCCCCGCCCCGGCCTTCACGCCGTACGACACTTGGGAGGACGAGCTCGCCGGCCTTGCCACCACCCTGGCCACGTGGCGCGAGGAGCTTTCCACGGACGAGAACGGCTCACCCATAGACCCGAGCGGCCATATCGCCGTCTGCGTCGCCGACCGCGACATGGTCAGCCAGACCATGTACTACCTGGTCACCAAGGCCGGCATCACCTGCGCTGAACTCACCAAGGACGGTCCCAAGGGCGACGGCGAGGTCCACGTGGGCACGATGCATCGCTTCAAGGGGCTCGAGTACCAACGCCTCGCCATCGTGGGTGCCAGTGACGGCATCATCCCCCGCACGCATGTCATCGACCGCTACCGCACCGAGGATCCGCCCCGCTACGAGCGCGAACAGCGCAAGGCCCGTTCCCTGCTCTTCGTGGCGACCACGCGCGCCCGAGACGCGCTGAACATCAGCTGGCACGGCAAGCACAGCCCCTACCTGCCGGTCTGACACGGACGTGGGCCTCCCCGGCCTCGGGGAGGCCCACACTCTCTTCCTGGCTGAGAATCAGAAGTGCGAGAGGGAACTCGCCTCGTAGCGCAGTTGATACGCCCGCACGCCACCGCCGTTCATCCGGTAGATCGTGATCGCGGAAAGGAACTGCTCCTTGACCTCCAGGGTGCGCCGCCGCTCCTTCCCCTCGACGTCACTGATCCAGTCCTCCACCTGCTTCGGCAGCTTGAAGGCAAGCTCGTACGCGCTTTCCTCACCCAGCGGCGACAGCGTCCACTCCGCCGAACCGCCATTGCCACGTCGCCGAATGCGCACCGCATGATCCGGCTGGGCATCCGCGTACGTGGTGAACGCCAGGTGATCGCTGGCGGCCAACGGCAGGATGAACGGTGCCGACGGGAAGCCCAACAGCAACTCGGCACCGCTGTTCTGCTGGAGCGCGGCTGCGAAGCCGGCGATCGCCGCCTCAGCCTCGTCCCGGAATCTGCCGTCCGCCGGCGCCGGAGTCGGCTGCAGCTCCGCAGACGCGGTCCAGGTCCCCAACTCCTTGCGCAACTCCGTACGCATCCACGTCACCGGGAACGTCCCGGACGCCCCGAGGTGGAACTGCGCCTGCTCCAAAGTCCACGCGGTGGTACCGATCGTCCCGAGCAGCCATGCGAACGAGGCGCCCGACAGATCCACCAGCGAAATCTGGTGCGCCAAGGCGTACTTCTGGGCGTCCGGCGTGAACCCGCTCGTCGAGAACAGGGCGTACGCGTACTGATACCGCTGCCGCGGCCTTCTACCGGCGTGCATCACGAAGTTCTCGTTCACGTCGTGCAGCACCCCGTGGGCGTTGCGCACGATCTCCAGTCCGCAGCGCTCCTGGTAGAACTTCGCCTCCAGGAACAGCCGCACCGGCATCGAGAACGCCGGTGTGAACGCGAACTCCCCCAGTGCGTCCACCTGATGCAGTGCTCCCCTGCCCCGCACCCGAAGCGTGTTCCCTTCGGTCGCCAGCTCCTCGGGGTCCTGGCTCTCGTGCACCAGCAGGCGGTAGCCGGAAGAGCGCAGAAGCCAGGCAAGCGCCTCCTCCAATAAATACCCCCGCAGCGCGGCGCCCTTGATCATGGTCAACCTCCTACACGGGCCGTGCTCTGCGGTCGTGCCCGGGCCAAGCGCGGCAACAGCCTGCTACCGGATGCTTGTCTTGATTTCGGTGACGATGGTCCCAGGCTCGCCTTGTCCCTGTGCCGTGCGGCCGGCGCTCTGGCTGAACTCTCTCCAGACACGGGGGTGCTCGGCGGTCACAGGCTGCCGTTCGCCGATCATGCCCTGGACCAGGCAGTGGCCGCTGCGCTCGAGGTGGTGCTCGAGCCACTCTCTGGACGCGAGGAGACTGTAGGCCCTGCCGCTCGGGCGGTCCCATGTCAGGTACTGCACCTGCAGTTGCCCGTCGGTGTCGTACCAGAAAGGGCGGTCCGGGTCGCGCCGCAGCCTGCTGTTTCTCAGGAGTGGGTCACTGAGCAGCGTCACGGAGACGGATGCGTCGAGGGAGCAGTCCAGGCTCTGACCAGTCCAGTTGTATGTCTGGTCGGTCGGAATAGCGGTGACGGGTTCCCCATCGGGATCTGTGGCGAACACCATCTGGCCATGCGGCTGTGCGGCGAGGGTGCACTCCAGCCAGTCGTCCTCGTCGTCTTCCATCGGACCGTCCGCCCACTGGTCTGCGAGCTCCAGGAGCAGCTCTTCCCGGCGCTTTTCCCTGCGCTCCCGCCAGATGGCGATGGCGACGCTCTCCTCCGAGGCCGGCGGTCTAGGGGTTGGCTCCGGAGTGGAGAGATCGTCGTCCCCTGGGACAGGGGAGTCGTCCTCACCGTGATCGGGTTCGTCGTACTGAAAGGTACTCACATGCCAGGAGTCGGGTTCCGGATCGGTCCAGGGACCGGGGACGGTGGGGAAGTCGGCCAGGAGAAGGCTGTGGCGATCGGCTCCTTCGGGCATCAGCCGGTTTGTGAGCGAACGGCCTTCAAGCCACGTCAGCAGGCTGGTGAGTTGGGGGACGGGCACGAGCCAGCTGCGGATGCGGTGCCATTGCTCTGCCTGGCCGCGGGTGACGTTCCATCCTCGGCCGTCGTGGTCGTCCATGGCCTGTTCGTAGAGGACGATCCACTGCCTGTCCTGGCTGTCGGTGCGGATGCCCAGTTCGCCGAGGTCGGGCAGGTTGTCCGGACGGCTGATCCATTCGCCGACGCCCTCGTCGTCGGGCAGGTCGGGGACAGGTGGCGCCAGCGGGTGTGCGGGGTCTGCGGTCGGGAAGGTGGCGTGGTCGGCTTCGTCTGGACTGTTGTCGTCGTCGGTGTCGGAGAAGGGGTGTCGGGCCGGGGGGAGGGAGGGGTCGATGTCGAGCAGCGACAGTTGTGCCGCTCCCGGGTATTCGGCGGCGTCGTGCTCGGTCTGCCGGTGGGGGTGCCGGTGGTTCGCCAGGCGTTCCACGAGCTCGTGGAGGGCCATCCACTGGTACTTCTTGCCGATCCGTTCGCCCTTGTGTGACTGGCGGGAGCCAGAGTGGCGGGAACGCATGTCGTCGAATTTGGCGAAGAGTTCAGGTGTCCAGCCCAGATCGGCGACGCGGGCGAGGATCCAGCGTGCGGCCCACTCGGCGTCGACGTGGGCAGCGGCGAGGCGTTCGTCGTCGGGCGGGGGCACTCGGCAGGCTCGCAGCAGCGCGTACTGGTCCGCATCGAGGACGTCCCTCACCTTCCTCCCGGTGAGGAGTTGTTCAACGGCAGCCGGTGTGCTCAAGGCGGGCCTGACGGACTCCGGAAGGCTTTGCGCGAAGGCCGGGATACGGGCGGGGTCGACTAGGACAGAATCGTCGGCGCGCTGCCACGTCGGCCGACGGGGATAGTCGGTCGACAGCGGCAGCAAACTGAAATGGCGCACCGCTGGCCGGACCTGGTAGTCCGCAAAGTCTCCCAGCGGTGCAAGGGACGAGCGGAGCGATCCCCACAGCGACTCCTTCTGTTCCCGCCAAGGGAAGAGGACGTCAAGGTCATCCTCCGCAGGAGCTTGCCCGATCTGAGGGCAGGCGTGTGGATGCCTGACCGCGTCTGCTTCCTCGCCGGTAACGGCTCCAGCACGGTGCGCCAGGGTGACAACGCGTGTAGCCGCTTCGCACAGCAGTGCGTTCCGTGAAGCGTGCGCGGGCGAATCAACGGCGCCGTAGGAGTACGTGAGGAGCCGCCGGGCGATTGTCCGGAGGAGGTCGTGCTGGCCGTCATCCTGGCCGCGACGGGCCAGGACTCCGTAGCTGACCCACGCCAGACGCTCGAAAAGGTAGGGATCGTCGATCTTCTCCGCGTCCTCGTGGAGGAATCTGTCCAGGAGGGAGACGAGAACGTCTCCGTGCCCCAGGAGCAGCTGCACCAGGGCCTTGGTGGCCCGGTCCCGCAGGAACCGGTTGGAGGACGTGAGGGTCCACACCAGTGTCGTGGCAGCCAGCCGGACGACTTCCTCGTGGTCGGCTCCGGCCATCTGCACCGGCCGGCGGGTCCGGTCCCCGAGCCGAGGCCGGGCCGTGAGGGATGCAGGGTGGAGATGGCGCGGGGTGGGGTATTGCTCGGCCCAGCGCAGCAGCCGGTGCAGTGCCGTGACGTCCCACAGCAAGGAGTAGGTCTCGACGCCCCACCACGCGTCGCGCTCGGGCCGCTGTTTCCGCAGCAGCACCCGGTGGAGACGGTCGGCGTTCAGCAGATGCCCCGGCTCGGCGGTGACCGCTACCGCGACTTCCAGCACATCGGAATTGCGTCCGTGACGTGCGGCGGTCTCGTTGAGGAGTTCGATGGTGCGTTCGTTGACGCTGCGTGTGCTGCGCAGCGGAAGTGTTTCCAGAAAGCTGCGGGCCAGCCGATAACCTCGTACGTCCGCGCGACTGCCGGGGGCAGCGGCGGTCTCCGCAAATGTGGGAGAAGCGGCCAGCAGGTCGATGAGTTCCGACCCGGTTTGCTCGGGCAGGAGAATCGACGCTGCTTCCTGGTAGTTCGGAGCAGCCTGCTCCAGCCAGCTCTGCAGTGCGGAATCGGCGGCCAGTGGGCGTCCCTCGCGCAACACGTCGATCTCGTCCTGGTGGGCAGCGAAGACCGACCGCACAACGCGGTCGTCGCCGAACGCCTGGTAGGGGAAACCGATACCGGTTGCCTGGTCGGCCTTGTAGGTCCGCTCGTTGGACACCAGGCCCTGGGCGAGGAGCTGCCCGAGCATCGTGTTCGGCCACACCGTGGCTGCAGGAGCGTACGCGTCGACAAGAGCGCGGGCTTCATCACGCGGCAGCACGGAACGCCGTGCATCGGCCATGAGCGAGGCCAGGGCGTCCACCGCACGGTGGACGGGCCGATCCAGAGGATCGAGCCCGAGCCGGGAGCAGATGGTCTCTGCACGGTGGTCGACATAGGCGTCAAACACCGCGCTTCGGTCACGCGGATGGCCGCCCGAGCCGCCACGCTTCAGGCTCTTACTCAGACTGTCTGCGTACAGCTTTACGAACAAAGGGTTGGTGAAGACCGAGGCCAGCAGGGGAGTGTTGGGAAGAACTGCCGCCACACCCCGCAGGTAGCTCTCCAGCCCCTCCATCTCCCGTCCTGCAAAGCCGGGGTGCGCGGAGGCTGGCACATCGAAACGATCAGGCACGACGATCGGCTTGAAGGTCGAGCGGCAGGACACCAACAAAGCGATGTGCTGGTACCCGGCCAGACGCACCTGCAGCGCGAGCAGTTCGCTCTTCCAGTTCCCGGCGTCGTCGGAGTCATTGAGCGCATCGATGATCAACAGGAAGCGGCAAGCGCTGGCCGCGCCAGCGGCGTCCATCGCCTGGAGGAAGTCCCGCTCGGCAAGCGGCCCCAGGCCACGCTTCTGCGCGATCTCACTCAGCGTGTTGTGCCCGGTGAGCTCCTGCCCGAACACCACCAGCGCCGGACGGCCCTCGTCTACGGCCCGTCGCGCGGCGTCGACCAGCAAATGCGTCTTGCCCTGTCCCGCCTCTCCCAGGAGCAGCCAGGTCTTCTTCTCCGCTGCCTGGGCAGCGGGACTCCGCATCAAGCCGACCAGGCGCTCGCAGGCGTCGAGGACACGAGCCAGAGCGCGCTCGCACACCCATTGCACGCTCTGCACCGCGGTCACCGGAGCGTTTGCGCCCCGTCCGGCCGCAGGTGTGGCGTCGTCGCTTTCACGCTCTTCCTCGGCGAACCGGTCAGCCAGGTCCTTGAACTCACCCAGCCGCTCCAGCATGTCCTCCACCACAGCAGAACTCTGCTCGGCGGGGAAACCGGACGTTGCGGATGCAGCGGACAGGTCGTGGACCAAGGTGTGGGCGCCTTCCCGCAACGCGGGCGTCCACGCGTGCACCCACCGCGACAGCGCCTGATGGTCGGGGCTGCTGGCTGGCGCGGGATAGCTGTCGTACCAGCGTGTCATCTCGGAAAGGAGTGTCACCACAGCGGCCTGCAGATCCCGGGATCGCTGGACGCCCTGCCTCAAGAACTCCTGCGGCAGGGCGCACGCGTCCGCCACGCGCGCAAGGGGCAACGTCACATGATGCTCGGGTGTGTACCGTGCCTCGGCCAGACGCTCAGCAAGCGTGACCTGTTCCCTGAACCACTCGCTGCCCAGCACCCGTCGTTCGAAGAAGAACCACTGACGTCCCTCATTTCCAGGGCGGGTCAGCCGCTCCAGCAGCTCACCGCCACCGACGTAGCGGATGTCCACGTCGGCAAGACCGGGCAGGTCCTTTTTCCACTGGGCGACGTTGCTGTTCCACCGCTCCCTCGCACCGGTACGCGCCTTCCCACGCGGGGTGACAGGGGTGGGGTCGGAGAGGTCGAAGGGAGCGAGGAACTCAAGCCGGACGATCTTCCGGTTCGCGACGTTCTCGCCGACCGTCTTGGCGCTCTTCTTCGCCTGAGGGATGAGATCGTCGATGTTATGGACGAACTTGACCTGGTATCCGTGCGCAGCACTGCCGTCGGGCGCCTGGTCATACCATTCGACGCCGCCGTCCGGAGCAGCAGTCTTGATCGTCTCCCAGCCTGGAGGCGCCGGCGTCCGGAGCTGGAAGCAGAGCTCCTCGAACGCGCGATGCTGGCTGCCGTCCCACTCACGGATGCTCTGCCAGCTGTGTGCCCTGCTGTCGTTCGATGCCACTGCCGTCCTCTGACCGTCCCGCCGCCCCACTATGCGCGTGTCGGATCCCAGCGTAGAGGGCTGCACTGACACACCAAGCCCTCCTGTGCCAATGGACCGGCAGCTCGGTGCAGATCAGGCGCGAAAATTCCGTTGTAGCCGGTGCTGACCTGCGCGCGGCCGGTCATGAAGTGCGTGACGGCATCGACTTGGGAGTCCGACCCGGGACCGGGCTGGTCTGAGATCGAACACGCCGGCGCACACGATGCGGTCGGTGACTGTGCGGTTCGTGTGCCTGATTGCGATCGCACCCGCTCATCCGTCCGGACCGAGGTGCGTTTCCCTCCCAGCGCGTCCGGTGACCAGCTCCGCGCATCCCCCACCAGATCACTCACGCACGGTCAACAAGTATGAACCCAAAGCGTTTCTGATCAATATCACCGACAGTCGACCTCTTGGCCGCGATCGAGGACCGGGCAGCAAGGAAACCGCGCCGCAGTTCAGACAGCCCCATCAGAGGATGTTCCACCGGAACACCCGATCGCCTTTCCGCAGTGCTTCCACCCGCCTCTGCACCTCAGCAAGGCTCGCTGGCGCGTGGTGAACCTTTCGGGCGTTGGTCGTGATCATGCGTAGTTCGCGCAGTCCAGCGAGTACCGGGTAGCCCGGCCAAGCGGTGACGTCCCAGCCATAGGCGTCGGCGAAGCGGCGGTAATGGTGCTGGTCGAAACCGAAGCGGCGGCAGTGCACCTCGATCGTGACCAGGTCCCATTCGGGCTGGCCGTACGCGACCGTATCCCAGTCGCACAGCACCGCCCTGCCGTCCGGGGCGTGGAGGGCGTTCCGGTGCTGGGGATCGCCTTGGATCAGCCCTCGGGCCAGGGGGAAACGAATGTCTCGGAGCTCGGCTGCGAGGCGGTCCGTCTGCGCTTCCATGAATCGGATGGCGTCAGGCGTCAGGCATGTTATGGCGGACAGTGAGCGTCGGATGGCCCCGACGTTGTCGTGCTCGGGGAAGCAAAGCGGTGGCAGGGGCAAGTTGTGGAGCTCGCGGAGGGGCTGGGCCAGTTGCTGGGCCTCCACGGGCTGCTCGGGCTGGGGCAGGTAGGTCCAGAAGGTGACCGCGTGGCCGTCGACGAGGACGGGCTGGTCAACGGGGTGGAGCGGAACGGTGGGGAAGCCCGCGGCCATGAGCCGCCTGACGAACTCGACCTTGCGGGTCACGTCTTCGACCCGGGAGCCCTTGCGGGCGATCTTCGCGACGACTTGTTCCTTCTCCAGCAGGACAACCGCGTTGGTATGGCCGCGGAGGAGGCGGAAACCGCGGCTGTCAAGGCCGGCGGCAGCGCACGCCCGTTCCAGGATCCGGTGCATCTCGGCCTCGTCGTACCCGCCGGGGGCCGGCGCCATCTCTCTCATGCGTTCCAGGCTCGCGGACACATGGCCGAGTGTCACATCTGACCGGGAGGAAGCGCGAGGATTTCGCGCAGTTCCCGCGCCACACGGCTGCCTCGAACGCGCGGCGGCAGGACTTCCACGACCTCCCGCGCACGCTCCTCGACGATAGGGGTCCGATGCGCCGGATCCGTCCGCAGGAACGTGGCGGCCGCCAGTTGGCATGCTTCCTCGGTGCTGTGTTCGTGGGCGAGGCAGAGGGCTGCCTCGAAGTGAAGGAGGACCGGGTCGATGCCGGTCTTTTCCGGGTACAGGGCGAACGCGCTCTCCTGGACGCGTCGGGCTTCGGCGGTCCGCCGGAGGGCGGTGAGGGTGCCGCTCATGTAGAGGAGGAAGCGCCGCTCGGGGAAGGCGAAGGCGTCGTTGCCCGTGTCCGCTCTGGCGTGACTTCGCTCGAAGATCTCGGTGGCCTGCCGAAGGGCTGCTTCTGCTCCCTCCGCGTGGCCAAGCTTCGCCAAGGCCCGTGCCTCGGCAGCCGAGGCGAAGGCGGCGGTAGGCGTGGGCCGGTTGCGGCAGAGGATCCGTGCCTCTCTGGACAGGGCGACCGCGGCCTCGATCGGGCCGTAGTGGTAGGGGAGCATGGCGGCCTGTGCGCGGACGCGGGCGCGCAGCTCGGTGTTGCCGCTGTCGTCGGCCGCGTTGCGGGCAGTGGCGTACCAGGATTGCGCCCGGCGGAGGTGCCCGAGTTTCATCAGGGCGTCGGCGATCAGTGTGGCGATCATCGCTGTGAGTTCGGAGAGCCGGACCTGTACGGCGGCTGGCTGACGGTGGGCGGCCATGTCCTCCACCTCGGACAGGTGGCCCAGCAGAATCTCGATCATCGGCGCGGGCGGCGTGTAGACGTACTGTTCGCGTGCCCACAGCAGCTGCTCGTCGAGCAGGTCCAGCTGCGTGGGCGTCACCGTGCCCACCGCAAGGGTGCGGTCGACCGACCGCCGGGCGGCGTCGATCTGCTGCTCGAAGGAGAGGGGAACCGTCTCCGCCGCGCGTCGTGGGGCGACCGCGGGGGTGAGTGCCTGCTGGGATCTCCGTGCCGGCGCCCTCTCCTCAGCCGGAGGCTCGTCCAGCGAGGAGGACTGGCTGCTTCCGCGCAGTCCCAGGCCCTGGGCCGTGCTCGCGTAGAACTCGCACAACAGGTCCACGGTGACCGGGCGGGGCTGCCGACCCTTTTCCCAGTGACCCAGTTGATCACCGTCCGCCCGGGGTGCTGCTTCGTACCGCGCTCCGAGATCGTTGAGGCCGTCGGCGGCCTCCTGCAGGGTCAGTCCCCGCGCCAGGCGATGCGCGCGGAGCAGCGTCACACCGCAGTGGGCGTGGATCCGATGGGCGGTTTCCTGGACCGACTCTCCACGGTCGGCGGCGTCCTCGCGTAACCGCTGCGCACAGGACGGACGGTGCGGCTTGTGGTCCAAGGCCCCCTCCTCCAACTCGCCCTGCTCCTACTCCCTGCAGCGTATCGGTGAGGCACTCCCCCATCCGCGGGATCAGTGACTGATTCGACGGCCTGGCGACCGGATCAGTCACCCGCAAGCAAGAAGTGACTGATCGGCGAAGGGTGACTGTTGTTCGTCGATACCGGTGGGGCGAACCTTGCTGCTCCCAGAAGCCCGACGAACCGCTCGTCGGCCGGTGGCGTGGAACGCCCGGTCGCCGGGCCTGCGTTCGCCGCCGTCTCCCACCGCACCTTGCGGCGGGAAGGCGCGGCATTCGTCACCCACAGGGAGGTGGATCGATGACGTCCTCGCCGTACCACACGGTCCTGGCGGAGCTGGCCGACGGTCAGGGAATCGAGCGTGCGGCAATCGAGGTCGAGAGCACGCCGGCGTCGGTTCGCGACGCGCGGTCCTTCGTCCGGCAGCAGCTCTTCGGCTGGCGCTTCCCCGAGGCGGGGGACTTCACCGACGGGGTGGTACTGGCTGTCAGCGAGCTGGTCACCAACGCGGTGCTGCACGGCCGGACCCGGCCGACGGACGACAGCGAGCACGTCGGTATCGCGCTGGCCCTCAAGCCGGGCAGAGCGCTGGGTGTTCTGGTCACTGACAACTCCAACGAGGCGCCCGTGGCGACCGTTCGGCCTGCCCCGCATGCCACTTGTGGCCGCGGTCTGAAGCTCGTCGACGCGGTGGCCGACTACTGGACGGCAGCGCCGCGAGAAAACTCCCAAGGGGTCACCGGTAAGGGCGTGTGGGCCGTCTTCCGTTGCCCGGAGTCTGCCGAGCTCCTCTCCCGATCGGCGTGACAACCCATGTCGTCGAGAAACCTCCGGACCTGCCAACTTCCTGTGACACCGGGAGTCTTCATGCCGTGCGTACTCGACGAGCCGAGTGGCCGCCTGAAGGGTGCCCCGCTGCTCTCCACACGCCTACGGGCGCTCGCTGGCGTCGCTCCAGTAGGTCGGGGCGAGCATCTCACCGGGCCAGGCCGGCTGGCGGATCGGGCCTCGCGGGCCCATCTGCTGGAAGTACGGGGCGAGGTCCAGAACGGGGGTGCCGTCGACCGCGTCGAGGTCGGTGACGTGAAGGTCTCGGCCGTCGACGTCGAGCAGGCGCGGGAAGCTGATCGCGAGCTGGTTGGGGCGGCGGTGGTTGCGGTGCACGAAGGTACCGGTCGCCGGCCATCGGGCGTCGCCGCGCGGGCTGCGGGCGTGCAACTGCACGTCTTCGGGGCGCGCCCGGTGAAAGCGCCAAACCACGGTGAGGTGCGAAAACTCCTCGATGCCCTGGAGGGTCTCCAGCGGGTACTCGTCGTTGAGCCGGATGATCGAGCGGACGCCGCCCTGGTAGTCGTCCAGGACCTGGGTATGACCTCCGACGACCGTGGCGATCGAGCTGACCTCGTAGCTGGGCACCGTTCTTCCCTCTCCATCCCTCTGACTACCGGCACGGCCGGACGCCTCGCAGCAGGACGCCGACGTGATCGGGTGTCAGCTTATGGCTCGCAGCATCTCCCGGGCGCGGCGGTCGAGCTCCGCGATGTGACGGCCGCCGCGGCCGCGCACGGGAGACAGGTCACTCCGCATGCGGACGATGACGTCCCGGGCCCGTCCGGACTGCACTCCGGTCATGGCGTCCAGAGCACGGCTCCAGGTCGCGCACGCCTCGTCGACGTGGCCCTGTTGCACCTGTACGGCACCGAGGTAGCCGAGGGTCACGCTGTGGGTGCGGGCGTACTGGCGGCGGCGGGTGGCGACGCTGCGCTTGAAGTGGATCTCCGCGTCGAGCGGCTGGCCCAGGTCGCGCAGGGCACAGGCTGTCTCGTGGGCAAGGGAGGCTTCCTGGAAGAAGCCCACGCGGCCCGGCGCCTCGTTGTTGTCGGCTCGAGCGAGGTCCCGTTCCGCGCGGCTGATGGCCGCGAGGGTTGCGGGGCGGTCACCGTCGGCCGCCAGGGCTCGTGCGTGGACGATCGCGAGCAGGGCTTTCTCACGGGGGCTCGCCTGACCGTAGCGGTCGCGGGACATGGAGGCGTCAGCCAGAGCGAGTGCCCTACGCGGATGTCCGAGGTCCACGGCTTGGTGGGCAAGGGCGCGCAGGATGTGGCCGCCGAGCGGTCCGTCGCTGGCTTCGGCCGCGATGCGGGTGGCGAGGGTGAGGTAGCGCTGGGCGGTGCGGTGTTCGGAGGCGTCGAAAGCCATCCAGCCGGCGAGGTAGGTCATCTCCGCCACAGCCGAGTACGTGTCGCGGCGGAGCTGTTCCGTGCGAAACCCGCTGCCGAGCAGGGGCACCGCTTCGTCGCGAAGGTGGCCGGCCAGGGCCGAGCGACCGGAGGCTCCGCCGCGCTGCTGGTCGCGCGCGGAGTAGAAAGTCGTCAAGCCCCGGACATCATCGATGTCGGCCTGGGTCACCGGCCGAGGGGAGACCGCCAGCCGCTTCGCCGCCGCGGCGGGGGCGGCTGCCCACCACGAGGCGGTGGGCAAAGCGAGGCCGGCGGCCGAGTACGCGGCGGTCGCCAGCAGTTTACGTCGGTGCATATCGAGGTCGTCGCTTCCCAGCTCGGCCAGCATGGTCAGAGGGTCGACGCTCCAGTCGGAACCGCTGTCGGTTTGGCTTGTGGCTTCACCTTCCAGCCCGAGGTCGGCCAGGGTGAGGTGGCGGCCGAGTCTACGGGACAGCGTCTCGCGCAGGATATGAGGTGCCTGGCCGCTCGGTTGTGTGCCCTGCACCCACATGGCGATGTGCGAGCGGGAGATTGCTTCCAGCTCACGCACCCCGCTCTCCGCGGCCACCCGGGCGACCGCTGCGGCTGCTTGTGGCTGGGACCAGCCAGCTTCGCGCAGAAGTGCGGCGAGGGCTTCGTTTCGCACACGGGCCATGGGCTGCCCCTCGGTTCCGAAATGATCTTTGACGCCTTTGACGGCCTCGGGAGTCGCGCAGGCATACCCCTCGGCGGCGATTCACGGTTCGCTCAACGTAGCGACCAGATCACTCAGTTTGCACGACACCCGACGCCGCCGCACGGTGAACCTCAGTCAACTTGGCTTGATTCAACCAGGAGTTGTGACATGCGTCTTTCGCTGGCTCCACGGCAGGCGGACGGTCAGCGCGCCGCGCCCAACAGGAAGGTTCGCGTCGCTGACGAGCCGGTCCGGCGGCGCGATCAAGCAGTGGCCGCGGCGGAGACGGTGGCGCTCGTGCTGGACGAGGAATCACCGCTGCCGGAGACCGCCGCTGACGTGGAAGACCTCGCGAGGCGTCTGCGGGGTCACATCCACCGACTCGGCGTCATGGTGCCGAAGGAGACACCGGTGCTGCGCCACGCCCAACAGCTCGGCTCGGCGGGGGTCCCCGACGGTTATGTGCCCAGCAGGGTGTACCGGGTCCAACTCGCCAAGGCGACCCAGGAACTCACCGCGACAGTGGAGACCTGCGGCAGCGACCGTGCGAAGCAGCAGGGGAAACGGCCTCGGTGGACACCTCGAATCAACGTCCTGCGTGGCGCGGTCTTCGCCCTCGCACTCGCCTGCCTCGTCCTGGCTGCCTCCGTACCGCGGGCATGACCGTCACCGGAGCGGTTCTGATCGCCCTGATCCTCGGTCCCACAGCGTGGCTGGTTCTCCGCGGTGACCGCGCCATCAGTCCCCGCAAGTCGGCGAGGAAACCTCACCGGCGCAGATCGAGTCGCCGCCGCGACGGTGCCCCGCCTCACCGACAGTTCACCGGCCGCCCCTGACGGCCTTGAAGCCCACCCCGTTCGCGGGGCTCAACGGAGATCTACACGATGAAACGCCTTCCGCGTATCGAGCAGTACGGCCTGATCGGCGACACGCAGACCAGCGCCCACGTCTGCGACGACGGTTCGATCGACTGGCTGTGCCTGCCCCGCTTCGACTCGCCAGCCGTCTTCGCCGATCTGCTTGGCACACAGGAACACGGCACCTGGCAGATCGCCCCGGCCTCGTCCGTAGGCCGGTCCGGCTCCGGGAAAGTGGCTGAGCGCCGGTACCGCGGTGACTCGCTCGTTCTCGAATCGCTGTGGTGTACCCCGACTGGTTCGGTCCGGGTCCTGGATTTCATGCCGCCACGCGACGGGGCACCGCAGGTGATCCGGATCATCGAGGGACTGGCCGGCGAGATGGAGATGGTCTCTGCCATGCGTCCGCGTCCGGGATACGGCAGCGTCAGCCCGTGGATCCACGAGGTCGGCGGACGTATGGTCGCGGAGGCCGGCGCGGACGCTCTATGGCTCGACACCTGCGTCCCGCAGGTCGAGAAGGACGGCGTCGTCGTCAGCGCCTTCACCGTCACCGCCGGACAGAGTATGGCTTTCGTACTCAGCTGGTGCCCGTCCCACACAGCCGCACCGGACGTTCCCAACTCGGAGACCGCGCTCGCCGAGACGCTCACCTTCTGGCAGGACTGGGTACAGGAGTGCGCCTACGACGGGCCCTACCGCGAGGCTGTGATCCGTTCCTTGATCGTGCTGAAGGCGATGACGTATGGGCCGAGCGGTGGGATCGTCGCGGCGCCGACCACGTCGCTGCCCGAGGAAATCGGCGGCCGGCGGAACTGGGACTACCGCTTCGCCTGGCTGCGCGACGCCGCCACAACGCTGGCCGCGTTGCTGGGGACCGGGTACCGGCAGGAGGCGCAGGCGTGGCGGCGATGGCTGCTGCGGGCCGTGGCCGGGGATCCGGAGAACCTGCAGATCATGTACGGGATCACCGGGGAGCGTGATCTGCGGGAGCGGGAGCTTCCCTGGCTTCCTGGGTACGAGGGCTCGACTCCCGTGCGGATCGGCAACGGCGCGGCCGACCAGCTCCAGCTGGATGTGTACGGCGAGGTGATCGAGACCCTCTACCTCGCGCACCAGAGCGGTGTGGCCCACTGCGCCGACACCGCCGTGCTGCACCGGCGGCTCGTGGAGCACCTGTCCCGGCGCTGGCGGGAGCCCGACGAGGGGGTCTGGGAGATCCGAGGAGCGCGCCGGCACTTCGTGCACTCCAAGGTGATGGCCTGGGTGGCCGTCGACCGCACCATCCGTCTGGCCGAAGCCAGCGCCCTCGACATGGACCCGGCTCCCTTGGTCGAACTGCGAGCAGCGATCCACCACGAGGTCTGCACCGAGGGCTTCGACCCGGTACGCAACACCTTCACGCAGTCCTACGGCTCCCAGGAACTGGACGCCGCCACGCTGCTGATCCCCCGCGTCGGCTTCCTGCCGCCCGACGACCCGCGCGTCGTCGGCACCGTGGACGCCGTACGCCGCGAACTCTCCACCCCTGACGGTCTCGTGCGCCGATACCCGACCAGCGGCGAGCGCACTGGGGTGGACGGGTTGAAGGGTGATGAGGGCGCCTTCCTGCTGTGCTCCTTCTGGCTCGTCGACGGCCTGGCCCTGACCGGCCGCGTCGACGAGGCCCGTGCCCTGTTCGAGGGCCTCTTGGAACTGCGCAACGACCTCGGACTCCTGGCGGAGGAGTACGACCCCGTCCAGCGGCGCCAGCTCGGGAACTTCCCGCAGGCGTTCAGCCACATGGGGCTGATCGAGAGCGCCCGGCTCCTTCAGGTCCTGACGGCGGGACCTGCCCACCGCCACGGCCCGGTCTCGGTGCCAGCGCCGCGCTCGGCCGCCTCCAGCACGCGCACGACCAGCCCCGACCTGACGCCGCAGCACGCCACCCACGCCTGACGAGGATCCTCATGCCTGACAGCGCCTTCCCGGCACGGCCGGTCGCTACCGACCACCGCCGACGGCGGCCTTCGGTCGAAGCGATCACGCTGCACCGTGCCCGCCGCGCCGTGGCCGTGCCCCTGGTACTCCTCGGCACATTGCTGGTAGCCGCCTTCGCCCTCCGGTCGGTCTCCGCGGTGGGCCCCGGCTGGCTCCTGACCGGTCTGGTCTGTGGACTGGGTGGGGTCGCAGCCATCGCGGCTCGCCAGGTACGCACCTTCGCCCAAGCCGTGCAGACGGCAACAGAGGAAGCCCAGGCAGCAGCGCAGACGGCCGTGGAGGGGGCCCGGGCAGCGGCGCTGGCGACCGTGGCGGAGGCGGCGGCGGCCGTCGAGAAGTCGGTGCAGTGGTCGGCGGACGAGCTGTGCCGCGGCGGGCGCCCCACGCTGCAGGACCCACAGACGCCGCCACCGGCCGGCGCGAACGACGGCATCAACAACGCGCTGGGTGCACTGCAGGTGCAGGCCATCGCCTCCCTGATACGCGTCCACGACGAGTCCCAGTCCGTCGTCCTGCTGGAAGTGCTGCGCCGCCTGGCCATGCGCGAGCACGCCCTGGTCGGCAAGGCACTCCAGGCGCTGAGTCGGCTGGAGATGCTGACCGACGACCCGGAGCTGCTGGCCAAGATCTTCGAGATCGATCACCTCGTGACGCGGATGCGGCGTCAGGTGGAGAGCACGGCGGTGCTGGGCGGGCAATCCCTGCGCAGCACACGTCAGCCCGTGCCCGTCACCACCACGCTGCGCGGGGCGGTCTCCGAGGTCGTGCAGTATCCGCGCGTGGCCGTCGCCGCCGGGTCGGTAGGCGCCGAGCTCGGCCTCCCCGGCCATGTGGGTCCGGACCTCACTCATCTGCTGGCAGAGCTGATCGAGAACGCCTGTGAGAGCTCCGACCCGGCGACGAAGGTGATGGTGCGTGCGCAGCGGGTCGCGAACGGACTGGCGGTCGAGGTCGAGGACCGGGCCATGCCCATGCACCCGCAGACGCGGGCACAGATGAACCACCTCCTGAAGGCGCCGAGCGAAGTCGACGTGAGCGGCCAGGTGCGGGCCGGGCAGCTCGGGCTGCTGGTCGCGGCGAAGATCGCCGAATCGCACGGTTTCTCCGTCGTACTGCAGGAGAACACAACCGGAGGCACCACCGCCCTCGTCGTCATCCCCGGGCGACTCCTCGTCGCGATTCCCCCCGTCGAGGACGCCGGCATGCCCGCGGGGCAGCCTCGGTCCGCCCTTCCGCCGGTGCGGCAGACCACCGCAGCCCCGGCAGCCCCTTCTCCAGGCCATGCCACCCGCCCCGGTCCCCCTGGCATGCCAAGCCCCGCGGCGGCAGGTCATTCGGGGAGCGCGCCCGCCCTACCAACCCGCACCCGGCAGGCCGGCGCGTTCCGACCACCCCGCGAGCAAGCGCCCGTGGCCGCGCCGACGCCGGGGCTGGCCGCCGCCTTCCGTTCCGGCATCCAGGCCGGCGGCACCACCCCCTCTCCCCCTGCTCCGGACGAGCACCCCAACCCCTGAACCATTCACGGCCCCCATTCCTGCAAGCCCACTCCCACGCGTCGGGCCCTTCCCCCCTTCTGGAGCGATCCCTATGAGCACCCACCACGAGACCGGCACCGTGACCGGCGTGTCCGCGCCCGAGAACAGCCCGAGCGGCCAGCGGGACAACATGGCCTGGCTGCTGCGTCAGTTCGCCGGCGACACCCCGGGCGTCACGCACGCCGTCCTGCTGTCACGGGACGGGCTGCGTCTGCTGGACAGCGACGTGGACAAGGACTGGGCGGACGAGCTGTCGGCCGCCATCAGCGGCGTCGCCTCTCTCGCCTCGAACATCACCGGCCCCAGCCACAAGAAGCGGCCGGCCCGGCAGGTCATCATCGAGCGGGACGACTGCCTCTACTTCGTCCAGAGCGCCGGGTGCAGCGCCGCCTTCGACAACCGCCCCGGCAACGAGCGCGGTGAGGTGGAGACGATCCTCGTCGTCGTCGCCACCACGGACGCTGACGCAGGCTCCGTGGGCTTCGAGATGGGCCGCCTCGTGGCGAAGTTCGCCCCCTACATGAAGATCCCCGTCCGGGTCGGCACGAGCGGCGACGTCCGGTGACCGGGCACGGCCGCGCGGCCGAGGAATCGACGTTCGTGCGGACCTACACCCTGACGCGCGGGCGCACCAAGCCGAGGCATCTGCTCGGTCTGGACACGGTGCTGGAGGCGGGGCCGGGCCGGCCCGGCCCGGCACAGGCCGAGGAGTGCGCGGAGATCCTCGCACTGTGCCGGGCACACCGACGGTCGGTGACCGAACTGGCGGGCCGCCTCGGCCGGCCGGTCACCGCCGTCAAGGTCCTCGTCTCCGACCTGCTGGACGCCGACGCCCTGGTCGTCCCCGTCACCGCCCCCTATGCCGCATCCGGCTCGGACTCGGATGCGGGCCCCTCCACCCAGCTGCTGGCGGCCGTTTCCGCCGGCCTGAAGAGGAAGTTCCCCAATGCCACCCGCTACCCCCAGGCCGGATGACTCCCGCGTGCTCCTGCGTCGTTCACCGCGCCCGCCCGCCGGCACCGCGCCGATCGTGCTGAAAATCCTGATCGCCGGGGGCTTCGGCGCGGGCAAGACCACCGCCGTGGGCGCCGTCAGCGAGATCACGCCGCTGAGCACCGAGGAGTACCTGACCGAGGCCGGCGCGGACGTGGACAGCCTGGCTGGCCTGGAGGCCAAGCGGACCACCACGGTCGCCTTCGACTTCGGCCGCCTGAGCCTGCCCGACGCGCCCATGCCCCTGGAGCTCTTCCTGTTCGGCACGCCGGGCCAGGACCGATTCGTCGACCTCTGGTACGACCTGGCCCGCGGCGCCGTCGGGGCGGTCGTCCTGGTCGACACCCGCCGTCTGGAGAGCAGCTTCACCCCCGTCAGCTTCTTCGAGGACATCGGCCTGCCCTTCGTCGTCGCCGTCAACCACTTCGACGGCGCACACCGCTACCACCCCGAGCAGGTCCGCACCGCCCTCGAACTCCCCGCATCCGTACCGGTGATCGCCTGCGACGCCCGCGACCGCAACCACGTCGCCGGCGTCCTGCTCACCCTCGTCGGCCACGCCGAGACCCGCACGTCCACCGGGCGCGGTTACTCCGCACCCCCCACCCTCCAGGAAGCCTGATGTCTCAGCACCCCTACCCCATGCCGCAGGCCGTACCGTCCGCGCAGTCTCTTCCGCGACGCGACATGCGGGACGCCACACGCGGTCCGTTCACCCCGCCGGACACCGCCCTCCCCAGCCAGTCGGCCCAGCAGGCGCCGGAGCTGGCGCAGCGCTATGAACTGCTGCACCGCCTGGGCGTTCCCACCACGGCCGACGAGGACTTCGACGACTTGGCCCAGGACATGGCCACACAGGCCGGGTTCCTCTACGGGTTCGTCAACCTCTTCCTGGAGCAGCAGACCTTCGTCGGGCTGCACCAGCCTCCGGCGGACAGCGGGTTCGTGATCGTCGGGCGCACCATGAGCCGCGACCACGGCTGGTGCCCGGAAGTCATGGCGCGCCGGAAGGCCCTGCCGCTGCACGACGTGCACGCCAGCCCGCGCTTCAGCGGCAACGCGGTGGTCGACGCCGTCGGGATCCGTTCCTACTTCGGCGCCCCGCTCATCCACGACAGCGGCACCGTACTGGGCACGGTGTGCGTCATCGACCCCGAGAAGCGGCCCCTGGCCGAAGCCCGCCGTCTGCGGGACATCGTCATCAACGCCAGTGCGCGGGTGATGGACCACATCGCCCGCGCCCCCGCCCGCTAAGCCGTCCCCCCACCCGCTCCGCGTTGCGACCTTCACCCAGGGAGAGGGAGAGCATGTCCGCCGCACCCACCGCACCGCCACCTTCGCTGCGTCCCTACCTCACCGCCCGCCACGACCTGCTTTGGCAGGAGGCGGACGCCTTCGCGGCCGAACACATCGCGCCGCGCGCTGCACGGATGGAGGCCGCCCCGGGCAAAGTGGAGCGCAAGGCCGCCGACCTGATGGCCGCGCGGGGCTGGTTCGCCGTCACCGTCCCGGCCGTCTTCGGCGGGCTGGACGCCGGCCACGTGGCCAGGACCATCCTGATCCACCGCATCGCGCGGGTCTCGGCGGCTGCCGCGGCCATACTGCAGGCGACCCTGATCCCCGTCGGCGCCCTTCTCCACTTCGCCACCTACGAGCAGAAGGGCCGCTGGCTGCCCCGGGTCGCGGACGGTTCCCTGCTGCTGTCGATCGCCGTGACGGAACCGCTCGCCGGCGGACACATCGGCGGCATGGCGACCACCGCCGAACGCGCCGGCCACGACTGGGTGATCACCGGCAGCAAGATCCACATCGGTAACAGCCACCTCGCCGGCGCCCACCTCGTCGTCGCCCGCACCGCAGGGCCCGGCGTGAGCACCTCCCAGGCGCTGACCGCGTTCATGGTCGAAGCCGACCGCCCCGGCCTGTTTATCCCCCGCCACCAGGTCGCTCTCGGCCTGCACGGCTTCTCCGCCGGCCGCCTCGACCTCGACCACGTTCGCGTTCCCGAGGACGCCATGGTGGGCGAAGTCGGCCAGGGCCTGGCCGTGGCCCAGAGCAGCAGCATCCTGTACGGCCGTTCCAACCTGGCCGCCGTCAGCCTCGGCATCCACGAGGCTGTCGTGAACACCACCACCACGCGGCTCAAGACCCGCCCCCGCTACCGGGGCACCCTGTCCGACCTGCCCGTTCTTCGGGACCGCATCGGCGCCATGGAGGCCCGCCTTCGTGCCGGCCGGATACTCGCCTACCAGGCGGTGCACCTTCTCGACCAGGGCCTGCCCTGCGACGCCGACCTGATCAACTCCAAGTACCTCGGCCACCAGTGGGCCGCGCAGTCCGCCCAGGACGCCATGGAACTGCACGGCGCGCACGCCCTCGACGGCGAGTACGTCCTCCAGCGCTTCTGGCGCGACATCCAGCACACCTACCCACCGGCCGGTACCGGCGAAGTACAGCGAATACGCCTGGCGGACGCCGCCTTCGACGAGGACCACCTTCAGTGGTCCGAACGCCTGGCAGCCGAGGCCGCTTGGGCCCGCCCTGGCCCGACCGCCGCCTAGACCCCCGTGCGCGGCACCCCGTGAATCCGCACCGCCGCGCACGGGCCCGTGCCGCCGGCCCCGTCCCCCGCGGGGACCGGCGGCACCTCCCCCAACTGACCGTCCATCCCAGCCGAGAAAGAGACACCGTGACCTCGCCCGTAACGACTAGCGCACCCATCACTCCGCTGACGCCGACCCTGCTGCGCGTCGCCCAGCACCTGGCACACGGCCTCGCGCCGAAGGACATCGGCGCACAGACCGGGCTGTCGGCCGAAACCGTCCGCCAGTACATGCGCGACATCCGCGAGAGCCTTCACTGCCCGCCGCGCTGCAAGCCCCCGGTGATGGTGCACCGCCTGTTCGCCACCCAGCAGGTGGCCGTTCCCGCGCCCGACCGGCCGGCGCCGCAGTTCAGTCCCGAGGACCTGCTGCTGCTGCGAGCCGTCGCCGAGCACAGCAACCCCCGCAACGTCGCCCTCGCCGCCAAGCTCGCCCCCGCCGACCTGCGCGCCGCGCTCGACCAGCTACTCGTCGACACGGGCGCCAAGGACACCACCCAGCTGGTCATCCTGGCGCACGGATGGAACCTGCTGACGGCCGAGCCGACGCGCGTCGGAGCGAGCCAGTGAACCGGCACCCGGCCTCCACGACCCACCAGGGCCGGCCAACTGCGGCACCCTTCACCACGCCGCCCTTGGCCGCCGTGTACGAGATGCGCACGTTACGCACGGACGCCGAGCGCGAGGAGGCCGCCGCCCTTGTCCAGGACCGCCAGCGCCAGCTCGCCATGCGCGGTCTCCCGGTGCCCGCTCAAACCGACGTCCCGGCCAACTTCCGAAACCCGCAGACGAAGCCGGCCGGGCTGTTCGAGGACGGGAAGCTGCTGGCCTGCCTGATCCCCCAGCGCGACCCCGGCCTCGGCTGGGGCGAAGGCCCTTGCCTCTTCCTCGGCTGTGTCCACACCCTGCCCGACGAACCCGACGACATCATGCGGTTGATCACCCTGTGGGCCTCAGACTTCGCCGCCCGGCAGGGCCTGCCCGCCGTCCGCGCCGAGGCCCTGGCTCGCCACCCCCTGGATGCCGACCCCATCGCCGCCCTACTGCGTCGGCTCACCGACAGGGGCTGGGTCATCCGGGGTTCCGGGACAGGACGAGAGGGTGAACGAGTCGCCCGCCTCGAACTCGCCGCCGAGCAAAGGCCCGGGCTGAGCACCCTTATCGCCTGCCGCGTCCACGCGCCGGAGACGGTCCCGGACGATCGGGGCAGCGCATGACCACCGCCGAACCCCAGCGCTGCGACCTCGCCCGCAAACTGATCGCCGGCGCGACCCAGTCCGCCGCGCACCCGGTCAAACGCGTCAACAACCAGCTTGACGCCGTCCGTGTGCGCCAGGGCCATAACGCCGAGCACACCCAGACCTTCCGCGGCTGCTCTCGTTCTCGACACGACCGGCGTCGCGTCCAGCCCGCTGTGGTGCACCGCCCGTCTCGCAGTGCTCGTCTGCGAACTCCTTGACCGAAGCCCCGCCTGATTGCGCGACCGAGGTCCGGCAGGCCGTGACGGCCAGCCTCGAACGCACTCCCATCAGTCCTGCCAGCCGCCATCCCACAAAGGAGATGACATCTTGTCCCATACCGGACGATCCTGGCACGAGGGCCCGCTCGGGTCGGCGCTTCGCGACCTCGGCGGCAGCCTCACTGTGATCCTGATGGGCGTTCTGATCATCCCATTCGTCTTTGCGGCCAAGGCGAACCCCAAAGGTCTCCCATTTACCCCGGCCACCTCATTGCGGGAGCCCACGTCCACAACCGCGCTTCTGCTTGGGAGGGTGTCGTCCTCGTTGCCAACTTCGCCTCGATGGACGGCACGATGACGAGACCGAGACCAGCGAAGGCTGAGCGCAACGAGGTCTTACTCAAGCACCTGGAGACCTTGGAGTGGTCCATCAGCGGCTTCGCCCGCCGGATCGCCGCGCGCTGCGAGGCTACCCACCTGCCGTACACGGTGGTCACGAGTACCGTCTCGCGGTGGTGCAAGGGGGCTACCCCCAGCGACGACCTCGCGGCCGCCGCGTGTCATGTGCTGTCTAAGGCCCTTAACCGGGTGGTGACGCCGGAGAGCTTGGGCTGGCCGTCGGACACCGGCTTGGTCGCTGCGCAGTCGCTGGAGTACCTGGATGTGCCGCACGCCGTACGGATGCTCTCGAAGTTGTGGGCCTTGGACGCGATGCGGCGGCGGAGCGTCGTCAAGAGCGCGTTCTCTCCGAGCGTGTTCGGTCCCGCCTCGAGGGAGGCGCTCGTCATGCCGGCCGATTCTGTGCTTGGTGGGCTCGGGCAGCACAAGGTGAGCGCGGCGGACATCGACCTTCTCGACGAGCAGACGCAGCTGTACGGCAAGCTCGACTCTCAGCACGGTGGAGGCAAGTTCCGCTCCGTGTTCGCGTCGATGATGGACACGCACGCCACGCCGATGCTGAACGGGGGTTTCTCCGCGCGGACCGGGCGTCGGCTGTACGGCAGCGTGGTGGATGCCGTCCTCGCGATGGCGTCGATGGCCTATGACGACCAGCTTCCCGGTCTCGCCCAGCGCTATGACCTTCAGGCGATGCGGCTGGCCCAGGCGATCGGCGACCGCGCCCGCATCACCCGGGTCCACATTCACCAGGCCCGGCTGGCGGCAACGCAGGGAGGGCAGGCCGACGTGCTCGCGCACGCGCGCAGTGCTGTGCTGGCGGCCAAGGGCTCGCCTCCTCTGGTCAGGGCCTACGCCTGCGTGACCGAGGCCCGGGCATGGGCCCTGAATGGCCAGGCGGATCAGGTCGTGGCGGCGGTGAGGCGGGCCCGCGAGTTCTTCGTCCGCGCGCAGAGGAACTCCGGTCCGACCTGGTTGGAGTGGTTCGACCTGCGTGAGCTGGAAGGACAGGCGGCGTGGGCGTTCGCCGTCGCTGGCCTGGCCGAACAGGGCGCTCAGGCGCTGAAGGAGGCGTCGGCCCTTCCTTCGAACCGCACGCGCGACACAGTGGAACTACTGATCACTGAAGCCGAGCTGGCGCGACTGCGCGGTGCCTCGGCGGAGCACACGGCGGCCGCGAAGCGTGCCTCCCAGGCGTCACAGCACCTGATGAGCCGCCGGCTCTCCGAGCGCCTGGACCACCTGAACGCGGGCGAGTCGCTACGGGACTTCTGACCATCCTAACCGCCGCCGCACCCCAGGCAGCCCGCGGAGGAGTCCGCGATGGGCTTGGGGCGCCCGGCCCGGTACCGGTCAGCACGTGGGAAAGAGATGCCGGTAGATCGCGTGGGACCGGAAGGCACCGCCGTGGTGCGGGGAGACGAGAGAGCCGCGGTGCTGTTGCCCGTCGGCTGTGTGCAGGACGGCCCGGAGCTGATAGTCCGGGTGCACCCGGTCGTCGCTTAGGTTGGCCGCGAAGGTGAGCTCCAGGACGTTTCCTGGCTCGACCGGCCAGGGGCGGTCGAAGAGTGGCAGGTAGATGGTGGCCCAGTTCGTCTGCATGCGCAGCGCGTCGAGCGGCTCTTCGTCCGGCAGGCACCAGAGGTTGAGCCAGGTGAGCACGCCGTCTACGAGGCCCGGCCGCGTGATGACCAAGCGCGTGGTCGTGCTCTGCTGTGTCTGAAGGTCACCGTTGAAGTCGAGCACCTCGGCGGGAGCGCCCTCGGAGAGCAGCGCGTCGACGGGCGGGTTCTCGACCCGGAGCCGCACGTCGAAGAGGCCGCCGTGCCAGTCGAAGATGCTGCGCAGGTACGGAAGCGCGGCCTCGGCGAACGCGACGGGCTGGTCGGGGAGCAGGTAGGACAGGCGGACCGCGGCGGCCAGGGTGACCGCGCGGTGGAGTACGGCAATGCCGCCAGGTTCCATGAGACGGATGCGGGCGTCAGCCAGGACGGCGGCCGCGCCTTCGGCGCCGGCGAGCGAACCGATGATTTCGGCGACGCAGACATCGGCGCGGGGGGCGAAACGGAGACTGGTCGACTCGCCGAGCAGCAGCGTGATCCGGTCCGGGAAGGCGAGGGTCGACAGGTTGGCGGCAGCCTTGTGGAAGGCGTCCTCGATGACCTCGATGGCTACGGCGTGCCGAGCTCCGGCCTGCACGCCTTCGCGTGCCCAGAGCAGGTCCTGTCCCGTCCCGATGTCCAGGATCCGCCGGTCCGGCGCCAGGCGGGCCAGGGCCGCGCGGAAGCGACGGTTGCGCTCGTCGTCGGTGGTCATGGTCGTGTAGAGGAACGGGTCGTAGATCGGGTACTCCCCCACGCTCGGCCACAGGGCGGGGCGGCCCTCCCACTCGCTCCCGGGATCGACGCGGACGCTCAGGGTGTGTCCGGGGTCTCGATGTGCTAGATGTCGCGCATGGTCCGCCTTTCGCAGCGGGGTACAGCGACGCGCCCGGCTCGCTGCCGGGCGCGTCGCGTGCCGGGTGGTGGGCTCAGATGCCGGTCGTGTGCCAGGTGATCCTGGCGGGGATGTCGAGAGGCCGCCGGTCGGCGGCGTCCTCGCCCTCCCGGGTGCCGACGTACAGCCAGCCCAGGAGCTGTTCGTCGTCCTCGACGCCGAGGTACTTGCGGACCTGGGGTACCTGGACGGTGGGTCCGGTGCGCCAGATCGACGCGAAGCCGTGACTGTGCAGGAGCAGCGACAGCATGGTGACCATGCCGGCGGTGGCGGCCAGCTGCTCCCACTCGGGGACCTTCGGGTGGTCCGGCACGGGCCGGTGCACGATCGCCAGGAGCAGGGGCGCGCGCAAGGGCTTGGCGGCGGCGCGGCGGGCCTGCTCCGGGGCGTCGGCGGCCTCGGCGAGCGCATCGCCGAGCCGGGCCCGCTCGTCGCCGCTCACCGCGACCAGCCGCCAGGGGCGCAGCCGCCCGTGGTCGGGGGCGGTGGCCGCGGCCTGGACGAGGCACTCCAGGTCGGCGGAGCCGGGGGCGGGCTCGGTCAGACGGGGAGCGCTGCGGCGGGTGAGGACCGCGTCCAGGACCGAGTTCGGGCGGGTCATCGGGTCGTCTCCCGGGCCGGGGCGCGGTCAGGGTTGTCGTGGGGCGTCGGCGGGGTCATTCTCGGGTCGTCGCCGGCCACGCACCGGAGGATGGGGGCGGTTGCCGCGGTGGTGATGACGGTCATGATCACCAGGAGGGTGAACAGGGCCTCGGTGATGACGCCGGTCTGCAGGCCGATACCGAGGACGACGAGTTCGGTCAGGCCACGGCAGTTCATGAGCGTGCCGACGGCGGTTGACCAGCGCCAGTCGGAGCCGGTGAGCCGGGCCGCGCCGGCCGCGCCGCCCCACTTGCCGACGACGGCGACGGCGAGAATGGCCGCGCCCCAGCCCCACTGTCCTGCGGGCAGGTGGGAGAAGTCGGTGTGCAGGCCGGCGCCGACGAAGAACAGCGGCAGGAGGAGCGGCAGGACGACGGCGCGGATGCGCGCGGCGCCGCGCTCGACGGCGGGGAGGCCGCGGGGGGCGGCGGCGCCGAACAGGAACGCGCCGAAGGCGGGGTGCACGCCGATCTGGTCGGTGGTGTAGGCGCTGAGGCACAGCCCGGCGAACAGCAGGGCCAGGACGAGCTCGTCGCCGGTGCGGCCGGCGCGCTTGAGCAGGGTGCGCAGCAGGGGGCGTGTGAGGGCGAGGGCGGCGGCGAAGGCGGCAGTGAGGGCGAGGGTGGTGAGGGCCGACAGGGCGGTGCCTGAGGTGGTCAGGGCGACGGCGGCGGTGAGCAGGCACCAGGCGAGGGCGTCGTCGGTGGCGGCGCAGGCCAGGGCGAAGGCGCCCAGGGGTGTGGTCTCCAGGCCGCGGTCGGCGAGGATCCGGGCAAGGACCGGGAAGGCGGTGATGCTCAGGGCGACGGCGACGAACAGGGTGAACGGCAGCCGGTCGACGCCGTCGGGAGCGAAGGTCGAGTAGAGGGCGGCGGCCAGGGCGGCACCGAGGGCCATGGGGAGCAGAAGGCCGGTGAGACTGACTGCGGCGACGGCGCCGCGGGTAGTGCGCAGGCTGCGCAGGTCGAGTTCCAGTCCGATCAGGAACAGGAATGCCATCAGGCCGAGGGTGCCCAAGGCGGAGGTGACCGGCAGGACCGAGGGGGGCAGGAGGTGCTGCTGGGCGGTGGGGGCGAGCCAGCCGAGGAGCGAAGGGCCGAGCAGGATCCCGGCCACGATTTCGCCGATGACCGGCGGCTGGCCGAGCAGCCTGACGGCTCGCCCGCCGGCCTGGCAGGCGAGGATCACGACCGGGACGGCGAGGAGCACGGGTAGCAGCGGGTCGGGCACGACAGCTCCAGGAGTCGGGCGACGGCGAAGGACCGCACTGTGTGGGCCGGCGGCCGGGTGCGGGACGGGTATGGGGGTGGATCAGGCGCGGGTCAGCGGCAGGGTGGTGCAGCGCAGCGAGCCGGGGATCCGGGTGACCTCGCGGTAGTCGACGGTGAGGACCTGGAGTCCGCGGGCGGTGAGCTGCTCCCTGATGCGGTCGCTGCCGGCAGCGACGATCACGGTGTCCGGGGCGATCGCCAGGACGTTGGTCTGGACGGCGCGCGCCTCTGCGACGGTGACGTCGATGAGGTCGAAGTGCTGCTTGAACCAGCACAGTTCGGCGGGCGGGAAGACATCGCGGTGGATGAGGGCGGTGCCGGGCGCGACGATGGCGAAATGGTCGTCCAGGTGGACGATGCCGTGGGTGGCGAAGTGCACCGGGCGGACCTCGCGGTCGACACCGTGGTGGGCCAGCGCCCGCCGCAGCGCCTCCACGCCGGTGGGAGAGGTCTCCTCGCCCAGGCCGACCAGGACGGTTCCGGTATGCAGGGCGACGTCGCCACCTTCGATGGTGCCCTCGTCCAGGTGGGCGACGTGCGGGGCGCCGGCCAGCAGCGGGGCGAGCGCGTCGGCCTCTGGGCGGCGGTGCGTGGCGTTCAGGCGGGCCATGACCAGGACGTGGTCGATGACGAAGGCGATGTCGCGGGGGTAGTGCTGGACCGGGGAGCCCGGAGCGGCATCGAGAAGGGTTACCTCGATGCTGCGTCCGCGGAGCAGGCCAATGAGGGTGTCTTGCTGAGTGCGGACGGTGGCCGGGTCGTATGCCTGCCAGGAACTTGTGGTCTTCTGGCGGGTCAGAACGGGGTGGATGTCGGGGCCGTCGAGGTCGGGGGTGAGGTCGCTCGCGTAGCGCATGGCGACGTGGCGCAGGGCGCCGTACTCGCTGGTCGCGTGCGGGGTGAGCACGAGGGGTCTCCTGGGCGGGGTGCGGGACGGATCGGAGGTGAGCCGGACGCGGCGCAGACGGTCCCAGGAGGGTGCGGGGTCCGGGGGCCGGCAGAATCAGGGCTGCCAGCCTCCGGAGGCGCGGGTGTCAGCCGACGGGGCTCTTCTCGGTGGTGTCGGGGACCTGGTCCAGCCATGCCATGGCGTCGTCACGGAAGGACTGGTTGACGGGGACGAGATCGGCGCCGCTGGTGTCGTCCAGGGCCGTGACGACGATGCCGAGCTCGGGGACGTCGCTGTCGATCGCCGCGAGGCGGCTGCCACAGTCCGGGCAAAAGCCGCGCTGGGCCTCGCCCTCGAACGTGGTGTACCAGGTCGGCTCGACGCCGTTCGTCCAGGTGACGTTCTCCGGGGCGAAGCCGGCCCACCACATCATCGGGCCGCCGCCCAGCTTCTTGCAGTGCTTGCAGCTGCACGTGTGGGGGTAGACGGCCTCGCCCTTGACGGTGAAGCGGATCTTTCCGCACAGGCATCCGCCGGTGCGCCCCTGGGCGGCGGCGACGATGTCGGGAGTGGCGTTCATCAGTTCATCTCCGAGGCACGGTGGGCGAGTTGAGCCCACCAGTGTGTCATTCCCTCCGTGATCGTCAGCCATCCGTCGAGGGCCTGGGGCAGGTCGATGTGGAAGAGTTCACTCTCCTTGATGAACCTGGCGAGGCCCTCGATGTGGGCGGCCTCGACGCTCATGCCGCCGATCTGGGCGGCCTCGTGCCCCTCGTCGAGGTGGAGGTCGTAGTAGTACTTCAGGGCCTTGAGCTCGCCGCCGCTGCCGGCGCCGGTCAGCTCTCCGTAGCGGTTGGTGATGTCGCGGAGGATCTCGGTCTCGGCGATCGCCACGGCCTCGGTGGCGTAGTAGGCGCCGGCGATGTGGCTGGGCATGTGCGAGCCGACCATCCATTGGTGGAGGTTGACCAGCGTCTCCGTCTCCGGTGCGGGCACATGGCCGTTGACGAGCAGGCCGAGGTCGGAGAGGAGCGCATTGGTGTAGAGGACGTAGTGCGCGGGCACCTTGCCGCGCTCGCCGCCCTCCTCCAGGTGGTTGCGGCGCAGCTCGTGGGCGAGCTCGGGGCAGTAGCCCTCAACGGCGGTGGCAGCCGTCTTGAGGAACTGCGCGTTGTAGCGGGCGAACACCGAGAGTTCCTCGATGTACATGCGGGCCTGGCGCTCGTTGAGGTCGGCGGCGCCGACCTTCTCAGCGATCCGCGCATACACCCACTCGACCAGGGGGGCCAGGTGCTTGGTGACCAGGGCGGTGCCGGAGGTGAAGTTGCTCAGCAGTGTGCCGTTGACGGCGCTCTGCGTCTCGGGGTGGGTCCTCAGGTAGGCCTGGACGAGGCTGTTGTCGGGGGTCATGCGTCGGCGTCCTTGGTGTCGGAGGGGCGGGGGGTCAGGTGCAGGCCGCCGGTGGCGCCCAGAGCGCGGACGGCCCTCAGGAGCTCGGCGTTGTCGGGCAGGACGACGGTGTCGCCACGGTTGAGGGCGGTGACGGTGTCCCGGTCCAGGCCCGCGCTGTCGAGGGCGACCCCCGGCTGGTGGCCGCGCAGCAGGACCTGCTGGGAGCCGCCGTCGAGGAGGGTGGTCACCTGGTAGGGGGTGATCAGGCGGATGCCGGCGCCCGGGATGACCTGCTCGGGGTCGAAGGCGTCCGCGGCTTCCTGGCGGGAGAGGTCGCCCTCGACGAGCTCCCAGCCACCGTTGCTCAGCAGCGTGGCCCATCGCTGCTCGGTGTGCTCGCGGGCTGCGGCGCGGACGCGGTCGGCGGCGACGGTGAGGAGTTCGCGGCCGACACCGGCCAGACGGTCGGCGACGGCGCCGGGCCCAGTGGTGGTGTCCGCCATCGCGGAGGGTTCGTTGAGCGGGTCGTCGGGCCCGTCGCCGGCCAGGTCGGCGAGGACGTCCGGGATGATGCGGCTCTGCAGGAGCTGTGCGTACGGGTAGGTGTACAGCGGCATGGCCACCGAGACGGAGAAGGTGTCCTGGGTGCCGACGTGGAAGACGCGGCGGGGCAGGAAGAGGGCGTCGCCCGGCTCCAGCAGGAAGTGCTCGGCCTCCTCCAGCAGCGCCCGGTAGTCGCCGTAGGTGGGCTCCTTGCCGCCGGTGAGCTTCTCGTACTGCTCGGCGGGCCAGCAGTAGAAGTTCTTGGCGTTCGGGCCGAGGTGGACGAGGAAGGCGTCCTCGTAGCCCTCGTGGATCCCGAAGGCGGTGCCCGCGTAGTTCCCGGCGAAGGCGACCTGTTCGGCGCCGCCCAGCGGCAGGCCCCACCCGTCGATGAGGGACTTCAGAAAGGTCCCGAGGCCGGCGGCGAGGGCGGGGCTGACGGTCTCCAGGTTGTTGATGACCAGGGAGAAACGTTCGGCGCCGGCGAGGTCTTGCATCCACGGCACGAAGGCGTCCACGCCGCCGTCCCAGGCCGGGGCGGTCAGGGCCTGGGGCAGGAGGTCGTCGCGGCGGTCCTCGCCGACGTAGACGCGGGCGTGCGCCTTGATGCCGATGTCGGCGGTGTGGGCCCGGCGGATGGCCTCGAATCCGGCCAGGACGTCGTCCGGCCCGGCCGCGGTGGCGGGGATGATGCCCTTGAACAGGAAGGGCGTGGTCCGCCCGGTGGTCTGGTCGGGGAAGGTGCCGGTCCAGAAGGCGTGGTCGGGCGGCCAGGGGTAGACGGTCTCCATCAAGGGTCTCCTGACGTCGGGGCGTACTGCCGTGTTCGGGGGCGCGGTGGAGGGGGTGCGGGGGTCAGCTGAGGTAGTCCTCGAGTCCGCCACGGCGGACGGTGTCGAGGGTGAAGCAGTGGAAGCCGCCGCCGAACAGGCGCCGGTGGCGGTGGCGGACGGGGACGACGGTGAATCCGCGGCGCTCCAGGACCTCGATCAGCTCCGGGTAGAGGGAATTGACGACGACTGTGTTCTCGTCGATGGACAGCAGGTTGATGTCCATGTACCGGCTGCCGATGGGGACGACGAAGCCGAGGTCGCTGTAGTCGGGGAAGTTGCTGTCGTCGGTGTCGGGGGCGTAGATCACGTCCCAGGACTGCATGTCCTTGGGCAGGTACTTCAGGTAGGCCGGGGAGCGCAGCAGCATCAAGCCGGGGCGCAGCGGGACCAGGACGCTGTCGATGTGGTTGTCCGCTATGGCGTTCAGGCGGTGGAACCGCAGGCCGGGGAGGTTGTCCCTCAGCCAGCGCAAGGCGAGTTCGTGGTTGTGGTTGGCGACGTTGACCAGGACATCGCGGCCCAGGCGCATGCACTGCGCGCCGTCGAAGACCATCTCCAGGCCCAGGCCCTCGATCGCGCCGGCACTCTCGCCGTCCATGGCGCGGCTGACGTCCAGGTCCTGGCTGGTGAAGTAGGAAGTGTCCAGGGAGCCGCGGGCCAGGGCCGGGCGCGGCATGCTCACCCAGTTCGCCCCGTCCCGGTAGTAGTGGTAGAACGCGGGCTTGAGCAGGTCGTTCTCGAAGATCCGGGCCCGGACATGGGGCGCGGTCTCCACGATGGTGTTGCCGAGGATGATGGTCTGGTCGCGGACGTTGAGCGGCGGGGTGGCCCGGGCATCCCAGTGCGGGGAGCGGATGTCGACGTCCTTGCCCGGGGCGGCGGGCCGCAGGACCTTCACCCCGCATCCGGTCAGGGCGTCGGCCAGGCCGGCGATGTCCTCGTTGAGCTCGTCGACCAGCTGCGCGGGGATCGCCAGGAGCTCCTCTCCCGTCGGGCTGGTGTGCCGGCCGAGGACTGGGGCGACGTTGTCGTAGAAGAACAGCCGCCACGAGGTGTCGGTGTGGTGGGCGTCGTAGTGCTCGGCGCGGCCGAGGACGACCTCGTCGAGCCGGGTGAACTCGTCGAAGCTGTTCAAGGCCGGCGAGGCGAGCGCGGGTTGGGGCATGGTGGGCCGCCTCCTCGGCGGCGGGCGACGGCGCGCCCTCGCCTCCGGCGCGCGAGATGCGCGGCCGGGGGGGCGGGGTGGTGCCGTACGGGGTTCGGAGGTCGGGCGGGGATCAGGTCAGGCGGCCGAGGCGTGCCGGGCCGGGGTGCAGGCGGCGGGGGCGGCGAGCCGGGTGATGATGTCCTCGATCACGCACGGTTGGTCGGGGGTGGCGCGGCGCCGGAAGAAGTAGCCGGAGCACCACGGCACTTCGCCGAAGCGCGGCAGGTGCTCGGCGGCCAGGGCGCGGGCCTCGGGCAGGCGCCGCCAGGGGATCTGCGGGCACCAGTGGTGGATGGGGTGGAACATGTCGTCGAGGTGACCGCCGAGCAGGTGCCGGGTGAGCCAGTGGGAGGTCCAGCCGCGGGTCTGCAGGAGGATGTCGCCGTTCTCGATCAGCCCGGCGTGGTTGCCGAGATCGGTGATCCAGGTGACGACGGGCCGTATCAGGACGAGGGGGAGCAGCCAGTAGAGCAGCAGGTAGGGCGCGCCGCCCACGGGCCACAGCGCGGCGACGACGCCCGCCCACAGCACGGCCCGGGCGGCGAGGGCCCGCCAGGTTTCCCCCGGCGCGCGGGTGAGCAGGGTCAGCACCGCGGTTTTCGGCAGCCGCCACAGGGCGTTGCGCACGATGACCCGCAGGACGAAGGCACGGCGGCTCGGTGCCCGGCCAGCGGCGCGGATGTTGCCGGCGCGGTAGGACTGGAACATCGGGTCGTCGTCGGAGCCGAGCTTGGCGTGGTGGACGTAGTGGCTGCTGCGGTAGGGCTCGAACCCTTCGCCGAGCAGGCCGGTCAGAAGGTAGCCGACGATCCGGTTGGCGCGGCGGGTGGCCATGAGCTTGGAGTGCACGCACTCGTGGCCGAGGTTGGACAGGTGGCGCTGGCGCACCCCGATGTAGCAGACCGCGAGCAGGGGGCCGGCGACGTGACCGACGAGGTGGCCGGCGATCGCCGCGGCGGCGATGGCCATGAGGTCCCAGGCGACGTCCCACAGGCCGATGGGCGGCCGCCCGCAGAGCTTCTCCAGGTCGGCGATGAGCTGCTGGCCGAGGGCCTTGCGCACCGGGCCGGAGGCTCCGGTGCCGTTGCGGGTCCTGCCGGCGGCGGGGCTGCCCATCAGGTTCTCCAGTCGACGCGGTGCGGATGAGAGCGGGGCCGTACTCCGGCGCGCCCCCGCAGGGCGGACCGCACGGGCGGCCTGCCGTTGGGCGAGCGCGCCGGAGTACGACGAAGGGGTGGATCAGCCGCCGGTCAGGCGGCGACGAGGGCGCTGTCCGGGCGCATGCCGGCCTTCAGGTCGGCGGCGTCGGGGCGCATGCCGGCCTTCAGGTCGGCGGCGTCGGGGCGCATGCCGACCTTCAGGGTGGAGGCGTCCGGACGCATGCCGGACTTCAGCTCGGCGTCGGGGCGCATCCCGAGCTTCAGGTCCGCCGCGTCGGGGCGCATGCCGGCCTTCAGGTCGGTGTCCGGGGTCATTCCAGCGGTAGCGGTCATCGAGTTCTCCCTGCTCGGTCGCGGGTAATCCGCGAGTCCGGGTGATCGGGCTGTGGAACTGCCGGGCCGCGGGTCCGGTGAGGTGTTGAACCGTCGGCTCGGCACGCCGTGGCGTGGGCGCACGCCGGTGAAGAGGGCCTCGCCTCAGCACGCCCCCTCCGCCTGTGGAGGAGCGTTGCGTGGCGGTCACGCCGGGCGCTTGGCCAGTCACGCTAGAACTCGGCCGAGGAGGGCCGCAACGGCTCTGGCCGTTGCGCCGGTTGCACGGAACCGTTGCGTCACTGTTGCGCGCACACCGCTTCTGAGCTGCTCTTATGCCGAAGTTGGTTCCTGGATGGGCCCCGTTTCGGGCCCGTTGGCCGCGGCCGGAGGGGTGGGAGGGCTTCTGCCGTTCGCCGGGACGCGGCTACGTTGTGGCCTCGCCGAGGGCCCGAGTCCCAGATCACCGTGGGGCCCGGCTTCCCGCGAACTCCGCCCGGAAACAACGGCCTTGAGGAGCCTCCGTGCTCAACCCCGTCGTCATGAAGTCCGACCTGCTGTTCACCCTCCGGGACACCCTTCGCGCCGAGGCTTTCGTCGAGGTGACTACCCCGACCATGCGCCGAGCCGACCTCGGTCCAGGGCGCCGTCTGCCCGTGGACCACGACGGCGGGCGGTTCCTGCGGGCGATGATCGGCCCGGCCCTGCGCGTGAACCTGGAGCATCACCCGCGCGTCTTCGAGATCGGCGCGTGCTTCCGGCCCGAGAAGCCCGACGAGCTGCACGCGCCCGAGTTCCAGATGCTCGACCTCTACGCCGCCGGCGAGGACTTCGACTTCCTCCTGGCGCTCGCCGAGAGGCTGATCCGCCCACACCTGCCCTATGCCCCGCAGCGCGTCTCCGTCGCCGGCCACATCCGTGACCAGTTCGGCATCGACCTGCACCGCGAGCCCTTCGGTGATCTGCCCGCGCGGATGGCCGCACACCTGGGCATGAACGCGGACGTGCCGTTCAAGACGGTGCTCGGGCAATACGTGGAGCGCGAGGTCGAGGTCCAGAGCGCCAGCGCCGCGCTGTTCCTGACCGAGTACCCGGTCGGCGGAGACGAGCCGTGCGCCCGCCTGACGCCCGGCACGACGGCCGTCCTCAACCGCTTCGAGGTCCTGGTCGACGGCATCGAGGTCGTCCACGGCTACGAAGACGAGCCCGACGGAGCCGCCTTCGTCGACCGGGCCCGCGCGGTGGACCTGTACGACGACGAGCAGGCCCTGGCCAGGGAGGCGATCGACACGGGACGCGTCCCCGCCGGCAGCGTCGGACTCGGCATCGGCATCGAGCGGCTGTGCATGGCCGCCTCCGGCGTCAAGGACATCAGCGTCTTCCAGCCCTCGCCCCGGTTCTGACCGCCCCGATCACCGTCCGGAAGGAGTGACGATGGACCTGTCGCTGCGCCCGCTCGACAAGAGCGGCTTCGGCGCCGTCGCCGACACCAACCTCGCGACCGACGCCGAGCACCTCGCGCCCCATCTGGCCGCGGCCCTGCATCAGTACCGGCTGCTGATCGTGCCCCGCCAGCACCTGACCCACGCCGACCTGCTGACCGTCGCCTCCTGCTTCGGAACGGTCGACACCAGCGTCGACCGCCGGTACGCCGTCGGCGGCTTCCCGGGCCTGACCGTCATCAGCAACATCGTCGAGGACGGCAGACACATCGGCGTCTACGACGGGGACAACGAGGAGGAATGGCACGCCGACAACAGCTTCAAGCCCCAGCTCACCTCGGCGACGATGCTCTACTCGGTCATCACCCCCCAACGCGGCGGCGAGACCCGCTTCGCCGACGCGACCCGCGCCTACTCCGACCTCCCCGATGCGGTGCGGCAGCGAATCGGCCCGATGCGTGCGCGGCACTCGCTCGCGCAACTCGGCGCGCTCCAGAGCCAGGCCAGCGGCGGGCAGTCGTCGATCGTAACCGGAAGCCTGGCCGCGAGTCCGGAGGCCGTACATCCGCTCGTCCTGCCCCATCCCGTCACGGGGGCGCGTTCCCTGCTACTCGGTTCCATGGTGATCAGCGGCATCACCACACTCGCCGAGCAGGAGGCCCGGACTCTGCTGGAGGAGTTGCTGCAGCACGCGACCAGCGCGCCCTACGTCTACAGCCACCGCTGGAGCCAGGGCGACCTGGTCGTGTGGGACAACCTCGCCACCCTCCACACCGCCTCTCCCTGCGACAGCTCCCGACACCGCCGGCTGCTGTACCGCGCCGCCGTCCGATAGCCGAGAACCCCCGCGTTCACACCGCCGGATGACCTGCGGCGAGAACACGAGGGATGCCCCCGCAGCCAGCCCTAGGGTTTGTCCATGACCGCGAAGGTTCCCCTGAAAGAGACCGCTCTCAACGCCGAGCGCATCGCCCGTATCGGCCGCGAAGTCCACGGCGTGTGGCCTGAGTTCGACACTGAGGGCTTCGTGGCATCGGTGATGGCGGACCTTCCCCGGCTGGAGTTGAGCGCCCGGATCGCCCGGACCAGCCAGGGCCTGCACGACCACCTCCCGGCCGGCGGCCCCGACGCGCTCGACATCCTGCTGCGCTCGCTGCCCCCGACGCCCGCGGCCGCCGGGGTGACCAACGACTTCGGGCTGCACCTCTACAGCCCGCACTCCGACTACGTCTCCCGGTACCTGCGCACCGCCGAGCATCTTGAACGGTCACTTGCCGCGCTGGCCCGCATGACGGGGTACTTCTCCGCTGAGCTCCCGGTACGGCACTTTCTCGCCGACTTCCCCGACGAGACGATGAAGGCCGTCGACGCGTGGAGCCGCGATGAGGACTTCCGGGTACGGCGGCTGGCGAGCGAGGCCACCCGGCCCTTGCTCCCTTGGGCCCCACGGATCGGGCTCCCCGCCGACGCGGGCCTACCCGTCCTCGAGACCCTCTACGACGACCCGCACCTCTACGTCCGCACCTCCGTGGCCAACCACCTCGGAGACATCGCCGCCGCCCAGCCCGACCTCGCGCTGGCCACGCTCCACCGGTGGAAGGCTTCGGGCCGGGTCAACGGCGAGCAGTTCGCCTTCCTCGCCCGCAACGCCCTGATGAACCGGCTGAAGGAGGGTTGGCCGCCCGCCTACGCCCTCCTCGGCTACCCCCACGATGCACCGATCTCCCTCACGCCGCTCATCCTGCAAAGCACCGAACTCCGCGACGGCGACACCCTGGACTTCTCCGCCGCGCTCACCGCCACTGCAACCACTCCCGTCCACGTGATGATCGTGATCGCGACTACGGGACCGAGCGGCCGGCCACGGGAGAAGGTGGCCTTCGTGCGTCGCGCCACCGCCAAGCCGGGTCAGGAGCTACGACTCGCCAAGGCGCACCCACTGCGCTCGACCGCACGCTGGAAGGTCTCCCCCGGCTCCTACTCCGTTGCCCTCCAGGTCAACGGCCGCCGCTTCCCCGCGGTCGCCTTCACCGTCCTCGACACCTGACCCGCTCCCGCCCTTCCACCTCCGATCACCGCCCCAGGCCGCCGTCGTACGCCGCGGCCCTGGTTCGTGCTGTCCGCAACCCCCCGAAGGAGTGGTCTGACCTGATCGAACGAGTTTGAACGACGACACCCCGGAGCCCGCACGGCCCAACCCCGGCTTTAGAACTCACGTTCACCAAATGCCCTCTGAACAGGCCGTGACGGGACCAGATCCACCGCGTTTTTAGAGCATCAGTGCCACACCGACGCCCAGACGGAGGACGCCATGCACCCCACCCCCACCCCCCTGCAGCAGCCTCCCAGAATCGAACGGCGGCCCGGCCTTCCCTCTCTCAGCGTTGACGGCACGCGCACCTCAGAACGCTCGGATACGGGGTGGGCGGCGTGAGTGAGCCCACCGATGCATCAGCCGACAGCGTTCCGGGCCCGCGCACCACCACCGCGCCGTCGCCCGCCCCCTCCTCCGCCCCCTCGGCGGCGGCCACCGCGCCCGAGGCGCAGATGCGGTACGTCGACCTGACCGGCAGCCGCGAGGCGGCCGGTCGCTCCATCCGGATGCGCGACATGGCTCGGCGCCTGCCGCAACTGGTCCGTCGCTCGCTGGCCCTGGCCTGGCGGGTCGACCGGCGCGCGACCGTCGGCCTCCTGCTGTGCCAGCTGATCACGGGCGTGATGCAGGCCCTGGGCTTGGTCGCCATCGCCGGCACCCTGACCGCCCTGCTGCGCGACGGCGACGTCTACCACCGCCTCCTTCAGGCATGGCCCTCCGTCGCTTTGCTCGCCGGAGCCGCCGGCGTACGCGCGCTCTTGGGCATCACCGTCAACTGGCTTTCTTCCCGGCTGGGCCCGCTGATGTCCCGCGAGGCCGAGCAGATGCTGCTCACCGGCTGCGCCGAGGTCGAGCTGTGCGCCTACGACGATCCCGACTTCAACCGCGACCGCGAGGCCGCCGACCGGGGCGCCCAGGTCACCGGCGACCTGATCAACGAGGGCCAGGACCTGATCGCCTCGGCCGCCGCCTTCCTCGCCGGAGCGATCGTCCTGGCCGGCGTGCACTGGGTCCTCCTCCCCCTCCTCGTCGCCGCCAGCCTCCCGCAGGCCGTGGCCCAGGTCAGCGCCGCCCGTGCCCGCTATCTGGCCAATCTCCGCAGCAACGGCGACAACCGGATGCTGTCGGTCCTGCGCTGGCACATCTACACCAAGGACGCCGCCGACCAGATCCGCGCCGGCACCATGGCTCCCTTCCTCTCCGGCCGTTACCGCAGCACCGTTGCCCGGATCAACCGCGAGGACCGGGCCGCGGCCGACCAGGGCGCCCGCATGTCGTTGGTCGGCGCGGTGTGCGGCGGCCTGGGGTCGGCGGTGGTGTGGGCGGCGGTCGTGTGGCTGCTCGCAACCGGCCGGATCACCGTCGGGCATGCCGGCACGGCCGTCTTCGCCCTGCAGACCGCCGGTATGTCGGTCCGCGGCCTGGTGGCGGTCGGCGCCCGCGCGGTGCGTACCGGGCTGTACATGGACGACTGGACCGGGTTCCTCGACAAGGCCGGCGGCTTCCGCATGCGCCGCGGCCCGCACCACCCCGCACCGCCGGAGACGATCGAGGTCAAGGCGATCACCCACCGCTACGCCGGTAAGGACCGCGACGCCCTGTCCGGCGTCTCCCTCACTTTGCGGCGCGGCAAGGTCACCGCGCTGGTCGGCTTCAACGGCTCAGGGAAGTCGACGCTGTCGAAGCTGGTCAGTGGCCTCTACCTCCCAACAGACGGGCAAGTGCTGTGGGACGGCGTCCCCACCGCCGATGCCGACCCGCAGGCCCTGTGGCGGCAGGTCGCCCTCGTGCCGCAGGACTACGCGCACTGGCCGCTGACCGTGCGCGAGAACGTCACCCAGGGCCAGCCCACCGCGCGCGGCGACGCAGCGGTCCGCGAGGCGTGCGAGGCGGCCGACGCCGACGAGGTCGTCGACAAGCTCGGCGCCGGCCTGGACACCCTCCTGGCCCGCGAATGGCTGAACGGGGAAGAACTCAGTGGCGGCCAGTGGCAGCGCATCGCCCTGGCCAGGGCGTTCTTCCGCCCGGCCGGTCTGCTGGTCCTCGACGAGCCGACGGCCAACCTCGACCCCCGCGCCGAGTACCGGATCTTCCAGCGGCTGCGGACCCTCGCCCGGGACCGGACGGTGCTGCTGGTGACCCACCGCATCACCAACGTCGCCATCGCCGACCGCATCGTCGTCCTCGACGAAGGCAAGATCGTCCAGGAAGGCACCTATGCCCAGCTATCCCAACAGCCGGGCCTGTTCCGCAAGCTGCTGTCTTATCAGATCACGTCCGAACCGGACGGCGACAAGCACGAGACCCCCGCGTGAGCCGCCCTGGCGCCACCTCCGCGCGCCCCGCCGCAACCCCGGCCGCCGCTGCGGACACCCCTGCTCCTCCTCTGCCGTCCCGAGGTGATGACGTGCCGCTCAGCCGCTCCCACATCCGCACGACCGCCGAGGCGTACCTGGCCCGGCATCCGCACGAACAGGACTCCCTCGCCGGACTGCTGTCCCTCCTAGAGGCCGACGACCACCCAGCCGACCGTGCGACGCTCCCCGGCCACGTCACGTGCAGCGCGGCCGTCATCGACCGTGAACAGCGCGTGCTCCACATCGGTCACCGGAGCACGGGGCTGCTCCTCACCCCGGGAGGCCACATCGAGAAGGACCAAACGCTGTTGGCGGCGGCCCTGCGGGAAGTCTGTGAGGAAACCGGCCTGCGGCCGGGGGACCTCTGTCTCACCCCGCAGTTCCTCGGCGCCCCGATCGACATCGACGTACACGACATCGACGCCAACCCGGCCAAGGGCGAGGGCGCCCACCAGCACTTCGACTTTCGCTTCGTCTTCTGCCTTGTGCCCGAGCAGCGCCCCCGGCTCACCCTGCAGGAGGAGGAGGTCTCCAGCGCCCGCTGGCTCGAGTTCGCCGACGTCCACTCCTCGACCTTGCGCGGCAAGCTCCTGGAGGCCCGCGCCCACGGTCTGGACGGGAGGCCGGAGCCCGTCAACGCCTCCGCGCTGATCCACAACGGACAGGGTCGCTACCTGCTTCATCTGCGCGACCACAAGCCCGGCGTCATCTGGGAGTCGGGGGCGTTCGCCCTTCTCGGCGGCGGCCGCACACGCGACGACCAGAACCTTGAGGGCACCCTCCTGCGCGAACTGTCCGAGGAGGTACCCGGCCTCCGCCTCGAAAACGTACGGCCCTACGCCGTGGAGGCCGCAACCAGCATCGACGGCCTCAGCGTCCCGATCCAAGTCTTCGCCGGCCAGTGGCGTGGCCACCCCGACCGACTCGCGCTGCACGAGGGTGTGCTGCTGCGCTGGTTCGTAGTGGACGAGCTGGACCGGCTGCGCCTGAGCCCCGCCACCCGGGACCTGATTCGCCGGCACGCGGCCGAGAACCCCCCGGACAACAAGCCGGCCGCGGCTCCTCCCGTGTGGGACGGGGGCAGCCGGGTGGTGCTGAACGGCGTCGGGGTACACCTCCACATCGAAGACGCCCAGGGCCGTGTGCTTCTCGGACTGCGTCATCCCGACTCGAAGTACGCGGGTGACACCTGGCACTACCTCGCCGGGCGGTGCGAGCAAGAGTCCGCCCTCGCGTGCCTGGTCCGCGAGGCGTGGGAGGAAGCAGGGCTGGTCATCGACCCCGTGAACGTGGAGCTGGCACACGTCGTCCACGTCGTCGACGCCCCGGGCAGCCAGCCCCTGCTGCAGCTCATCTTCCGGGCCCGCCGATGGGAGGGCGCCCCCGAGGTTCGCGAGCCCGACAAGTGCCTGACCTGGCAGTGGTGGCCGCGGCACGAGCTCCCGGACCGCCTGGTCTCCTACACCCGCACGGCCATCACCGGGATCGCTGAAGGCCGCCTCTACTCCCAAATGGGCTGGTGAAGAGGGTGAGCGCGCCGACCAACTGGATGGCCCGCCCGGAAGTCTTGTCCATGGCCGACCGGATCGCCGCACCCCACGCGGTCATGGCGATCATGGGCGACGGCAGCCTCTGGACCCACGAGGCCGACTGGACAGTCGCCCTACGGGAGCTGATCCAGAGCTGCCTCGGCGAAGACCGCCGCGCGGGCACCCGCGGCACCTACGACGGGCCGGGCCGCTCCTACGAGGACGACCTGACCGACTCGGCGTTCAGCGAGGTGACCGAGCACCGCTTCCCCGTCTCCCGCACCTGGGCGCCCGAGAACGTCATCGGCTACCTGCACACCACCAGCTTCGCTCGCCCCGCCCTGTTCGCCGGCCGCCACCCCGAGTTCGAGGCCGCCGCTCTCCGGCTGCTCCAGGACCAGGCCGGCGGCGGCGTCCTGACGGAGGACGCGGTGTTCACCGTGCTGCTCGCGCGCCGCCCCGGCGGTACGGCGTGAGCGGCGCCCGGCGGCACTCCGAGCCGCTCGACGTCCACCTGATCGCCGTACGCGACGGCGCATCGGGGCCGGAGGTGCTGCTGTCCCGGCGGGCTGGTGACGTGTACGCGGCCGGCTGCTGGCATCTCGTCTCCGGGCACCTGGACGGCCCGTGGGAGGACATGGTCACCGCTCTGGTGCGCGAGGCCGAGGAGGAGTCCGGTGTCGTCATCGACCCGGCTGATGTCCGGGCGGCCGTCACCGTGCACCACCGCGCCCCTGGCGGCGACGCCAGGGTCGGGATGTTCTTCGAGGTGCGGCGGTGGGAGGGCACCCCGGAGGTCAGGGAGCACCAGGTGTGCGACGCCATGGGGTGGTTCTCCTTCGACGCCCTGCCGGAGCCGATGGTGGCGTACTGCCGGGCCGGGCTGGATGCCTACCGGGCCGGCGCGCGGATGGCCGTGCACTTCCAGGAGCCCGGCGACCCGATCGCCTACGACCGGTCCGTCGACCGGCTGGTCCTGGTGCCAGACCCTGCCACGCGCGGCACGGTCCCGGAGCGGGCGGTGCGCACGTTCGCCGAGCAGGCGGTAGGGCGGATCACCGCGTGGACGGACGTGTCCTGGGCTCGGGAGGAGAGCCGCGAATGGCGGGCGGTCGGCGCCGAGGGCGGCGAGTGGTATCTCAAGATCCACCAGAACGACCGCTTCCACCATCGCGAAGTCAACGCCCTGCGCAGCTGGGTCCCCGGCCTCGGTGCGGCCGCACCCCGGCTGGTGACCGCCGACCCCGCGGTGCGGGCCGTCGTGCTCACCGCGGTGGGCGGCCGCACCCTGCACGGCGCCGTCCACTCGCCCGAGCAGCAGCGCCGGATCTTCCACCGCATCGGGCAGCTCGCGGCGGCCATCCACCACAGCACCCCGCCCCGGCCGGCCGCCGACACCCTGCAGCTGGGCAAGGTGGAGCGGCACCTGGCCGGCGCCTTGCCTCATCTCGCGCCCGGCGACGAGGAGTTCATCCGCGCCACCGCCGAGAGGGCCGCCGGCCTGTCCCCCGTGGAGAGCGTGCCGACGCACGGGGACTTCCAGCTCCGCAATCTGCGCTGGGACGAGAGGGCCGACGTCCTCTACGTCATCGACTTCGAACGGGCCGAAGGCGGCCCGGCCGTGCGGGACTTCGTACGGCTCTCCGACGCCTGGCACGGTCGGCTCGACCTCTTCCAGGCCGTGATGGACGGTTACGGCCGCCCCTTCACCCCGGCAGAGGAGGCCCAGTTCACGGTCCTGTCCGTCCTCGACGCCGTCTCCGGCATCGCCTACGGCACCACCCACGGTGACCCCGAGCTGGTCGAGCGCGGACGGCACACCCTGGCCCGGCTGCGCAACCCGCAGCGCCCCTGATCCCCACCCGACCGACACGAGGAGCAGCACGTTGACGTACACAGAGCGCGGCGAGTGGGAGCAGCACTACGGCGAGGGGAAGGGGTGGCGGCGGCTCGGTGAGCGCGAACGGCACCTCCTTGCGGAGCACGTCCCGGTACCCGAGGGCGGCGGCCGGGCGCTGGAGGTGGGCTGCGGCACGGGGGAGTTGGCCGCCCACCTGGCCAGGGCCGGCTACACCGTGGACGCGGTCGACTTCGCGGACAGCGCGGTCGCCCGGGCCCGCGAGGAGCACGCCGGCATCGAGGGCGTGCGCTGGCTGCGGCTGGATATCGAACGCGACGACCCGGCCCCGCTGCACGAGGACGGGTACGACCTGATCACGATGCGGCTGGCGTATCCGTTCGTGCGGGACCGCAACCGGCTCGTTCACGAGCTGAGCCGGCGGCTGCGGAAGGGCGGCGCGCTCGTCGTCATCACCCCGACCGTCGAGAACACCCCCGCGGAGCGGCGCGGGATCGCCTTGGACGAGGACGAGATCACGCTGCTCGGTGCGGGATGGGAGACGGTGGAGCGGCGGGACGCGGACGGTCTGGCCTTCCTGGTGCTGCGCGGGCCACGCCCGCTCGCTACCCGGGCGGTCGAGAAGCGACCGACCACCGGTCATGCTCTGACCGGCGCTCTCGCCGTCGTCACCGACGACGGCGGCCGGGTCCTGCTCGGCCGGTCGACGCGCGGCATGCTCGAGCTGCCGGGCGGCAAGACCACCGGCCCGGAGGGCTTCGCCGCCGCCGCGGTGCGCGAACTCGCCGAGGAGACAGGACTGGTCGCCAACCTGAGCGATGCGCACGTGGTGACGATGCTGGTCGACGACAGCCACGGGATCCCCAGGCTAACGGCCGTCATCCGCATCACCGCGTGGACGGGGACCCTGACCAACGCGGAGGCGGACAAGTTCGACCGCTGGGAGTTCTTCGACCTGCACGCTCTCGCCCGTGTCGGGGACGTCTTCGTCCCGGCCGCGCTCGCGCTCGACAGCGTGTGGCCTGGCGTCATCCCGGACCTGCCATCGGTGGTGTCCTACCCGCTCGCCGCCGAGCGGCCGCCCGTGCCCGGTGAGCCGGAAGAGGCCGCCCGGCTGCGCCAGGAGATGGCCCAGACGGTGATCGACGGCGGCTGGGCCCCCTCCGAACCCGTCCGCGACGCGCTGCGGACCGTGCCCCGCCATCGGTTCGCCCCGGAAGTGAGCCTGGCGGACGCGTACGACGGCGGCGACCGGGCCGTCGTCACCCGACGCAACGAGACCGGGACGGCCATCAGCTCGGTCTCCGCGGCGTGGCTGCAGGCCGACATGGTCGAGAGCCTGCGCCTGACGCCGGGCGCGAGCGTCTTCGAGGCAGGCTCCGGCGGGTACAACGCCGAGCTGATCGCCCACGCCGCCGGAGCCGGAGGACGCGTGGTCAGCGTCGACATCGACCCGTGGGTCGTACGCCGTACCCGGGCCTTCAACGCGGAGGCCGGCAGCGGAGCTGTCAGCGTCGTCGAAGGCGACGCGGCCCTCGGCGCCCCGGCCCACCTCGTACCGCGCGGTGGCTTCGACGGCAGCATGATCACCTACAACTGCTGGGACGTCGCCCCCGCCTGGCGCGCCCAGCTCGCCGAGGGCGGCCACCTGGTGCTGCCGCTGTCGATCCACGGCTACACGCGCGCCGTCACGCTCCAGCGGCGCGGCGACGTATTGCACGCACGGGGCTGGACGGTGTGCGGATTCGTCCGTGACCGCGGTGTCGCTACCCGTCCCAGCCCGGTGCTCATGTTGGCGGACGGGCGGATGCAGGTGCACGTCCACGACGGCCCCCCGCCCCAGAGCGAAGGACTGGAGGAAGCTCTCCACGCCGAGCGGCACGAACTGCCCACCGGCGTGCTGCTCCCGGGCAAGAGCCCGTACGACACCCTGCAGGTCTACGCCACCACCACCTTGCCCGGCGCCTGCGCTCTCACCTGTGACCGCGCCACCGACACCCCACTGCTCGCCGCCGGCGCCGAGCACCTGCCGGCACTCGTGGCCGAGGGGTCCCTGGCCTACCTGACCTGCGTCCCCCGCCGCCAGGGCGCCACGCCGCAGGAGTCCCGGCACGAGTTCGTGGTCTGGTCGCACGGACCGGCCGGACCCGCGATGGCGGAACGCCTGGCCCAGTGCGTGCGGGATTGGGACCAGCACATCCGCCCCACCGGATACCCCCCGATGACCGTCCACCCGGCCACCACCCCCGACCACGACCTCCCCGCCGACGGCGTCGTCGTGGACAAGACCGCCTCCCGCCTCGTCTTCCAGTGGCCGACCCCGCCCCTTGCCCAGCAGCCCCAGACCGCCGCGCTCGCCGGAGGCGACCGTGTCTGACAGCGCCCAGTCCGCCCCCACGCCTCTTCCTCAGCCCACCCCGCACCAGCCGCGGCGGGAGCACCACATGCACCTGCTCCCCCGCTACTACGCCCAGGTGGAGGCCGGCCACAAAACGATCGAGGTGCGCACCGCCGCATCCCGCAGGCAGGCCATCGCCGAAGGAGACACCCTGGTCTTCCACGACCGCGGCAGTGACCGGCAGCTCGACGTCATCGCCGGACCCCCCGCGCTACACGCCTCCTTCGCAGAGTTGCTCCGCGCCCAGGACCTCCGCCGCATCGACGCCGATGCCAGCGCCGACGAACTCCTGCAAACTCTGCGCACCATCTACTCGCCCGAGCAGGAACACCTGGGCGTCCTGGCGATCCCCTTCGACCACCGCCCAGGACGCCCGGGACGCCCGCTGCCTATGTCCGGGGCCGATTACGTCAAGACGGTTCCCCATCACACCGTCTACGGCTGCCTGTACGTCCGCGACACTCACGACCGCCCCGTTCAACTGCGCTCGATCTACGGCAACCGGCTGTGGCAGTTCCCCGGCGGCAACACCGACGCCGGCGAGGATCCGCTGCAGACCGCACGTCGCGAGGCCGCCGAGGAGACAGGACTCGACCTCGGCCACGGTGAGCCTCGCCTGCTCCTGACCCATTACCTCCTGCCCGGACCGCACTGGCCGATGGGCAAGGTCGGGTTCGTCTTCGACGGCGGACGCCTCACCCCCCACCAGCTGCGCGCCATCCGCCTTGACCCGGCCGAACACGACCTGCACGCCATCCATGACCTCGTCCAGTGGCGGGAGCTGATGGGCGAAGTGCCCTACGCCCGCCTGGCGGCCGTCGAACGCGCCCGCACGGGCGACGGGCCCACGTACCTCATCACCGGCAAGCCCCTAACCCAGACTCCGCGTCCCGGAACGGGTCAGGTGCTCTGAAATCGAGGCCCACCACGCGACCGCTCCCACCCCGGCGGAAATGCGAGCACCCGGTCTCCAGCGGGTCCAAGACGAACGGAGAGACCGTCCGTCCGGCATGGCGGCTTCCGGACTCGTTCATGCGTGAAGTCGCCAACCGGGGAGCGGGTCAGCTAGCGAGATGGAAGACGGCTGCAGCCACGATGGTGCCGAGGATTGTGCCGGCGATCACCTGGTTGCGGGTGTGGTCGCGCAGTTCGACACGGGACCAGCCGACGACGATGACCAGGAGGAAGCCGAGCGCCATCCATGGGCCGTAGGTCTGCACGAGCATCGCGCACGCGCCCGCGGATACGGCTTGGTGAACAGAGATCTTCCAGGCGAAGGTGATCGCGGCGAGGATCGCCAGGGTCACCAGCATCGAGACGATGAGCGCGACCATCGTTCGCGGCGCTCCTGCAACGAGCATCAGGACGATGCCGGTAGCTACCGAGAGCAGGATGACGGCCATCACGACGAGTCGGGCTGGCTTCGCGCCGACGTGACGATCGCCCCAGTGGCCCTTGCGGATGCCGTACTTGATGAAGGTGATCGGGATGACGGCTGCGAACAGGGCACCGACGACTCCCCAGGCCACTCCCGTCCAGTGCGCGGTGTGCCAACCCACGAGCAGGGTGACGGCGATGATCCAGTTCTTCGGTTCAAGCCAGTCAGTGATCCGTCGGGCCAGCAGTGACTCGTGGGGGCGAACGTCAGTGGTCATTGTGAGGAGATCCCTCCGAATTACCCTGCGCAGGGGTATTGGACGGTTGTTCTTTCCGGGCGAATTCTGCAGCGACTGGTGAGGAGAAGTACGCATGGGAAAGGAGGCGCAGCCACGACAGCTCGCTTTCCCTGTCCCGTCCGGTAACGCCTAGAGGCGGGTATTCCACACCTCGTAGGCGCTCGCCATTCCGAGAGGACTGGACGGCCACCCGTAGCCAACAGGCTTCCACGACCGCATCAGCATGCTGCGGGTGGACAGCTCGGTGAAGGACGAACTTCTGCGCCGACGTGTAAAGGTCGACCGACACGTACTCCCGAAGCGCCAAGCAGGCGTCTTCGATCTCGATGACGCAACGCTCAAGCCGGAAGGGGATGCGCCTCCTGCGTACGGAGGTCGTCAGTACCACGTGCGGGGCCGCCTCCGTGAGCTGAACCCAGAGGGGGCGCAACTTGTGCAGGGTGATCGCCGCAGCGATGTACTCCACGGCAACGGAGAGCGGAGGAAGGCACACGCCGACCGCGACCGATAGGACCGTGGCCTGCTTGAGCGTCGTGGACAGCGAATTCGCCAGGCCCGGGTACTGGGTTCCGGAGCTGAGCTGAATCGTCACGAAGACGATGCGCTGGAGGGCGTAGAGGCTTCCGAGCAGAGTTCCCAGGCCCAGGAAGCCGAGGCCGGCCTTCCCGAGGAAGGTCCGACTGTGGCGGACCCCGCCGAGAAACAGCCATGTGGCTACGACCATCGCGATGCCGATGTACAGCGTGAAGACGGTCATGTAGAGAACGGGGAAGAGGGCCCCGCGGCCTTCACCGAGCCGGACCGGTCCGTCGGGAGTCCAGTTCGCCAAGGCGTAGAAGGTGAGCATGAGGGGCAGGGTCACGCCCGCGGCCACCAGCCGCGTACGGCGCGCCAGGCCCTGTGGTCGGACAACCGCAATGACGAAGTCGAGCAGGTAGGCCGCCGAGGTGACACCGAGCAGGTGCTTCAGTAGCGGTGACAGCCTGGCCTCGGCCCCCACGACGGCATCGACCATCTCCTTGACCTGGGGCACCTCGAAGGTCATTGCAGCCGCGAGGGCTACCAGGGTCAGCGCCAGGCTCCGCTGCTTGTGGGAGTTCCGGATCGCGGGCAGCCGCCAGAGAGCCACCAGCCAGAGGATGCCGGCGATGATGGTCGGTGTGGTCATGATCGGCGGTTCCTCCGCGGGTGGACCAGTGCGTCGTCGAGCCGCGAGACCAAACCGGAGCGGCCGTGTTCGCGGCCGGAGTGGGCGAGGTCGCGGAAGATTTCTCCGAGGCAGGAGGCGGCCATCTCGGCGTCGTACTCGCTCTCGCTGTCGTAGCTTGTCCGGCCCAGGGCCGAGAGAACGGCCGCAGGATCCACCCCGTCCGGGAGGACGCCCAGCAGCGCTTTCACAACGCTCTCGTTGGTCCCGGCGTGTCCGAGGAGGAGATGGGCCAGCTCATGACGCACGATCTGCGCGCGATGCCGTTCACTGGTTGCCGCCACGTGGAACACGTAATCCCCGTGGTCGAATGACAGGACCATTCCACAGGGGGCGTTCGCCCCGCCAGTTTCAGGAAGTTCGTGGAGGTAAAGCGGACGGCCCCGCTTGATGGCGAGCTGTCGGCATATTTCATCCACCGCATCAGGATCCGATATCTCGATCCCTCGCAGTTGCTCCTCACAGAGTCGCCTCAGCTGCGCCTCTTTGCGCGCGAAACGCCGATTGAACATGGACGAGATCCTTGCTGTAGCCCCCGAGTCGGCGCTGGCGCGGCCTGCACTAACCGGAACTCATCATTCCGCGTGGTTCCAGCGGAGCTTTGCACACGACAAGACGGCCCCTCAATGTGATCTTGAAGGACCTAGAAGGCATATAGGCCAAATCCGCCCAGTGGGTGAGAAGGGTCACGTCACGGAGCAGGCTTGTCGAGCCCTTCCCAGCGACGCGCCTGGTTGATCACGTCAGTGATCATCTTGAGGCTGTCCGCCGAGAGGCCGTTGGCGCGAAGCGCTAGTCCGCGGACCTCACTGTCGGCCACCGCCTCGATCAGTTCCATGGTGGCGCGCACCTTCTCGGCTTCTTCGGCGTCATAGTCCGAGAAGAAGTACTGCGCCTTCACATGGAAGTGGCCGGCGAGCTTCTCCACCGTCGTGAGGGTGGGGTTGGGCTTGGCCCCGCTCCGGAGCTGACTGATCGCGCTCTCCGACATGGAGGTCGCCCTGGCCACCTCGGCATTGGTGTAGGGCCTGCCGGTCGCAGGGTTCTTCTTGGTCTCGAAGAGGTGGTTGAGCTTGTCGGCCAAAGAGCGCCGAGCGCCGGCCGCGCCGCTTGGCGCCCCCACCGGTTCGCTGGACTCCACCATCCGACTCCTCCCATCTGCACGCTGAGCCCCGGACTGTACTGCAGTGCAGCCTCAGGGGCCAACATCCAAGGTGCTTCACTTCAGTATTGACAAGAAGGGATCACTGTGGCGTAGGTTTCCGATCACAGCTTCACTGAAGTGTTGAGCTGCTGGTGAGGCCCAGGAAGGGTCGCGCCGACCTCACGCCAGACGCACCCGCCAGGGAATCCGCCCATGATCGCTCCATCGCCGTCGCGCCTGCTCCCGCGACTTCTACAGGGTTTAAGAGCCAACTCTGGACCTTGACGCCAAGCCGTGCGTATGTTCGTCGTCCCCAGTCGGCCAGAAGCCCGACCGACGCGAACAGAGAGCTGTGACGTGCAGAAACTTCGGACCGGATAGGTCCTGATACAGCGGCGGCGCCCGAGAGGTGCAACTCCCGGACGCCGGACGCTAACGGCTGTACCGCCCGTGCAAGGGCGGTGATCGCCACCATCACCACGCTGATCCCTTCCACGGGGCGTCTCAGCGTGGCAACACCAAAGGAGATTCTTACATGGGTCCCGCCCTGCGCAAAAGGCCCGTCCGGCCTGTCCGCGCGGCAGCCACCCTGGCCGCAGCACCCTCCAGCCCACGCACCGGGTCTACCGGCGCCGGTCTGGTGCGCGGCCACCACCGCTCGCTCGATCGGGGCGGCCGATGAGCAAGGACGTACGTGAATGGGTCTTCAACTACAGCTCCAGTAGGGGCACCGCGCGACTGGTCCTCCTGGCGGTCGCGGATCGCGTTCCCGACGAGCGCTGCGTGGTCTGGGCCTCCGTAGCCGACCTGATGAAGCGGACGAACGCCAGTCGCACCGCCGTTCGCGACGCTCTGGCCGCGCTGGACAAGAGCGGCGAGCTGGTGGAGCGCGGACACCTGCAGGGCCCCAAGCGAAGCTCGGTGTACCGCCTGCCCCGAGCGGCCTCCTGGCTGGCCAAGGTCGCAGCCGTGCGCCACGAGGACCCCGACGCCTACGTCGAGCCCCCGACGGACTCCGACCCCGTTCCGGACCTGGACGCCGACGCCGAGAAGGGGTTGCAGCGGTACGGAATCTGGCCCCGGCGGAGCGCGGATTCCGACCCCTCGCGCAGGAATCCGACCGGGTCGGATTCCACATCCTCGCGACGGAATCCGACCCGTCGAAGGGCAGGAATCCGAACCCCTCACGGTACGGATTCCAACCCCCAGAACCCTAGTGAACGTGATTTGAACCGGAGGTACAGCAGTAGCGGTGCGGCCGTCGTCCCGGCTGGCGAGTGGCAGGTCGACCCAGCAACCCACGCCTGGGCCCGCCAGCAGGGACACCTCGACCGCCTCGGCGAGGAAGGGCTGAAGGCTGCCGACGCGAAGTGGCGCCTGCACCGCTCCGACTGGACGCCTCGCTCCGCCGGAGCCTGGTCCACTGACTGGCGGGCCTGGATCACCCGCGAGCACCCTCCGGCCCGGCGCGGACTGCACGCCGTGCCTGACAACAGCCACCGCCCGCCGCACGGCATGACCCGCACCGAAGCCCACCAGGCTGCCCTACTCCGCGCCCTGGACGAGCCGACCGGAACGGAGGGCTGACCGTGGACCGCCGCGAAATCGCCGCCCTGCTGGCCTACATCGGCCGCCTGGACCCCCGCACCACCCGCACCGACGAAGGCGAGGCCCGCGAACAGCTCGCCCAGTGGCACCATCTACTCGGGGACGTGCCGATGGCCACCCCGCACGGCTGGGACGCCCTGGCCGTCGCCCGCCACCACTACCGCACCTCGCCGTATGCGATCCTCCCGGCGGACGTGGGCCGGCCCTGGGAGAGCTACCGGCGCGAGCGACTGGCTCGGCACTCCGACCCCACGCCCACGGCCAACCCGGACGACCAGGCCGCCTACACCGCCGAGCTGGTCGGCAACCGCCGCGCCGTCGCCGCCGGCACCGCCCAGCCCGCACAGGCCCTCGCGATCACCAGCGCTCGCGACGGGATGGACCCGGCACTGAAGGCGCGGCTGAAGGCGATCGGATCCCCCATTCCGCCCGCCGCTCGTGCAGCTCTCGCACCCTTCCGGCCCGCGCGCGCAGCCCGGGAGGCCGCGGTCGAGCAGGGGCTGCCCGATGCCCTGAGCGTGCGGTGCGAGTGGTGCCTGGCCCAGCCCGGCGAACCGTGCCGACGCCGACGGATCAGCCCCAACGACGGAGTACGCGCCATCACTCCACGTGCCACTCCACACCCCGGCCGCCTCGATCTCGCCGCCGCCCAGCAGGCCCAGAGCACCGAGCAGGCTCAGCAGCCCGCCCTGGCCTGATCCGCTGACCCGGCGCCTGCAGCCCGCTGCTGCGCCGCCTCGCGACATCACCGTCCCGCTTCGGCTGCCGGGCGCACACCCACTGCGCCCCGCAGCCGGACCCACGCCGCGCCCCGCCGAGCACCGCCTCGGCCTGCCGACGCGGCAGCACATCGGAGACCCGCCTTGCGCCACATCACCACCCACGACGCTCCGGCCACCGGCCTGCGCGGCATTGGAGACACCAGCTGGCACACCCGCGGAGCGTGCCACGGCATGGACGTCGAGGACGCCGACGCCGTCTTCTTCCCCGGCCCTCGCGACCACGAGGAGATCGCGGAGGCGAAGGAGCTGTGCGGCTGGTGCCCCGTCCGCCGTGAATGCCTGGACTACGCCCTGGAGAACGTCCTCAAAGAGGGTGTCTGGGGCGGCCTCACCGAAGCCGAACGGCGTCCCCTGCACGACAACCTGCATCGACGCCTGGACCACCGCCGCGTGATCGCCTTCTTCCAGGGCCGTGACGTGCACCTGACCGAGGCTGAGCGGCAGGTTGCCATCGACCACGCCTACGTCCGGGGCTGGCTGCCCGACCGTCTTGCCGCAGCCTTGCAGATCAGCCCTAAGCACGCCCGTGACCTGCTGCGCCAGGCCGCCAACAAGGTCCTCGACCGCGACCGCAACTACGGCATCCCCCGCTTCAAGAAGAAGCGGAAGAAGACCTCCAAGAACACGCCTGCGCCCGCAGCTCCCAGCGCTCAGCAGCCGGCAGCCCACCCGGCGGCGTCGACTTCGACGGCCGCCTCTCTCGGAAAGGCAGCATGACCCACTTCGGTGCCGCTTCGGACCTCCCGCTCCTCCTCGCCGCCGTCGTGCCCGCCACCCTCGCGCTCCTGTTGACCGCCTGGACCATCCGACGCCGGGGAACTCGAACGCAGAAACGTCTCGGCAGCCCCGCTGTCAAGGTCGCCGCCATCGCCGCGCTGGGTTGCACCGCGTACAGCGCTGACACGAGTTGGCGCTTCGCCGCCGACTACCTGGACATGGCCGGCACCGCCGAGCGCGCCGGGATGTTCGCCGCCGCCGAACTCGCGCTCTTCGCGACCGCGCTGATGGCACGGCAGAACCTCGCCGTCCAGGGCGCCCCCGGACTGCCGGGCACGCTGGTCTGGGTGATCACCACGGTGCAGGTGATCCCCGCCTACGCCGAGAGCGGCCCCATCGGCGGCACAGTCCGCGCCTTCGTCGGCCCCGTGATGGCCGCGATGCTGTGGCACCTGGCCATGGGCATCGAGCTGCGCCTGCGCACCCCCGATGCCGCCTCCAGCGGGCTCGTCGCCGTCCTGGGTCGGGAAGTACGCGAACGGCTGCTCTCCCGTCTGGGCATCGCCGCGCGAGACCGCGACGCCGCACAGATCACCCGGGACCGAGCCACCGCCCGCGCCGTCACCCTCGCCGCCCGCCTCGCCGAGCGCACACCCGAGCAGCAGCGAAACCGTCGTGGCCGGCGTCTGACTCGACGCCTGTCGAAGGCGGTGGGCAGGGCCTCGGTCGGGACCGACCCCCTCCAGCGGGCACAGCTGCTTGATCAACTCGCCGCCCGTCGACACGCGCTCGCGCTCGCCACGGTCCCGCTTCCTTCTCCCTGGTCTTCGGCGCACAGCAGTGCGTCGGCGGCCATCGTCCCCCCAGAGCTGGTCCCGGACCTTCCGGTCCCCGGCTCCGATCCTGATGACTCCGATAGGCCGGTCCCGAAGCGAGGACCGAGGACTGCGCGGGGACCGGTCCCCAACGATGCAGCTCCGGAAGAAGCGGTCCGCGCAGGGACCAGGGGCGCCCAGACAGGAGTGCCGAGGGAGGCCAAGCAGCAGGCAGACGGTGCGGTCCAAAGGACCGCTGCAGAAGTCACTGAGACCGAGCGTAATGCGAGCGAAATAGCAGCTCAGGGCCGAAGTTCCCACCAGGGACTTGACGTCGCGAAGTCCGGGACCGAGAGCACCGAGGACCGCGGACCGACCACCCCCGAGTCCGGGACCGACACCACCCAGGACCGCGGACCGACCACCCCCGAGTCCGGGACCGACACCACCCAGGACCGCGGACACAAGGTCCCTCTCCGCCGGAAGACGACGCGGACCAGCCGGACGACGAAGAACAAGCGCGCCCGGCCCCGCTCTCCCAAGACGGAGCGCCCGGCACGCGAGCTGGGCGAGCCCGAGCGCCAGCTCGTCCACGAGGTGCGCCCCCACGTGCCCGCCCTGCTCGAACGAGACGGCAACGGAGCGATCACCCGAGTGCAGCTGCGCGAGATCATCCGCCGCCAGGGCCTCACGGGAGTCGGCAACGACCGCCTCGGGGTGGTCCTTCAGGAGCTGCGGAACACGGACATCACCACGACGAGGAGCACCTCCCGATGAAGACCTGCCACCAATTCAACACCGTCCGGGCCGAGTACGAGCGAGAGATCGGCTTCATGCTCGCTCACTCCGAACGACACGCTGGCCGGCCGGCGGCGAAGTCCAGCGCGAAGCAGGCCGCCTCGGCGAAACAGCGGATGGCCCGCGCGCTCAACAGCCACGTCGGGCGCTGCCCCGAGTGCGGCTGACCCTGAAGGCCGCCAGCTCAAGGCCCCTACCAGCGCAGGTGGCCCGGCTCCGCGCCGGGCCACCGCCCCTGCTCAGAAGGCATGCCGTGACTCCACGTCCACCCCGTTCTTCCGAGCCCACCGTGGCCGAGGCCGATGCCTGGGCGGACGTCGTCCGCGCGCTGCGTACACCGACCGGGCAGTGGCTCGTCCAGGACCGCCCTGACGGGCCGGTTCACGTCACCGCGCCGGCGGCAACCACCCACCACTCCCCCCGCTCCAAGAGGCCCGAATCTCGATGACGAACGCCCGCATGTACGGCACCGCCCCGGAACCTGATCGCGACAGCAACTCGGTACCAGGGCGAGCAAGTTGGGGCGGAAGCGTAGCTTCCGCCGAACCCGCCCCCGAGGGGGCGGGAGAGGACCCGCACCGGGGGGCGCAGGTCCTTCGGGCTTCGACCGAGGGCGGATCGAAGCCGGGGCAGGAGGAGAAGCCGACTGAGCCGCGCGCACCCCGACAGCGCGCTCCTCGCGCCCGTCAGCGTCCGCGTCAGTCGCCCGAGAAGAAGCGCCTGCACCAGCCCAACGCACGATTCAACGAAGACGAGTACGCCCTGATCAAGTCCGCCGCCGCCCAGTGCAATCTGTCCGTCGCAGGGTTCCTCGCCCGTTCCGCGCTCGCCGCCGCCCGCGACCTCAGCCGTACCAGCGCAGAGATCGCCGACGAACGCGAGGTGATCACCGCCCTGTTCGACAGCCGGCGTCGGCTCGGCTGGGCCGGCAGCAACCTCAACCAGGCAGTCAAGGCGCTCAACTCCGGCGTGGACGTTCCTCACCTCGAAGCGGCCATCGCCGCCGTACGGCGTGCCGCCGACACCGCCCATCAGGCCGCCACCCGTCTGATCGAGCACCACGGCTCATGATTCCAAGCGTCAACCCGTCGGGAGCGGACACCCGAGGTCTCCTCTACTACCTCTACGACACCGGCAAGCACGAGGACCACACGGACCCTCACCTCGTCGCCTCCTTCGACGGCATGTCCCCGGACCCCGGCCGCGACCCAAACGCCACCCTCACCGACCTCCAGCGGCTCCTGGACCAGCCGATGATGGCCCTGGCCAAGCACGCCCGCCCGGCCAAGCACGTCTGGCACACCTCTGTACGAGCCGACCCGGGCGACCGGATCCTGACCGACGAGGAATGGGCCGGCATCGCCCGTCGCATCGTCGCCGCCACGGGCATTGACCCGGGTGAGGGACAGTCCGGCTGCCGCTGGGCCGCCGTGCGCCACGCCGACGACCACATCCACATCGTCGCCACCCTCGTCACCGAGGACGGCCATCGCCCCGACGATTTTCGCTCCGGCGCCCGCGCCCAGGCCGAAGCCCGCCTCATCGAGAAGGAACTCGGCCTCCACCAGGTCGCCCCCGGCGACGGCACCGCAGCGAAGCGTCCCACCAGCGCCGAACGCCACAAGGCCGAGCGGCAGGGCCGCGAGCGCACCGCCCGCGAGGAACTGCGCGAAGCCGTACGACGCGCGGTGAGCGGCGCGCGCAGCGATGAGGAGTTCTTCGACCGGCTCGCCGCCGCCGGCCTCCTGATCCGAAAGCGCGCCGCACCCTCCGGCGACCTGCTCGGATACAAGGTCGCGCTACCCGACGACCTGAACAAGGACGGCGAGCCGGTCTTCTACCCTGGCGCCCGTCTGGCTCCCGATCTGTCGCTGCCCCGCATCCGCGAACGCTGGTCCGCCGACGCCCCGGCTACCCCCAAGGACGACGCGATCCGTCCGGGGCCGGACGGTCCGGCCGCTGCACGCCGCGGAACGGCCTCGGCCGTGTGGCAGGCCGTGCTCGTCTTCGAGCACGACGAGGACGCGGTCGCCGCCGCCCACATCGCCGCGGCCGGTGAGGTCCTGGACGCCCTCGCGAAGACGTCCGCCGCCCACACCCGCCGCCAACTTCGCGACGCGGCAACAGCTTTTGAGCGAGCCTCGCGGTCCCACGTCCGTGCCGTACGGGGCCACGATCGCGCTCTACGGCAGGCCGCTCGCGAGCTCGTCCAAGGCGGCCCGGCGCTCGGCCGCGGTGAGGACGGAGCCACCACGGCGATGGCGATCGACATGCTGTTCTTCCTGATCACGGCCGCCGCGCACTGGCATGCTCGCAAGGGCCATGCCCAGCAGGCCGAGGCCGCCACCCGAGCCGCTCATCACCTGCGCGCCGCCTACCAGGCCGCCGCCGCGCAGCCCCTCGGGGTTCTCTACGAGCGCGGTCGGCGCCTGAGCCGGCCGATGCTCCAGCACCAGACCGCGCTGCTGCGCGAGGCCCTGCCGGATCTGGCCGAGCAGATCCTCGCGGAGCCCGGCTGGTACGCCCTGGCCGCCACCGTCGCGGAAGTCGATGCCGCCGGCTACGACCCGGCCGCTCTGCTCCCCGAGGTTGCCGCTGGGCGTGAACTCGGCACCGCGGAGTCCCTCAGCGACGTGCTCGTGTGGCGGATGCGGCGAGCCGCAAACCTGCCCGCCGACGCCTCCCGTCTGCCCGAGACCGGCACCACAACCACCCGGTCCACGAAGCGCGGGACGGCGACGAGCCGCCCCGCGCCCGGCAAGCGACGGAGCGGCGAAGACGCCGCCCGCCCGGGCCGTTAGGCCCGCTCGATGCACCCAAGCACCCCTGCTGACCTGGTCGGAGGAGACTGTGGACCTTGTGAATTGAAGCCAGCGGGGGCGTGGGGCACGATCATGAAGCGCGCAGGACGAGGTGACGAGGCAGAGGAGGACGCCAGGATGTTTCACCGAATACGCCGCCGGGCCAAGGGGCCGAGCGAAGTGGAGCGGCAGCTCGCCGAGCTGGTCGCACGACACCACCAGATGCCGCCGTGGAACGGGGCGCCGACGGACGCACCGCAGAGCGACGAGCCGACCGCTGCGGCACCGGGCTTCCTTCCGCCGGAGCTGCGCGTGCCGAGCCACGATCAGGTCGAGGGCAAGATGATGCCCTGGAAGCAGCCCCTGGTCGTCGATGGCGAGATGACCGCCTGTGCCGAGTGCGGGGCATACCGGGACTGGCTCATCCTCTCCACCCGCGACCAGATCTGGCTGCGATGCAGGGCCGGCCACCAGCAGCGGGAGACACGCCTGGACACCGCTTGGTACAACCGCAACAGCGGACCGGCGGACGCGACGCACGAAACGTTCGAGGACTGCCTGCGCCACCTCGGGCACTGACCACCGCCCCTACGACCCCACCGGGTCCCCGGGCCCGCACTGACCACCCGTCACCTAGCACCGCGGGGTCAGTTCCGTCATGCGCGTTCGCGTCGCCATCACCGCCCTCGGCCTCACCGCCGCCCTCCTCGCCCTGCCCGCCTGCTCCCCCAAGACCTACGGAGCCGACCAGCAGACCGCCTCCTCCAGCCGAACCGGTAGGCCGGCCGACGCTCACCGCGAACCGGCCACGCTTACCTCGGCCGCGTTGGCGTCCCGCCTGCTCACGGAGGCTGACCTCGGCAGCGGCTACCTGCCCAAGCCGCAGCGCGCGGCTCAGCACGACGATGTCACCGTCCTCGGTTGCCCCGCGCTGAGCAAGCTGGGCGGCGACGCGGCGACCGGCGGCACGCTCACCTTCCCGAACAAGGCGAAGGCCGACTTCACCTACGGCGGCAGCTCCTCGGAGATCTCCGAGGAGCTCTACAGCGACAGCCCGACGAAGCTGTCCGACGGCACCAACCGGATCTTCGACGCCATGACCGCCTGCCCTAACTATCAGGTCCTCGCGGGCAGCGCTCCGATCGACATCGCCACGCAGAAGCTGCCCGCACCCCAGGACCGCGGTGATGAGCAGTGGAGCCAGCTCCTGACGTTCACCGCCGGGGGACGAAGCACGGTCCTCAAGCAGACCGCGATCCGCGACGGCAGCCTGCTGCTCGTCGTCTCCGGCTCTCCGCCCCTCGTCGACCGCCACCTCGATCGGGCCCTCGCCAAGGCCACCGCAACGCCTTGATCTGCACCCGTAAACCACTGCTGCCTCCGACCCGGGAAGGTCGGAGGCAGCAGTGGTTTACGGGGCAGATGGGACGACGGTGCCCGGGAAGCAAGAAGGCCCGGCGCCCTCCACCAGGGAGGGAGCCGGGCTTCTTTCGTTTCGGAGCGGCGAGACGGTCAGGTGGCCGGCGCGCGCAGGAGACGCTCCTGGGTGGCTTCGGGCAGCACCCGGCGCAGGACCGGTGCGGTCGAGCTGAGGGAGGTGGCGAAGACGGCGACGAGATCGTGCGGCACGCCGGCGGCGAACGAGGCCACCCACAGGTAGGGCGCGCCGAGCACGGGCTCGGACCATGCCTGCCATCCGGCCGGGCCCACCTCGTCAACTTCGGTGACCAGGACGCGCGGGTCGCCGTCCTGGATGAGGGGTGGCACCTCGCCGAGGCTGATATGCGAGGCGCCCGTCGGATCCATCGCCGCGGCTTGGGGCTGGTCGATGTCGCGGAACCATCCCTGGGCGGCGACGGCGTCCAGGACGACCTCGGTACCAGCCAGAGGCACGGTGGGCTGTTCGTGGGCGTCGAGGGCGAGGAGGAAGTCGGCAACGGCCTCGCCGGGGACGTCGCGGGTGAAGTAGGCCGACCAACCAGCGAGGCTGGTCGCCTCGTCACGGGCGGAGATCTGCCAGGCGATCGGCAGTTCACCCAGGTGGAACGGCTCATCGGCCAAGCACCACTGGGCCCAGCGCAGGCCGTCGGGGCTGATGTGCAGGACGGTGCTGCGCAGGACCTGGCGGTCCTGCTCCGCCTCGTCCGGCTCATGCCGTCCGCGGACGATCGTCAGGCTTGTCCAGCCCAGGCCCGCAAGAGCGTCGGCGACGGCGTTGTACGGGCGCCCGTCGTCACCTGCCAGGTGGCGGGGGCCGACCCAGAACGCGAGTGGGGCCGACGGGTCGGGCTGAAGGTGGGAGTACAGGGGCGCCTCCAAAGGCTCGGTGCGTTTCTAGTTGCCGCCGGCGCGGCGGCGAGGGCGGCGCGGGGGCGCCTGGACGGGGCCCTGCCACGTCAACTCGATGGCAACTTCGGGCGGCAGGTGACCGAGCTGTGCGTCCTCCTCGCGTCCTTCGGCGAGGTAGACGACGGTCCGGCCGGTCTCGTCGACCGATTGCAGGACCTGTGCCAAGCGATGGGCCATAGGAAAGAAGGGGTTCATGGCCTGGCGCACCGGAGCACTTGGGTCGCAGGCTGCGAGCAGTTCGATGAGGTCGGCGACGGTCATTTCCGAAGACGTCACGAGCATCCTCCTTGGGGCGAGAGAACGAGGGAAGGGAGAGCGGCCGGCGCTCGGTTCGGCCGGCGGCTTGCGAGCGGGCAGTCCTCGCAAGGTCAGAGGAGGCGTGAGGTCTCCAGTACGCGGGCTACGGCTGCGGCAACGATGTCGGCCGGCGTCTCGACGTCGAAGGAGACTTGGTAACCGGGCATTTTGGCGGTGCCGGTGACCGCGATCTTCCAACCTTCGCGGTCCGTGCCGGGACGGCCGAGCGGGAACCAGCCGAGGTAGAAGCGGCCGTCCTTGCTGCTGACGTGTACGTCCGCACGGTCATCGACGACCAGGTGGAAGTCCTCGGCGGAGAACTGGTCCATGACCAGGGTTGGCTGGCCGGGACCGAGCTGCCACTGCCGTAGTCGGAGCGCTTCGACGGTGGTGGAGAAAGCGGGACCCACGGGGGCTACGGTCACGGGCTATCACCTCTCTGACCTGGGGTTTCTTGCGAGATCGTCTACGTTGACATGCTCTCGCGCACGTTGGCCAGTCCTTCCGCGATCTTCCCTGTCTGCCCCCGGCGAACTGCTCGTTCTCCCCCCTTGTCGGATCTCAAGTTCGGCTGCACAGTCTCACGGCCTCTCTTCATATCGGCTGCACTTATGAAGCAGTCGTGAGATTTCGCAGGTCCGCGACCCGCTCTTTGGGCGTCGGCTCGGTTCGCCGTTCTGAGGGCTCCCAAGCCTCGTAAGCTCGGCGATGCGACTCCTGAGATCGATCCCCACGATCCACGCTGGACGCTGGTTCCCGCGACCCTCACTATCACCGTGCCCTACCCCACCGACCTGGTGGAGCTCGGGCATCGGCTCGTCAACGCGGTGTGCGCAGCGTCGACGACTGAGGACGAGCTCGGTCCGGCCCGGCCATTGACCCTCTCCTTGTGGCAGTTGGAGCTCCAGCCCGCCATCGTGGCCCAGGTCATGGCGCGGGCCGAGCGTGCCCGCCGACTTGACGTCATGGACGGCCGAGAGATCGTCCGCTACGGCATGGCCCTGTGCGCGCTGAGGCTCGACGAGCCTGAGGGCTGGGCCGGCTTGGACACACTGGCGCGCGTCAAGCGCGCCGTGGACGTCGCTCTCGGGCAGCCCGACGACCCACTGCTCCAGGCTGTGGTCATGCCGATCTCCGAGCGGGAGTTGCGGGAGACTCTGACCGAGAAGATCGCCCTTTTCGAACCAGCCCCGCGAGCGGACCCTGTCGACTACCGCTGACCCGCGGTGATTCGGTGGCCAAATCTCAGTACGGTGGCCAACCATCCACCGACCTGAAGCGGGCCGGTCAGCCTGTTCACTCTTTCGAGTGCATCAGACGTGATGCAGCCCTCCTCATGAACAGTTTTCTAGCAGCGCGTCTGGTCAGCCACCGACAACTACGGGGAGCAACGATGACCAGCCCAGACGTCACGCTCAGCCTCCGATGCCGCGATGGTGCAGCGCACGAAGATCGAGCTTGGACAACGGTTTCAGCCGAACCCACCCACCCTGCCCCATGATCGCACTGCACGTGCGATCACGAAACGTGCGCGTACGGGAAGACCAGCCCCTAAGGGCTGTCCCGCAAGTGCGGCTGTGCCGTGATCTGAGGCCGCTCGATAGGGTCAGGGCCACAGCCGACGGAAGAGGATCGTTCGATGGCG
>NZ_JBIBWL010000008.1:0-20373 GCF_043081325.1 Streptomyces sp. NPDC014882
GGCGGACCGCAGATGCCGTCCGCTCGCCTTCGTCTTGACCGCCGGGCAGGCCGCGGACAGTCCGCAGTTCATCCCCGTGCTCGAGAAAGTGCGAGTCCGTCTGCCGGTCGGCCGTCCCCGCACCAAACCTGGCGCAGTCGCCGGTGACAAGGCCTACTCATCGCGCGGAAACCGCCGCTACCTGCGAAAACGCAACATCAAAGCAGTCATCCCGGAGAAGAAGGACCAGGCCGCAAATCGCAAGAAAAAGGGCTCACGCGGCGGCCGGTCCATCAGCCACGACGCCGACCTCTACAAGGAACGGAACACTGTCGAACGCCTGATCAACAAGCTGAAAGCCTGGCGGGGCGTCGCCACCCGCTACGACAAGTCACCCGAAAGCTACCTTGCCGGCCTCCACCTCCGAGCCTCCATAATCTGGATCGACGACTCGCTCAAGTACACCGTGTGATCACGACATCACACAGCCCCTAGTCCCTCACACGTTCGATGACCTCTCCCCTGCTTGATGCCGAACAGACGTACGGGGTTCCATCGGGCGCCGACCGGGCCGGTAGTGCGTGGATCATCGCCGACATGGCATCGGCATACCGTCTGGGTCCAGGCCGTAAGGCCACATCCTCTTGAGCTCGTCCTTCATCCAGCGGGGGTACAGGACTTCAGTGCTGCCGTGGTCGGCGACCTGCCGACAGAGGGGTTCGGCGCCCTCCTGGTCCCCGGCCTCCTCCCGCACCCGGGCCGGGCTTCCAACGCCCTCCCGGGCCTCGGGCCTTTTCCGGTCTGAGTCAGGAACAGCGGCACGCGAGTGTTGTCGTTTTCGGCGGCGCAGCGGCGGAGGTGATGGGCCCGTTGCAGGCGGTGCCGGTCTTCGGCTGCCTGGGCGAGGTTATGCAGGTCGTCGGGGTCGGTGAGACGGATGCCGGCGGCGTGCCAGAAGGAGGTGGGCGGGCGCAGGGGGAGGCGGGTGGTGCGGCCGTGTTGTTCGAGGTAGTCGGCGAGGCGGAATACCGGTCCCGCTGTCCGGCCCGGTGACCTCGTCGTCGGCCAGTCCTCTCCGCGCGAGCGGAGGTGAGCCGTAACTGCCCAGCACGACCGGGCCAGGCCCCGCGTCCTCTCCCTGGCTTTGTCTACGGATTGCGGTGGCAGTTGCTCACTGCGGTGGGAGGCAACCGGATCGACCCCCGGGGGCAATGCTCACGAGAACGGGGGGACACCGGACGGTCAGGCCTTCTTGAGATCGCCTCGATCTACCCATGGCTCCCAGGTCATGGTCCTTCCGCCGGCCGCTGTACCACCCGCCGGCGCGGGGCGTCTTCATCAGGGATGTCCGGGAAAGACGCCGAGGAGCTTGGCCATCGAGGTGATGAAGCGGCCCGCGTCGGGCAGCAGGTCGCGGGCGGCGCGGATGACTTCCTCGGTGGCGACGCCGGGGCGCCCGCGACCGGCAGGGCGAAGGCACCCAGGAGGTGCAGGTTGGGCGAGACGAGAAGGAGAGCATCAGCTCGCCGCGGGTCCTCGCCGTCCTCGCACGGGGCGTCTGCCGTCGAGAGGGCGTGGGCGTGGCTATGTCACTCCGCCGGCGTCCGTGACCATGCGGACGAGGGTGTCGACGAGTTCGTCGGCGGTGGTGTGCCACTTGGCCGTGTCGAGGTGACCGCTGAGCTCCATGCCCGCGATGCCGTGGGCGGTGGTCAGCAGCAGGGCGCCGTAGTGCCGTGCGTTCCGCTCTCCCGCGAGGGCGGTGACGATGTCCAGGAACTCGTCCTGGAAGCGTTCGGCCGCGCGGTCGGCCACGGCCGGGTCGCCTTCCGGCCCGCACAGCTGGCGCCGGATGCGATCCATCCCGTCACCGAGCTGCCCGGGAAGGTTTGCGCGCCGCCTGAACAACACCTGGTACAGGTGCGGCTGGTTCCGGCCGACGTCGATGAGGGCGCGCAGAGCGCCGCGCAGCTTCTCGGAGTCGGACAGGGCCGGGTCGGTCCGAAGGGCGTGCACCTGGTCGCCGATCCGTTCCCAGCTTTCGGCCGCGACGGCGGTCAGCAGGCTGTCCTTGCCCGTGAAGTGCCGGTACGGCGCTCCCCGGGTCACGCCTGCCCGTGCGCCCACCTCGCGCAAGGTGACCGCTTCGGGGCCGCCGAGGTCGAGGAGCTCGGCGGCGGCGTCGAGCAGAGCGCGGCGGGTGGCGGCGGCGGACTCGGCACGGGTGGTCATGACGCCCATCATACAGTTGACATCGTCATCTGAATCGGTACCGTAGCCAAGGTGACAACGTCATCTGAAACCCAGAAGTTGATCGTCGTAACCGGAGCCTCCACGGGCATGGGCGCGTCAGCCGCCCGCGAACTGGCTCGCCAGGGATTTCACGTCCTGGCCGGCGTGCGACGCGACCGTGACGCCGACGCCATCCGATCGACCGGCATCGAGCCGGTCATCCTCGACATCACCAAGTCCGAGCAGGTGGAGGCACTCGCCGCGCGGGTCGCCGACGACCCGCGCGCGCTGCACGCGCTCGTCAACAACGCCGGCGTCCAGGTGAACGCCCCGGTCGAAGCCCTGCCGATGACGGAGTGGCGGCGGGTGTTCGAAGTCAACCTCTTCGGCCACGTCGCCGTCACTCAAGCGCTCCTCCCCGCGCTGCTGCGCAGCAAGGGTCGTGTGATCAACATCAGCTCGGTCGGCGGCAAGTTCGCCATGGCCACATACGGCGCGTACGCCGGCGCGAAGTTCGCCCTGGAGGCGGTCAGCGACTCGCTCCGCCGGGAGGTCGCTCCGCTGGGCGTACAGGTGGTCGTGGTCGAGCCCGGCGGCGTCCGCACGGAGATGGCTGCCCGCGGCGTCGAGACGGCGAACCAGCTGGCTGCCCGGATGACGCCGGAGCAGGACGAGCGCTACGGCGACCTGGTCCAGGCGAACAACAAGTTGATGACCTCGGGCACGGCTTCAGGCCTGACCGCCGACGCCGCCGCCCGGGTCATCGCGAGGGCCGTGACGACGCGCAGACCGCGCACCCGCTACACCGCCGGCCGGGATGCCGCCCTGATCATGCGCCTGGGCCCGATGCTGTCCGACCGCACGCTCGACCGCGTCCTCGCCGCCAACCTGCGCCGCCACCGCCCGAAGGGAGCCGTTGGCCGACGAGGACTCCGCGAACGGCTCCGTCCCCTGGGGTGCGGGCCCTCTCCGCGCGAGCGGAGGTGAGCCGCAGGTCCTCGGACCGCTGGACGGCTGGAAGCTGTCCTCTCCGCGCGAGCGGAGGTGAGCCGCAGGTCCTCGGACCGCTGGACGGCTGGAAGCTGTCCTCTTCGCGCGAGCGGAGGTGAGCCGCCGCTCGTGGACGCCGTCAGCGGGACAAGGACGTCCTCTCCATTGCTCCTCCCCGCGCGTCGGCGAGATGGCTAGCCGATGACAGGTGGGGCGAGTGGGGGGCCGCCCGCACTGACGGCTCCGGGCGTTCCCGGTCCCAGCTGACGTCGCGTCGGCTTGGTTGCGCCTTCTCCCAGCCGTGACGGGGCACCATCCCGGCCGTTCTCCACGTTCGAAAAACGCTCTACGGGAAGTAGGCGCTCTCCTGTTGCTTCCTCGGCGGACTCGCTCGCAGTCGGCCCGGCACCCAGCGTTCGACGCTTCACAGGGTGATCTTGCCTCACAGTGCCCGTCTTGAGGGCGCCGTTCGCGGTCTCTTCCCTCTGGGAGTGCACCGCTTCTGCGGGTTTGTGGCTGGTGGAGATGGCAGCCGTTGAGGGCCGCGACGGCACCCGGCCCGACTCCGGCGGGGTCGACGGCGAACCGGTCCCGGGCCACCCCTCCTCCCTCAGCCAGCCTCTTCTCCGGCACACCCGATCCGCTGCGGACGGCAGCGCTCGCGCCGCGTAAACCGCCCACCGTGTCCGTAGACCCTCCTGCGCGGTGTCACTGCCCGCCGCCACCGTCCCAGTACAGGACGTGACGAGAGAGGGGCGGCAGACGGCGACGGCTGGATACCGGGGCGGCGCGGGGGCGGGCCAGCGATGAGGGAAGGGGCCCCACATCGCAGTGATCGCAGCCGTGGTGATCGCTGCCTCGGTGGGGAAACACAGCGAGATCGAAGATCAGCGTCAGGACCGCGCTGCGACGGCCGCCGCCTACAAGGGACGCTCCGGCGCCAGGGTCATCATCGACGGTGTCGAGGCGGACGTGGCCGCTCGCTGGAGTAGCGACAGGCAGCGGGTGTTCCTCGAAATACGCACCTACTTCAACCGCGACGCAAAGTCTGCGCGCCGAGCCGGTCCCGCGCCCTGCTGTCGCCGTGTACGGCGCGCCCGCTCGGGCCGCCGCTACCGGCCCGCTTCGGCGTCCGTGGGCCCGCCGCGCCCGCCGCGCCCGCCGCGCCCGCCGCGCCCGCCGCGCCCGCCGCGCCCGCCGCAACGATCGCTGATCGCGTCGCGGACCAGCGCGAGGAGTTCCTGGCTCAGGGAGCGCCCGGCCGCGGCGAAGAGCTCCGGGTAGAGGCCGGGGTAGGTGTTCTCGTCCACGATGACGGGCCGCCCCCCGGACAGGATCAGGTCGAAGCCGACCAGCGGGAGACCCAGCGCCCGCTGAGCACGCCGGGCGAGCCGGGCGTGCTCGGGCGGGACCTCGCAGGCGTCGACGTCGCCGCCGATCCCCTCGGGGTCGTACACCTTCGAGGCGTCGGCGGACAAGCGGGTGAAGCGGTGGCCGCGCTTGCGGTAGCCGTACATCAGCGTGCCGTTGACGAGGGTCGTACCGACCCAGTCCGCGGGGTCGTTGGGGTAGAAGCGCTCCAGGAGGAAGGTGCTCTCCGTGGCCGCCGCGAGCGTGTGCTCCAGGTAGTCCGCCAGATCGCGCAGGGTGGCGAAGTCCTCGATCAGCAGGACCCCCTGCCCGAAGGATCCGCGCCGGGGTTTCAGCAGGGCGCGCCCCCACTGCGCGACGACGGGCGCGGCGGCGTCCGGGGCGCGCCGGTCGAGCAGGACCGTGTCCGGCACGGGCAGGCCGGCCCGGGACAGCCGCAGGTGGGCCCGGTACTTGTCGAGGCCGGTCGTGAAGCGCGCCGGGTCGGGGACGACCGGTACGTCCAGGGCGAGGGTGCGCAGGGCCTCCAGGGCGTAGCCGCCGGGGTCGCGGTCCACCTCGGCATGCCAGAGGTAGAGGTCGAGGTCGTTGAGGCGGACCTCGCCGCAGTACACCGTGCCGTCGCGGACGAAGGACCGGCGGATGTCGAGGTCGTGGACGAACTCGACGTCGGTGAGGTCCCGCAGCAGCTTCACGAACAGCGCGTGGTCGTCAGGCGGGATCTTGCCGACCTCCGGGTGCGCCGGCACCGCCGTCCGGTCACGGGCGGCGGGTGGCAGGAAGGTTCCTACTCTCAGCATGGGCGACGCCCTTCCGGGAAGCGGGCGGAGGGACGGCTCAGTAGCGGCCGCCCTCCGGGGCCGGCAGCGCGTCGAGGTCGGCGAGGTCGGCCGCGCTGAGCTTGATGTCCGCCGCCCCGGCGTTGTCGGCCAGGTGCTCCGGGGTCCTGGTGCCGGGAATGGGCACCACGTGGCGGCCCTGCTCCAGCAGCCAGGCCAGCGCCACCTGCGCCAGGGTCGCCCCCGCGCGCTCGGCGATCTCCCGCACCCGGCCGACGATGGCCGGGTTGGCGCGCAACGCCTCGCGCTGGAAACGCGGCAGCCGGCGCCGCAGGTCGTCCTCCGGCAGGTCGTCGAAGGACGAGAACCGCCCGGTGAGGAAGCCCCGCCCGAGTGGCGCGAAGGGCAGGAACGCGATGCCCTGCTCCTCGCAGTACGGCACCATCGCGGTCAGCGGGTCCCGCGTCCACAGCGACAGCTCGGACTGCACCGAGGCCACCGGGTGCACCCTCCGCGCCCGCTCGACCTGTTCCACGCTCACCTCGGAGAGGCCGACGCAGCGCGCCTTGCCCGCCGCGACGACCTCGGCCATCGCGCCCCAGGTCTCCTCCAGCGGCACCCGCGGGTCCACCCGGTGGAGCTGGTACAGGTCCACGTGATCGGTGCCGAGCCGGCGCAGGCTGGCGTCGATCGACGCCCGCACGTGCTCGGGACGGCCGTCCGGGACGGCGCCGGGAGAGGTGCCGGAGCCGCCTTCGGGGGTGGTGAGGGCCAGACCGACCTTGGTCGCCAGCACCGCCTGCCCGCGGCGGCCGCCCGCCAGCGCCCTGCCCACCGTCTCCTCGTTGGTGTAGGGGCCGTACACGTCCGCGGTGTCGATCAGGGTCGCGCCCGACGCGAGTGCCCGGTGGATCACCGCGATCGACGTCGCGTCGTCCCGCGAGGTCCTGCGGTCGTAGCCGAAGCTCATCCCCGAGCTCAGGCCCATGCACCCGAGGCCGATGACGCCGACCTCGGGGCCCGTTCTGCCCAACGTGGTGTATCGCACTCGTCCTTGTCCTCTCCGGCCTCTCGGGCCATGTGCGGGCGAGGCGGACCGGGAACGGGCGGGGCGCCGTACGCATCGCGTGTCTCGCCCGCGGGGACTCCGGGCCCGCGCCCTTCCCCCCGACGCCCCTCGGCCCGGCCACGGACGGTTCCGTCTCGCGGCGCCGGAACACGGCACCGTGCCGGGGCCGTGTTCCGGCGGCGTCGGGATCGTGCCGCCGGGCCCTCGACGTCCCTTCCGATGATGTCCTTCGGCCGGCGGGTGTGGCGCCCGTGGTTGGGCCGTTCGGGTGAGGCGTCCGGGCGGCCGGGGAGGACCGGGGGCAGGCGCCCGGTGCGCGCCGCGGGGCGGCCCGGCCCTCGATGGCGCGTCCCGCGGGGCTGAGGGGGGCGGGGCGTGCACCCTGGACCGGACGCGGGACGGCGGTGGAATCCGGCCCGGGAGGCAGGGCCTGCTCAGCAGGACGATCGGAGGGCGGCACCGGACCGTGGAACGGCGAAACAGAGCGGGGCGCGGCGGGAGACAGACCGGGGACGGAGCGTCACAGGCGGCCAGGACACTGTTCGTCCTTCTCTCCGCCGAGAACTTCCTGATCAACTACACCTCGACCGCCATGAACGTGGCGTTGTCGGAGCTCGTCCGGGACCTGGACACGTCGCTGACCGGCGTGCAGTCGGTGATCTCCCTGTATGCCCTGGTGGTCGCCGCGTGCCTGATCACCGGGAGCAAGCTCGGTGCCCGCCACGGGTACCGGCGGACCTTCGTCGTCGGCGGCGAGATCTTCGCCCTCGGCGCGCTGATCACCACCGTCGGCCCGACCCTGCCGTTCATGCTGCTCGGCTGGTCCGTGCTCCAGGGAGTCGGTGTGGCGCTGATGCTGCCGGCGCTGGTGGCGCTGCTGACCGAGACGTTCAGCGGAGCCACCCGCACGAAGGTCCTGTCGTCGCTGGGCATGACGGCGGGCATCGCGTCGGGGGCCGGCCCGGTGGTGGGCGGCCTGCTCACCACCTACCTGAGCTGGCGGGTGTCGTTCCTGCTGTCGACCGTCATCACGCTGGCCGTGGTGCTGCTCATGCGGCGGACGGCCGGCGCCGAGCGGCCCCGGCAGCGCCTCGAACAGCGCTTCGACATCCTCGGAGCGGTCCTGTCCGCCGTCGGATTCGGGCTGCTCGTGGTCGCGACCCTGATGGCGGGACGGTACGGCCTGCTCGAGGACCGCCAGGACTTCGAGGTCCTCGGCGCCACGGTGCTGCACCGCGGCCAGGTGTCCCCCGTCCCGCTGCTCGCCGGCGCGGGGCTGGTGGTGCTGGCCGTGTTCGCCGGCTGGGAACACCGGCTGATCAGGCGCGGCAGGGACCCGCTGGTACGGCTCTCGGTGCTGCACGACCGCACGATCCGGGTGGGCACCCTGACCCTGGTCATGCAGATCCTGGTGCCCAGCGGTCTGCTCTTCCTGGTGCCGGTCTTCCTGCAGACCACCGCGGGCTTCGACGCGCTGCGGAGCGGCATCACGCTGATCGCGGTGCCGGTGGCGCTGACGGTGGCGGCCTCGGCGGCCGCCAGGCTCATCGGAAGCGGGCGGATGACCCACCGCACGGCCCAGACGGGGGCGTTCCTCTTCATGACCGCCGGCTGCGTGGCCATCGCCTTCATGTTCGACCCGCACCGGCAGGACGTGTCGGCGGTGGGCCTGGCCCTCGCGCCGGGTCTCCTCCTCGTCGGGCTCGGCCGGGGCATGGCCACGACCGCGACCGACCTCGTCCAGTCGGCCGCTCCCGCGGAGGAGGTGAGCGACGTGACGGGGCTTTCCCGCACCGCCACGTACCTCGGAAGCTCGTTCGGAGTCGCCTTGGCCGGCGCGTTCATGACCACCGCGCTGCTCCTCGCGTTCGAGGCCGGGGCCGACGACAGCGACGTCCTGACTTCCGGTCAGAAGCACCTCGTCACGCGCACCGTCGAGCATCAGGTCCAGATCAGCGCCGCGACCGACGACGCCCTGCGCGCGAAGGTCGCGGCCCGGGGCGTCAGGGGCGCAGCGGCCGACGACCTCGTCCGCATCAACGCCCGCGCCCGCGGCCAGGCGCTGACCTTCGCGGCCCTCGGCATGGGCGCGCTGGCGGTGGTCGGCTTCCTGGTGGCCCTGCGCATCCCCCGCGGCCTGCCTCGGCCCCGACAGCCAAGCCGAGCGCCGGGCTGAGGGATTCCGCTGGGCTGCCTGGCTGCCGGGCCGGCGGACTCCGGTCGGGCTGATGGCCTCCGGCGCTTCGGCGCGCCGGAGCCTTCACGCGCCGGCTCCGCAGGGGGAGAACGCGTGGGAGGAGTTCACCCCCCTTCCTGCGGTTCGACACCGAGATCCGCCGCATCGTCCGTACCACCGACGCGATCGAGTCGGTGAACACCAGGATCCGGCGGGCCGTCAAGGCGCGCGGCCACTTCCCGCACGAGACCGCCGCCCTGAAGTGCGTCTACACGGCGATCATGTCCCCGGACCCCGCCGGCCGGGGACAGGCCCACTGGACCATGCACTGGAAGACCGCTCTGAACGCCTTCGGCATCACCTTCGACGGCCGGCTCTCCGCAGCCCGTCGGCAACCCCGACCACCCTCGTCGCACCGTTCGATCGACAGACCCTCACAGGCCGCCCTGGCCGGCCACGCCGTTCGTCACACCGGGCCGAGGCAGGCCAGCAACTCGACAGCCCGGAAACGGACTTCGGTGACGGGATCGTCGAGCCGCCCGACGAGACGCGGCAGAAGGGGAGCTCCCGGTGAGCGCCAGAGGCAGCCGCCGGGCGACTGTTCACCGTCCCGATGACCGCGCGTCGTACTCGTGCTGCGCCGCCAGGACCTGGTCGCTGTGCTCGACCGTCCAGTCGTACAGACGGGTGAAGGGTTCGCGGAAAGACTCGCCGAGGTGTGTGAGGGAGTACTCCACACCGAGGGGGGAGGTCTCGAGCACCCGGCGCCGGATCAGGCCGTTGCGTTCGAGTCTGCGCAGCGTCTGGGTGAGTACCCGCTGTGTGACGCCCTCCAACTGTCGCTTGATCTCGTTGAACCTCGTCGGTTGCTCCAGCACCGCCAGGACCATCATGGACCACTTGTCGGCGATCTGGTCGAGGATGGGCCGGCTCGGGCACTCAGCACTGAACCGCGGCATGCTGCGGGGCGGCGGGGGCGTGGGGCTGGTATCCATCATGATCCTTGGTTGTTGAAAAGTGCGTTATTGACCGTCCTCGGCGCAGAGCCCAGGGTAGGTATGCGTTGCAAACCTACTGGCTCATCGCAAACCTTGGAACACTCATGAACCTGGACCGTCACACGACACTCGACGTCGCCGTCGATGCCGGAGTCGCGCGGATCACTCTGGACAACCCCCCTGTCAACGTGCTCAGCGGAACCCTGATCCGTGAACTGCACGACGTCCTCGGGAGGCTGCGGGACGATCGCTCGGTCCGCGTCATCGTGTTCTCCAGTGCCAACCCCGAGTTCTTCATCGCCCACGTCGACATCCACATCCTCGACGAGATGGACGAACTGCAGGAGATCGCGGACCGTGCCCCGGGCGCCAATCTCTTCCAGGGGGTCGGCGAGCTGCTGCGCCACCAGCCGCAGGTGACGATCGTCAAGCTGGCGGGCAGGGCGCGAGCCGGAGGCGCCGAGTTCGTCGCGGCTGCCGACATGGCCTTCGCCGCGCGGGAGACCTCGGGCATCGGCCAGAGCGAGGTCCTGATGGGCATCGTGCCGGGCGGCGGAGGCACGCAGTACCTGCGCGAGCGGGTCGGGCGCAACCGGGCGCTGGAGCTGTTGCTCACCGGTGATCTGGTGGATGCGGACACTGCGGCCGCCTACGGGTGGATCAACCGTGCGGTACCCGCGTCCGAGTTGGATGCGTTCGTCGACGGGGTGGCGGAGAAGATCGCCGCGCTTTCCCCGGAGCTCGTCGCCGCCGCCAAGCGCGTGGTCCCCGCGGCGGACTTGACCGACGGTCTGCGAGCGGAGAACGAGGCATGGGCCGAGCTGGTGAGCGGGGATCTGCCGGCGCGACTCATGGCAGGGGCTCTGGAGCACGGTGTGCAGACCCCTGAGGGTGAGCGCGATCTGGAATCGGTCATGCGAAGTGTCGCCGCCGGCCTGTAGAGCGAGAGCCACGGGCAGGCAGGGCCGCGGGCGGGATTCGTGTGCGCCGCGTCTGCGCCGGTGTCACCGAGCGGCATGACGCAACCGCGCCTCGTCTGCCCCCTGACGCGACCGGTGCCGCCCGTCGTCGTCCCGGTGAGCCCGCGGGCAGCAGCATGACCCACGTCCAGGCGAACAACTCGCCGACGTGCAGAGGGCCACAAGATCCGGCCGTCGGCCGCAGCGCGGGAAAACGTGAGGGAACGCGGTCTGTGGTCCGCGGCACGTTCGAGCCGTCTCGGCTGACGGTTCGGGAGGCGGCGATCCCGCCGCCGAGGAACCACACCGCGGCGGGGTCCATGGACCCCGCCGCGGTGACGTGCGCGATCCCCGGCCAGTGCCCTGGATCGCGCCATGCCGAAGAGGAGAGACGAACCCATGAGGGCAGCCTTCTACGACGCGCCCGGTCCCGCCAAGAGCGTGCTGCGGGTGCTGGACGTCGAGCGTCCCGAGCCAGGCCCCGGCCAGGTCCGCGTCCGCGTCGCACTCTCTGCGATCAATCCGGGCGACATGTTCATGCGGTCGAACGCCACCCCGCAGGACTTCCAGCGCGTCGGCGAGTACACCGGCCGCATCCCGCACCAGGACGGCACAGGCACGATCGACGCGGTCGGCGCCGGCGTCGACCCTGGCCGGGTCGGCGAACGCGTGTGGGTCTGGATGGCGGGCGCAGGCCATCCGTGGGGGACCGCGGCGGAGTGGACCGTCGTACCGTCCGAACAGGCCGTCGCGCTGCCGGACGGGGTCTCCGACGAGCTCGGCGCCTGCCTCGGCATCCCGGCGATGACCGCGCACTGGTGCCTCCATGCCGACGGTTCGCCCCGCGACCGCACCGTACTCGTCGCGGCCGGTGCGGGCGCTGTCGGGCACTACGCGATCGAACTCGGCCGGATCGCGGGCGCACGGATCGTCACGACGGTCAGCGGTCCGGAAAAGGCCGCGTCGGCCAGGGCCGCGGGCGCAGACCTCGTCGTGAACTACCGCGACGCCGACGCGGCCCGGCAGATCCTCGACGCAGCCGGGCCCGTCGACCGGATCATCGAGGTCGCGTTGACCGACAACCTCGAACTGGACCTGGCCGTCGCCGGCCCGGGAGCAACCGTCGTGACCTACGCAGCACAGCCCGAGGACCCGACCCTGCCGGTCTTCCGGCTCATGCGGTCCAACCTGGTACTGCGGTTCGCGCTGTTCCTCACCGAACCGCGGGACGCGCTGCTGCGCGCCGCCGCCGAAATCACCGCAGCCCTGCGCGAGGGCGCTCTCACACCGCTGTCAGTGCACTCCTTCGGCCTCGACGACGCGGCGGTCGCACATGAGGCTGTCGAGAACGGCCTCATCGGCAAGGCCGTAATCGATCTGCGCTGACCGGCGGAGACGGTGGAAACGCTGCTGCTCGTCGGGCGGGAGCCCTCGTGGTGCGCACCGGTCACCCGGCCCGTCCTGGCGGCAGCCTCCGGGCGGCAGGCCGGTTCGCCGGAATCTCACCCGGGCGCTCCCTCGGCAATCCGCCGCGCAGGGACCTGCGGGCTGAAGCCGAGCCGGTGCCCGGAGACGCTGTGGGAGACGTAGATCCTCCTGCCGAACGTCGCGGGTATGAGGACATCGGACAGAGTCAGCCGTCACCAGCCTCAGCGATGCTCGGTGTGATGATCCGCGCGAGCTGCTGACCGGCCCGACGAGCAGCCCGGGCCTGCATGGCCACGTTTGGCTGGGGGCAACCGGATCTGAAGGCCCTTCGCCGCCTGTCCCTCCACCGAAGCCAGACGACAGGCGACAAACGACAGGCGACAGGCGACAGCTCAGGCGGTGGGACGGGAATGCACGCTGACGGCGTAGCCGCCGCCTGGACGGTAAGCATCGCCGGCCCAGGTGGCGAAGCGGTCCCGCAGCGTGAGTCCGGCCTCCGTGCACCAGTGATCGAACTCCGCCAACGTCACTGTCGGTTCCGGCAGTGGCAGGTGTTCCGCGTCCAGTCCCATGCCGGTGATCAGCAGGCCACCGGGCCGCAATACAGCGGCGAGTTGCCGTACGACAGCTGGTTCGGTACCGGGAGCCAGCAAAGGGATCACGTTTCCCGCGGCGAGTGCCAGGTCGAAGCCGGTTTCCAGACCGAGGCCGTCCAGGTGTGCCAGGTCGCCGTGGAGCCACTCCTGCGTGGGGGCGTGGCGGCGGGCGACGGCGAGCATGGAGCGGTCGATGTCCACGCCGGTGCAGTGGTGACCCAGCTCGGTGAGTCGGATCGCGATCCGCCCGGTGCCGCAGCCCGCATCGAGGATCCGGGCGGCAGGTGCCAGCAGCGCGTCGCACAGGGCGGCCTCACCGTGGATGTCGTGGCCTGATTCAGCGAGCCGCTCAAATCGCCGGGCGTAGTCCTCGCCGGCTTTTCCGCCCGTCAGTTCCGCCCAGCGGTCTCGTTGGCTGCTCATCGTCTGCGTGCCTTCCGGTAGACAGGACAAGGAGAGCGACCATCGGCTCCCCCGGTCAAATCGACGGTACAAGCGAGCTGATGTCACTGAGGGTCCGGGCCTCGCCCCACCCGCAGTTCGCTCGACATCCGATCTGCCGGCACCCGGAAACAGAGCTGCAAAGGCCGAGGTGCCCATCGGACGCGTACGACGCCATCGGTACGCCGTTTTGCCGAACCGGCAACAGGATTGGCAGTCCAGACCCCGTTGGACGACGGTGGGCCCGTGACCGACAACATCGCAGCGGGATCGCCCGCGTCCCACACCCCCTCACCTGCCGACGGCTACCTCGGAGACCCTGCGGTACGGGCGGAATGGGACAACCGCTACGCAGACCGGCACCAGCTGTGGAGCGGCCGGCCCAACGGCGCGCTCGTGGCGGAGGTCGCCGGGCTCGCACCTGGGCGAGTGCTCGATGTCGGCTGCGGCGAGGGCGCGGACGCCGTCTGGCTCGCGCGCGGCGGATGGGACGTGACCGCGCTCGAAGTCTCGGGCGTGGCACTGGAGCGGGCGGCCGGGCACGCGCGGGACGCCGGCGTGGCCGTTCGCTGGGTACACGCCGCACTCACCGAGGCGGCACTCCCGCCGGCTTCCTTCGACCTGGTGTCCGCGCAGTACCCGGCCTTGCTCCGCACCCCCGATGCTGCGGCCGAGCGAGCGCTGCTCACGGCCGTCGCGCCCGGCGGCGTCCTGCTGGTCGTGCACCACGCGGGGATGGACGTCCAGCAGGTACACGACAGCGGATTCGATCCAGCCGACTACGTCTGGCCCTCGATGATCGCCGATCTGCTCGACGACGACTGGGAGGTGGAGGTGGACGAGCAACGGCCCCGCGTGGCACCGGACGGCGGCGCAGGGGCGCACCACACCGACGACCTGGTGCTGCGCGTACGCCGACTGCGCTGAGATGGGCGAAGAACCGTGACGGGGATCTCGCCTGCCTTCTCGCGTCCCGCGAGGGTCTGCTCCGCAATGCCGTTGATCACCTCGTCATCGGCATACCCGCCGATGACGGCGCCGTGCTGGACGTCCTGGTCCAGAGCCGTCGGGACACCGCTGCCGCCAGGCGGTTCCTCCGCCGCCTGCTGAGGAGGACCTGCTCGGCGCCGAGGGTGCTCGTCACCGACAGACCCCGCTCCTACGGCGCGGCCCACCGCAAGGTCGTGCCCTCCGCGGCATCCCACCCCACTTCCGACCCCGCCGCCACCTGATGACCGCCACCGGATACCGCACCGAGACGACCCTTCGCTTCGCGAGCTGGGACCAGGCCACCGGCGCCGTCGGCCGGCCCGCCGGAGCCTGAGCACGGAGCCGGAACCCGGCCCCACCCACCACCAAAGGCCCACGCAACCAGCAACGTGACAGCGCCCTCCTGCTCGTCCACCCTGTCGTCGGCCGGGCCGGCGGCGCCGGACGGGGGCGCCCGCGGACGGCAGCGGGGCGGCGCAGGTGGGTGGACGGTGCCGGAGTCGCTGTTGCCGCGGTGCCGGAGCCGCTGTTGCCGAAGGTGCCAGGGATGCGCGGGCGCCTGCGTGCCGTCGTCAGGAGCGCGCGAGCCGGGCCGCGAGATAGGGCGCGGTGGCGCTGCGGCGGGCCCTCGCCACCTTGGCCGGCGGGCCCGCCGCGACCACCCGCCCGCCCGCGTCGCCGCCGCCCGGCCCGAGGTCGATGACCCAGTCGGCGGTGGCGATCGTGTCCAGGTCGTGCTCGACGAGGACGACCGTGTTGCCGGCGTCGACGAGCCGGTGCAGCTGCCGCAGCAGCAGCGCGATGTCCGAGGGGTGCAGCCCCGCCGTCGGCTCGTCGAGCAGGTAGAGCGCGTGCCCGCGGCGGGCTCGCTGCAGTTCGGTGGCCAGTTTGATGCGTTGCGCCTCACCACCGCTGAGTTCCGTCGCGGGCTGGCCCAGCCGCAGGTACCCCAGTCCCACCTCGCGCAACGTCTCCAGACTGCGGGAGGCGGCCGGGACGGCGGACAGGAAGTCGGCAGCGGCGTCGACGGACAGCCCCAGCACTTCCGCGACGTTCTTGCCGCGGTAGGTGACTTCCAGCGTTTCGGCGTTGTAGCGTGCGCCCTCGCAGGTCGGGCACGGCGCATAGGTGCCGGGCAGGAACAACAGTTCGACCGCGACGAATCCTTCCCCCTGGCAGGTCTCGCAGCGTCCTTCGAGCAGATTGAAGGAGAACCGCCCGGCCGAGTAGCCGCGCGCCCTGGCCTCGTCCGTCGTCGCGTACAGCTTGCGCACCGCGTCGAACATCCCCGTGTACGTGGCCAGGTTGGACCGGGGAGTCCGGCCGATGGGCCGTTGGTCGACCCGGACCAGCCGGTCGAACGACTCGACCCCCGACGCGTCCTGGACGTCGACCTCCAGCCGCGCCTCGTCGGGCTCCTCGGGCACGAGTCCGAGGTGGCCGCGGACGACCTCGGCGAGCACCTGCGTCACCAGCGTCGACTTCCCGGAACCGGATACGCCCGTCACCGCCGTCAGTACGCAGAGCGGTACGTCGACGGACACGTCGTTCAGATTGTGGCGGGAGACGCCGCTCAGGCGCAGCCAGCCGTGCGGTGTGCGCGGGCGGTGATCGAGCGGCTGGGCGCGCCCGAACAGGTACCGGCTCGTGGCCGACTCTCCGACCCGCTCAAGGCCGGCGACCGGGCCGCTGTACAGCACGCGTCCGCCGCCCTCGCCCGCGCCGGGGCCGATGTCGACCACCCAGTCCGCCCGCCGTACGACGTCCATGTCGTGCTCCACGACGAACAGCGAGTTGCCCGCCGCCTTGAGGCGGTCCAGCACGTCCAGCAGCGGTTCCGCGTCAGCCGGGTGCAGGCCCGCGGAGGGTTCGTCGAGGACGTAGACGACGCCGAACAGCCCCGAGCGCAGCTGGGTGGCGATCCGCAGGCGCTGCGCCTCGCCGGGCGACAGGGTCGTCGAGCGGCGTCCGAGGCTGAGATATCCGAGGCCCAGGTCGAGCAGTACGTCGACCCGCGCGACCAGATCGCCGCAGATCCGGACCGCGACCTCGGTCGTCTCCCCGGACCGGGCGGTCGACGTGGTGGCGTCGGCCTCGGACCGCCCCGCGACGGGCCGCAGCAGCGCCACGGCCTCGGTGAGCGGCATCGCGTTGATCTCGGCGATGGAACGTCCGGCGAAGGTGACGGCGAGCGCCTCGGGCCGCAGTCCGCTGCCGTGACAGGCGGGGCAGGGCACACTCCTGACGAACCGGAGTGCCCGTTCGCGCATCTTCTCGCTCTTGGAGTCGGCGAGGACGTGCATGACGTGCTTGCGGGCGCTCCAGAACGTGCCCCGGTAGCCGTGGTCGACGCGGTCTGCCTCCGGCTCGACGTACACGGAGGGCTGCTCGTCCGTGTACAGCAGCCAGTCCCGGTCCCTCTTCCTGAGCCTGCGCCATGGTCGGTCGATGTCGATCCCCAGACCGCTCACGACACTGCGCAGGTTGGCGCCCTGCCAGGCGCCCGGCCAGGCGGCGATCGCCCCCTCGCGGATGCTCAGCGAGGGGTCCGGGACGAGCAGGTCCTCGGCGACGTCGTGCACGACGCCCAGTCCGTGGCACTGCGGGCAGGCGCCGGCCGCGGTGTTGGGTGAGAACGATTCGGCTTCCAGCCGTGCGGCCCGGGGCGGATAGGTGCCGGCGCGGGAGTACAGCATGCGCAGCAGATTGGACAGCGTGGTGAGGGTGCCGACCGTCGAGCGCGAACTGGGCGCCCCGCGTCGCTGCTGCAGGGCCACGGCCGGTGGCAGTCCGGTGATCTCCTGCACGTGCTGTGCGCCGACCTGCTGCAACAGCCTTCGGGCGTACGGTGCCACGGACTCGAAGTAGCGCCGCTGGGCCTCCGCGTAGAGCGTGCCGAACGCGAGCGAGGACTTGCCCGAACCGGAGACGCCGGTGAAGGCGACCATCGCGTCCCGCGGGACGTCGACATCGATGTTCCGCAGGTTGTTCTCACTGGCGCCCCGGACATGCACGAAGGGGTCGGTCGCGTCCTTGTCCACCGTGTCCACCGTTCCTGATTACCTGATCGCGCCGGGAACCGCGCGACAGGCGCCGTCACCGGGCCCCGCTCACACGAGCGCCCGGGGTTCTCGTCAAGCAGCCGCCTACGAGCACGTCGACGCCCGTGACGAGGGCTGGACCAAGGTGGTCCTGCACCCCGGCGGACACGGCAACGTCCACGATCGGTAAGAGGCCTGGGGCCGCCGCCCGTCCCCCGGCCGGGTCCGGGGGCGATCGCCCGCCCACGCTCCAGGCGGACCTGAACCAAGGGCCATCGCCCGCGCTCCGGCCCGGAGACGGACGGCGGACGGCGGACGGCGGACGGCGGACGGCGGACGGCGGACGCTCAGCGGTGTCCGCAGTGGCAGCACCCCGTCCAGCGGCCGGCCGCAGCCTGTCCGCGGGCCGTGCGGGAGGTTTCCTCGCCCGACGGCTGCCGCACCTCGACCGGACCGGCGGCGCCGGGATCGCCCGCTACGACCTCTCGGAGGACGCGGCCGCGGAGACCGCCATGGTCTTCGGCGAGCTCCACCGCAACGGCGCCGGGTGGAAGTTCCGCGTGGTCGGCCAGGGCTGCGCGTCCGGTCTCGTCGGCATCGCCCAGGACTTCGGCGTCAACGTCCGACCGTCGCGGACGTCGCGGACGTCGCAAGGCTTCACCACCACCCGAGGCAACCTCGCACACCCGCCCTCCTACCAGGCGGGCGGGCGGTCTTCGTACCGACCAGCGGCACGACCAGTCGCTCGACCGTCACGCCCAGACCACGTAGTGCGGCGCGAGCCGCGTCGCGGCAGCAGGGTTCGACAGTCACACGGCCGCGCGGCCACCTCAGCAGCGCGTGCGCGGACCGTGTGCCGGCACCAGGGGGACAGTTCCACACGGCGGCATGCGGCAGCCGCGCCCCGCCGTGCAGCACCCGCAGGTCTCCGGGGCCGCCGGGCAGCGCGAACCCCGGCAGGTCGCTCCCCGGGTGGCAGAGCAGCGCGCGGACTTCGCCGGCCCCGGCCGCCGCCACGCCCGCCTCCAGCAGGTCCCGCCGGGAGCCCCCGGTGGCGGTGAAGCCCAGCCGGTAGCGGTACCCGGCCCCGGCGGCCAGCGGGGTGCCACCGGTCGCGGTGACCGCCACGACGTGCGTCCGCGCCCCCAACGCGACCGTCGCGGCGCTGCCGGTCAGCAGCGGCGCGGCGTCGGCGGGCCCGCTGCCGGGCAGCACGTCGAGGGTGACCGTGCGGGCCTCCCGGGTCACCACGAACACGGTGACCGACCCCGGCTCCGCCCGCCTGAGCAGCGGCCCGGCGACCACCAGCGGCGACGCGGGCGTGCCGGGCGCGGCGGCGACGGCGGCCGTCGCCGTGGCGGCAGCGTCGGCTGTTCCGGTCGCGGCTGACGCGCGTAGATTCCGTTTCCGACCCGATTCGGGCATGACGCATCCCCTCGTACGACCATCCGGCCGCTCCCCCGAGCGCCTCCCCCGTGGAGGCCCGCCCCACCGGTCCCGTCGATGCGTGACGGTCCCAGAGAGCTGTCCAGGACCGAGAACGACCCGCGAATGCGGAGCTTTGCAAGGCCTACGCAGGATCCACATGGTGTTTTTGGGGAAATTCAGTGATGGAACGTCAGATTCCATTGACGAAAGCGGAATCGAGAGACGGCGAATGGGCCGATCGGCCCCGCACGCTCCCCCTCGCGCAGCCGGCGCGGTCCGTTGGAAAAACGCACGCGGCGCCGCGAGTGGTCGTCACGGACAAGCCCCGCTCAGCCACGGGGCATCGAAGATTGCCCGGACGCCGACGAACCGGGAACGTTCACCTGCTGAGGGCGACGCCGCGGACGCCCGGCACCCTCCTCGAGTTCGCTTGCCCGTATCACGGGTGAACCCCGGTGAGGCACGGGCGTCACCTCCGGTCGCTACGATGCGCGCCGGGGTCGCGTCCCAGGGGGGCGCGGAAACGTTTCCGGAGGGGAATCACCTGTGTTCGTGCTGTCCATCGTGCTGCTCATGGCGGCCGTCGTCCTCTTTCTCGTCGGCCGGCATCGGGACGTGACGGGCTGGAAGCTCGGGGCGGCGCTCAGCGGCGTGGCGGGGCTGCTGGCGGCGACGTTCGCCTGTGTGCATGTCGTGAGTGCTCATGAAGTCGGTGTCCCGGTGACCTTCGGGAAGATCGGTACGCCGCTGACGTCCGGCGTGCACTTCAAGTCGCCGTTCACCGACGTCACGTCCTTCTCGACCCGCCCGGTCGATCTCGACCTCAACGGCAAGGACGTCGTCGAGGTCCGCTCCTCGCAGGGCGGTGTGCTGTACGCCGACGTCACCATCAAGTGGGCCGTGGTGCCGGCGAAGGCGGTCGAGCTGTACCGGCTGGCGGGCAGCGAGGAGGCCGTCGAGCAGCGACTGGTGCTGCCCGACAGCCGTGAGATCATCCGCAACGTCTTCGCCAAGCACACCGGCGAAGAGGGGTACGCCTCCGCGCGCGAGCAGATCGGCTCCGAGATCGCCGGTCTCGTCAAGGAGCGTCTGGCGCCACGCGGGATCGACGTCACCACCGTCAACCTGCGCAATGTGCGGCCGTCGGACAAGCTGCAGGACCAGATCGACAAGAAGATCCAGCAGGAGCAGGCCACCGATCGGGCCACGGAGGCGGCCCGTACGGCGAAGGCGGAGGCGGAACGCAAGCGGATCGAGGCGGAGGGCATCGCCGCCGCCAACAAGATCATCGAACGCTCGCTCAGCGACAAGGTGCTGTACAACCAGTGCCTGGAGGCCTACAAGGAGGCCGCCAAGGCCAACCCGGTCTACGCGGTCCCCTGCGGCACGGACGCCAACGGCACACCGGTGATCGTGGACAGCGGCAAGAGGTGACGCCAGGCGTCGTCAGCCGGCCGGCGTCCGAGCGGTTTCAGCAGCGCCTCGCCCGGGCGCGGCAGCGCTGGCCGGGGCGCGGCCGCCACGTCCGCGGCGATGGTGCCCTGCGGCCGCAGCGGGGCAACCGCCACTGTCAGACCCAGGTGGCAGCATCATCGAGGTGAACGCCCTGAGGCGTTCTCAACTCGCCTCCGTAGCAAACGAAGAGGAGCATTCCCTTGCGACTGCATCGCGTAGCGCCCGGCATCGCCGCGGGCATCCTCGCCCCGGCCCTCCTGCTCGCCGCCCCGTCCTTCGCCGCCACGGCGGCACCGACCGCGGTGACGGTGCCCGCGGTGCCCTCGTCCGCGGACGAGCCGGACGGCGACGACCTGAGGGTGGCCATCGCCCGCATCCTCGCCGACCCTGACAGCGGCCGGCGTGTGACACGAGAAGCCAACGCCCTCCTGGACGCCAACA
>NZ_JBIBWL010000008.1:20472-73546 GCF_043081325.1 Streptomyces sp. NPDC014882
AACCCCGAAGCCATGCGCGCCTGGCTGGAGACCGGATACCGGATCGCCCAGGCCGAGGACGACCGCGTCGCCATCGCCCGCATCCTCGCCGACCCGGACAGCGGCCGGCGTGTGACACGAGAAGCCAACGCCCTCCTGGACGCCAACAACCCCGAAGCCATGCGCGCCTGGCTGGAGACCGGATACCGGATCGCCCAGGCCGAGGACGACCGCGTCGCCATCGCCCGCATCCTCGCCGACCCGTCCATCAGCCCGGCCCTGCGCGCGGCAGCCAACGCCGCCCTCGACGACAACACACCCGAAGCACTGCGCCACTTCCTGGAAGTCGGCAGGTACCAGGTCGCCTGACCGGCACGGCGCCGCGCCACGGCGCGTCCCCGGGTGGCACCCCCTGCCGCCCGGTCGCCGGAGTGCCGAGAATCCGGGCGGGGCCGCCTGCGCCTCCGTGCGCCGACGGCCCCGCCCGACAGGCCCCGTGCCGGCTCGGCGCTCTCCGCAGAGCTCTGTGGTCCCGCCGCCCGGTGCGGCATGGGCCACCGACACCTCCGACAGCAGAAAGCACCTTCTTCGATGACCGCACCACCCCCACGCACCGAACACAGCGGTCCGCAGACCGCTTCCGCCATGCCCGACCTGCCGTTCAAGCCTCAGCTCGTCAAAGCGGTGTTCAGGGACGTGACCTCGTTGCACGTCTCCCGGCCGGCCGCGTGGGCCGCCGCGTCGGTGACGCGGACCGTGCTGACGGAGATCATCGACGGCGCGAGAAGCGCGGCGGCCGAGGAGGCCAGGAAGAGGCTGATTCCCAAGGACCTCGTCTCGGCGATCGACCGGAACGTCGAGGTGGAGGTGGGATCCACGTGGTACCTGCACAGCCCGACCTTCCACGGCCTGATGGGCGAGGTGCGCGACGCCGATGGTGCGCTCGTGTCTCTTCGCGAGCGCCGCGGGGCGCGTACACCGAGTGGTGTGGCCGGCGCCCACCGGTTCGAGGCCGGGGTGAGAAGGCTGCTGGGGAGCCGGGGGGTGAGGGCGGTCCCGGCGATGGTCCGCGACCTGGACGGAATCGCGAGCGTGTTCCTGACGGCCCTGGCCCGGGACGCGGCCAAGGTCGTCCGCGAGGGCGGGGTCAAGCGGTTCGGGACGGTCAGCCTGGTGGTGCCGGGCGATCCGGCCCCGGCCCCGCTGCTCAAGGACCCCCTCCTCGCCCTGTCCACCCGCCGCGGGGACGGGCGGACTGTCGGCGGGGACGACGTCCTGGCCGCCGTCACGATGCAGCTGTTCGGCGATCTCGGACAACGCGCCCTCACCGAGGCAGCCGAGATGACACGGAACACGTCGGCCAACTGATCGGGCCCGCCCCGCGCTCTGCCCCCTGCGCACGGTTCCCACGTGTGTGCGGCCCCCGGAATCCGCCGCCCGCATTCGGCTCCGGTCGGCTCGCGAGAACGGGCTCGTCGCATGGGCGCGGACCGCCGGCCGCAGGCACCCCCACGGGGAAGAGCTCCCTTGGCTTCGCGGTACTGGAGTCTGCCGATCGCACGGGCGTCTCGATCGGGTGATCGCGGGCCCTGCCCGGCATGAGAGCAGGGCCTGGTGGTGTGCGGGGAAAATCCAGGGGAGCGTACGGCCGCGCGCTGCTACGGTCGGGCGCCATGAGCTGGCTTCCCGACGACTTCGTCCACCCCGTTGTGGTACCGCTGCCGGGCGGTGGTCACCATCTGCGGCCGATCCGGGAGGCGGACACCCCGCTCGACTATCCGGCGGTGATGGGTTCGCGCGAGCGGCTGTGGACCATTTTCGGTCCGGCCTGGGGCTGGCCCGCGGCCACCATGTCCTACGAGGCCGACCAGGCCGACCTGTTGCGGCACGAGAAGGAGATCGCCGCACACCAGTTCTTCAACTACGCGCTGTTCGACGCGGCGGAGACAGCCCTGCTCGGCTGCGTCTACATCGACCCGCCGGAGAGGGCCGGCGCGGACGGCGAGATCTCCTGGTGGGTGGTGGACGAGCTGGTGGGCGGCAAGGTCGAGCAGGCCCTCGACGCGCTGGTACCGCGGTGGATCGCCGCCGACTGGCCGTTCGAGCAGCCGCGCTTCCTCGGCCGCGAGATCTCCTGGCCGGACTGGCTCGCCCTGCCGGAGCACCCCGGCACGTAAGGGGTTGTTGCCCGTACCGATCTCGAAGGCTGTCGATCGAACGGGCGTCCCGATCGGGTGACTGCGGCGGTTTCCGCGCGTGAGAGCAGGGCCTCCTGCCGGCTCGGGGCGCGATCCCGCTCCGAGCGCCGGACCCGCGCGGCCATCGCCCCTCTGCTGACCGGCAGATCCCGCCGGGCGGGTCATGCGATGTCGAGTCGCTCGCCTGCGAGGCGGGCATCTCGACCGGTGAGACAACGCTCGACCTTCGCGGTGTACGCGGCCGGAGGAGCGGACACGGGCACCACCCTGGCGCGCGGCAGCCGGGGCGTGCGCCCGCTCCGAAGTTCGGTCACCGGTTCGATCCTCACGCCGTCCCACCCTTCCGGTCCTGTCGCGGTGGATCCGTTGTTCACCGTGGTGGTTCTTCCGGTCCCCGGTCGGCGGCTGCGGTGAGCTGGGCGGCCAGATCCTTGAGCGCCTGCCGTAGTTCGTCGGGCTGGTGGACGGTGAAGGGCCATTCCAGGGAGGCGAGCATGTGGGCCATGCCGTCCAGCCGTTCTGCCCGTGCGTGCATGAGGACGCCGGTGGGCTGGGGGGTGAGGGTCACCGCTGAGCGAGGCAGTCGGCGGGCGATCTCGTCGAGGGGGCCATGGATCGTCACCTCGACCTGCCAACGGTAGGGCCCCTGGGCGAGGGTCGAGGTCAGGTGGGCGACGGGGTCGAAGCCGTCGGGTGCGGTGAAACTGTCGGCGCGGGGGGTGACGGAGGCGATGCGGTCGATGCGGAAGGTCCGCAGGCTGGTGCGGAGGTGGTCGTGGCCGACGACGTACCAGCGGCCGGTGTGGAAGACCACGCCGTACGGGTCGATGTCGCGTTCGGTGTGTTCCTGGCGCCAGGACCGGTGGCTGACGGCGACGGTCGTGCGGGCGCGGGAGGCCTGGGCCAGGGCCAGCAGGACGCCGGTTCCGGGTGCCTGACCGATCACGGCGCCGGCGGTGAACGACAGGGTCTCCCGCATGGCGGCAAGCGGTTCGCGCAGGGCGTGCGGAAGCACCCGCTCGATCTTGGCGAAGGCACCGGCGCTGGCCGGTGCGGCGGTGCCCATGCCCAGACGTTCTGCCGCGAGCAGGCCGAGAACGACGGCGAGGGCCTCGTCATTGGTGAGGACCAGAGGGGGCATCCGGTAGCCGCGGGCCAGCCGGTAGCCACCGTAGCGGCCGCGTTCGGCCTCCACGGGGATGCCCAGTTCCCGCAGGTGCGCGATGTACCGGCGCACCGTGCGCACGTCGGTGTCCAGCTGGTCGGCCAGCTCCGTCCCGGTGAGCCGGACGTTGGACTGGAGGAGTTCCAGCAGGGTCAGCACACGGGTCAGGGGATACGACATGGATCACTCGGCATTTCAGGGCGGATACTGTCCTGTATCGACTTTACGCTCCCTGCAGCACCTCACTTCAGGGAGATCACATGGCCACCTTCGTACTCGTTCCCGGCGCCTGGCTCGGGGCATGGGCCTGGGAAGGCACCGCCCGAGCTTTGCGGCAGCGCGGCCACACGGCGCTGCCGCTGACACTGACCGGCCTGTCCGAACACGCCGACCGGGGCGGCCCCCGGACGGACCTGGACACGCACATCGCGGACATCACGGGATTCGTCGAGAAGCACGATCTGCGCGAGGTCACGCTGGTCGCCCACAGCTACGCGGCCGCACCGGTCACCGGGGCAGCCGGACGTCTCGGCGACCGGCTGGAACGCGTGGTCCACGTGGACAGCGCCCCGTTCGCCGCGGGCATGTGCATGCTCGACCTCATGCCACCGCAAGCAGCGGACCAGCTGCGCCGGCAGGTCGACGCTTCCGGCGACGGGTGGCGGCTACCGATGCCGCCCTTCGAGGTCCTGGGCTTGTCCAGCAGCCTCGACGGGCTCGATGAGGGCCGGCGGGCCACTCTGCGCACGCATGCCACCCCTCAGCCGTTCGGCACCTACACCCAGCGCCTCGCCGACCCGGTCGAGCCCGGCCCCGGTGTGGACCGTGTCCTGATCGCCTGCCGTGACTTCACGGGACTGCTGGATGCCGGGGTGCCGATGCTGGCCTACCTGAACCAGCCGCCATGGCGGCGCTTCGACCTGCCCACCGGGCACTGGCCGATGCTGTCCGCACCCGCCGAACTCGCCCGCGTCCTCGACGAGGCCGTCTCCTGACCGCGCCGGCCGAGAGGCGCAGCCCGACGCCTGACCACGAGAGCATCCGCCGGCTGCGGGCCTGTGCTCAGGCCCGCAGCCCTGGGCCCGCAGGGCCTGGAGAACGCTGGCGGAATCGGGCGCGATCACCCAGTACGGCGCGTTGACCATGCCCGCCGGGCGGGTGGAAGAACTCCCCCGCTCGTCCGACACCCCGGACGTTCGCATGCTGCCCGCCTACGACGACTGCCTGATCGGCCACCGCACCCGCGAGACGTCCGTCCCCGCTCCCCACCAGGCCCGCGTCCGGCCAGGAGGCGGCCTCGTCCGCCCCACCGTCATCGCCGACGGCCTGGTCATCGCCACCTGGGCCCGTGGCCCCGGCTCGCGCTCCCTCCAGGTGGATGCGTTCGAACCTCTCCCGTCCCGGATCGAGCAGGGTGGCGACCGGGAAAAGGAGTCCGTCGTCGGCTTTCTGCGGCCCTTGCGCGCCCCGGACGCCGTCGACCTCGACGAGGACGACGACGGCCAGGAGGAGTGAGCGCCGCATCCGTCGTCCGGGGCGGGTCGTCGTACTCCGGGAAGACCATCGCCGACCGGCGGCCACGGCTGGGCCGCGGACGCCGCTGTCGGCGATTCCCCGAGTCACCGCAAAGATGCGGCTCGTCCGGTGCGGCACGCGCCGACGCAGGTGCGAGTCAGCCGATGGAGGAGATGCCGCCCTCGCGGGCGTCGAGCAGCTCGTCCCAGTGCTCGGACGCCCATCGGCACGCGGCGGCCAGCGGCTCCAGCGTGCTGCGGCCCAGCGGTGTCAGCGCGTACTCCACCCGCAGTTTCGGGTCGGCGTGCACCGTGCGTGACACGAACCCGTTCCGCTCCAAGCCGCGGAGCGACCGGGTGAGCGCCTTCGGGGTGACGCGGCCCAGTGGCACGCGGAGTTCGGAGTATCTGCGCGGGCCGTCTTCCAGGCAGCGGAGGACCAGGGGTGCCCATTTGTCACCGAAGCGGAAAGGCAGCAGCGGGGACGGACACAGCTCGTCGAACAAGTCGGGTGGCAGCGGCGGCCGTTGCGTCATCGAGGGTCTCCCGTCTCCGGTCTTGGTATCCAGATGGTGACCGACCTTCCGGATATCTTCCGGAGCATCGGCTCGACGGCAGGTATTCCGACGACGGGCAGGATCGTGGTTTTCGGGGCGGGTGGCCGCCTGCCTGCTCGACGGCCTCACCGATCCGCACCCGTCTCCCTCCGGCCGGAAGGCAGCCGACGTGCCGATGTGCACCTCATCAGAGCAACGGGCGTCGAACGAACACCGTCGTTTCGACCTGTGAAGACAAGGCAGGACATTATGCGTGCAGCCCGCTTCCATGAATACGGCGGAGCGGAGGGCCTGGTGATCGAGCAGGCTCCCGAGCCCCACCCCGGACCTGGTGAGATACGCGTCCGCGTCGCGGCGGCCGGCGTCAATCCCATCGATTGGAAGCTGCGCGCCGGCGCCCTGCGCCGGCTGCTTCCCCTGGAGCTGCCCGCCGTTCCCGGTCGCGACGCCGCCGGCGTGGTCGACGAAGTCGGTGACGGAGTACAGGGGGTGAGCATCGGCGACCGCGTCTTCGGGCTGGGCGGTGTCACCGGCGCAACCGCAGAGCTGGTCGTCCTCTCGGCCTGGGCCCACGCCCCCGACACGTGGAGCGATGAGCAGGCTGCGGGCGCCGGTCTCGCGTCCGTGACCGCGATGCGTGGCCTGAACGCGCTCGGCTCCCTCGCGGGGCGCGTCCTTCTCGTCGAGGGCGCCGCCGGAGGTGTGGGCAGCGCGGCGGTCGAGATTGCCGTGGCACAAGGGGCCACCGTGATCGGGACAGCCGGCGAACGCAACCACGAGTTCCTCACCTCTCTCGGCGCCGTTCCCACCACCTACGGCCCCGGCCTCGCGCAGCGTCTCTGCGCTCTCGCTCCGCACGGCGTCGACGTCGTGCTCGACACCGCGGCCTCCGGATCCCTGGACGACCTCGTCGCGATCACGGGCGACCCGACGCGCGTCGCGACGGTCGCCGACCACGCGGGCGGGCAGCGGCTGGGCACGCACGTGGTCAACGCGGAGAACGACTCCACCCTCCTGTCCGCGGCCGCGGAACTGGGTCGGCAAGGCCGCTACACACCCCGCGTCGAACAGACCTACCCCCTGGAGCGGATCGTCGACGCCCACGCGCACGCCGAGCGCGGACGCACACGCGGAAAGATCGTGATCCGCATCTGAAGCGGGGGCATGGCACAGCTGCGCCGGCCCGCCAAGCGATGATCTTGGCGGGTCGGCGCCGACTGCTCAGCGCTGGACGTCTGCCAGTGACGGATACGCGGGTCCGACGGGAACGCGCCGAGGGATGCCCCGGATCAGCAGTCGAGGCCGGGCCCGGAAGCACCGGCAAACGACCGTCTGCCGACACTCATACGCGTGATCACGAACCCGCAGGTGGGAACTGTCGGCTACTCGCGTCGGAAACAACACACCCAGACCCGCCGTCACTCACCCACTGTCCCAAAACCGAGAAATCCCATCCGGGGGTCGGGCCCGTCGTTCCGGTGGCTTCGGAGTCGAGTCCCGACCTCACGAAGCGACCGGCCGATACGCCAGGCCCCGATCGACCACCTCCTCGGCCGAAAGCTCCCGCTCCGGCGGCCAGAAGATCAAGTCCCTGACATGTCCGGACGGGCATGCCAGGACTCTGTCCAGCCTGTTCAGCCAGCCCTCCACCTCGTCGTCCGAGGCGTGGTCCGCGTCCATGATCCGCTGCACGAGCGCGACTGCCTCCGCGCGGCTCATCTCCTCAGCACTCATCAGGTCCCTCCACCGACTCACCCCGACGAGATCCTTGATCGCCCGGACGGCTCCCAGCCGGCTGACAGGGGCGCCCGCATTCGCTCTCCGAAACTGCCGCTGTTCGAACAGCGACGGACGGCGGCGCCTCCCGAAGCGGTGAACATCTGCTGTCCGTTCCCGGGTACTGGCTCAGGTCTTGGGGAGCGGTCACGGCGAGTGAGCGAGCCGCTGCCGAATCGGATGCGTTCGGAGCCGGGGCGAGGTGAGCTCCAGAGCCCGGTCGTCCTGTCCGGCAGCCATGTGGTCGAGCCATCGTTCGTACCAGGCGAGAAAGTCCGGGGCTGAGGAGACGTTCGGGCCCCAGAAGCCGTCTGCGTTGCCGATGAGCACGCGCCCGGTGAGAGGGCCGGTTGTGCCTATGAGGACGAGATCGCTGCAGCCGCGTTCGATGACGTGCAGGAACAGGTCACCACGGCGGGTGGGGCGACAGGCCCGGCTGAATCCCCTTGAGCCCGTGCCGGCGTCTCTGGAGTTCATCGTGAAGAGCGTGCAGTCCTCCAACGGGATCAGTCCGTAGTACGGAGACGCACCACTGCCGCCCATGTCGGTGAGGAAGTCTCGGTAGGGCTGCGGGAGTTCCACGTCGTGCTCGGCCTGAAAGGCATCTGCCCGACCTTTGGTGAGGCGGGGGCCGAGACGAAATGCGTGCCGCTCCTCCCCGAAGGAGTGGCTTCGGTCGGGCGCGTAGGGGATGCGTGCCAGCTTGCGTCGCAACCGCGGGATGCGGGAGTCCATGCGGGCTCTTCTCTCGTGTCGCCCGCAATCTATCGCACGGCACCGGAGGTCATCCTGCGAGCAGGATCCGCTTCCTCGGCAGCTGGAAGCCGGCCCGGCCCGACATCTGGCGCTTGGGCATCTTGATCCGGTTGACGTGCTCTTCGACGACGCCAGAACTCCACGGCGAAGTGAGGCCGGCGATGACGGCGTCGCGGTCGCGGTCGCTGCCCGCGGCGAGGGTGTGGAGGCCGGGCAGGTCGTCCTGCCGGACGGCGTCGAGCCAGTCGGGCGGGCGCTCGCCCCGGCGCTCGGTCCGCTGACCGTGCCGACGGGTCAGGCCGGGTGTCTGCTCAGTATCCCCAGCTGGCGTAGATGGTGACGTTCTCACCATTGTCCCTGGCTCCGACGCACACGTCACGCCAGTCGAGCAGCCAGCCGCTGGAGCGGCAGCTCTCCCGCTGGAGGCCCAGTTCGCGGATGATCTCCGGGTGGGACAGGCCGTCCTCGCTGGTGACCGTCGCGGCGCGCCAGCAGCCTCCGGAACCGCAGCTGGTGTCTTCGTCGACGATGCTGATGCCTGGCGGCAGTGAGGGGAGGGCCGTGGACGGCGGGGCGTCTGAGCCTTCGCTGATCACCAGCGCGTACAGGAGGCCGGCTACGAGGGTGAGGGCGAACTGCGTCCCCAGGAAGCCGATCGCTCCGTTGCGGAGGGAGGTCCATTCCGGGGGAGGAGAGTTCTCGTGCCGTCCTTCCAGTCCCGCGCCGCAGGCGATGAGCAGGGGCGCGAGAACCGTGAACACGAGATGGGCGTCGGGTCTGGGGGCGTCGATCCAGCCCTGCTGGACACTGATCAGCAGACCGGCTCCAACGAGCAGCGTGCCGCCGATCGCGAAGCCCACGACACGGGTGCGGGCGAGCGTCATCCAGACGGCGGCGGGCGCGACGGCGAAGAGTATCCCCAGGACGATCAGCATGTACGAGGGGACGCGCGGTTCCGAGCGGCCGGTTCCACACGGCCGGGGCTCACCTCAGGCCGCAGGCCGGTCGTTCATGCCGCGAGTGCGGCGAAGTCGTCGTTGCCAAGGTCTTGCCTGTGCGCACCTACGGCCTTGCCGGCGACGACAAGCCCGCCTATGAGCCCATGACAGGGTGAGGACCGCCAGCGGCGGCGCGGGGTGGTGAGCGTGGTCGCGGCGACCGTCATGGGCGCGCACGAGAGCGAGCGGCGTGACCGGCCGGTCGGCCGGCACGGCCAAGGCGGGCCGGCCTGCCGATGAGCAGTACCGGGCCGCCGGCGGCGAGGCCCAGGCCGGGGCGCTGGTCGGACAGCCGTCCCGCGGCGGTGACGCCGGTGAAGGAGCCGACGCCGAGGACCACCAGGACGACGGGGATCCACAGCTCGCCCGGTCCGGCGCCGCCGGTCACGACCGGGGCGAGGGACGGGACGGCGACTACGGCACCGACTGCCTTCTCACCCGTCCTGGCAGAAGCGTGCGAGTGCTGCGTCGTACCGTGCTCGGACGTCCGGGGTCGCCGATACCCGCAGCAGGGCGCCGAGCGCGCGTACCGCGCCGTCCTCGTAGCCGGAGGACTCCGCTTCCCGGGCCGCCAGGTCGAGCTGAGTGATGCCCTCGGCCTTGTTCCCGAGCCCCAGCAGTGCCTCTCCCCTCACCATGAGCAGCAGGATGCGGGGGACGTCGGCCGTGTCCGGTCGGTCGTCGAAGGCCAGGGCCCGAGTCGCGGTGGCGAGGGCCTGGTGCCATTTCCCGGCGTCGGCCCGGTGCCGGGCGAGGTGCTGCATGGCCAGCCTCTCCATGGTCCGGTCGTCGGCCTTGCGTGCCAGCTCCACCGCGCGCTCGCAGCCCTCGGCGGCCTCGTCCAGGCGGCCGAGGGACCCTTGGGCCATGGCCAGCACGATCAGGGCGTTGGCCTCGGCCGTCGCGTCGCCGGCCCGGGCGGCGAGCGCGGAGGCGGCCCCCAGGTGGGTCAGCGCCTCCGGGGTACGCCCTTCCTCGATCAGGACCCAGCCGAGCACGTTGAGCACCCGTGACTCGCCGTGCTGGTCGGCGTCGGCCCGCGCCGCTGCCACGCCGGTCTGCAGGAGCGGGACCCAGCCGTCCCGGACGCGCCAGACGATCAGCGGCCACAGTGCCAGGACGATCCGCCAGGTCCTGCTGTGCAGGGCGGCGGCGTGCGCCGCGGCGACCGCCAGTACGAGGTCGTTCTTCTCCGCGGCGTACCAGGCCACGGCGGCGGACCGGTCGCCGAACTCGCGCACGGCGGCGGGCGGCAGAAAGTCGGCCGGCGGGGGGAAGCACTCCTCGTTGCCGGGCTCGGCTGCCGCCACGGCTCCGACGGCCGTGGCGATGTAGTGGTCGAGTACGCGCTTGAGCGCGTCGGGTCCGGCGCCCAGGCTGCGGGCGTAGAGCCGTACGAGGTCGTGCATCGCCCATCGGCCGGGGGCCGTCTCGGTGAGCAGGTGGGCGACGGCGAGGCGCTCCAGGGCGGTCTCGGCGGCTGCCGGGTCCGTGTCTGCCAGGGCCGCCGCCGTGTACCGGTCGACGTGCGTGCCGGGGTGGCGGCCGAGATGGGCGAACAGGCGGGAGACGTGCTCCGGGAGCTGTTGCAGTGTCAGGTGCAGGGCGGCTCGCACACCGGTGTCCTCCAGGTCCAGCAGGCTCAGGCGGCGTGTCCGGTCGGACAGTTCGGCGGCCATCGCGCCCAGGGACCAGTGGGGTCGTTGCGTCAGGCGGGCGGCTGCCACCCGCAGCGCCAGGGGCAGCCCGCCGCACAGTTCGGCGAGCCGTAGCGCGGCCGCCGGCTCGGCGTGTACCCGTTCCGTGCCGAGTATCCCGGCCAGGAGCATGGTGCCGTCCTGGGGTCCGAGCACGTCCACGGCAACAGACCGGGCGGCGTCGGTGACGATCAGTCCGGGAAGCCGGTGCCTGCTGGTGACGACGGTGACGCAGCGGTCACCGCCGGGCAGGAGCGGCCTGACCTGTTCGGAGTCACGCGCGTTGTCGAGTACGACGAGGAGGCGGCGATCGGCGGCGAGCGACCGGAACAGCGCGGACGCGCCGTTCGCCGACTCCGGTATCCGGCTGTGCGGCATACCGAGGGCCAGCAGGAACTCGCGTAACACCTCGATGAGGGCCGGTTCACCCGTGTCGCTGAAGCCGCGCAGGTCGGCGTAGAGGCGCCCGTCGGCACGTCCGGCGGGGTCGTGGTGGGCCCAGTGCAGCACGAGGGCCGTCTTCCCGACCCCGGCAGGACCGACGACCAGGCAGACGGGCGCCTCGCCCGCGGTGGCCCGGGCCAGAGCGGCGAGTTCCGCCGTCCGGCCGTGAAAGCCGCGCGGGGCGCGCGGCAGCAGATCGGGCGCACCGGTCCGCCCGACGGCATCCGGTGCGGCGGCAGGCGGCGGGGCGGCCGTCTTGCGGGCCGGGCGGGGACGGCCCAGGCTCGCGGCGTGCTCCAGCTCGCCGGCCTCGGCCCTGCTCAGGCCCAGGGCCGTGACCAGGGCCTGCACGGTGCGGCGCTGCGGCCCTCGGGAGCGGCCCTGTTCCAGGTAGGCCAGGGCGCGCACACTCACCCCTGCGGCATGTGCCAGGCCCTCTTGACTGAGCCCCGTCCTGCGGCGCAGAGCGTACAGCTGCGCGCCGAAGGAACGGTCCGCCGGTGTGCGCCAGGCCATGCTGAAGACCTTCCCCCTGCTCGACGTGGCCCGCCGAACGCCGAGCCCCCGCAAAAGTATGAAGGACACGCTTTTGCGGGCGGAATTGCATGGTGGGCGCACGTCCGGACGGGTTGGGTCGATGCTTGAGGAAGAGGGCGCCGGGGCCGTTCGGAAGCCTTTCCCTCGCCGACGCCCGATCCCGCCGGGACGAGAGCCGGTGAGCGAGCCACCGCCCCTTCCTCACCGTCCGTCTTGCGAGAACGCCTGCCCCGAAGCCGCGGCAGGCGTTCCGGGGGAGTCCTTTCCGCGCGCCACCACGACCTGCGCGGAAGAGTTTTCAGGGAGCCGTACCGATGTATCCGATGTCCGCCCTACGCCGAGCCGGAAGGCAACTGGGGGTGCTGCTGTTGGCCTTGACCGCCGCATGCGGCCTGCTGAACGGCGTCACCGCACCCCAGGCCCACGCGAACACCAGCGAGCGGTGGACCGATATCGACTGGCACATGGAGGACTACGACGAACCGCGCGGCGGTTCGGCCGCAGCCCGGCAGTCGCGGTACTACCAGGACGTGGTGAACCGGATGCGTCAACTCGCAAGCCAGGAGATGGCCGGTGTCCAGGGCCAGCCCGGCCTCTATGACACGACGGTTGCCCGCGGAAGGACCACCAACCGGGTCATTCGGGTCCTGCTCTGGAGCAACCAGGCGACCGACCGCAACCCCACCGGCGCTCAGCGGGCCGACGTCGCGTTGTACTACTCGGTCGACAACCTCTACCTGATGGGCTTCTCCGTCCATGGACTCCACTACCGCATCAACGCCTCCTACAGCGCGCACCTGGCGGAGGAGATCCGGGTCCACGAACGCATGCGGGTGGCTCCCCTGGTCCGTGAGATCAACTCCGACGGGAGCTACGCGTCGCTGGCCGCCGGTCCCGAGTGGCGCGGAGCCGAGCCGTACACGGCGAGCAGGTTCATGATCCACTGGCGGGCCCTGGAGGCCGCCACCCCGAGTTCGATGAACAGCAGCCCGGTGCGGCGGGCCCTGGCCTACTTCATCGGCGCCACCGCCGAGGCCACCCGGTTCGGTTGGATCCAGAACCGCATCGCCAACGTTCTCACCTACAACGAGGACCGGACCGACCCGAACGGCCCGGCGCACATCGGCCGCTTCGGCACCGATCTGCAGAACAACTGGAACACCCTGTCCACTCTGGCTCACCAGTCAGCACGGGGAAACAGGACCACCCCCGTGAACATCGACGAGCGGATCTACCGGAACCTGTGGGAGATCTGGGACGGGGACGGTGACGACGACGACGGCACCGGCCGGCCTCGCATCGCCCCCTTCCTCGCCATCCAGGGCAGCGGCATCTGACCGGTGGCACGAAGGCGGGCGGGGTCCGATCCGTCACGGACCGGACCCCGGCCGCCGTACGCGCCCTCAAGCCCAGCCGACGCCGACCGGTCGCACCCGACGGCGCAGCCGGCCCGTACCGCCGGCGGCACGTACACCACGGCGAGGGCCAGGAATGCCGAGAGACCCCGGAGCAGCTGCGCGACCGCACCGAGCACCGGTCGGTCTTCGTCGGTGGTGACGCGCGACTCCTCCCATCGCTCGGTGGCGAGGGCACCCGCCGTCCGCGGGCCGGCCAGAGGTGGTGGTTGAACGCGCAGGTGTGGCCGTCCTCGCTCCTCGGCCCTCACGGATTCAGTCGTCCGGGTTCAGCGCCCGCCGGACGTCGTCGGCCGGCCCAGGGGGAGGAGGTACTGGACCGGCTCGTCGAGGCCGTCGAGGCCGAGGAGTTCGTGGGTCAGGTCGTCGTGCAGGCCGCCGAGCGGGAGGGTGGCCAGGCCGAACGCCGCCGAGGTGAGCAGCAGTGTCTGCGCCAGGTGGCCGGCCTCCAGCAGGCCCAGCCGCAGCGCCCGCAGGCCGTACCGGCGACGCAGCAGACCGAGGTCGAGATGGACCGCGAGCACCGCCGGGGCCTCGTCGATGCCCACCGCGTCCGGGTCGTCCGCCGGCCGGGACAGGTAGGAGGACAGCGCCTTGAGCTCGGCGACGGTGGGCGCCGGGCCGATCGGGAGCAGTGCGCGGCGCTCCGGTACGCAGTGGTAGGTGCCCGCGGCCAGTTCCGCGACGTCCAGCGCCACCAGGCGCACGCGCACGCTGTAGAGGGCGCCGGCGCTGGGGTACGGGCGGTGCCGGAGGGTGCGTACGCCGCCGTCGGCGAGCGGCAGCCGCGTCGTGTGGCTCTCGGCATACGCGGACCACAGCACCCCGCCCAGCGTCTCCGCGTCCAGCGGCCCGGACAGCGGCCCGCGCACCGAGCTGCGCCGGCACAACGCCTCGGCGAGCGACAGCTCCGGCAACGGTGCTCCGGGCAGAGGGAGTTCGGCCGCCAGCCGGGCGGCCGAGGGGGCGGGCGGCGGGGGCAGGTCGCGCAGCGCGGTGTCCTCGGGCCGCCCGATCCGGAACTTGCTGCGCTCCAGGTACCGGTAGTCCGCCGCGCGGTGCCCAGCGGGGAAGAACCCGGGGTCGTCCTCCGTCTCCAGCAGCGCCCGGGCCGCGAGGTGGCACACGGCCCGCTCCTCGTCGGGGGTGACACCGATCCGGTTGAACAGCATGTGCAGTTGGGAGGCCCACACCCAGGGCACGCGGTGGGCGGCCCGCTCCGCGGGCACGGCGCCGCGCAACCGGGCGTTCGCGGCACCGACCCGGCGCACCCATTCCGCCAGCCAGGGCGCGGCCGTGCCCGCGTCGAGGGCTGCGCGCAGGGCCCGGGCGTGCCGCACCAGGCCCGGCCGCTGGAGGGCGAACACCGAGTTCACGCTGGAGTGGACGGCGGCTCCGGGCAGCGGATCCACCTCGGTGGCCCAACGCCAGGAGGAGGCGTGCCGGCGCAGCCAGCCCGCGGCTTCCAGTTCGTCCAGACCGAGCGCGTGGGCGGTGGCGTGGGCGAGGTCGAGGGCGAGCGGGAGCCGGGCGGCGCGGTCCGGGGTCGCGCGCAGGGCCTCGACGGCCGTGCGGGTGGAGTGCGCGAACACGTCCTCGGCCAGGGGCAGCGCGGCGGGGCCGCCGTACCGTTCGGTCTCGGGGACGTACGGCACCTCGCGCACCTCGCCGTGCCGGGACGGCCAGGGACCGGTGAACTCCGCGGGCCGGGCGGCCGCCAACCCCGCCAGGGTGGAAGGCAGTTCGGTGGCGGCGCCGGCGGACAGCGGGCCCCGGAAGCGGATCCGCAGGTGAGGGCCGCCCTCGCCGTAGCGGAGGAAGAACCAGGCGGCGCGCGGGTCGGCGGTCAGGTCATCCATCAGCGGGGCGAGGTCGTCGGTGACGAACGCGTCCGTTGCCGCGCCGCCGGTGTGCAGGGCGAGGTGCAGGCTGTGCCAGGTCTGTCCGGGGGCCTCGGAGGCGGCCGGTCGGGGGCGGGCGGTCGTCATCGCGTCCTCACGGGAAGGGGTGGGGATGGAGGGGCAGTTCGTCGTGGCGGGGCGGCCGGGCGGTACGGCCCAGCCGGTGAGGGACCTCCAGCAGCCGGTCCAGTCCGGCGGTGCGGCGGTTGACGTGCCCGAAGGTCATCGGCAGTGTGCCGGGGACGATCACCTTGGCGCAGTGCAGGCCCAGCCGGTCCCGTACGCCCGGCTCGTCCTGCGTGACCGCGATGACCTCCAGGCCCTCGGCCGCCAGCCGCTCCACGGTCCGCTCCAGCAGCACCGTCAGGTCGGCCACCGGCTCGGGTGCTCCCGGCCACCGCTCGTACCACGGCGCCTGCGCGGTGTCGGCGAACAAGAAGTCCAGCCGGGGCTGTGCCTCCGGCAAGGTGTTGAGGCCGACGTGGTCGTCCAGGTCCAGCACCAGCTCGGGGCGGTCCAGCATCGGACGCAGCCGCTCCGGGGCCCGGGGACCGCCCGGGCCCGAACGGCGGGCGGCTTCCTGGACGTTGGTGACCACCTCGGCCACCGCCGAGCGGATCGCCACCCGGGGGTCGTGGTGGGCGCCGGCGGCCAGGAACGCGCGGGGCGCGTCGGGGTGCGCGCCCTCGTAGCGGCAGAGCGAGATCACCGCCGGGACACCCAGGTCGTTGGTGGCGTCCAGCAGGCTCAGGCGGTAGCGCAGCAGCGCCGCACGGTCGGCCAGGAAGGTGACCTCCGGGTCGTCGACGGGGACGGCGACCCGGGGCAGGGGCGTGCGCGCGTACCACGCCATCAGGAAGGCGTCGCGTTCGGCGACCTCGAACAGCCCGTACAGCGCGGCCTCCTGGGGGCTGTTGCCCAGTCCGCAGCCGTTCGAGGACTCGTACACCACCCGCGGCCGGTCCGGCCCCGGTACGTCCCAGTACGCCACGTGCTCGGGTACCGCCAGCGCACGGCGCTCGGTGAGCGACCAGCCGTACACCCAGTCGAGTGCGAGGTCCGGGGAGTACGCGACGGTGCGCCGGGCCGGGTGACCGTCGAACTCGGGATCCGGCAGGCCGAGCCGGACGGGGTCGAGCACGGCGTGCTTGCCCCCGGCGACGAGGTCGGCGTGCGAGGCGCGCAGCACGGTGCGGCGTCCGGTGGGCCGCATTCCGGCGAACCGCTCCACGCTCTCGAAGAGGGCGATGCGTTCGCTGGAGCGGAAGTCGCCCGACCGGCCGTGACCGCCGTCGTCCAGGGAGCGGCCGTCCGTCACCCAGGCGGTGGTCAGCGCGAACGCGGAATCCTCGGTCCGGAAGAGGCGGCGCACCGGCCCGAACCGCTCGTCGTGCAGTTCGTCCCGCAACGTGGCAGGTGTCGTACGGTCGTTGGGGCCGCGCAGCACCGACGGGTCGGGCAGCGGCCGGGGCTCGACCGGCAACCGGGCGCCGGCGGGCGAGTCGTCCGGCAGCGGCCTGCACACCGGGCAGCCCCCGACCGGCCGGATGCGGTGGCTGGACCAGGTGTACCGGTCGCCCTGGAGCAGGTGGACGACGGCCCGGCCGTCGACCGTGACCGGGCCGGGGCCGCGGGGGCCGGGTGCGGGTGGGCCGGACGTGGGTGGTGCGTGCCGGTCGGCAGCGGGTGGCTCCGGTTCGGACGGGTCGGTCGCCAGCAGGTCCGCAGCGAGCCGGAGCGCCGCCTCGGCCAGTGGCGGGGTCCCGGTGCCGCCGAGGGCGAGCCGCGGACTCTGCCACGGCACCCGGCCGCCCGCGGTGGCCAGCCGTTGGTGTTCCGCGCAGCCGACGCAGGCCCGCGCCCCGGGGTGGAGCACCGGCCCGATCACGGTCAGCGCGCCGTCCTCGCGCACCGGCACGAACCGCACCGGATGGGTCAGGGCGTGCCGGCTGAGCCGCTCGGCCAGTCCGAGGTCCCACGTGGTCAGCCGCACGATGGCGGTGCCCGCGACCATCGCGAGCGCCGTCGCCGCGTCGAGGACGGGCACGGGGGCGGAGGCGGAGGCGGGGAGCGCGTACGGGTCGGGGGTGCTCATCGGGGGCCTCCCGGTGCGGACAGGACCGTGAATCCGGACGCGCGCAGAGCATCGGCGAGAGGGTGGTGGCCTGCGCCCTGCCAGGGTGTGGGGCGCAGGCCGGTCAGGCGGCGCAGAGCAGTGCGCAGGGCCGGTTCCCGGGCGGCGATCGCGGCCAGCCAGACGTCGGTCCAGCCCTCGTCCGCCCAGCCGGCCGGCTCGGCACCGGCCGCGGCGAGCGGGGCGGCGGCGCCGCTGAGCGCGGTGTGCCGTGCCCGGTCCGGTGCGTGCTGCGCCGCCATCACGCGCGTGACCGCGTCGAGGGCGGCGAGGGCCACGGCGTCCGCCGCGGTGGCCTCGACGGCGCGGCTCACCGTGGCGGGCGCGGCGCCGGCACCGGACGAGGCCGGCCGGACCCGGACGACGGCCGCATGGACCTCACCGGGGCCGAGCCGCCGGACGGACAGCTCGGCGGAGCGGCCCATGCGTTCGGTCAGCACGGTCCACCAGTGGTGGGCCTGGGGGTGTGTGCGCCGGACGTCGTCCCCGATGCCGCGGGCGGCGGCCGGGGCCGTCTCCGACGTGGTGGAGGCGGCTTCCAGGTCGAGGGCGGCGCGGCGCAGTGCCCGGCCGTGGGCGTGGTCGCGGCTCGCGCCGACGACCGGGGCCGGCAAGACGTCGGCGAGGGCGAGTTCGGCGGCCCGGCAGGCCGCCTCCAGCCGGGCCAGATCCGCCCGTACGGCGCCGGCGACCAGCAGGCCCGCCGGCGTCCGGCACGAGGCGAGCGACGCGGGGAGCTGCGGCAGGTCCCCGGGCAGTGGCGCGTCGAGCACACCGAGCCGCGGGTCGCCCAGGGCCGTGACCCGGCGCAGGGCCTCCCCCAGGTCCGGCGCGGGCGGGGCGTCCGGACCCCGGCGGGCGGCGCGCGGGGCCGCGGCCCACGGGTGGTACGTCGCCTCGGGCGGTTCGGTCCGGGCGATCAGCACGGCCGGATGCCCCGCCCTGTCCGTGCCGAAGGCGTCCTCGTGTCCGGCGGGGTCGGGAAGGCCGGCGACGGCCGCGAGCAGCCGCCCGGCCGCGGCACCGGCGAGCAGCGCGACGTGCGTGGGGGACGGCCCTGTGGCGGCGGCAGCCGTCCGCCGCGGTGCCCCGGCCCGGACAGACGTCGTCCTGGAGGGCGCCGGGACGGGCACCGTCGACCGCGACCGCGCGGTGGCGGGACCGCTCGCCGCCCACGGTGGCGGGGCGGCGAGGCGGGTGGCGACGGCGGCGGCGTCGGAGCGGGCGCGGTGCGGGGGCCCCGGCTCGGTGACGAAGCCGCCGTCGGTGTCGCAGGACACGGCCAGCGCCACGGCCCCGGTGGGCGTGTCGGCGGTGATCACGGCTCGGCCGGCGGCCAGCCGCCCGTCGGCGACGACCCGGGGGCTCGCCCCCGCGCGGCCGAGCGCCCGTACGAGGCTCGCGGCGAGCGGACTCTCGGGGTCCGGTGTGGCGACGACCGGTCGCGCGTTCCGGATCGCTTCGGCCGCCTCCGCCGGGTGGGCGGCGGACGAACCGGGCCAGGGCGGGAGTTCGGCGTCCTGCGGGTGCTCGACGACCAGGTCGTGTTCGCGCAGCCGGGCCGTGAGCGCGGTGATCGCGGCTTCCACCCGGGGGTCGGCCTGATCACTCGCGGCGCCCTGCTCCCGGACGTCGGTCCCCTCCCCCGCTTCGGCCCGCGCCCGGACGTCGGCCGCCTCCCCGGCTTCGGCCCGCGCCCGGGCGTCGGCCTGATCCTGGGTGCCGGTGCGGACCCGGGCGTCGGCCTGCGGCCTCGTGCCGGTCCGCGGGTCGGCGTCGTCCGGCGAGCTCGTGCCGGTCCGCGGGCCGCCGTCGCCGCGCACCGCGCGGTCGGGGGCGAGCCGGGCCGAGAGCAGTCGCCACAGGGCCGGCAGCGCGCGGCTGCCCTCCAGCGTGACGCCGACGCCGCGGCCGCGCAGGTGCAGCCCCGCGAGCAGCGGGGTGACGGCCACGCCGGGCCGCAGCCGGAGCCGCGGTTCCGGCCGCGGCGCGGGCGCGGCGGGGGCTTCGGACGCCGGCGGGGCGGGCTCCGCTCCCGGAGCGGGGTCCGGTGGCTGCGGGGCCGTGCCCGTCGCTGCGGCGGGGGTGGTCATGACGAGCCCTCCACCGCGGCGATCACCTCGTCGACGCGGACCTGCCAGATGTGCCCGGTGAGCGCCGGCACGGTGCGCACGACCAGGTGCGCGGCGAGGTACCGTTCCACCGGCCGTACGTCGCAGATGGCGAACAGCCGATAGAGCGCGTTCGTGCAGACCCGGTAGATCAGGTAGTCGGGCCGGCTCCACATCGTCCCCCGCGGGTCCGAGCGGCTCAGTCGGCGGTGGAACTCGCTGTAGCGGGTGCGTGTGTCCGGGTTCCAGCGGTCGGCCACCGCCCGGTCGCCCAGTGCCGCCGCCCGGTCCCGGTAGGCGAGGGGGTCGCCGGCGAGGTCCGCGCCCGTCGCCAACCGCTCCGCCGCGATGCGCCACGCCTCGGCGGACCAGTCGGCCCAGGCGCGTTCCCAGCCGGCCGCCCCGCCGCCCGTGATCCGTTCCACCAGCGCGGTGACGGCCGGTCCCGTGGCCTTCCACCGGCGTTCGAAGGCCGAGCGCAGCCGGCCGTCCGGGTCCTCGTGCACCAGGAAGTCCTCGAGGTGCGAGACGAACGAGTAGTGACCGCCGATCAGTCCCTGCGGGTGCGCCGCGGCGTGCGCGGCCAGTGCGGCGACCGCGAGCTGCACGCGGGCGGCGGGCGCGTCCCCGTGCTCGCCCAGGAACGCGCACCCGGTGCCGAGCGCCGGCAGGCCCAGCGCCAGCAGGTCGTCGCGGAGCCGGATCCCGTCGGCCCCGATCAGGGCGTGCAGGGACGACCGGCCCACCGGTTCGACGCGGACCGTGCCGTCCGGCACGAGCGGGCCGTACGGCGGGGCGATCAGCTCGGCGCGGCCCGCCGCCTCGGCCCGGGCGAGGAGTTCCTCCTCGGTGACCTCGGCGCTCGGGGGGCGGTCGGTGACCCGGCTCCGCAGGGCCGCCGCGGTGCGCTCGGCCGCCGCGGCCACCGGGCCGGGTGCGCCGCGCAGCCGGAGCCGTACGTGGGGGCCGTACAGCCAGTGACGCTCGACGTGCGCGGTCAGACCGTCGGCGGCGGCCCGGCGGGCCAGCGGCAGCACCGCCTCGCGCAGCAGCGGGGCCTTGTCCTCGCGGTAGTCGTACACGACGACGTCGAGCCCTGCGGCGGAGCCGGGCGTGGCCGGGTCCAGGGGGGCGACCGCGGGGGCGGGGCCGGCCGGGGCGTTCATCGGGTGCCTCCTCGGCGGGGTGCGGGTCGGTCGGCGGGCCGGCGTGCGTCCTCGTCGGCCGTACGACGGCGCGCCGGGCGGTACGTCTCGATGACGGACTCGACGGCATGGGCGGGCCGGTCCCGGCCGCCGAAGGCGGGCAGGGCCTCCTCCAGGACGACACCCCCGGAACGGCGTGCCAGCCAGCTGCCCAGGCAGCGCAGGTGCAGGACGTTGCCCAGGTCGAGCGCCTGCGGCTTGGGCAACCGCAGCCGCGCGACGAAGTCGTCGACCGCGTGCCCGGCCGGGGGGCGCGGCACCGGGTGCAGGAAGAGCTGCTCCGGCAGGTCGAGCAGGGCCCTCCAGCGGGCCACCGCGGCGGCCGGCACCTCCCGTTCCTCCGCGGCGAGGTCGGCGCGCAGCGCGTCGAGCACGCCCGGGCCGAGGTACCAGCGGCGCCGGGCCAGCACCAGGTGGCGGTGGCGCAGTCGCGGCGTACGGACCACCTGACCGCCCGGCGCCGCCACGGCGTGCCGGGGCAGCAGCGGGCGGAAGTCCACCACCCCCTCCGGATGGTCGGACAGGAACGGTCCGAGTCGCCCCGGCAGCATGACCGGGGCGAGGAAGCCGAGGTAGAGCACGTCCAGCGGGTCGCCGGTCTCCCGTACGCGGAACCGCAGCCGGTCGGTGGCGGGGTCGTGGACGAGATCGAGATCGGCCTCGGCGAGGGCGGTCCGGCCGCGGTCGGGCCCGATCTCCTCGGCGAGCAGCAGCGGGTGCAGGTTCGCGTTGAACCCGCCCACCGGCCGGATCTGCGCCGCCCGCGCGCCCGCGCCGAGGCCGCGCCGGATGCGCTCCCCGATCTCGGCCGCGGCGCTCGCGGGGAGGGCGTCGAGGAAGCGGCTGGTGAAGCGGCCCCAGCCGCCGTAGACGTGGTTGACGCACAGCGACTCGCCGTCGTGGGCGCGTTGGACGAAGTGGGAGTAGCTGAGCGGCCGGGCGGCCGTCCAGTCGGGCAGGCGGGCGGCGAGGGCGCGGAGGTGACCGGCCGGCAGGACGATCTCGGGGGCGGTGTCCCCGGCCGGTCCCGCCGCCTCCCGCGCCAGTGCGGCGAACTCCTCGCGCAAGCGGACCAGTCGGACCAGTCCCGAGGGCAGTTCGGGGTCGTCGGACCGCCGGCCGGCGAGGCGGCCGGACTCCTCCCAGGCGGCGGCGGTGGCGGCGCCGAAGTCCCACGGGTCGCGGCAGGTGCCGCCCTCCCCGTAGCGGGCGACGAAGCGGTCCCGGGCGACCCGGCTCATCACGTGGCCCAGGTCGAACAGCTCGGCCAGGGGGGTGAGTTCGGTGAGCGCGGCGCGGTCGGCGGGGGTGAGCGGGTCGTACCCGGCGGGCCGGTCCTCGTACGGCGGTCCCGTGGTGCGCCCGTCCCCGCCCGGTGAGGCCGGCGGGTGGTGCGGGGGCAGGGGGGCGGGGGCGACGACGTCCTCGGTGAGGACCGTCAGCGGGGCCGCGTCCGGTGCGACGGGTCGGCCGGTGTCGGCGAGCAGTTCGTGCCAGCGGTCGGCCAGGGCGGCGAGCAGGGCGGGGCGCTCGGCCGCGGGGGCGGTCGAGAACCGCCCCGTGTCCCGGGCGAGCGTGACGATCCGGTCCGCCAGGGCGGCGTCCGCGGGCCACTGGCGCAGCCAGTCGGCGAGCGCCAGGAGCGGGGCGGGGTGCTGCGGGTCGACGGGCTCCGCGGGCACGAGCAGTCCCGAATCGGCGAGCCGGTCCACGAAGCCCGCGACGGCGGAGTCGTCCGCCGTGCGGCCCAGGTCGGCCGCGAGCCGGGCGGTCAGCGTGCCGAGGGTGAGCGGGCGGTCGGTGAGGGCGGCGGCCAGCACGTCCAGCGCCGGGCGGGCGGCCAGCTCGACCTCGTCCTCCCGGCTGACCAGGTAGCGGCCGCCGGCGAACAGCGCCTCCGTGCGGGCGAGGCGGACCCGTCCGTCGGCCGCCCGTGCGGTGCTCGTCATCCGGTGGGGCAGCGCGCCGCGGCGGCGCGGCTCGTCGAGCAGGGCCGCGGTGAGGGCGGTGACGAGCGTGCGGTTCTCCTTGACGACGGGGGTCAGCGAGTGGGTGGGAGCCGGGCCGGGCTCCGGCGCGGAGGTGGTCGTGCCCGTCGGGCCGTCGGCCGGCCCGGCGGCCCAGCCGACGGCGGTGAACCACGACAGCGGACTGGTCTTCGTGCTGGCTCGCAGGGCGTGCCGGAGGACCGAGGGTTCCTCCTTGCGCGCCCGTCGCCCGGTTTCGCCCCGGCCGGCCCGGTGGACCGCCCGCAGCAGGTCGGCGCTGGTCAGGGCGATGGCCCGGGGGAAAGCGGGGGAACGGCAGAGGCCGGCGAGCGCGGCGCGCTCGGCGGCCAGGGCGGGCGGGACGGCGGTGCCGAGCTCATCGAGCAGTCGAGCGCGCAGCGCCCGCACGGCGAGCCAGTCGGCGAGCCGCGGCACCCGTTCGGGCAGGGTGCCGAGCCGGTCCAGGAGGGCGGGGCGGGGCTCGCGGCCGTTGTGCAGGGCGCGGCGCAGGGGGAGGACCACCCGGCGGTGGAAGTCCTCGTCGTGGGCGGCGCGTGCGGCGAAGAGGTCGTCGGACAGGGCGGCGCGCAGGGCGGCGTCCTGGGCGGCCAGGGCGGTGAGCCGGGCGAGCAGGGTCCGCACCTCGGCGGAGGGGGCGGTCTCGGCGGGGTGGGGAAGCACGGTCGTACGGACGAGGGCGTACGGTGCGGTCCGGTCGTACGGGTCCGCCGGGTCGTCGGGCCCTGCCGGATCGGCCGGGTCGTGGGGACCTGCCGGGTCGGCGTGGTCGTACGGGCTCGCGGGGCCGCGTGCCGCCGCCTGGTCGGCCCGGCCGGGCGGCGGCACGCGCACCGGGGCTGCCGGCGGGGCGGGGTACGGCATGGCGGGACTCCCGGCGTACGGCTCGGAGGCGGGCGGGATCGGTGGAGCGGGGGCGGCGCGGGCCGGGCGGGAACGCGCACCAGGTGTGCGTGGGCGGACCGCGTGGCGATCGGAGGCGTGGGCGTGCGGCCGGGCAGGGCTGGACGAGCCGGCCGGCCGCACGGTGGCCGTGGCCCACCGGCCCCGCGGGATGCGAGGCCGGGGGCGGACCGGGAGAGCAGGTGCAGCCCCTCAGGTTCGAAGGGCGGCAGGTTCGAAGGGCGGCACTCGGGGAGGGCGCGGGGTCAGAGGACCACGGGCCCGTTCTCCTGCGGCTGAGCACACGACGACGAGCCCTGGCAGGAACAAGAGCCCCAGGAGGCGCCGTTCTCGGGCAGTGCGGCGGTGTCGCGCAGCGAGGTCACGGTCAGGTCGGTGAGGTCCAGGTCCGCGTCCAGGGCGAGGTCCTGAAGCTCCAGGGCGTCCTGCTGGTTCTGGGTACGGGACATGACGAACTCCTTCGAGAGTAGGGGGAGCGGAACGCGCCGGCGGAACGCCGACGCGGAACATGCCGGAAGAAGGGCACGTGAGGGAACTGCGCTCACAGCTGGAGAAAGAGCCGAACGATCATTCGTCGTACAGGAGCGAGTGTGGATCTCGGGAGATGCCGCCAGCAAGGCCGATCCGCAGATTGGCCCGTTGTGCTCGACCTGGTTCGGCGCGTCTCGGCACGCGCGGCGCAGGGGTTTGACGGCGGCCGGACCGGCGCATGGTGAAGACGGTGTGGAGCCGCGTGTTCTTCGCGGAACGACTTTTCCCTGGTTGTCCACACATCGCGCCAGGAGTCCCGACAAGTGGACGCGACACCTCCGCCGGTCGGCCGCCGCTCCCCTCGGCCGCCGCGGCGCAGGCCCGACACGCGGAAGTGACGTACATCACTTCGGCGACGCGTGGACTCTCGGTCAGTTCCCCGTCGTCCCCGCGGGACGGACCACCGCTCGGGCCGGCGTCGCGGCGGCCGTCGTCGGTCGGGCGACCGTTCCGGGCCTTGGTGCCCGGCGCGCTGTGCGGGGCCTCTCGTTCCGCGCCGCCGAGATCGGCGGCAGCGAGGTGCCGTGGACGACGCCCTCTCGGCCGACGGCCGCCGCGGACGGGGCCGGCCCGGTGGGACAGCGGTGACGCACTCGTGACGACCGTGCAGGACCACGGCCTCGGCTGCCCGGTTTTCGCCTGAACCCGGTCGCGGGTCAGCGGGCGAGAGAGACGGCGAAGGGCTTGAAGCCGTGTCGGCGCAGGACGTGGGGTACGACCAGGATCATGGCCTCGGTGGCGCGGGCCGTGGTGATGTCGCCGAGGTCCTCGATCCGTTCGGGCGGCCGGCCCAGGTCGCCGGGCAGGCCGTCGCCGTCGTCGCAGGTGGCGTTGGAGACGTCGATGAGGATCTTGCCCGCGAGTTCGGTGCGCAGGCCGGTGAGGTGGTCCAGGGAGCTGTCGCCAGGGGTCGCGTTGATCACGATGTCCGCGGTGCGGGCGGTGGTGCGCTGGTCGGCGAAGGCGCTTCGCGGCGGGAGCCCGGTGGGGCGGGCGGCGGTGTTCTCGGGGTTCCGGACACCCACCCACCGACACCGACCCGGCACATCGCGGGAAGGGCGACGGCCGTTCCCGCGGAGCCACTCCGAGGAGATCAGGCCGGTGAGGACCGGCGCGGTGAACCTCCCACCGTTCGCCCCGGGACGGCGCCGTCTGACGACGGCAGCCTAAAGTGGCGAGATGCCTGCACCTGCCGACCGGTCGGCCCTGGACCTGCTGGACGCCCATCTGGAGGCGCTGTGGGACGCGTCGGGCGCCGCGCTCCCGCTGGAGCCGCTCGGCCTCGCGGCGGAAGGAGGGGACGAGCTGGTCCGTCGGGTCCTCGACCGGCTCCGGAGCGTCCCGTGCGAGCCGAAGGACGCCTTCGGCCGGGAAGTCGGCGGTCTGCTGGTGGAGTTCCGCTCCCGTCGCAGCCCCTGGAACGCGGCGGCGCTGCGGCTGCTGGACGACACGTACACCTTCGTGGCCACCGGTCCCCGACGGCACGAGGACTGGGCGCACGACGTCCATGCCGTGCTGCACCGGAGAGTGGCCGATCCCCGCGGCTGGGTCCGGCTGGACCGGGACCGCACCAACCCCGCCCGCCGGACGGTGCCCGCCTATCCCTTCGACCCACCGGACCCGGCGGAGTTGCCCGCCCGTCTGTACTCCCTGGAGGCAGAGGCGGCAGTCGCCGCGCTGGCCGTCATGGCGGAGGAATGGCACGGGGAGCCGGCCCCCGTCCGCTCCCGCCCCGACCGGGACGCCCTGCTGGCGGACGCCCGGTCGCTGCTCGACCGGTACGGGCCCGGTGCCCGCTACTGGACCAACGCGACGGCCGCCGCCTGCGGTCCGGCACCGGACTTCCTCGCATCCGGCCTCCAGGGCACCGCGTCCCACTGCTTCCACACCCGCGAGTACATCGCCGGCCTCGACGTGTTCGAGGACCTGGGCGTGATCGCGGTCGACGACGAAGAGGTGGGCGTCTTCTGGTCGTTCGGGGCGTACTGACGACCGTCGCGGAACATACGCCCCGTACCCGCACGGTGTGGCCCCGCCGCTCCCGGCGCGATGCCTCGACGCGCGAAGGTTTTCGGGGCCGCGGCACCGGATCGGTCCTGCTCCTGGTCATCGGTACTGCGGTACCGCCGTACCGCGGTACCGCTCTCGGCCGGTACGGCGGTGTCCTGGCGCAGGTCGAGGCCCGCAAGGGCGTGGGCGTCGTCGAGGCAAGGCGCTGGGGGGCGTCGGGCTGTCCGTCGCCGGCTCGGTGACCCGCTTCGCCGAGGCGTACCCGGCCGGCGACGCCGGGCAGTCGCCGGGTGGCCGACGGAGGTCGGCAGCCGCCTGCACGGCTTCGTCGCGGAGCCGGACGCGGACCGCCCCCCGCCCGCACTCCCGCACCGCGGAGGGGCCGAGGCCGGCCTCTTCGGCGCATCCGCTCCTTCCCGGGTGGACCGGGCGCGGTTTCCGGCCCGGCCGTCGCCGCCTAGGCCGGCCGCGGCTCCTTGTCCGGCCGTTACGGGCCCGTACCGCACCCGGACCACCCACCCGACCGGAAACTGACGCGCCGGCCCGCGCTTCCCGGTGGCCTCGCCCCGTCGACGCCGGACACATGGCCCTCAGGCTCTGAACCCCGTCATGGCGCCCGGCGGGAGGACGCCGGGGGCGCCGGGGCGCGGGCCCCCGGCCCACGGGGTCAGGGGCGGGTCGCACCGGGTGCAGAGCCGCCCCTTCGGGGCGGGCGGGTCACACCCCTGGAAGCCGCTCCCGGTACCGGCGACGACGCGGCGCACGAGCGGGGAGCAACGGGGCCACGCGATCCCACAAGTCGTCAGGCACAGGACCGTCCGGCACCTGCAGAGCCCTGCCGCCCCCAGCCCAACCGCCGAGCCCCTCAATCCAGCTCATCCTGAAATGACCGGTCGGAGATCGCACCCACGCCAGTGCGGAACGGCGCCCCCGCCCGTAGCGGCCGCTCCGGAGCGGGCGGAACGGCCGCGTGACGGGTGTGACGGTCGGCGGGCCTCCGTAAAGGCGTCAGCGGGCCGTGCCGAAGTCCTGCGTCCAGTAGTTGCCGGGCTGCGCCAGCCCCACACCGATCTCCTTGAAGCCGCAGTCCAGGATGTTGCGCTTGTGGCCGGCGCTGGCCATCCAGCCCGCCATGACCTGCTCGGGCGTGGAGTACCCGTAGGCGACGTTCTCGCCGTAGGTGCTCCAGAGGTAGCCCGCGCGCGTGATCCGCTGTCCCGGGTCGGACCCGTCGGAACCGGTGTGCGACATGGTGGTGTGGCTCGCCATGTCCGCGCTGTGGTTCTGGGCGGCCTGCGAGAGCTTCGCGTTCAGGGTGACCGGGGAGCAACCGGCCTTGGCGCGCTCGCCGTTGACCAGGGCGACCACGCGGGCGACGGCGGCGGACGCGGGGGCCGCCGTGCCGGCGACAGGGGACGTGCCGGCTGCGGGGGCCGTGGGGGCGGGCGGCTTCGGTGCGGCGGTCGTCGTCGAGGGGGGCGCGGTGGCCGGCTTCGACGCGGTGGTGGTCCTCGTCGGGGCGGGTGGGGTGGGCGTCTTCGAGGCGGGCGCCTCGGTCTTCGCCGGGGCGGGCGCCGCGGTCCCGGGAGAGGCCGTGGGCGAGGCCGAGGGCGAAGACGTCGCCGTGGGCTTCGCGGTCCAGACGTCCCTCCCCCGGTGTCCGTCCCAGGACGTCTTCCTCCCGTCCGTCCAGAAGCCGCCGGACGTGACGGTGACGGCATCGGATCCCGCGCCGTCCATGCATGCCATGGCGGCCGACGGCACCGCCACCGCGCCCATCGCCAGGACGGCTATGGCTATGGGTCGGCGGCGCGTCGTCCTGCGGTGCTTCCGGTGGTTCCTCATACGGACCTCGTTCGGTCGACTCTCCTTGCGCCTCCGGCAGGCTCGGTTTCGCACAGGCAGTGCGCTTGACCTGCGGGGACGCCTTGTGGGGCCGTCATTGTTAAAAGCCGCGTGAGGGCACGGCAACGGGCGCTCCCACTACCTCGCCTAGTAGGCGAGAGCGCCCTTGAATCCGGCCCGGGATTGTGCCGAGCCGTCGTGCCGGACGTCGGCGGCGCCTCACGCTCCGTCAGAAGGACGGCAGAGGCGGTCCAGCGGCCCGAGACCGGTGGCCCTGGCCGGCACACCCGGCCGAGGAGCCGCGTATGCCGGTTTATGTACGCCAGATCCGCCTATGTCACCCACGCGCGACGTACTATCGCGGCACGTTGACGGGGGCCGGGGACGTGAGGGATGTCACTGGCTTCGCCTGCAACCTTTTCGATCGTCGGTTGCGCGCAGGAGGCGGTAGCAGCGGGCGCTTTCGTCCAGGCCGGGACGGGAGTCGCCGATGCCCTGGTCGTCTTGGTCGTCCGGGCGCTGTCCGGGCCGTCCGGGCCGTCGGCGATCCGTTCTGCGGTGATCCGACACAGGGCGGGCGGACGGTCTCCGGAAGCGAGGTCGCCGGGAACACCGCAGGCCGGCTGCCGGGCCTTGCGGCTCCGGCGGGGGCGGCCGGCCCGGCAAGCGGGCCACCCCCGCGCCTGATCACTCGGCAGGTGCCTGCCGGCCGTGGTCCCTGACCGACTTCTCGATGGTGTACGCCCACGCGGTGAACGTCTCGACCTGCTCAGGGGTCAGATCACGTACGGAGATCTGCTCCAGGGTGCGCCACATGTCGGCGATGGGCTCCCGCAGGGCGCGGCCGGTGTCGGTGAGGCTGACCACCATGACCCGCCGGTCGTGGGCGGCGGGCTCCCGGGTGAGCAGTCCGGCCTCCTGCATGCGGCGCAGAGACTTGGAGACGGTGGAGTGGTCGAGGCCGACACGCTCCAGCAGTTCTGTCTGTGTCTGGCCATCGTGGTCGAAGAGCTGCATCAGCAGCAGTTCCTGTCCCGGGTGGAGGTTCAGGGCGCGCAGCATGGCTGCGGCGTGGCCGCGGTGGGTGCGGGCGAGCTGGAAAACGGCGTAGCTCAGTCGCCCGTCGCGTGCCGCGTCCGGTGGTTCCGATGAGGTGGTGTCCGACATTGCTGCTCCCTGGTGACAAGAGGTGACAAGAGTGGGGTGACCGGTCAGTCGACGGTGAGGACGATCTTGCCTCGGTTGTGGCCGGCATCGCTGGCCTGCTGCGCCTCGGCGGCCTCGGCCAGCGGGTAGGTGGCGCTGATCGTGGTCACCAGTGTGCCGTCGGCGGCCTGCCGGGCCAGCTCGGCCAGCCGCGCGGCCGAACGGCGCTGCGGGCCCTCGGCGAAGACGATGCCGAGTTCGCGGGCACGGAAGTCGGCGGTGGTGACGATCCGGTCGGTGCCGCCGCGCAAGGTGACGGAGTCCTCCAGTGCGCCCTTGCCGGCGGCGTCGAAGACAGCGTCCACCCCGTCGGGAGCGAGCTCGCGGACCCGCTGGACCAGGTTGTCCCCGTAGACCAGCGCGGTCGCGCCGAGCGAGGTGACGTACTCCTGGTTGGCCGGTCCGGCGGTGCCGATGACGCGGGCGCCGCGGGCGACGGCGAGCTGGACGGCGACGGTGCCGAGCGCGCCGGACGCCCCGTGGATCAGCAGCGTCTCCCCCGAGGTGACGCCGAGCAGGTCCAGCACTCGCTCGGCACCGTCGCTCGCCACGGGCAGGGCGGCGGCGTGCGCCCAGTCCAGGCCGGCCGGCTTGGGCGCGAGGACGGCCGCGGACGCCAGGGCGTACTGGGCGTAGGAGCCGGTGTCGGACCAGCCCAGGACCTCGTCCCCCGCCTTCAGGTGGTCGACGTCCTCGCCGACGGCGTCGACCACACCGGCGATCTCCCCGCCGGGCACGGCGGGCAGCGTGGTGGGGAAGATGGCCTCCATGGCACCGGAGCGGATCTTGCCGTCCACCGGGTTGACACCGACAGCCCGTACCCGCACACGGACCTGGCCGGGACCGGGACGAGGAGTGTCGATCTCCGCCTCGTGCAGAACCTCGGTACCGCCGAACACGTCGAAAACGATGGCCTTCATGACGAAATCTCCTCAGGTGGGGTGCCGCACCGACCACTTTCCGTGGCCAGCCACATAAAAGTAGCACTGATTATGTGGCTGGCCAAGTAATCGCTTCGGGTGAGGCCCCGAGGGCGGCCCGCCTGGCGTCACACGCCCCTTCGACGGCAGGCGGCCGCTTGACGGCAGGCTGCCGACGCGGCCGACGCAGCCGACGGACCCGGACGTTTCGGAACCCGCGGACGGCGGCGAAACCGGGGCCGGGAGAACCCCGGCGGGGCGTCGGAGACGCGGACCCGGCGGACGCGGGCGCGCTCGTGCAGGGTGTTCCCGCTCTACAGGCCCTTGCGCATGCCGACGCGGTGCAGGCGGCGCCGCTCCGGATACACGGCGTCGACCGGGAGCACCCGCACCCCGGTTCGCCCTGGCGGTCGGAGCACAGCCAACGCCTCGGCGACCGCGGGCAGTTGGTCCCCTCCGGCCGACGGCATCTCGTCGCTCACCCGGTGCTCCGCACGTAGAGCCCGCGGGCCGGTCCCCGCGGTGGAGCCGAACAGCCCGGCCAAGACCGGTGGCGCCGGAGGCACGGGACGCGTGCCGTGGAATTGACCCGGGAATCCGCGGACGGATTGCCCCAGGCACCCGGTCAACCCGCCGCCCAGAATAGTGATCACCAGGGCGACGAAAACGCCTGCCACCAAGGGAGCGCACGCCATGAGCAGCATCCGTACCGACTTCGCGCCGATCGTGACCCGGGCCGCCGAGGCGGAGACGACGAGCGACCCGAGCAGCACGATGACGCTGCTGGCGGACTCCGAGGCGACAGGCGGGCTGCTGACCAGCTACCGCTCGACCTTCGCGGAGGGCGCGGTGGGAGCGCCGGCACACTTCCACACGCGGGCCGCGGAGATGTTCTACGTGATCGACGGTTCCCTGCGCGTCCTGCTGGGGGAGGCGGTCACCGTACTGAGCGCCGGTGACTTCCTGCTCGTACCGCCGCACACCCCGCATGCCTTCGCCGCCGCCCCGGGGTGCACGGCGGACGTGCTGTTCACCTTCACTCCGGGAATGGCGCGCTTCGACTACCTGCGGCTCCTGGGCCGGGTGATGCGCGGCGAGGCCGGCTTCGAGGAGATCAAGGCGTCCTCGGAGCGCTTCGACAACCACTACGTCGACAGCCCGGCGTGGAACGCCGCACTGGCCTCCGGCTGAACCACGGCGCGGTCCCCGCTCGGCGGCCGGGCGGATCGTCGTGATCACGCCAGGGCCGGTGCCACCCGGACCGGCTTCGGCGAGATGACGGCCCCTTGCCGATCAGCATGGACTTCCCGTTCCGGGTGCGTGCGAACTCCTCGGACCGCCAGGAGACGATCCGCACCAGTTCGTGCTCCTCGACATGAACCACAGCCGTCTTCACTGCGTCCGGGCCCACGGCCCGCCGCTGCCGGTAGTCGCGCTCCAGCTGTTCCTCGGCAGCCCGAGCGGCGGCTTCTCACTCGATCACGCGTGCGGCATCTCGTACGGGTCCTTTTGCGGGCCAGCGAATTCGCTTGGCGCAGGGCCTCCTTGGAAGGGCTGACGGATCTCCTCGCCCGGGAGCGCGACAGCGGCGGAAGGGGCTCCCGCCACTCGGCTTGTCGGGGGCCTGGCTCAGCCGTCACCCATGCACCACACGCACTCCATCGGCCGCGCCCCTCCGCCGCGGCCGCCCTTCCGTACCTCCCCCGCCGCTCCGGCTCCCCGTCGGCCGGCCCGGGATCCGGTGCCGGTGCGGCGGGGAGCCGGAGCGGACGGTGCCGGGAGCCGGCCCGGCCGGTGTCACCGCTCAGGCCGGCTGCCGGTGTCACCGCTCAGGCCGGCTGCGGCTCCTTGTCCGGACGGTGGATCGGGGTGGCCGCGCCGGTGAGGGGTGCCCCCGTCCCGCCGTGCCGCTCCGCGATGATCTCCGCCGCGATGGACACGGCGGTCTCCTCGGGGGTACGGGCCCCCAGATCCAGCCCGATCGGGGACCTCAGCCGGGCCAGCTCGCGTTCGCCGACGCCCGCCTCCCGCAACCGCCGCTCCCGGTCCTCGTGGGTGCGGCGCGAGCCCATCGCGCCGATGTAGGCGGCCGGCCGGCGCAGTGCCTCCCGCAGCAGGGGCACGTCGAACTTCGCGTCGTGGGTCAGGACGCACAGCACCGTCCGCCCGTCGGTGGCCGTGCCCCGCAGGTACCGGTCGGGCCAGTCGACGACGATCTCGTCGGCGTCCGGGAAACGGGCCCGGGTGGCGAAGACGGGCCGGGCGTCGCACACCGTGACGTGGTAGCCGAGGAACCGTCCCGCCCGCACGAGCGCCGCCGCGAAGTCGATCGCGCCGAAGACGATCATGCGGGGCGGCGGCACGGCCGACTCCACGAGCAGGGTGACACCGCCCGGGCAGTGCGTGCCGTCCTCGGAGAGTTCCACCGTGCCGGTCCGGCCGGCGTCCAGCAGGGCGCGGGCCTCGGCGCGCGCGGTGCGGTCCAGCTCCGGGCCGCCGCCGAGCCCGCCCCCGGACGAGCCGTCGGGGCGCACGAGCAGGGCCCGGCCGAGCAGGGCGGCGGGGCCCCGCGCCACCCGGGCCAGGGCCACCGGCTCGCCGTCCGCCGCGGCGGACAGCGCGGCGTCGTGCACCGCCCGCCCGGCGGAGAACGGAACGACCAGCACGTCGATCGTCCCGCCGCAGGTCAGTCCGACCGCGAAGGCGTCCTCGTCGCTGTAGCCGAACCGCTCGGTCAGCGGCCCGCCGTCGCGCAGGGCCTGGCGGCACAGGTCGTACACGGCGCCCTCGACGCAGCCCCCGGAGACCGAGCCGATCGCCGTGCCGTCGGCGTCGACGGCCAGGGCCGCCCCGGGCGGACGCGGGGCGCTGCCGCCGACGGCGACGACCGTGGCGACGGCGAAGTCCCGGCCCTCCTCGGCCCAGGCGTGCAGGGCTCCGGCCAGATCAAGCATCGTCGCCCGCCGACAGGACGCGGTCGGGCCGGATCGGCAGGTGGCGGTGGCGTACGCCGGTCGCGTGCCAGACGGCGTTGGCGATCGCGGCGGCCGCGCCCACGATGCCGACCTCGCCGAGGCCCTTGATGCCGATCGGGTCGTCGGGGTCGGGGTCGTCGACCCAGTCGGCCTCGACGTGCGGGACGTCGGCGTGCGCGGCGACGTGGTAGCCGGCCAGGTCGGCGCCGTGGACACCGCCGCTCGCCGGGTCCCGGACGGCCTCTTCGTGCAGGGCCATGGACAGGCCCCAGATCATTCCGCCGACGAGCTGGTTGCGGGCGGTGAGCGGGTTGACGATCCGGCCGGCCGCGAAGACGCCCAGCATGCGGCGCACCCGGACCTCGCCGGTGGCCGGGTCGACGGCGACCTCGGCGAACTGGGCCCCGAAGGAGTGCCGTTCCCTCTGCGCGAGCGCGCCGACGGCCTCGGTCGTGTCCGACCGCACGGTGATGCCCTGCGGCGGGACGTCCCCGCCCGGCGCGAGGGTGCGGCGCAGTTCCTCGGCCGCGGCCGTGACGGCCCAGCTCCAGGAGCGGGTGCCCGCGGAGCCGCCGGCGATCATCGCGGGGCCGAGGTCGCTGTCGCCGATCCGCACCAGCACGCGGTCGGTGGGCACCTCCAGGGCGTCGGCGGCGACCAGGGTGAGCGCGGTCCGGGCGCCGGTGCCGATGTCGGCGGCGTTGATCCGGACCGTGAAGGTGCCGTCCGCCTGTGCTGTCACGGACGCCGTGGAGGGCATGGCCATCGCCGGGAAGGAGGCGGCCGCGGTGCCCGTGCCGAGCAGCCAGCGCCCCTCTCTGCGCACGCCCGGGCGCGGGTCCCGCTCCGCCCAGCCGAACCTGCGGGCCCCTTCCCGGAAGCAGGCGACCAGGTTCCGCCCGGCGAACGGCAGTCCGGAGACCGGCCCCACCTCGGGTTCGTTGCGCAGGCGCAGGGCGATCGGGTCGACACCGCACTTCTCGGCGAGTTCGTCGAGCGCCGACTCCAGCGCGAACGAGCCCGGCGCCTCGCCCGGGGCGCGCATCCAGGTCGGGGTGGGGACGTCGAGCCGCACCAGTCGGTTGGCCGTGTGGTGGGCGTCGGCGGCGTACATCGACCGGCCGGCCGCGGCGCTCGGCTCGACGAAGTCGTGCACGGTGGAGGTCTGGCTCAGGGAGCGGTGCTCCAGGGCGCGCAGCCGCCCGTCCGGATCGGCGCCGAGGCGGACGCGCTGTGCGGTGGGACTGCGGTAGCCGGCGAGGGAGAACATCTGCCGGCGGGTCATGACGACCCGTACGGGCCGCCGCAGCACGGTCGCGGCCATCACGGCGGCCACCTGGTGGGCGCGCCCGCCCTTGCTGCCGAAGCCGCCGCCGACGTGTTCGGAGCGCACGCGCACGGCGCCGGGGTCGAGGGAGAACAGGTTCGCGAGTTCCGTCGCGACCCAGGTGGTGCCCTGGTTGGAGTCGACGACCTCCAGCCGGCCGCCCTCCCAGCGGGCGGTCGCCGCGTGCGGCTCCATAGGGTTGTGGTGCTCCTCCGGCGTGGTGTACCGGGCGTCCACCACGACGGCGGACGCCGCGAGTTCCCGGTCCAGGTCGCCCTTCTCCGCCACGGCCGGCGCGTGCCCGTCGACCGGGTGCGCCTCGGCCTCCCGTGCGGCCGAGAACGCGACGTCGTGCGGCTCCTCGTCGTACGTCACGGCGAGGGTCTCGGCGGCCTCCCTGGCCTGTTCGGACGTCTCGGCGACGACCAGGGCCACGGGCCAGCCCCGGTGGGGCACCCGGTCGTGCTGGAAGAGGCCGGTGCTCGGGTCCGGCGGGGTGCCCATCATGCCGATGAACCCGGTGTCGAGGCGCGGGGCGTTGTGGTGGTGGAGCACGGTGAGGACGCCGGGCATCGCCAGGACGGTGTCGGTGTCCAGGGAGCGGACGCGGCCGCGGGCGACGGTGGACAGCACCAGCCAGCCGTGGGCGAGTTCGGCGAAGGGGATCTCGCCGGCGTAACGGGCCGCGCCGGTGACCTTGTCGCGGCCTTCCACGCGGGTGTGGGCGGTGCCGGTCGCGCGCCCGGCGGCGGACCGGCCGGTGGTGGCGGTGGTCATCGGGCGGCCTCCTCGGCGAGTTCGCTGAGGACGGCCACGACGAGGTTGCGCATCAGGGTCACCTTGTATCCGTTGCGGGGCAGGGGCCTCGCGGCCGCCAGTTCGGCGTCCGCGGCGGCGGCGAAGGTCTCGGCGTCGGCCGGGGCGCCGGTCAGGGCGCGTTCGGCCGCACGGGCCCGCCAGGGGTGGGAGGCGACGGCCCCGAAGGCCAGGCGCACGTCGTGCACGACACCGTCCCTGAGGTCGAGGGCGGCCGCGACCGAGCCGACGGCGAAGGCGTACGAGGCGCGCTCGCGCACCTTGCGGTAGCGGGAGTGGGCGGCCGTGACGCCGGGCGGCAGGGTGACGGCGGTGATCAGGGCGCCCCGCGGCAGGGCGGTCTCCCGGTGCGGTGTCTCCCCCACGGGCAGGTAGAGGTCGGTGAGCGGCAGCTCGCCCGGTCCGCCGGCGGTCTCGTAGGAGACGCGGGCGTCGAAGGCGGTCAGGGCCACGCCCATGTCGGAGGGGTGGGTGGCGACGCAGTGACCGGAGGCGCCGAGGACGGCGTGGTTGTGGTGCTCACCGGTGAGGGCGGGGCAGCCGCTGCCCGGATCGCGCTTGTTGCAGGGCGAGGTGACGTCGGTGAAGTAACCGCAGCGGGTGCGCTGCAGCAGGTTGCCGCCGACCGTGGCCATGTTGCGCAGCTGCCCGGAGGCGCCGGCCAGTACCGCCTGGGCCAGGGCCGGGTAGCGGCGCCGGACCTCGGGGTGGGCGGCCAGATCGCTGTTGGTGACGGTCGCGCCGATGCGCAGTCCGCCGTCCTGCGTCGACTCGATGCGGTTCAGGGGGAGTTCGCGTACGTCGACGAGCCGGGCGGGCCGCTCGACGCCGGTCTTCATCAGGTCGATCAGATTGGTGCCGCCGCCCAGGAAGCGGGCGTCCGCGTCACCGTCGAGCAGCGCCACGGCGCCGGGGACGTCGTGGGCGCGCCGGTAGCCGAACTCCCTCATGCCGACGCTCCGTTCGTCTCGGCGGCGCGGGTCACGGCCTGGACGACGGACACGTAGGCACCGCAGCGGCACAGGTTTCCGCTCATCCGCTCGCGGATCTCCTCGGGGGTCAGGGGCGGCGGTCCCGCCTCGGGTCGCAGGTCGCGGGTGACGGCGCTCGGCCAGCCCGCGGCGTGTTCGGCGATCACGGCGATGGCCGAGCAGATCTGACCGGGTGTGCAGTAGCCGCACTGGAAGCCGTCGAGGTCGAGGAACGCCTGCTGCACCGGGTGCAGTTCGTCGCCGTCGGCCACTCCCTCGACGGTGGTGATCTCGCGTCCCTCGGCCGCGACCGCCAGTTGCAGGCAGGCCACGCTGCGGCGGCCGTCGACCAGGACGGTGCAGGCACCGCACTGCCCCTGGTCGCAGCCCTTCTTGGTGCCGGTCAGGTCGAGCCGTTCCCGCAGGGCGTCGAGCAGGGTCGTGCGGTGGTCGACGGTCAGCGGGTACTTCTCGCCGTTGACGGACAGGGTGAGGTCGCTGGACGTCGATGAGGCCATGGAAGCCTTCTCTCTCACGTGGTGAGGCGGGTCGGGAGGGGGCGTGGGCGCTGCGGCCGGCGGCGCCGGTGCGCGACCGTGCGGGAGGCGGGGCAGGTGGGCCGTGTCCGGCCGCCCCGGGCTGTCCCGCGCGGACGGCACGCCGATACGATGGGAACAAGCGGACAGTTGTCCGTTGCCCGGAAAACGTAACGGACAACTGTCCGCTTAACAAGGACCGGGTTTCGGCCACCACCGCGAGGAGGGCCAGTGGGCCAGAACAAGGAAGCGCCTCTGCGCTCGGACGCGCAGCGCAACCGCGCGCGCATCCTGGAGGTGGCGCTGGCCGAACTGACCCGCTCGGCGGACACCCCGCTGAGCACGATCGCCAAGAAGGCGGGTGTCGGGCAGGGGACCTTCTACCGCCACTTCCCCACCCGCGAGGCCCTGGTCATGGAGATCTACCGCCACGAGATGCAGCAGGTCGCCGACACCGCGGCCCCGCTGCTGTGCGGCCGGGAACCCGACCGGGCGCTGCGCGAGTGGATGGACGGGCTCGCCCGGTTCGCCATGACCAAGGCGGGGCTGGCCGATGCGATCCGGCAGGCGACCGGCGCGCCGGGCACGCAGAAGCCGGGCCACGCCCCGGTGACGGAGGCGGCCGAGCGCCTGCTCCGCGCCGCCGAGGAAGCCGGCGCCATCCGCCCCGGGATCACGGTGGACGACCTGTTCCTCGCCATCGGGGGCCTGTGGACACTCGACCCGCACAGCGACTGGCAGCCCCGGGCGACCCTCCTGCTGGACCTCGTCATGGACGCGCTCCGCGTCGGAGCGCCCGGGCGGTGACGCGCCGGGGCCGCCAGGGGCGCCGAGTGCCGCGGTGAGGGCTCCGGGTTCGCCCGTCAGGGCGGCGCCGTGGAGGCCGGATCCGACCGTTCCGCGCGTGCCGCCGGCACCGCCGGGCGGGTGTCGACGCCGTTTCCGGCGCAGGCCGGGAACGCGCCGATGCGCGGTTCCCCGGAACGCGTCACGTGACAGAGCCGGCCCGCGCCTTCCCTCGCCGGGACGTTCCGCTCGCGACGCCCACCGGGACCCGCGGCCACCACCGGATGCGGGGTCCGGTGCCGGCCGGGCCGGTACGGACAGCCGGGCAGGACCGTTTCCCGCGTGGTGAGGTTCGTTCTCACGGCGGCGGACCGGTCCCCGGGCCTGCGGCGCGGGCGTAGCGGGCGGCGAGGTCCGCGAACGCCGCGGCCAGTTGCGGTGGGCCGATGATTTCGACGTCGGTGTCGAAGTGGCCGAGGGCGGCGGCGAGTCCGGTCCAGGACCAGGAGCCGAGGGTGAGCCGGCAGTGGTGGGGGCCGAGTTCCTCGACGGTTCCGTCCCGGACGAAGGGGGCGACGTCGGCGGCCGGGAGGTGGAGGACGACTTCGCCTCGGCAGGGCCAGTCGGTGCTGGTGCCGTCGTTGCCGCGGAACCGGCTGGTGAGGAAAGTGGAGACGTCGCCGCCGGGGAGTTCGCGCGGGGTGAAGCGGGGGCCGGTGGGCGTGCGGGGCCGGATGCGGTCGACGCGGAAGGTGCGCCAGTCCCCGCGGTCGAGGTCCCAGGCCACGAGGTACCAGCGATGGCGCCAGGTGACCAGGTGGTGGGGTTGTACGCGGCGGGGGGCGCCGGCCGCGGTGTCCGGGCCCGGGGTGTGGTCGAGGCGCAGTTCCTGGCGGGCGTGGATGACGCGGCTGAGTTCCATCAGGACCTGGGGGTCCACCTCGGGGGTGTCGCCGGCCGCGGGCGGCCGGACGGCGGTGACGCGCAGCAGGTCGATGCGGTGGCGCAGGTGGGGTGGCATGACCTGGCGGAGGGTGGCCAGGGCCCGGGCGGCGTCTTCGGCGACGGCGGTGCCGGTGGCCGCGGTCTGCAGCGCGACGGCCAGGGCGACGACCTGGCCGTCGTCGAACAGGAGGGGCGGCATACGGGTGCCGGCCTCCAGCCGGTAACCGCCGGCCGGTCCTTTGACGGTGGTGATCGGGTAGCCGAGGTCGCGCAGCCGGTCGATGTCGCGGCGCACGGTGCGCGAGGTGACGTCCAGACGTCCGGCGAGGTCCTCGCCGGACCAGTCACGGGGGGTCTGGAGCAGCGAGAGCAGCGCGAGGAGGCGGGAGGAGGTCTTCTGCATGGGATCCATGGTCCCCGCAGTGGAGGACACACCCTGTCCGCTACTCCTGCCAATGTGGCGTACAAGCCGCTCAGGAGGCATCGCCCCTGGTCACGGCAGTCGCCGTCCGGACCGGCCGGGTCGGCGGCGCATTCGTCACATCGAGGCAAGGAGCAGGCCGTGTCCGTCACGACCACCACTCACCTGAACTTCCGGGGCGCCGCGCGCGAGGCGCTGGACTTCTACCGGTCCGTCTTCGGTGGACGCACCGTCGCGGTCACCTACAGGGACGCGGGCGCCGTACAGAACGAGAGCGAGGCGGACTGGGTGATGTGGGGCGAGGTGACCGGTGACGACGGCTTCCACGTCATGGCCTACGACGTGCCCGCGCAGCTGCCCTGGAACCAGGGCGAGAACCCGTTCTTCGTCTCCGTGCGCGGTGACGACGCCGAGGAGATCGGTGCCCTGTGGGGCAGGCTCGCCGAGGGCTCGGCCGTCGTGCGTCCGCTGGAGCCCGCGCCGTGGGCGCCGCTGTACGGCATGCTCACCGACCGCTTCGGCGTCACCTGGGTCCTGGACGTCACCGCCCCGTACCACGGCTGAACCGGCCGGCCCGCCATGGACCGCGCCGTCCGGGCCACCGCAGCGACACGCGCGGCCCGGACGGCGCGGGCACCGAACACCTACGGCAACGGAAGGAAAGGGGTCACCGTGCGGACACGGGAGCCAGGACGGACCGTCCTCGACAGCCGCGCCCTCAACCGCGCCACCCTCGCCCGCCAGCACCTGCTCACGCGCACCGACACCTCCGCGCCCGAGGCGGTGGCCCACCTGTGCGGCCTGCAGGCGCAGGAACCGCAGGAACCCTTCGTCGGCCTGTGGTCCCGCCTGTCCGGCTTCGAACCCGGCCGGCTGGACGACGCGCTGACCGGCCGCACGGTGGTGCGCACCCACCTGATGCGCCGCACCGTCCACCTCGTCACCGCCGACGACGCACTCGCCTGGCGGGCCCGCCACGACACCATGCTCCGGCAGCGAGTACTGGGCACCTACCGGCGCGAGCTGGCCGGCATCGACGTGGACGAGGTCGCCGCCGCCGGCCGCGCGGTCATGGCCGACGGGCGGCCCCGCACCATGACCGAACTCGTGCGAGCCCTGGAAGACCGCTGGCCCGGTCCACCACGCCGCGTCCTGGGCGAACTGCTCGTCGCGGCCCTCATCCCCATGGCCCAACTCCCGCCCCGCGGCCTGTGGCGGCAACGGGCAGGCGTGCGCAACCTGCCGTTGGCCACCTGGCTGGAACGGGACGTCGACCCCCTGCCCGCCGGGGACGGCGATCCCGTCGGGCAGCGGCTGCTGCGCCGCTACCTCGCCGCCTACGGGCCCGCCGCCGGCGCGGACCTGCGCGCCTGGTGCGGCCTCGCCGGCCTTCCCGCCGCCGTCAAGGCCTGCCGGGAGGAACTCGTCGTCTTCCGCGACGAACGCGGCCGCGAACTGCTCGATCTGCCCGACGCACCCCGCCCCCACCCCGACACCCCGGCCCCCGTCCGGTTCCTCCCGGCCTTCGACAACGCCGTCCTCGGCTACCACGACCGCAGCCGCATCATCGACGCCCCCCACCTCGGTCTGTCCGTGGCAGGCCACCGTACGGTCCTCGTCGACGGGCGCGTCACCGCCACCTGGACCGTGCGCGGCCACCGGCTCCGCGTCAGCCCCCTCCGCACCCTCACCGCCCTGGAACAAGAAGCCGTCCGCGCCGAAGCCCAGGACCTGGCCGCCTTCCTGGACGAAGGGATCGAGGACGTCCGACTCGGCACCGGGGACTGACGCTCACGCGTCCCGGTCCCCGCCGTCACGGGACCGTCCCGAAGGACACGTCGAGGGCGCCGCCGGCTCGACGAGCAGCCACCCGGATCCGGCGTGACGCTCGACGCCGCTCCCGCTCCGGATCGACATCGACCCGGCCTCCGGCCGCCCGGCACACGCCGCTCCACAGCCCTGCGCATCTGGACGGAACTCCCGACCCGGCACACCGGGTCGTGTCCGGTGGGCGGTGTGCCGGCTCCCTTCCGGGCTTCCGCCCGGCAGGGAGCCGGCCCGGGGTGACGACCGCGCGCTCACCGCCCGTCGCGCAGCAGCGCGCAGACGAAGTCCTCCTGGACGGCGCGCAGCCGCTCGAGCCGCGCGGGATCGCCGGCCCTGTTGATCTGGCTCGTGACCGAGAACGTCAGTGAGCGCCGGCCGTCGGGCGTGGCGGCCACCAGCTGTGTGTAGCCCGGGAAGTTGCCGGTGTGGCCCAGCACGACGCCGCACCGTGTCGTGTAGCGGAAGACGCCTAGTCCCGCGGCGTTGCGCCCCGGACCGGCGGGTTCGGACGCACCCGCGATCCACCGGCGCTGCTCCCGTACGACGCCCTTGCCGTAGAGCGCGCCCGAGACGTAGCCGCGGACGAAGCGGGTCATGTCGAGCGGAGTGGAGACGATGCCCCCGGACGCCCACGCCCCGGAGGCGCTGACGAGCTCGCTGACGTCCTCCGGAGACGCGGGGTCACTCACGTCGTACCCGTGCAGGTAGGGCTCGGGCATGCGGTAGCCCTGCGGGAGGCTGGTGTCGCGCAGTTCCAGCGGCCCGTACACGAGTCGCCGCAGGAGTTGTTCGTACGGGGTACCGGTGACCGCTTCCGCCATCAGCGCGACGGCGATGTTGTCGGAGTTGGAGTACTCGTAGCGGCTGCCCGGGCTGAACCGCAGGGGCTCGTCGGCCACGTGGTCGAGCAGGTGGCGGGGGTCGAAGCGGTGGCGCGGGTCGGCCGCGACCACCGCGATGAACTCGGGGTCGCGCGAGTAGTCCGGCAGGCCACTGGTGTGGTTCAGCAGTTGCCGCAGCGTCACCGGGCCCCACGCGTCCGGGAGTTGCGGAAGGCGCTCGCGCAAGGTGTCGTCCAGGTCCAGTGCGCCGCGGTCGACGAGGGACAGTGCCACCGCTCCGCTGAAGGCCTTGGCCGTGCTCGCGATCCGCATGTGGTCGCTCGCCCGCGGCGGGCGGCCCGTCGCCAGGTCGGCGACGCCGGCCCGCAGGACGCGGGTCTGCCGGCCGTCGCGCAGCACGGCGACGATCGCGGGCGGACCACCCGGCTCGTCCACGAACCGGTCGATCCGGCGTTGCAGCGCACGGTCGTCCACCGGCCGCCGCGGGGTGCGGTCGCCCGCCGTCCCGGCCGGGAGAGGGCGGGCGGAGCGGCCGCGCCGTCAGCGGGCGCTCGTGGTGGCGATGTCGGCGATGTGGTCGTACCGCTCCACCAGCACGAAGAGCCTGGTCCTCCGCGTCGTCTCCCCGCTGCCGAAGGTCAGGGTGACGACGGCCTCATGGCCGTTGCCCACGGTGCCGTTGTCGGTCACCGTCCACCGCGCCGGGACGTTCTGGGCGCGCAGGACGCCGTCCACCTGGTTCTCGTTCTCCCAGGCCGCCAGCCGCTCGGCGAAGTCGGGCGTCAGGTAGTGCCGGCGGAGCGCCGTGGCCAGCGTGACGTCGGGGTCCGTGTAGTCGCCCTTCGCGTCGACGTACGCGCCGTAGAAGTCGCCGACCCGGGTCACCGCTTGACCGGGCGTGCCGCTGACCGACTGCGGTGCGGCGGTGGACGTCTTCGCGGGGGCGGGGACGGACGCCTGCGCCGGCACCTGCGTCGGCACACCGAGTCCGACAGCCAGGACGAGGCCGGCGGCGAAGGCCGCGCGGCGGCCCGGACGACGGTGTGCGGGGAACTTCCTGTTCATGTGTGTCTTCCTTTTCTGACTCTGACTCTGGCTCTGGTTCTGGCTCTGGCTCTGGTTCTGGTCCGTGTGCGGGTGCTCTCGGCCGGTGTCCTCGCCCCGGGGCCGTCGTGTGACGGCGGGCGCGGTGGGTGCGGTGAGGCGCCGCGGGGTGCCGCGGGGTGTCGCGGGTGCCGCGAGATACCGGACGCCGCGCCTCGGGCGTTCGAGCACAGAGGCGTCCCGGTGCGCAGGTGCGGGAGGGTGTCGTCGCCGTACTGCCGCCGGGCGGTCGTTGCGCCCCGGCCTGTGCGGCAACGGTGGGCGGTCCCTCCCCGCCGAACCGCGGAGGGGGCGCCGACCGTTCGAGTGGATTCAGCAGGTGGAACTGCTGGAGATCTTTATCCCGGTGACGCTGTAGGCGTTCGCGAACACGGTTTGGCTGTTCGGCCGCAGGCAGATCGAGGTTCCGTCCTGGAGCCGTAGATACGCCACGTCGTCGTTCCGGGTGTTCACGACGTAGTAGTGCGGACGAGCCCTGACCGTTTGGTAGGAACTGGTGACATCGCGGTACTTCGCGATCGGCGTGCCCGCCTCATAGGCGTGCTCGTCCACGTAGAAGCAGACGTAGGGATACGGGCACCCCTGGGTGGGGGACTCCGCGTGGGCTGCCGGCGCGCCTGCCACGGACATGGCTGCGACGACCATGCCCACGCCCGCGAGGCCTGCCGCCTTCCGGACGACGGACTCCATCAAAACCTCCAAGAATCGAGTGGATCGGCTGAGACTGCGGCGTCGCATCGTGATCCGCTGCGGACGCCGCCGGCCGGCAGGGGCAACACGGGTTGGTCCCCGCAACCGTGCTCGGTGCGACACCAAGAGCATCGGCGGTCACCGGAGCCCGGCACAACGACTGTCGCCCCTTCGGTGAGGGTGGAACCGTCCCAGCCCATCTGACGTGCAGGGATACGAGTGCCTGGGATACGGGATCGCGGGCGGACGACGGAGGGACGGTGCCGATGCGGGACGACGTCGAGGAGTTCGCGGCGCTGCTGCGCAGGCTGAAGGACCGCACGGACCGGAGTTACGGCTCGCTGGCCCGCCGCGTCAACATGAACACCTCCACGCTGCACCGGTACTGCACGGGCGAGGCGGTGCCGCAGGACTTCGCGCCGGTGGAACGGCTCGCGGCCTTCTGCGAGGCGACACGGGAGGAGCGGCTCGAGCTGCACCGACTGTGGTTGTCGGCGGTGGCGGCTCGACAGGGGGCGCGTACGGCCGACTTGGCGGAGACCGCGGTTCCGACGCCGGCGTCGGGGCCGGGGCCGGCGTCGGACCTGGAGCCGGCGTCGGAACCGGACACGGAGCCGGGGCCAGGGCCGGACCTGGGGCCGGCGTCGGAATCGGACACGGAGCCGGGGCCGAACACGAACAGGGACGGGGCGTTCGTCGGGGAGAGCCGCTCCGCGGAGCCACCCGGGAACGGTCCCGACCCGGACCAGCCCGCTCACTCGTCCTCCCTCGTTCCCTCCCTCGCCTCCCCTCCCATCCCCTCCCCCGCTGCCCGTCCCTGGTACCGCCGCCGACGGGTCCTGGCGTCCACCGCCGTCGCCTGCGCGCTGCTCGCCACGGTGCTGAGCACGTCCGCCCTGCCGGACGGCCGCTCCTCCGAGGCGGCTGCCTCCCGCGCAGCGGGCCCGCGGCCGAGCGCTTCCGGCACACCCCACCGCTCGGCGGACCCGTCGGCCGCCACTCCCCCCTTCCCCTCCGCTTCCCGAAGCTTCACGTCCTCCAGCTCTGGGCGGGAAGCCCCCGCCCCCTCCACCCCCGGCAGCGGTCCCACCCCGGCTGCGAAGCCGGCCACCGGTGTGCCCCTCGCCTGGACCACGGACTCCCTGGTCTGGGACAAGGGCTGCGACCACGACTACGTCATCGACAAGCCGCCCGCGCAGGTGCCTCCGCCGCCGGTGGAACAGGACGCCGGGGCATGGGCGGCGACGCAGGGCGCGGTGCACGGGCGGCACACGATGGTGCAGATCTCGGTACAGGGACGGTCCTCCACGGCCGTGGTCCTCGAAGCGCTCCACGTGCGCGTCGCAGGCCGCGGCACCCCGGCCGCCGGGAGGGCGTACGCCATGGGCCAGGGCTGCGGCAGCGACCTCACGCCCCGCCGCTTCACCGTGGACCTCGACGCCGTCCGTCCCCTCGCCCGCCCGAAGGACGGCGCCGACACCGGACAGACCGTCCCCGCCGTGCACTTCCCCTACCGCGTCTCCGCCGAGGACCCGGAGGTGCTGCTGGTCGAGGCGACGGCACAGGCCTACGACGCCCGCTGGTACCTCGAGCTCGACTGGTCCTCCGAGGGCCGCACCGGCACCATCCGCATCGACGACCACGGCCGCCCGTTCCGCACCACCGGCATCGAGGGAATGCCGCACTACTGGTACGGCACGAACGACGCGGGTGAGCGTGCCTGGGTCCCTTCGACGGAGTAGCGGCGGCAGGGTGAGGGCTCGCCGCTCGTGACCTGCCGATCCTGCGTGACCTGGGCGTTCTCGGCCGTCTCACGGCCTCGTCACCCGTGATCGGTCTCGAACCCGTGGCATTTCCTCGCGAGGGCGAGTGCGAGATCAGGCGGCTTGCCCGTGTCGGCCGGGTGCACCACGCTGAGCCCCGAGCACGAGGACCACCGGCGAACCCGGCCCGCGCACCGATGAGTTTCCCGCGCCGTTCCGGTCCACACGCCGGACACCCACGGACGGAAGGCTGAGCCATGCGGAAACTGATCTACGGCATGAACCTGACTCTGGACGGCTACATCGCCGCGGCCGGCGACGACATCGGCTGGAGCGGACCGCCGAGCCACGAGCTGTTCCAGTGGTGGCTCGACCACGAGCGGGCGAGTGGCCTGTCGCTGTACGGGCGCAAGCTGTGGCAGACGATGAGCTCCTACTGGCCGACCGGCGACCAGCAGCCCGACGCCACCCCGGCGGAGATCGAGTTCGCGCGGAACTGGCGGGACACGCCGAAGGTGGTGTTCTCCTCGACGATCGACAAGGTCGACTGGAACACCCGCCTGGTCACCGGTGACGCGATCGCCGAGATCAGCCGGCTCAAGGCCGAGGACGGCGGCCCGATGACCATCGGCGGCGCGACGCTCGCCGGGGCGGCCATGCGCGCCGGGCTGATCGACGAGTACGTGATCGCCGCTTATCCGGTCCTGGTGGGCGGCGGCACGCCGTTCTTCACCTCGCTGGACGGCTGGGTGAACCTGAACCTGGTGGAGACGCGGACGTTTCCCGGCGGCGTGGTCCTGACCAGGTACGAGACGAGGCGCTGAGCAGCACCCACTCCCTCGTCTCCTGCTAGGTGGACGCCACCGACTGCGGCTGCGACACCTTCACCGGCTGCCTCACCCCGGAGTTCGGCGCGGAGCGGGCGGTCTCGAGCACGGTGTACGCGGCGGCGGGGGCGGCAGGATCCGCGGGAACCGCCGTCGGGCCGGGTCACGGCCGCACGAGGCGGCGCAGGGCCAGTCGCGCGAGCGGCGCATAGGCCAGGAGCACCGGCCGCGGTCCCTCCATCGTGAGCCCGGTCGTGCTGCCGCGCCCGTGCGTCCGCACGTCGTGGTGCAGGCGGAGCCGGATCGGCCCCAGGCGGACGCGCCAGGTCCAGGCGCGGCGGTCGTGGTCGACGTGTTCGACGGTGAAGGCGAGCCGGACACCGACCGCCGACTCCACGGTGCCGCTCATACCGGAGGTCAGCTGACGATCGGGAGTGTGCACGGCCTTGATCTGCGGGGACCAGGCCGGCCACCGGTCGACGCAGGCGTAGCGCTGCCAGACCGTTTCGGGGCCGGCCGGGCCCGTGGCGTGGAGGGTCAGGCGTCCCACGGCGGGTCCGTGTGTCGCCGTGCCGGGCGGGCACGACGGGCGGTGCTCATCGGATCTGGTCCCGCAGGTATGCGGTGAGGGCGGTGCCCGGCCGGAACGTGGCGGCGCCGTCCGCGCCCTGGAAGCTGCCGAAGCTGCCGAGGGTGACGGCCTCCCGGCCCTTGAGCGCCTCGGCGATGGTCCCGGGGTGCTCGACCGTGCCGAAGAGCGTGTCGAGGACCAGGCCGACGTCGTCCGCGGTGAGCCGCGGCCCGTTCCCGCCGTCGCCGGCACGGTGAGCGGTCTTCTCGGCGAGCTGTGACTTGTCCATGTACGCATTCCCGTCGCGTCCTGGTGCCGGTGCTGTGGTGCTTCCACCATCACAGCAGGCCGCGGCCCTCGCATCTTCGGCCGGACGCCCGGGGCGCGAGCCGACGAGCGTGCTCGCAACGGTCGGCGCGAGGAGGCGTACCGGCCCGGGTCGCCGTGTTCGGCACAGGTGTTGAGCCCGCGCCACGGCTTCGGTCGGGGCAGGGGCCGCCGTGCGCCCCGGGGCCGGCCGGGAGCAGTCGCAGGGAAAGGAGAGAAGGCCGACGGCCCCCGCTCGCCGCGCTGCGGTACACCTCCCCGACTCGACCCGACCCGCGCCCTGCCCTGCCCCGGCGATGCCCCGGCGATGCCCCGGCGATGCCCCGGCGAACGGCCGGAGCGTTCGCCGGGGCATCGCCAAGGGCCGGTCGCGGGCAGTGTCCACGGTCCGGTGCTCGAGGCCGGTGACGGTGCGGTGACGGCGGCGGTCCGCCGCACGTGTCGCGGTCACACCGGCGTGGGCCCGGACGTGGCGCCGAGACCGGTGCGACCGTCCCGCCCGAGGCGGCCGTCGTCACCTGGCACGGGACTCAGAAGTCGTCGGCGCCGTTGCGAAGTTCGGGGGTCCAGTACCCGGTGAGGGCCTTCACCGGGTCGACGGCGATGCCGTCGCTGCCGGGCGCGGTGACGGCGATGACCGTGGAGTCGCCCTCCAGCATGACGGAGAACGCCGACACGGGTTCGTTGTCCTCGTCGACCCCGCCGTCCGACAGCTTCACCAGGGCGTAGGCCGGGGCCCCCGCCGTGAGCACGACCGGCGCGGCCGGCTTGCTCTTGGCGACGGACGGGACGTCCTTCTTGTGGCTCTCCAGGAACTGGATGTGCGGGAAGCCCGCCAGTCGGCAGGAGTGCCGGGTGGTGTTCCGGGCCGTCAGGACGATGTGGGTGTAGGGCGGACCGTCCTGCGTGGCGGCGGTGACGCGGACGTCCCGCGCGGTGCAGACCGGAGCGGAGGCGGTCACCTGCTCGCCGGTCGAGCCGGTCGTGCCGGCGGAGGTGCCGGTGGAGCCCGCGGAGGTGCCGGTGGAGCCCTTCGATCCGGTCGCGTCCGCGGAGTCGGCCGCCCCCGTCGCGCCGGACGTGCCGGTGTCCTCGCCTGCGGTCGCCGGGGAGGAGGCCACGGTGGCCGAAGTGGTCGGCGCGGACGTCGCCCCGGAGTCCGTGTCGCTCTGGCACGCGGTGAGGGACAGGGCGAGAGCCGTGCCCGCGACGGCGAGCAGCGTGGAGCGGTGGCGCTGGGTGTTCATGGAGAGTTCCCCCGTGAGGTGGTTCGGGGCCGCGGGCGGTGCCGTCGGCCGATGTCGTCCTGCTTGCTTCTCGTGGTGGTCGGTCGCCCTTGCCGGGCCGGTGGCCGGAGGGCGGGATGCGGACGGGCTCGCGCGGATCGGCCCGCGCGGACTCGTTCTCCGCCGGGTCCGTGCGCCGGGGCGCCCGGACCGCGCGGGGCCGGGAGGGGCGTTCCGCGTCGGCCTCCAGTCGATCACTTCCGGTCTCCGCGGCCCAGGCGGTTCTCCCGGCAGAAGTACCGGCGGCGATACTTCTGCCGGGGGCTCGCGTGCGGACGAGCCGGACGACGGGAGACAGCGACGGTGCGCGACGGCACGCCTTCCACAGGGGACTTCGGGCAGCGGGTGCGGGCTCTGCGGGTCCGCGCCGGACTGAGCCAGGAGGCGCTCTCCCACGCGGCCGGGGTGAGCGTCAGGGCGCTGGCCGACATGGAACGCGGACGTACCCGGGGGCCGCAGCGCCGTACGGTGCAGGCGCTGGCCGAAGCGCTGGAACTGGACGGCGACGAGGCGGCGGGGCTGGAGGGGGCGGCCGCCCTCGGCAGGCCGCGTCCCGGGCCGGTCACCGGCCCGGCCGGCCCCGGCGCCCTGGCGCTGCCGCGCGACATCCAGGACTTCACGGCCCGCGGACCGGCCCTCGCCCGGCTGCTGGACCTGGTGCGGGAGGCCGGTCCGGACCGGCCGGTGGCCACCGTGGTCACCGGGCAGCCGGGGCTGGGCAAGACCGCGTTCGCGGTGCGTGCCGCGCACCGCCTCGCCCCGCACTTCCCCGACGGGCGGTTCGCCCTGGACCTGCACGGCATGGATCCCGAGCCGGTCACCCCCCGGGACGCGCTGGCCCGGCTGCTCGGCGCGGTGGGGGTCGCCGACGCTCTGATACCGGCCGGCACCGACGACCGTGCCGGTCTGTGGCGCTCCCTGGCCGGCGAGCGGCGCATGCTCCTGCTGCTGGACAACGCCGCCGACGAATCACAGGTCGCCCCGCTGCTGCCGGGGGCCGGACCGTCCCTGGCCATCGTCACCAGCCGCCACGCCCTGGCGGGTCTGGAGTCCGTGCACCGCACCGATCTGGCCCTGCTGCGACGCGAGGAGTCGGTGGAACTGCTGACCCGCATCATCGGCCCGGAGCGGGTGCGGGCGGAGGCCCAGGCCGCACGCGATCTCGCCGACCTGTGCGGGCACCTGCCGCTGGCCGTCCGGATCGCCGGCCAGCGGCTCCTGAGCCGGCCGCACGAACGCCTCGGCAAGCTCGTCGCCCGTCTCGCCGCCGAGGGCCGGCGGCTGGACGGCCTCCAGGCCGGCAGCCTGCGGGTGCGGGCCGCCTTCGCGCTCTCCTACCGGCAGCTCCTGCCGGCCTCGCGGACCCTGCTGCGGCGCGCCGCGCTGGCCGCCGGTGCGGACTTCAGCCCCCGGGCCGCGGCGCTCCTGGCCGATCTGCCCTACGACGAGGCGGTCGCCCGCGCCGAGGAACTGACCGACGCCGGACTGCTCCAGAGCGACGCCGTCGCCGAGCGGTACCGCTTCCACGACCTGCTCAGGCTGTACGCGGTCGAGCAGGTCGAGGCCGAGGACGGCCCCGAGGTCCGCGACGCCGCCCTCGACCGGACCGCGTCCTGGATGCTGCGCCGGGCCACCGTCGCCGCGCTGCACTTCGACGTCGACCACGAACGGGCCGTCCCGCAGGACGACCCGGACCCGGACCGGGCGCCCGCGGGCCGGGAGGAGGCACGGACCTGGCTGGAGACCGAGCGGGGCCAGTGGCTCGCCGCGCTGCGCCGGGCCCATGCGACCGGCGGGTACCGGCAGGTGGTGGACACGGCGGAGGCGATGCACTGGTTCTCCGACCTCAACCAGCACTGGGAGCAGTGGGTGGAGGTGTTCCGGCTCTCGGCCGACTCCGCCCGTCTGCTGGGCAGCGGGCGGGAGGAGGCGGTGCACCTCAACTACCTCGCCTGGGCCTACAACCACTGTGTCCACGACCCGCGCGCCGCCCTGACGAGCGCCGACGCCGCACTCGCGGCGGCCCGCGCGTGCGGGGACGGGCTTCAGGAAGGCTGGGCACTCGGCTACGGCGCGGGCGCACTGTACCGGCTGGGCCGCACGGAGGAGGCCCAGGAACGCCTGCGTGAGGGCGCCCGCTGCCTCGCCCCGCAGAAGTCGCCGCAGAGCCGGCTGGCCGAACTGTCGATCCTCAACACCCTGGGCACCCTGCTGCGCCTGAGCGGCCGGGCGGCCGAGGCGCTGGACATCCACCGCCGCAGCGAGCGGATCTGCCGCGCGGGGGTTCCCGGCCGGACGGACCAGGTGATCACGGTGTACCACGCGGTCGCCCGGCAGCAGATCGGCAACGACCTGGCGGCCCTGGGACGCCGGGAGGAGGCCGAAGCACCGCTGCGGCAGGCCCTCGCCGCCTTCGACACCGTGCAGATGGCGGCCTGGGCGGAGCAGGCCCGGCTCGACCTGGGGCGGGTGCTCGCCGCCCTGGGGCGTCCGGAGGCCCGCGAGACGCTGCGCACCGCCCGCGACGCCCTCGCCGCGCTGCGAAGCCCCCTGCAGGTCGAAGCCGCCGCCGCCCTCGCCGCGCTCGACGAGGCCGGCGTCGGCACCGGCTGACGCGGGGAACGGCTGACGCGGGGAACGGCATCGCCCGGCGCAGGGGCTGTTGCGGGCCGCGTGCCACGGTGGCCGCGACGGCTCCGCGCGCCACGGTGGCCGCGACGACCGGTCCGCGGGCACGGCTCCGCTCCCGGCGGGCCGTTCGCCCGTCGTCCGTCCGGGACGGGAGCCGTAGGCAGGCGACCGGCGCCGAGGGAGGCCAGGGGCGTTCCGCGTGGAGTCATTAACAGCCATACCCGTCAGGCCCGTTGACTTGCGACGAGGGGCGCCTCCACCATGACCGGGCGGTCACATGACCGTCCGGTCACATGAAGGGGTGTCCATGCCCACTCCCACCTGGACCCGGCTGTCGCCCGCCCGCCGCGAGCGGGTCCTGGTCGCGGCGATGGACGAGTTCGGCGCCCACGGCTACTCCACGGGCAGCCTGAACGTCATCGCCCGCGAGGCCGGGGTCGCCAAGGGCTCCCTGTTCCAGTACTTCTCCGGCAAGCTCGACCTCTTCTCCTACGTGGCCGAGCAGACCTCCCTGCGCGTCTACGCGCACATGCAGCCCTGGCTCGACGGCTACGACGGGACCGGCGACTTCACCACGCACCTCGTCGACGCGCTGGAGGCCTGGCTCGAGTACTTCGCCGGGCAGCCGCTGGAGCGCGGGGTGGCCGCCGCCACCGTCATGGAGCTGGACCCGGCGGTCCGGGACGCGGTCAGGCAACCCGTGAACGCCATGTACCTGGCCGGTCTCCGCCCCCTCCTGGAACGTGCCGTCGGCGCCGGGGACCTGCGCGAGGACGCCGACCTGGACGCGCTGCTGTCGTTCCTCCTGGTGCTCCTGCCGCACCTGGCGCTCGTCGCGCACGTCCCGACGCCGAACAGTCCCGTGCAGCTCACCGGGGTCGGTCCCCGGGCCCGGCGCGAGAATCTCGAACGTCTCGTCATCCCGCTGCTCGCCGAGTTCCGGGCGCGGGACGACCGATGAGGAAACCCGACCGCGAGGGCGTCGTCCCGCTGCCGGGCGCGGGACACCGGCCGGCTGCCGACCCGGTCCGCTCGACCGCCACGGCCCTGCGGCCGGCCGCACGCCGCGCGGCTGCTTCCCCGCGTGCCCCGGGCCTGAGCGTCCCGGCGACCGGTGGCCGCGGCGGGCGGGACCCACCGCGCCCCCCCCCACCCTCTTCCGACCCCTCGCGACCAGCCGGTCCAGAGCCTCCCGGCCGTACGCGTCGTGCCCCGTCGGTGCGCACGGACCGGTCCCGGCCGAGCCGGGTTCGCTCCGGGTCCGGCGCGGTTCCCCGCTCGATGAGCTTTCTCCCGCACACCGCTCGGGCTCACGGCTGTGGCCGCGGCGGAGTGGGTCTCCGGCCCCGGAGCCCCACATCCCAGAGCCCCAGAACACCCGCACACCCGCACACCCGCACACCCGCACACCCGCACACCACGGAGACGTACCACCGGACATCACTGCTTCCTCCCCACAGAAAAGGTGATCTCGTGTTCCGTACACTCCTGCGGTCCCTGACCGCGCTGCTGCTGTGCGCGGCAGCCGCCCTCTCCTCGGCGTCCGCCGCCCACGCGTCCGAGGCGGCGGCCCCGGTCCGGGCGGCGGACCCCTCCACCACGGGGTCGTTCCCCGTCGCCTACACCGACCTCACCGTCTCCGCCTCGGGCCGCTCGTTCAGCGCACGCGTCTGGTACCCCGGCACGACGGCCGGGGCGAACGCGCCGGTCGCCGCCGGCTCCCACCCCGGCCTCGCCTTCGGGCACGGCTTCTTCCAGGCCGTCACCCAGTACGAGAGCCTGCTCAAGCACTACGCCTCCTGGGGCGTCATCACCGTCGTGCCCAAGTCCCAGGGCGGCCTCCTCCCCAGCCACTCGGCGTTCGCCGACGATCTGAACGCGGCGCTCACCTGGCTCACCACCCAGAACAGCACCACCGGCTCGCGGTTCGCCGGCGCGGTCAGCACCGGCCGGCTCGCCCTCTCGGGGCACTCCATGGGCGGCGGCTCGGCACTGCTCGCCGCGAGCCGGAACCCGGCCGTCAAGTCCGTCTCCACCCTCGCGGCGGCGGAGACCAATCCCTCGGCGGTCACCGCCTCCGGCGCGCTGGGCATCCCCGTCCAGTACGTCGGCGGCAGCGCCGACAGCATCGCCGGCGTGGCGGGCAACCAGCAGAAGATGTACGACGCCAAGGCGTCCGCCACTCAGCTGCGCGTCATCACCGGTGGGTTCCACTGCGGGTTCGAGGACAGCTCCGGCATCGGCTGCGACAGCGGAACCGTCACCCGCGCCGCCCAGCTGAAGCTGACCTACGGCATCACGACCGCCTGGCTGCTCCACACGCTCGGCGTCGACTCCTCCCTGTACGACCAGGTGTGGGGCTCCGCGGCCCAGAACCTGGCCGGTGTCGTGTACTCCGCCAAGCCCTGAACGCTCCGACGCACGACGCACGACGGCGGCGGTTCGGCGCCGGCCGGGCCGGCTGAACGCGGAGGGACCGTGACCGTCCGGAGCACACCGGCGGTGTGAGCACGTCGCCGGGGGGGGGGGGCCGGGGGGGGCCCCCCCCCCCCCCCCCCCCCCCCCCCCCCCCCCCCGGGGCGCCCCCCCCCCCCCCCCCCCCCCGGCGGGGGGGTTAGCGC
>NZ_JBIBWL010000008.1:73554-274220 GCF_043081325.1 Streptomyces sp. NPDC014882
GTGGGGGGGGGGGGGTGGGGGGCGGGGGGGCCGGGGGGGGGGGGGGGGGCGGGGGCCGGCCGGGGGGGCGGGGGGGGGGGCGGCCGGGGGGGGGGGGGGGGGGGGGGGCCCCCCCGGCCCCCCCCGCCCGGTCACCGGCCCGACGGCGGTGGCCCGCCCGTGATACCGCGGGCGGCCGTCCCCGCGAGCAGGGCGGGCACGGACCTCAGTTCCGGGACCAGACCACGACGCTGTCGGACTCGAACACGGTGAAGACGGCCTCGTTGCGCGGGGGCCACGTGCGGTCGAGATCGGTGACCACGGCACCTCCTGCCTGACCGGCGGCGGTGGCGAGGACGCGGGTGACGAAGGTGCGGTCGTCCTTCTGCTCCAGCCAGAACAGCCGGTCGTCGCCGTCACCGGAGACCAGCAGGTCGATGTCGCGGTCCCCGTCCAGGTCACCGCTGCCGAACACGCCGGGCGCGGCTTGACCTGCCCGGCCGCGCGAGACGATGCCCGTCGACAGGGGGGTCGTGCCCCACGGGGAACGCGGGTCGGCCGGCACCGAGAACGAGACCACCTGGGAGACCGGGTCGGTCGAGCCCGGCGGGAAGACGGTGTTGGTGTGATTGGAGCCGACCCAGACGGTACCGCCGTCGCCGTACAGGTTCCGCACGGGCCGCAGCTGGATCGCCCTGCCCTGCGTGGTGTCGATGACGTGCGGCGTGAAGCCGCCGAACGGATGGTCCGCGTCCGGCACCGCGGTGCGCTCCAGCCACAGGAACGCGGCTCCCGGCTCGAAGTACTGCGCGGAGGCCACGTCGAGGTCGCCGTCGGAGTCGACGTCCGCCACGACGGGGAGGGCACCGCCGCCGGCCGCGAGGTCGACCGGCTCCCGGCTGAAGCGGTCGGGCCCGTCGACGCCCCGGAACACCTGGGTCCAGGCGTTGGCCGGGGGCCGGCCCTCGATCCTGGTGACGGGCCGCAGGGACTCGCCGACGGTCACCAGGTCCTTGCGGCCGTCCCCGTCGAAGTCCACGAGGACGGCGCGGTGGTAGAAGAGGGGGGAGCTGCCCGGCGTCACGATGTCGTGGCGCTTCCAGACTCCGTCGGCACGGTGTTCCCACCAGGTGAGGGATCCGCACGACGTGGTGCAGCCGAGGAACCCGCCCGGGACCACGATGTCGCGGTCTCCGTCGCGGTCGACGTCGGCCACTCCCGGCTCGTTGGGGAAGGGGATCGCGGCGTCGGTGTCGAACACCAGCCGCTTCGACCAGGCGCCGAGGTCCCGTCCGCTCTGCCGGTAGACGGCGAGGGCACCGGCCGCCGGAGGGATCGGCGGGCCTCCCGGCACGGCCTTGAAGCGGCCGAACCCCGTGGCCACGACTTCCTGACGGCCGTCTCCCTCGACGTCACCCGCGACGGCGAAGGCCGCTCCCGGCAGGGAGGCGTCGACCGTGTGCGGGGAGAACGACGCCACCGCGGGAGGAGCCGGTGAGGCGTCGGCGGGGGCGGCCCCGTGGAGCGAAGCGAGGGCGATGAGCATGGCCGTTCCCGAGCGTGTCAGCCCTGACAAGGAGCCTCCTCTGATAATCATGTACATGACATGTTAGAAAGCGGTGTCCTGCCCCGGAAGGTGCCCGTCAGCCGTTCGCGGTGCGGACCGCGAGCACCGTCGGACGTGCCGGCATCCGCCGTGCACCGGGGTCGCCTCCACGCGCCGACCGGTGCCGGAGCCGTGCCGGCGGCAGCGGCAGCGGCAGCGGCGGCGGCAGCGGCCGGACGACACGGCGGCCCGGCGACTCGACCGCGCGACCGACAACCGGCGGACGGCACGGACGGCACGGACGGCACGGACGGCGAAGCCCACCGCGGAGGGGGGCATGGCCGGGCCGGCCATGCCCCCCCTGCCGACGCGGTCACGAACCGGACGTCGCGAACCGGACGTCACGTGACCGTGCCGAAGCCCCGGTGCCGTGCTTCAGGACTCGTCCGTCTTCAGCAGTCCTCGGGCCGTGGCCAGCGCGTACGCGGACAGGGTGTAGGCGTCGGAGATCAGACGACCGGCGACCATGGAGCGGAACTCTTCCTGCGACACGGCCTCGTAGCCGTCGATCCCCTCGGCCCTGGCCCCCGCCGCGGGGGCGTCCGCCGGCCGTGCCCCGTCGAGGTGCGCGAGGTACAGGTGGTCGGTTCCCACCCGCAGGCCGGTGTCGGGGGACACGGGGCCGAGATACGTGAGGCTCCCGACGTGGACGCCCAGTTCCTCCTGGAGTTCCCGGGTGGCCGTACCGGACCCGTCCTCCCCCGGATCACCGAATCCGCGGGGGATCTCCCAGTGCCAGGCGCGGTCCGCGTGGCGGAAGTGGCGCAGCAGGACGACGTGGCCGTCGGCGAGGACGGGGAGCACCGCGGCTCCCCCGGACGCGGCCGCGGGCACGATGCGGATGTACGTGCCCAGCCTGTCGTCCGCGAACCGGACGGCGTCACGCACCAGCCAGAAGTAGGCGTCGCGGTAGACGACGCCGATGTCCCCCGCGCTCTCGGGCAGGCCGGCCGCGACCGCCGCCCGTGACGCCTCGCCGGACGCCCGCTCCTGCTCGGCGGGATCGAGGAGGATCGTGAAGGCGGCGCCGGGCGGGTTCAGGAAGAGTTCCGGGCGGCGCTCACGCAGTGCCTCGTAGTCCGCGAGTGCCGTCCGTCTCCTGACGGCCCGCTCGTGAGCGCCCATGGTCTCTCCTGTTTCTGCGCGTCGTGTCCGGACCGCGGGGGCGGCGCCCGACGCGAACCGGTCATAGGTACAGGGCGAGAGGAAGACGGTCGACCCGCGCCTCCACCGACACGGCCGTCTCCATGCTCTCCCGGTAATGATCGTGCAACACCTGCACCACGTCGAAGACCCCGGTGGACGACGGTTCCAGAGCCTCCCGGCTCCCGCGCAGCAGGGCTCCCACCGTCGAGACCATCGCCGAGTCCTGCACGGACCACAGGGGCACGCCGATGGCACCGGCACCGCTGATGATCAGGGACCGCATGAACCCCAGAACGTCACCGCCCTCGGAGCCCATGCCCTGGCCGGCCAGGCAGGCGCCCAGCACGGTGAGCTTGTTCCTCGGCAGGCTGACGCGCAGGGCGAGGTCGAACTGGGACAGCATGTCCGTCTTCCCCAGGTGGATCAACGGGCCCGACGCCTCGGGCTCGTCGACGTACACACCGTGTCCGGCGTACACGAAGAACTCCGGCTTCACCGACACGAGTTGCTCGAGCCCGTCCCAGTCCGCCCCGAACTCGCCCGCGATCCTGCCCGCGAGGGCGGCGGGGACCCTGCCGGCCACGTGGACGTGGGCGGCGCGCCAGCCGGCTTTCACGATCTCCCTGCCCGTCGCCCTCCTGTCGGTCGACAGCAGCGCCGCGAGGTCGTCGTCGTCCTCCATGAGCTGCTTCTTGAGCAGGTGCCGGCCACGGGTGACGAAGGCGGCGACGCTCACCGAGTGCGAGAGCGGGACCCGGGCGGCCAGCGGCCGGTCGTCGTCCGGCTCGGTGGCGACGTGCAGGGGGATCGCGAAGATGTCGTCGGTCGGGATCAGGGTGAGGTGGGTCAGCGGGCCACCGCGGTCGGCGCTCTCCCAGAACGGTCCGACGAGGAGGCTCCAGATGCGACGGCAGGTCTCCTCCCTCGGCGCCAGGGAATCCTCGTCGAGGAGGTCCGCGGAGACCTGTCGCGCGAGGGCGGTGACCTCCGCGTAGGGGATCGGGGGCAGCAGCGTCAGCAGTCCGTTGCGGCAGACCATGATGCCGAGGGAGTCGGGCGCGGACGCCTCCTCGCCGTTCAGAGGCGCGTCCGACGTGCCGAAACGGAAGTACCGCACGACGCAGGAGCCCTCGTGGTTGAGGGTGTACTGCACGAGCTGGTGAGCGATGTCGTCGTCGTGTGTGGCCGATGTCAGCGGGTGGTGGAGGAAGTGGTCCTCGTACTGCTGCGCCCGCTCGACGAGCAGTTCCCTCATCTCCCTCATCGTCTCCGGGTCGGGGGCCTGGGCCCGCAGGGCCGGCAGGCGGCTCCCCCGCGTGGCCTTCCCGGTCCCGTCGGCCTCACCGGCCCCCTCTGCCCCTTCGGTCTCGCCGATCCCCTCGGTCTCACCGGTCTCACCGGTCTCGTCGGTGTCGGCGCGGGTGGGCAGCGGGTGGGCGGGGCGGTCCAGGACCGGTGGGCGGGACGAGGCGAGCAGGTCCAGGAGCTCACGGCCCGAGGACCTCTCCACCAGGGACACGATCCGCTCCAGGTGCTCCTGCCGGCGGCCGCCCCGGGACACCTCCTTGCCGATGGCGCGCAGATAGGCGGGCCTCACGTGCTCGGCGTAGGCGCGCTTGTACACGGGCAGGGCGATCGCCTCGCGCACCGACTCCGCCATCTTGATCCGGCGGTCCAGGACGTCGCCCGGCCGCTCGGCCTCGGGAAGGGCCGCGGCCGCCTCCCGGTAGGCGCGCACGGTGTACGCGTAGAAGTCGACGTCGAGTCCGGCACGGCGGCCCGTACCGGCCGCGTCGTCCTCCAGCTCGTCCAGGAGCCGTGCCAGTTCGGCCAGACCGGCGGGGCCGCCGCCGAGCTTCGCGAGGTTCTGGCGGGCGATCCGCCGGCCGCGCTCCCACCCCCGCCGTGCGCGTTCCCCCTCGCCGCGCCCGATGTCGCGCAGGGTCGCGAAGCGCTCCTGGGGGCGGTCGCCGCAGAAGGCCTGGTTCATGAGCGACTGCGACACCCGGTAGGTGTCGTCCAGGCCCTCGGAGAGGGCCTGGGAGCGTGCGGTGACACGCAGCGACTCCTGGACCTCCCCGGCCTGCCGCAGTGCGGTGGCGAGGTTGTGGAGGGCGTTGGAGTAGCCGCGCAGGAACTCCCGGTGCCTCAGGGGGGTCGACCCGTCGGGGACGGACCCGGTGTCGACGCCGTGCTCGTCCGCCTGCCGCAGGATCCTGTCGTGCGTCTCCTGCATGGGTGGGACGAAGGCCTCGACGTCGGTGCCGCCGTCCTTCTCCCTCGCCGCCTGGGCGCGTTCCTCGAACTGCGCGCGGGTGTGGTTGCTGAGCAGGTCGGGCAGCGCCCACCACAGCCCGGCCCTCTCGGCCACCTCGACCGCCGTCCCGAAGACACGGCGGGAGGCGGTGTAGCTGCCCAGGCGGTACCGGATCCGGCCGACTCCGTCGTGCCAGCGGGCGAGGGCGTAGTGGGGGAAGACGTCAGCGGGGTCGAGGGCGCCGTCGGTGTGCCAGGCCATCAGCCGTTCCGCGTCCCGCTGCGATTCCTCGATCAGTTGCAGTGCCGAGAGCAGTTCGTAGCCGACGTCGGCCTGGACGATCTCGCACCAGTGGGCACCGACCCGGCGGGCGACGCCGCGCGCGCCCGCCGCCGGGTCCTTGGTGTGCGCTCGCGCCAGTCGCAGCATGCCGGTGGCGTCCGCCTGACGCATCGGGGCGTCGAAGTCGACGTCGAACCTCATGATCAGGTCCTCGACGTCCAGGGCCTCGACGAAGGCCCTGATCGTGGAGCCGGGGTCCTGCGGGTGATGTCCGTCGGCCTGCGCCATGCGGAGACTCCTCGGTGGTTCCGTAGGGTTCGTGGTTCCGTGGGGGTGGTGGTTCCGTGGGGTCGGTGGCTCCGCGGCCGCGGGGTGCGGTCGGACGGCGCAGGGCGGGCGGAGGGGGCTGGCGAGCAGGGCGGAGGGGGCCGGCGGGCAGGGCGGGGGAGCTACCTCGGCCGGGTCAGGGCGTACGTTCCGAGGAGCGTGGTCAGACCGGTCACGAGGGCGGCGGAGATCGTCCACGCGGCGGTGGGCGGCCCTCCTCCCCCGCTGATCCCCCCGGCGGTGGCGGCCAGCCATCCCAGGGCGGCGCCGAACAGTCCCGCGGCGCCCGAGTCGAGCCACCTGTACCGCCGTGTGGCCGGCGAGGCGCCCGCCAGGCGCAGCACGGCCAGGGGCAGGGCGAGGGCGAGCGCGGACAGGGCGGCGATGGCCGGGGACTGGAGCACCTTGCGCATCGGCACCTCGTACTGCATCGCCTGCACCGCCGTCAGCGCGGTGAGGACGGCACCCAGGACGGATGTCTGAATGAGCGTCAGCCAGCCCCGGTGGCGGGCAAGTTCGCGCTCGACGAGCGTCGAGACCGCGGTGCGCACGCCTTCCGCCCGCTCGCGTACGGCCTCGAGGTGGAGGCGGTCCTCCTCCACCTGCCGGATGAGCCATTCGGCTTCGGCGAGGTCCGTCACGGTCCAGGAGGTTCCCTTGCCGCGCCGTCGTGTGTCGGGGGTGTGCAGGCGCATGTTGGCGACGGCGATGGAGAGGCCACGGCTCAGCTGGCGTTGCCGGGTGATCGTCCACAGCAGTCCCTGGGGGCCGAACTGCGCCTCGTCCAGGAGGGCCGACGCCTTCAGGACGCGTTCCAGGGGTACGGGATGCCGCGTCGTGTGCTCCAGCTCCCGCAGGAGCCGTGTCGTCCGCTCGTCGCTCTCGACGGTCTGCGCGTTCGACGCCCCCGCCGCCCCCGACGCCGCGTACCTCAGGTGCTGATAGCGGATCTTCGAGAGCTGGAGCAGATAGCGGGCGAGGGGTCTCAGGCCGTGCCGGCCCCCGACGGCCCAGGCCCATTCGTCGAGGGCGTCCTCCTGGCGGGCCGGTGCGAGGACGTAGAGGTCGGTCACGGCCTCCGGTCCACCGGCGGCGTCGGACCGCCACACGGCGAATCCGTGCTCCGTCCGGTCGAAGCCGTTCCACCAGGACTCGCTCCCCGGCCGGGGCGCGTGCCGGCGCACGAGGTCGCACAAGTCGCTGTCCCCCAGGCCGAGTCCGCGGTCGTAGAGGGCCTCGAACACACGGAACTCACCGAGCATGCCCCACGACGGTGACGGGCCGCCCGCGGCGGCCACCGCGGCGTTCCACCGGGCGTCGAGGTCGCTCCACCGGGTGAGGCCCCTCGTCGTGTCGTTGGGCGCGAGCAGGGCGACGACACCGACGACGTCGTGCTCGGCGAAGGCGAAGGCGGAGTAGAGGGCGTCGCCCTCCGTCCGCTCCGCGGCCGCCAGCAGGGTGAACTCCGAGGCGGCGGCCGGGCCGGCCGAGCCGAAATCGATGTGGTCGGCGGGAACCGGAACCCCCGGAATCGGTTCGGTCATGCCCAGCGAGCGACAGGCTCGCCACAAGGATGCGAGATATTCTCGTGAATTGTTGTCGATTTCCGAATCGGCCGGCGCGAATGCCATCACGATCAGAGCCGACCTGGTGATTCCGCTCACGCCGCGTAGCCCACTTCCCGGATTTCCGAAGGAGAGGGTGCGGACGGCACAGTCGTTTCCCGAGGGATTTTCCCGCCTGGCCGCCGCACCGGAATGGCCGGAAACAGGCCGTCAGCCGGCCGTCTCCCCGCCGTCACCCTCGCCCCGGGGCGGGTCCTGCGGACCGCGCAGGTCGACGGTCAGCCGTTCGATCAGGTGATTCCGCTGTTCCCGCTGTTGCGGCGGGATCGGGGTCCGGTCCGCGCCCAGCCGGGCCCGTGCGCGGCGGGCCGCCCCCGCCCGCTCCAGCGGTTCGAGCCGGGCGAGGACGTGGACGGTTCCGGTGTCGTCCCCTTCGGCGAGCACGGCCCCGAGGCTTTTCAGGACATCGCCCACGGTGTCCCACTGCTGTGGGGTGAGCTGCCAGTCCTCGATCTCCTCAAGTCGTTCGATGATCCGTTGTGGCGTCATGGAATCCTCCCCCGACCGCGCCCGGCCGCACGCACGTTCGCGCGCATTCCCCGCATCGACGCAGCGATTCGGATCATAGCGCCGACACCCCCGTGCCGGGCCGGGGATTTCCAGAACATCTCGGCCGGGTCCGCTTCGGCGGCCGTCAATGGCGCCGTGCGGCCGGAGGCCTCAGGTGACCGGTCCCGCGGGCGGTGGCGTCGGGCCGAACCCGGCCGACAGCTCCCGCAGGGTGTCGGCGACCGCGCGGGCGCCGGGCGCGCCCGGTTCGATGAGGGTGTAGTGGCCGGTGCCGGGCAGGACGACCGTCCGCAGGTCGTGGTGGACGGCCGCGTAGTCGCTGAACTGCGTGAGCGGGACCTCCTCGTCGGCGGCGCCGTGCAGCAGCACGGTGGGCACCCCGGTCGTGCCGGCCCCGCGCAGCAGGGTCAGCGGGTCGACCTCGGGCAGCCAGCGGTCGAACCCCTCCTCGCCGCCCAGGAGTTGCAGGGCGGCGTCGTTGCTGAGTCCGTCGCGCCGGGTGGCGGTGAGGTCGGTGAGCGGCGCGAGGGCGAGCACGCTCGTGGGCAGGGTGCGCGTGTGCCAGCGGGAGCCGGCGGGCAGCAGCCCGCGGGCGGCGCACCACAGGGCCAGGTGACCGCCGGAGCAGTGGCCCGCCAGGACGTAGGGCCGCCCCTGGGGCAGGGTGTCCACGATCCGGGCGACGTCGTCGAAGGTCTCGGGGCAGCCGCCCGCACCGCCGGAGCGGCGGAAGCCGGGGAGCAGCACCTCGAAGCCCTGCCGGGAGAGGTGGGCCGCGAAGGGGGTGAGGTGCATCCGGTCGTAGCGCCAGTAGCCGCCGTGCAGCAGGACGACCAGCGGCGCGTCGGGATCGTCGGCCGGCCAGGCGTCGTAGGACTGGTGCGGGTGGTCGCCGTAGCGGCCGTGCACCGGGGCCAGCACCGGCTTCAGGCCGAGGACCCGCTTCTCCTCCTCGGCCGCGAAGGCGGAGACGGTCCTGGGGCCTCCGGTCCGGGTCGTGCCGGGCTCGCGGGGTCCGGCACCGCGCCCCGCCGCGCCGTCGTCGGCCGCCGTGGCTCCGCCGTGGCGTCCTCCCGCGCCTCGCGACGCCCGGCCAGGGACCCCGCTCCCCGATCCGGCCCGGTCCGGACGGAAGACCCTAGACGTCACCGCGCACCTCCCACAGTTCGGGGAAGACCGGGCGGGCCGCACGCCTCTCCAGCCAGGCCAGGCCGGCGGAACCCGCGCTGCCCGGTTTCGCGCCCATGGCGCGGCGCACCACCAGGACGTGCTCGAACCGCCAGCGGGTGACCAGTTCGGCGATGTCGGTGAGCAGTTCGCCCAGCGCGAGGTGGGGGTGCGCCTGCGGTCCCGCGTAGACGCGCCGCCACACGTCCACCACCGCGGGGTCGGAGGTGTACGGACGGGTGACGTCCCGCTCGCGGACGCTCCGCGGCACGGGCAGGCCCTGCCGGTGCAGGAAGGCGAGCACCTCGTCGTACAGGGACGGTTCGCGGTAGGTGTCCGCGAGTGCCTCGTGGACGGCCGGGTCGCCCCGGTGGGCGCGCAGCATCCCGGCGGACTTCTCGCCGAGGAGGAACTCCAGGTGCCGGTACATCGCCGACTGGAAGCCCGAAGCCCGGCCGAACGCGGCCCGGAAGCCGTTGAACTGGGCGGGGGTCAGCGCGGCGATGGGCGCCCAGGCACCGTTGAGGGCGGTCAGCGCCCGGCGGCTGCGCACCAGGGCGTCCGTGGCCGCGCGCAGGTCGTCCTTGGTGAAGGCCACGCGTGCGGTGCGCCACTCGTGCACGACCAGGGTGAACCACAGCTCCATCACCTGGGTGGTGACGAGGAAGGCCATCTCGTCCGGGGCCTCGGTGAGCGGGTGCTGCAGCGAGTTGAGGACGGAGGCCTGGACGTACGTGTCGTAGGGGCTCGCGCCCGTGAAGGGCTGGGTCGGGAGGTCGTCCGTCACCGGCTCGGTGAGCACGGACGTGCTGTCGTTCATCGCGACTCCTGGAGGGGCGGCCGGCGGACGGCCGGAGGGCGGGCGGTCGGCAGGAGGGGCGCCCCGGTGGGGCGGGGCGCCGGGCCGCGGTGTCACACGCCGAGGTGGACACCGCCGGAGGCGTCGATCCACTGACCGGTCATCCAGCGGGCGTCGTCGCTCGCGACGAAGGAGACGACGTCGGCGATGTCCGCCGGGTCGCCGAGCCGGCCGAACACGGAGGCCTCGGAGTACCGGCGGCGGATCTCCGGGATGCGGAGCGTGGGGTTGATCTCGGTCTCGGTGTAGCCGGGCGCCACGGCGTTGACCGTGATGCCGCGGGGGCCCAGCTCCTGGGCGAGGGAGAGGGTGAGGTAGTCGAGGGCGGCCTTGGTCATGGTGTACGAGACGATCGCGGGGAAGGCGACGCGGGTCGCCACGGAGGAGATGTTCACGATCCTGCCGCCGTCGCGCAGCCGCTCCAGGCCGCGCTGGATGATGAAGAACGGCGCCTTGGTGTTGATCGCGAAGACCCGGTCGAAGTCGGCCTCGGTGACGTCGGCGAGGGGACGCGGGACGGTGACGCCCGCGTTGTTGACGAGGATGTCGAGCCCGGTCGGCGCGTCCTGCCCGGCCGGGGCCAGGTCGGCCAGAGCCCGGTCGAAGGCCGACCACAGGGTGTCGGCGTCACCGGGCACCCCGAGTTCGGCGTGCACGGGGAAGGCGCGGCCGCCGTCGGCCTCGATCTCCTTGACCGTCCGTTCGGCGGCGTCCGGGTCGTGTCCGTAGTGGACCGCGACCAGCGCGCCCTCACGGGCGAGGCGGCGGCTGACGGCTCTGCCGATGCCCCGGCTGCCTCCGGTGACCAGGGCGGTCTTCCCCGCGTGGCGGGCGGTGGTGGTCAAGGCGGTTCTCCTTCGCTCGGTGGTCGTGCGGCGTCTTCGCCCGGTGGCGGTGGGGCGCCGTGGCGCGCCGTGGCGCGCAGTGGCGGTGGGGCGTCGTGGCGGTGGGGCGTCGTGGTACCTCGTGGTGGTACGGCGGTCTGTCCGGCGGCGCGGGTCACGCGTCGAAGTCGAGGGTGACCTCGGGGGTGCTCGGCCGCGCCCGGCAGACGAGCGTGTAGCCGGCGGCGCGGTCGCCCCGGTCGAGGGCGTACTGGCCCTCCGCCGCGACCCGGCCGGACAGGACCTTCGCGCGGCAGCTGCCGCACACGCCTTCGCGGCAGGCGTACGGCACGTCGGGGTCAGCCCGCAGCAGCGCGTCGAGGATCGCCGTGTCCTGCGGCAGGACGGTGGCGGTGCGGCGGCGCCCGCCGAGCAGGGCGGTGACGCGGGCCTCCCCCACGCCCGGGACCACGGCGGCCGTGCGCACCGGTGCGGCCGTGTCCGGTTCCCTCGGTGACGTGCCGGGTACCGTGAACGACTCCCGGCGGATCAGGGCCGGGTCGGCTCCCCGGTCCGTCAGGGCCTGCCGCGCGGTGTCGACCAGGCCGGGCGGGCCGCACAGGGCGAACACGGTGCCCGGACCGGGCCGGGCGTCCGTCGCCGCGAGCAGCCGGGACAGGCTCCCGGCGTCGATCCGCGCGCCGAAGGGGCCGTCGCCGTGGCCGCGGTCCTCGCGGGTGAGGACGTACAGGACGGTGAGCCGGTCGAGGAACGCGTCCTTGAGTTCGGCGAGTTCGTCGGCCAGCAGGGCGTCCGCGGACGTGGGGACGGAGTGGACGAGGGAGACGCGGCAGGCCGGGTCGTGGCGCAGCGCGTGGGCGGCCATGGCGGCGAGCGGGGTGATGCCCGAGCCGCCGGCGAGGAGGAAGTGGTGGGCGCCGGGCAGGTCCGGCAGGGCGAAGTCGCCCGTGGGCGGGGAGAGCAGGAGACGGTCACCGGGTGCGAGGCGGCCGACGGCGTGGGCGCCGAAGCCGTCGGGGCCGCCCCGTTCGACGACCAGGCGGAGTGCCCGGGGGTCGTGCGGCGGCGGGCACACCGAATAGCTGCGGCGCAGTTCGCCGTCGGCGCGGTGGTGGCGGACGACGACGTGCTGGCCGGGCCGGTGGGCGAAGACCTCGCGCAGCGCGGCCGGCACGGCCAGGCCGACGGCCACGGCGTCGGCGGTGAGGCGGCGCACCTCGGTGACCTCCAGGCGGTGCCAGCCGGTGCGCGGGCGCGGGCGCGAACCCTGCTCCTGCTCCTGGCCCCGGTCCTGGCCCCGGTCCTGGTCGTCGGGCGCCTCGTGCCGGGCGGTGGGCGGGGTGGTGGTGTTCACGGTCTGCCTCACAGCGCGGTCAGGTGGGGGAAGGGTTCGCGGCACGTCGTGCACCACATCACCGACTGGCACCGGGACGGTCCGAAGGGCAGGTGCGGCCGGGTGGCCCGCGAACGGCAGTGCGGGCAGGACACCCCGCCCAGCTCGACCGGGACCGGTCCGGTGGGGGCCGGGGACACCGGCGGGGCGATGCCGTTCGCGGCGAGCCTGCGCCGCCCCTCGGGGGTGATGCGGTCCGTCGTCCAGGGCGGGGACAGGACCTGCCGTACGCGGCCGTCGGGGTGGCCGCAGGCGGCCAGTACCTCCCGTACCGCGGAGGTGATCGCGGGAAGCGCGGGGCAGCCCAGGTAGGTGGGGGTGATCTCCACCTCGAGGACTCCGTCGGCGCCCGGGGCGACCGAGGCCACCACACCGAGGTCGCCCAGGCCGATCACCGGCAGTTCCGGGTCCGGGACGGCCTCCACCCGCTCGCGCACCTCGTCCACCGGGAGGGGCATCATGGCCGGTGCCGGATCGTTCACCAGGTGCCTCCGGGGAACTGCCGGTACACCGACTGGAGTTCGGCGATCAGCGGGTCGAACTCCTCGGTGTGCAGGCCGGAGCGGCCGCCCCTGGCCGACCAGGGGGCCGTGGGCACGGTGAGCTCCGCGTCGGTGACGACCTCGGTGACGCGCCGTTCCCACTCGTCGCGCAGGGACGCCGGTGAGGGCACCGTGCCGGCGGCGGCCAGGCGTCGGACCACGTCGTCCTCGTCGAAGAGTTCAGCGGTGTACGGCCACACCCGCTCGAGGCCCCGCCGCATGCGGCGGGCGCTCTCCGGGGTGCCGCGCCCCAGCCGCAGGATCCAGCGGTCCGCGTGCGACCGGTGGAAGGCGACCTCCTTGGCGGCCCGCGCCCCGAAGGCGGCCAGTTCGGCGTCGGCGCAGTCCGCCAGCGCCTCGTGGTGGAGGACCGCGTAGTGCGTGTAGGCCAGCTGCCGGGCCACGGTCACCGCGAAGTCGTCGTCGGGCAGCTCCGTGAGCAGGACGTTGGTGAACTGGCGTGCCGAGCGGGTGAAGGCGAGGTCGTCCTCGGTGCGGCCGGTCCCGTCGAGCTGTCCGCTGCGGGTGAGCAGGGTGCGGGCGTGGCCGATCAGGTCCAGGGCGATGTTGGACAGCGCCAGGTCCTCCTCGACGGTCGGCGCGCGCGTGATCCACCGGCACAGGCGCTGCCCGAGGACGAGGGCGTCGTCACCGAGGCGCAGCAGGTACAGGGCCAGATCGGTGTCCGTGGGGGCTCCGGGAGCGGAGGAGGCGCCGTCGGCCGCCGCCGGGGCGGCACCGGTCGCGGCGGCCCGCGCCGCGGGGTCCGCGCGCGTGTCACTCGGCGTGGTCACCCTCGGGTCCTTTCTCGGTCAGGGGCGCGAAGTGCTCGGGATAGCGGTACGGCTTGTGGCGGGCGGCGGCGAAGTACGGGTCGCGTTCGTCCGGGGAGGTCGTGTGCACGGCGTCCGAGCGGACCACCCACAGCGAGAGCGGATCGCCGCGGCGGGCGTACAGGTCGCGGGCCAGCGCCAGTGCCGCGTCCGGGTCGGTCGCGCGCACCGATCCCGCGTGCTGGTGCGCCAGTCCCCGGCGGGTCCGCAGGAAGACCTCCCAGGACGCCGGTGCGCCCTCCCGGTCGCGGGTCATGCGTGCTCCTCCGTCCGTCGCGGGGCGGCGTCGCCGGACCGCGCCTCGCCGATGCCCGCGTCCGCCGCGTCCCCGGCGGCCCTCTCCGCCTCCGCCTCCGCCTCCGCCTCCGCGCGGGCGGCGTACGCGGCGGTCGCCTCCCGCACCCAGGCGCCGTCGTCGTGCGCGGCCCTGCGGTGCGCGATCCGCTGGCGCGCCCAGTGGGTGTCGTCGCCCAGCGCCTCGCGGTAGGTCTCCCAGTCGACCGGGGTGAAGTCGTAGTGGCCGCGCTCGTCGTTCCAGCGGATCGCCGGGTCGGGCAGCGTCAGGCCGAGGCGTTCGGCCTGCGGGACGCACGTGTCGACGAAGCGCTGGCGCAGTTCGTCGTTGGTGTGGCGTTTGATGCCCCAGGCCATCGCGCGGCGGGAGACCGCGGCGCCGAGTGCGGCCGTCCGCGCGTCGGCGCCGCCGGCCTCGGTGTCGGGCGGGCCGAACATCAGCGCGACGGCCGGCAGCCACCAGCGGTTCACCGCGTCCTGCGCCATCTCCTTCTGCTCCGGCGTCCCCTCGCACAGCGCGCGCATCAGGTCGTAGCCCTGCCGCACGTGGAAGGCCTCCTCCTGGCAGACGCGGCGCATCGCCCGGGCGTACGGCCCGTAGGACGTGCGGCACAGGGGGGCCTGGTTGATGACGGCGGCGCCGTCCGTCAGCCAGGCGACGGCCCCGGTGTCCGCCCAGGTCAGCGCGGGGTGGTTGAAGGTGGCGGAGGCCCGCTGCTGTCCTTGGTGCAGGGCTTCCAGCAGGTCGGCGCGGTCCACGCCCAGCGTCTCGGCGGCCGAGTACAGGTACAGGCCGTGGCCGGCCTCGTCCTGGACCTTGGCGATGAGGACGGACTTGCGGTGCAGGGAGGGGGCCCGGGTGAGCCAGGCGCCCTCGGGCTGCATGCCGATGATCTCGGAGTGGGCGTGCTGGGCGATCTGGCGGATCAGCATGCGGCGGTACCCGTCGGGCATCCAGTCGCGCGGTTCGACCGTCCCGCCGGCGGCGACGAGGGACTCGAAGCGCGCGAGCAGGTCGTCCTGGTCCGCGGGCGGGGCCCCCGGGTCCGCGGACACGGCACCCCGGTCCGCGGGCACCGCTCCCCCGTCGGGGGACGGGGCGTCCTCGTCCGCGGACACGGCAGCGGCGGTCCGCGCGCCCGTGCGGGCGCTCACGCCGCACCGCCCGCACGGACGGCGCGTGCCGCGGTGACGCGACACGCCGGGCGCCCTCCCGCGGCCCGGACCGGTACCGGCTGCCTGGGCACTCGCATCACTCCTTCTCCCTCTCCGTCTCCGTCTCCGTCGTTCCGGGACACGTCTCCTTGTCGTCTCCCGGAACACGTCCCTTCGTTGCGGTAAGAGGCCGGGCACGGGCTCCGGCTATCCCTGCCGCACGCCGTTCGGACGCGTGACGAAGCTCACGGGGCGGTCCGGGGAGTGGGACCGGCCGATCCCGCCTCTTGAGGGGGTGACAGTCGCGAGATCCGCACGGCGGCCGGCACGCCGGGGCGAAAGGGGAAACCATGAGCACCATCAGGGAGTTGCTGGTCGAACTCACCGGCACGACCGAGTACGCGGACACGGTGGGCGACGACGTCGACCTCGCGGCCAGCGGCATCGACTCCGGGGACCTGGTGCGTCTCGTCCTGCTCGTCGAGCAGCGGCTCGGCGTGGAGATCACCGCGGAGGACATGGAGAGGCTGCGCACGATCGGCGACTACGAGCGCTTCGTCTCCGAACACACGGCCGCCGGTGCCGCCGGCGGTGCCACCGGCGGTGCGTGATGTGGCTGACACAGCTGCTGGAGCGCAACCGCCAGTGCTTTCCCGACCGGACGGCGCTGGTCGACGAGCGACGGAGCGTCACCTGGGCCGAGTTCCACGACCGGACGGCCGAGCTGGCGCGCGGGCTGGCCGACCTGGGCATCGAACGCGGTGACCGGGTCGCCGTGCTCTCCAAGGACCGCGTCGAGGTGCTGGAGACGTACTTCGCGCTCGCCCGGCTCGGCGCGCTGTTCGTGCCGCTGAACCACAGCCTGGCCGTGCCCGAGGTCACCGGCATCGTCGAACGCGTCGGGGCGGTGGCCGTCCTCGGCGAGTCCGAGCTGCTGGACCGGCACACCGAGCTGCCGGGATCGGTGCGGATACGGATGGCCTTCGACAAGCCCGCCTTCACGGCCCTGGGTACCCTGGCCGCCGAGCGGTACCTGCCCGCCGTGGCCGACACCGACCCGATCGCCGTGCTGCACACCTCGGCGACCACCGGGCAGGCCAAGGGCGTCACCGTCGACAGCGGGTCCTTCCGGGCCATCGCCCTGGGCTGGCTGGTCATGGCCCGGCCCACCGACGACATCGTCATGGTCAACTGCTGTCCGCTCTACCACGGCAGCATGGTGGTCTCCCTGACCTACATGGCGGCCGGCGCCACGATCGTGCTGATGCCCGGTTTCACCCCGCAGCGGGCGCTCTCCGCGGTGGAGAAGCACCGCGCCACCCACCTGTGGATGGTGCCGCAGATGCTGCGCTTCGTGTTGCAGGCCAAGGCGTCCCGCAGCACCGACCTGTCCTCCCTCCGGGAGATCCTGTACGGCGCCGCCCCGATGCCGCTGGACGTGTACGCCGACGCCGTCCGGCGGCTCGGCTGCGGCTTCCGGCAGGTGTACGGCATGACGGAGGTGGGCGGCCCGTTCGTGACCCTCGGCCCCGACGAGCACCCCGCCCCCGGGGACGTCACCGCCCGCATCCCGTGCGGGCGGGTCGTACCGGGCATGTCCGTGCGCGCGGTGGACGAGGACGGCCGGGATCTGCCGCCCGGCGGGATCGGCGAGATCGTCGTGCGCGGGCCCGGCCTCATGCGGGGCTACTGGAACGACCCTGAGGCCACCCGCGAGATCACCCTCGACGGCTGGATCAGGACCGGCGACCTGGGGTTCGTGGACGGGCAGGGGCGCGTCAGCCTCGTGGACCGCACGAAGGACGTCATCATCCGCGCAGGTCAGAACGTCTACCCCTCGGAGATCGAGCGCGCCCTGATGACCCACCCCGCCGTGCGGGACACCGCGGTCGTCGGGATGCCGGACGAGGACTACGGCGAGGTGCCGCTGGCGTACGTCGTCCTGGAGCCGGGCGCGGACACGGGCCGGGCGGAGCTGCTGGCGCATGTGCGGGAGCTGCTCGCTCCGTACAAGCGGCCGCGACGCGTGGAGTTCATCGAGCAGGTGCCGCGCAACCCCGCGGGAAAGATCGTCAAGAAGCTGCTGCGGGGGTGAGGGCGCGCCGCTCCCCGGCGCCGGGCGCACCACGGGGACCGGGCCGGCCGGAACTGTTCCGGCCGGCCCGGTCCTTTCCCGGGTCCCGGCACCGCGGGGGGCACCGCCTGGCGGGTCCGCGTGCCCGGACGCCCGGCGGCGCCCGCTCCCGGCCGCCGCGGGCCCGGCCGGGCCGGCTCCGCGGGCCGGGCACGCGCTTCCGGGCCGGCGGCACGCTTGCAGCCCCCGGCGCACGGCGCCGGGGGCTGCAAGGCGGACCTGGGGGTCAGCGCTCCGTCGGACCGCTGTCCCGGTAGGTACGGCGGGCCGCGTCGGCGGCCTTGTCGGTCTGGGCGTCGTACTTGTTCCCCGTCCGCTCGTCGACCACGCGATCGGCGCCGGTCACCGCCTTGTCGGCCTGGTCCGGGTGGCCCTTGGCCATTTCCTTGGCCTTCTTCGCCATGTCGCCCAGCTTGCCCATGGGGTACCTCCCGCGATAGCGCGTGCCTCGTACCTGGCCGCGGGTACCCCGCGGACCGGGGACGAATCACCCCGGCCGCACCACGGGATCCACGCCGCGGCGGCCGCACCACGGGATCCACGCCGCGGCGGCCGCGGTCGGGACCGCGGCCGCCGGGCCCGTCACCTCCGGGCGTTCACCAGCACCGCCATGTTCCCCGCCGGGTGGCGGTTGTCGTGGATGAGCTGGTGGGCCAGGCCGATCTCGTCGAAGTCGAAGGTCCGTGACAGGCAGGGGTCGACGACGCCCTGGTCGATCAGCCGGGTGACCTCCCGCGCCTCGCGGGCGCCGGCGACGTGCGAGCCCTGGAGCCGCTTCTGCCGCATCCACAGGAAGCGCAGGTCCACGTCACCGTTGTAGCCGGTGGTGCCGCCGCAGATGACGACCATGCCGCCGTTGTCGCACAGGTACAGGGAGGTGGGGATGGTGTCGGCGCCCGAGTGCTCCAGCACGATGCGCGGGCTGCGGCGCTCGCCGAGCACCTCCCAGAAGCGCCGGCCGAAGGCGCGGGCGCCGGTCAGCCAGCGGGCCGTCGCGGCCTCGTCGGAGGTGTCGGGCAGCCGGCCCCAGTGGTCGAACTCCCGCCGGTCGATCCATCCCTTGGCGCCCAGTTTGAGGCAGAACTCGCCGCGTTCCTCGCTGGAGACGACGGCGACCGGGATGCCGCCGACGTGCCGGACCAGCTGGATGGCGATGCTGCCCAGTCCGCCGGCGCCGCCCCAGATCAGCACCGGGTCGCCCGGGCGCACCGTGTGCGGTTCCCAGCCGAAGAGCTGGCGGTAGGCGGTGGCGGCGGTGGCCATGTAGCAGGCCGCCTCCGCCCAGGACAGCCGGGCCGGCTTGGGGTGGCACATGTAGTCGTCGACGACCGCGAACTGGGCGAAGGAGCCGTAGTTCTCCTCGTAGCCCCACACCCGCTGGCTGGTGGAGAAGGCGGGGTCGCCGCCGAGGCGGATGTCCTCGGCCTTCTCGTCCCACCGGCTGGCGAGGACGACGACCTCGTCGCCCAGCTTCACCCCGCGCACGTCCTCGCCGACCGCCCACACGATCCCGGACAGGTCGGAGCCGCCGATGTGGAAGTCCTCGGTGGCACCCGCCTTCTGCCGCGCGGCGATCACGTCGAGCGGCGAGCCCAGCGCCGCCCACACGTTGTTGTAGTTGATGCCGGCCGCCATCACCTTGACCAGGACCTGGCCGCGGCCGACGGGCGGGACGTCGACCACCTCGGTGCGGAAGGCGTCGACGGGCCGGCCGTAGCGCTCGCGGCGGATGAGCGAGGCGTACATCTTCTCGGGGGCGGTGCCGATCTCGGGCGCGTCGCCGAGCTCGTAGAGGTCCTGGGTCGCGGTCACGCGGAATCTCCTGAACGGTCGGGGCGTACTCGGTGGGTCGGGGTCGGGATGGGGGCGGTCGCCGTCCGGTGGCTCACCGGTGCGGCCCGCGCAGGGCCTTGGCGACCACCTCGCCGATGCGGGCGATCGGCTCGGGGTCGGTCATCTCGTAGTGGCCGCAGGGCACCCGGTGGTCGTGGAGGGTGCCGTCGACGTGGGGCCGCCAGCCGTCGGCCTTGCCGGGCTGCACCGCCAGGTCCGTCGGGAAGTCGGTGTGCTCCTCCCCCGCCGCGCTGAAGAACAGCACGTCGCCGTGGAAGACGCCGGGCGCGAACTGGGGTGCGAGGCGCAGGTTGTTGCGCATGACGGCGGCGATGGCGGCCGCCTCGGCACGCGTGACGGGCGAGCCGGCCGGGTCGGCCGCGAGGCCCGCGTCGATACGGTCCAGGACGGTGTCGACGTCCGGTGGCGCGGCCCCCGGTTCGACGGGCAGTCCGGTCACCCGCGACAGCAGCGCCGCCACCTGTCGTTCCGCCGCCCCGGGGTCGTACGTCGTGCCGTGCGGCTGCGGTGCGTCGAGCATGGCGAGGAGTTCGACCCGCTCGCCGTCCGCCTGGAGCGCGCAGGCCATGGCGTGGGCGACGAAACCGCCGTAGGACCAGCCCAGCAGCCGGTAGGGGCCGTGCGGCTGCACCTGCCGCACCAGGGCCAGGTAGGTGTCGACCATGGCGGCGGCGTCCGGTGCGGGCGGCCTGGTGCCGTCGAGGCCGGCCGCCTGGATGCCGTACACGGGCTGGTCGCCGCCGAGGTGGGGCAGCAGGCCCGTGTAGCGCCAGGACACGCCCGCGCCGGGGTGGAGGCAGAACAGGGGGGTGGCGGTGCCCTCCGCGCGCAGCGGCAGCAGCGGGCCGAGGGCGGTGGGGGCGCTCCCCCGGGTGTCCCGGTCCTGTCCGCCGGACGCGGCCTCGTCGGACGCGGCGAGGATCCCGGCCACCGTGGGCGCGGCCAGCAGTTCGGCCGCCGGTACGTCGAGGACGCCGGCCTGGCGGAGCCGGCCCGCCAGCAGCACGGCGCGCATCGAGTCGCCGCCGAGGTCGAAGAAGTTGTCGTGCACGCCGATGCCGCCGATGCCGAGGGTCTCCTCCCACAGCCGGGTCACCGCCTGTTCGCGGTCGGAGCGCGGCGGCACGTGCTCGGTGGTCAGCCGGGGGCGGGGGGCGAGGGCCGGGTCCGCCTCCGCCGCGGCCGGGGTGCCGGGCGCGTCGGGGTGCGGGCGGGCGCCGGGGGCGTCGATCCAGTGGCGGTGGCGTTCGAAGGCGTACGGGGGCAGCGGGACCCGCCGGGCGGTGTCCGGCGCCGGCGGGAGGGCGGTGTCGACGCCCGCGCTCCAGAGCCGGCCCAGGGCTTCGGCGAGGACGAACCCGTCGGAGGCCTCGGCCTTGGCGTGCCGCATGGTGGTCACCGTCACGGGCGTCTCGTCGGCGAGCCCGCCGGTGGCCAGCTTGGTCAGGGTGTCCCCCGGCCCGATCTCGACCAGGACGGGGTGCAGGCGGTCCCACAGGGCGGTGATGCCGTCGGCGAACCGCACGGTGTTCCGGGTGTGGTCGAGCCAGTGCCGGACGGAGGTGGCCTGCGCGTCGGTGATCCAGGTGCCGGTGACGTTGGTGACGTACGGGATCCGCGGCGGGCGCAGGGTGACCTGGCGCAGGTGGGTCTCGAAGGCCGGCAGGACCGGGTCCAGGACGTGGGAGTGCGCGGCGACGGGGATCCGCAGCCGGCGGAACGGGACGCCGCGGCGGGTGAGCTCGGCCTCGAAGCGGGCGACGGGGCCGAGGTGTCCGGCGACGGTGCAGGCGCCGGGGCCGTTGGCCGCGGCCAGGGACAGCTCGTCGTCGAGCAGGGGCCGGACGTCCTCGGCCGGGGCGGCCACGCCGACGGTGGCACCGCCCGCGGAGGCGATGAGCCGGATGCGTTCGGTGACCAGGGGCAGCATGTCCTCCAGGTCGACGACCCCGGCCAGGCAGGCCGCCGTGTACTCGCCGAGCGAGTGGCCGATGAGCGCGTCCGGGCGCACGCCCTGTTCCATGAGGGTGCGGGCCAGGGCGTACTCGGTCACCACGAGGCCGAGGAACGCGGCGGTGTCGTCGGGCTGCCGCTCCTCGAACAGGGTGGTGCGCAGGTCGGCGCCGAGTGCGGGCCGCAGGATGCGGGCGCACTCGTCGACGGTGTCGCGGTAGACGCCGTGGTCGCGGTACAGCTCCGCTCCCATGCCGGGGTACTGGGTGCCGCCGCCCGGCAGCAGGAACGCCACGCGGGCGGGCTCCTCGGAGGGCGGCGGGGTGCCCGGTGCGGCGGTGCGCAGGGCGTCGAGGGCTTCCTCGCGGGTGGCCGCCGTGACGGTGAGGCGGTGCCGCAGTGCGGGCCGGTCGGCGCGCAGGGAGTGCGCGACGTCGTCCAGGCGCAGTCCGGGCCGCCGCTCCAGGTGCCGGGCGAGGGCGTCGGCCTGGCCGCGCAGGGCGCCGGCGGTCCGCGCGGACAGGGGCAGCACCAGGCGGCTCCCGTCCTCGGGCGGGCGGACGCCGTCCGGTGCCGGCGGGGTGGTGGGCGGGGCCTCCTCCAGGACGACGTGGGCGTTGGTGCCGCCGATCCCGAAGGCGCTGACGGCGGCCCGGCGGGGGTGGTCGCCCGCGGGCCAGTCCTCCAGGGCGGTGGGCACGCGGAAGGGGCCGGAGGCGAAGTCGATGAGCGGGTTGGGCCGGTCGAAGTGCAGGCTCGGCGGGATCTGCCGGTGTTCCAGGGCGAGGACCGCCTTGATGAGCCCGGCGATGCCGGCGGCGGCGCCCAGGTGGCCGATGTTGGTCTTCACCGAGCCCAGGGCGCAGAACCCGGTCCGCTCCGTGCTCTGCCGGAACGCCTCGGTCAGCGCGGCCACCTCGATCGGGTCGCCGAGCCGGGTGGCGGTGCCGTGCGCCTCGACCAGGCCGATGGTGCCGGCGTCGACCTCCGCGTCGGCCTGCGCCGCGAGGACGACCTCGGTCTGCCCGGCGGCGCTGGGCGCGCTGAAGCCGACCTTGCGGCGGCCGTCGTTGTTGACGGCGCTGCCGCGGATGACGGCGCGGATGCGGTCGCCGTCGGCGAGGGCGTCCTCCAGGCGCTTGAGCACGACGGCTCCCACGCCGTCGCCGGAGGTGGTGCCGGCGGCGTCCGCGGCGAAGGCGCGGCAGTGGCCGTCGGGCGAGAAGGGGCCGTCGGGCACGTGCCGGTAGCCCAGCGCGGCCGAGGGGTTGAGGGAGACGGCGGCGGCCAGCGCGGTGTCGCAGCGGTGGTCGAGCAGGTCCTGGCAGGCGGTGTGCACGGCGACCAGCGCGGTGGAGCAGGCCGTCTGGAGCGACACGCTCGGGCCGGTGAGGCCCAGCTCGTAGGAGACGCGGGTGGCGAGGGTGCCGAGGGAGTTGGCGGTGGCCGCGTGCACGAGCGCCACCGAGCCGGGCTGCCCGGCGTGGCGGGGGTACACGTGGGCGGGGTAGTAGCGGCTGTCGCCACTGCCCGCGTACACGCCGAACGCCTCGCCCGTGCGGTCGGCGCCGAGGCAGCCGGCGTCCTCCAGGGCGTGGTAGGCCGTCTCCAGCAGCAGCCGTTGCTGCGGGTCGACCACGGCGGCCTCGGCGGGGCTGTAGCCGAAGAAGCCGGAGTCGAAGCGGTCCATGTCCTCGACGACGGAGGCCATGCGCACGAGTGAGGGGTCGTCGAGGTCGCGCGGGTCGCCGCCCGCGGCGAGGAACTCCTCGTCGGGGACGGGCCGTACCGACTCCCGGCCCGCGGCGAGGTTGTCCCAGAAGGTGTCGAGGTCGGCGGCGCCGGGGAAGCGGCCGGCCATACCGATGACGGCGACGGCGGGGAGCTGCTGTTCGTACGGTTCGGTGGTCTCAGGCATGGCCTCGGTCCTTCCCTTGCCGTGCGGTGCGGCGCGCGCGGGCCGCACGCTGGCGCTGTGCTTGTTCCTTGGCGCGGTCCAGGCCGCTGGGGGCGGTCCCGGAGGACCGTGGTGCCGCGGGGGCGACGGCCCGCTGTCCCGCGGTCTCGGACGCGAACGCGGAGCCGGAGCCGGAGTCGGAGCCGGACGGTGGCGACGGCTCCGCGGCCGTCCCGGTGCCGGTGCGCGCCGACAGGTGGCGGGCCAGGTCCCGCACGGTGGGGTGCGCGAACAGGTCGACGACGGAGAGGTCGGCGTCGAAGGCGCTGTTCACGGCGCTCTGGGCGGTGACGAGGAGCAGGGAGTTGCCGCCCAGGTCGAAGAAGTTCTCGTCCCGCCCGACCCGGTCACGGCCCAGTACACCGGACCACACCTCGGCGAGCCGGCTCTCCAGCCGCCGCAGCCCCTCCCCCGGGTCCGCCTGTTCGCGGTGTGCGGTGGTGCCCGCGGAGCGCAGCGTCCAGTCGTCGCCCGCGCCGGCCGCGCGGGCGCCGTCGGCCGCCGCGCGGTACAGGGCGCCCAGGTCGGTGCCGTCCTCCAGGCCGACGCGCGCGGCCAGGCGCCGCACCTGACGGGCCGGGGCCACCACGTGGCTGCGGACCCAGGGAGCGGTGCGGTCGGCGCCGATCAGCAGGTGCGGCTCGTCCAGGGTGCGGGCGAGGTCGAACGAGCGCAGCGCGGCGGGGGCGTCGAGCAGCCGGTAGCCGCGGGCCTCGGTGAGCGCGGTGAGCCGGTAGCCGCGGCTCATGCCGTGCTCGCGCCACATGCTCCAGGCCAGGGACCGGGCGGGCAGGCCGAGGCTTCGGCGGTGCTGGGCGAGGGCGTCCAGGTAGGCGTTGGCGGCGGCGTAGGCGGCGTTCATGGCGCCGCCGAAGTAGCCGTTGACGGAGGAGAAGGTGGTGAAGGAGACGGCCGGGCGGTCGGCGGTGAGCCGGTGCAGGACCCACGCACCGTGCGCCTTCGCCGCCAGGGCCCGGCGCCAGGTGGCCGCGTCGAGGTCGCCCACGGGACGTTCGACCAGGGTCCCGGCCAGGTGCAGGACCGCCGCGAGCGGCACGCCCCAGGCCTCGGTGGCCGCGTCCACCGCGGCCCGCACCTGGTGCTCGTCGGTGACGTCGGCGCGGGCGTAGCGGACCTCGCCCAGTTCGCGCAGCCGCCGCAGGACCTCCCCGCGGGCCGGTTCGGCACCCTGGAGGTCCAGTTCGGACCGCGGGGTGCGGCCCACGATCAGCAGCCGCGTGCCGGGCGTGCGCAGCAGGTGGGCCGCGACCTCGGCGCCGACGCCGCCGAGCCCTCCGGTGATCAGGGTGAAGCCGTCGGGCGCCGGCGTCCGGTCGCGGGACGGCGTGTCGGGCAGGTCGGGCAGGGGGGCGAGGCGCCGCACGTGACGGCGGCCGTCGCGGTACGCCACCTCCGCGCCGTCCGCGGCGACCGTCGACTCGGCCAGCAGGACGGGCAGCGGGTCCGCGTCCTCGTCCGGCGCGAGGTCGAGGTGTGCCGCGCGCAGCCAGCCGAACTCCTCGCCCAGCGAGCGGAGCAGGGCGCCGGCCATGGCGTGCGTGGGGCAGGGGCGGTCCTCGGGACGCACGGCCTGGGCGCCCGTGGAGACGTGGACCAGGTCGACGGGGCGCGGCCGGCCGGGCCGGGCGGCGAGGGCCCGGGCGAGGGCGAGCAGCCGCTCCGTGCCGGTCGTGTCGTACAGGGCCTGCTCCGGCGCTCCGGCGCCGTGCGCTCCGGCGCCGTGCGCTCCGGCGCCGTGCGGGCCGTCGAGGTGCAGGACGGCGTCGACCGGGCGCCCGTCGCGCTCCAGCTGCCCGAGCAGCTCGGTGTAGTCGGCTTCCTCGGTGGGCCGGACCAGGTGGCGGGCCGCGTCGAGCCGGGCGTACGCCGGTCCGTCGCCGACCACCGTGCACAGGCCGCCGGCGGACCGCAGGGCGTCGGCGAGCCGGTCGGCGAGCCGCTGGGTCCGGGGGTCGGCGCCGGTCAGCACGAGGGTGTGCCGGCCGGCGGGGGTCGCGCGCGCGGCGGGGCGTTCCGCCCGCCGCCACACCGGCCGCAGGAACCAGTCGGGCACGGTGGCGGCGGTGCCCAGCAGCAGCTGCGCCCTGCGGACCTCGTCGTCGAAGGCGCCCGCCTCGAAGCTCTTGCGCAGCCTGGTGCGCTGGATCTTGCCGATCTCGGTCTTGGGGATGTCGTCCGGCTCGACCGGGACGAGGAAGGCGGGGCTGACGCCGATCTCCCGGGTGACCTTGCCGGCGATCTCCCGCAGGGCCGCCGCCGTGCCGGCCTCGGAGGCGTCGGCGGTCCCGGAGGCGTCGGCGGTCCCGGGGGCGTCGGCGGTCCCGGGGGCGAGGTGGAAGAAGAGGGCCAGTTCGTCGGTGGGCGAGGAGGGGTCGGAGCGCACCGCGACCGCGGCGGTGAAACTGCTTTCCACGTGCGGCAGTTCCTCGACGCAGGCCTCGATCTCGTGGCTGTAGTGGTTGACGCCGTTGACGATGATGACGTCCTTGGCGCGGCCGGTGATGTACAGCTCGCCCTCGCGCAGGAACGCCAGGTCGCCGGTGTCGAACCAGCCGTCCTCGGTGAACGCCTCGGCGTTGGCCGCCGGGTTGTCGTGGTAGCCGCCGGTCACCGAGGTGCCGCGGACCTGGAACCGGCCCGCCTCGCCCTCGCCGAGGACCCTGCCCTGTTCGTCGACGATCCGCATGGCGAAGCCGGGGTAGGGGCGGCCGCAGCTGACGAACGTGCCCTCGTCGTCGGCGGGTTCGCCGGGCAGGACGGCGTCGGTGACCACCGAGCAGGTCTCGGACATGCCCCAGCCGGGGTGCATCACGTCCTGCGGCAGGCCGAAGGGTTTCAGGGCGTGCAGGAACCGGCGGGCGGCGGCGGCCACGACGACCTCGCCGGCGTTCATCACCAGCCGCATCGGCGACAGGTCCCAGGTGCGGTCCGCGAAGCGGTGGGACTCCTCGGCGAGGAGCCCGAAGGCGAAGTTGGGCGCCCAGGTGACGGTGACCCGGTGCCGGTCGGCCAGGTCCATCCAGCGCAGCGGGTCCTGGAGGATCCAGGAGGTGGGGGCGTGGATCTGGCGGCAGCCGAGGTAGACGTCCCGCAGGTGGAACATCACCACGCCGGTGACGTGGTCCAGCGGGATCCAGTTCAGCGAGACGTCGGTGGCGTCCAGCCCGTTGGTCTGCTCGGTGGCCGCGGAGCGGGTCAGCACGTTGCGGTGGGTGAGGCGCACCGCCTTGGGCAGGCCGGTGCTGCCGGACGTCATCAGCATCAGGAGGAGGTCGTCGGGCCGGGCGGGGTGCCAGTCGTGGTCCTCCGGTGCCTCGCGCAGGGCGTCGGCGGTGGTCAGCCGCAGCCCGGGCCACCCCTGCCGGGCGGCCACGTCGCGCAGCCCGGCCTCGCGTCCGGCGGAGCACACGATCCGGGGCCGGCCCAGCATCCGCCAGATGCCCTCCAGCTTCGTGAGCGCCGCCGAGGGGGTGTCGTAGGAGGCGGGGACGGTCAGCGGGACGGCGACGAAGCCGCCGAGGACGCAGCCCCACAGCACGGCGAGGAAGTCCTCGCTCACGTCGCACTGGAGGACGACCCGGTCGCCGGGGCGCAGGCCCGCCCGGCGCAGACCGGCCAGCACCCGTGAGGCCTCCGCCGTCAGGGAGGCGTAGCTGCGCCGGTGTTCGCTGCCGTCGGGGTGGACGTGGACGATGTCGCCCCGGTCCAGTTCGGCGGCGCGGCGCAGGGCCTGTGCCCAGCCGGACACGGACGGCTCGGACAGCGCGGGGCCCTCGCTGAGCGCCGGGACGAAGGGGGTCGTGACGGTGCTCTCGGTGCTCGCGGCCGGGGCGGGACCCGCCGTGCGGTCGGGCAGGCCGGCGTGGCGGCGCCCGAGCTCCTCGGGGATGTTCTCGGCCGCCACCTCGACGGCGGTGACGCCGGGGAGGCGGGCCAGCCGTTCCCGCCAGGTCTCGGCCGCGGTGCGGTCGACGGCGGGCAGGGCCCGCAGTGCCACGGTGTCGACGGCGCCGTCGGCGTCGCGGGGCAGCGCGTTGACCGCGGTGACGCGGACCGTGCCGTGGCCCGCGCGGTCCAGGGCGTCCTCCAGGCGTTCGGCGGCGTCCGTCCGTGCGGGCACCACGTACAGGTGCGGCGGCTCCCCGTCCGCGCCGGGGAGGGCACGGGCGTCGCGGATGCCGGGCACGGCCCGTGCCGTCTCCTCCAGCTCCGCGGGGTCGGCCGCGGCCGGGGCGGGGGTGCGGTCGGGGACCGCCGGCAGTCGCCCGACGCGGACCCCGGGGTCGGCGCACACCGTGCGCAGGACGTCGTGCAGGGCGTGGGCGAACGCCTCGGCCGTGCCGGCGTCGTAGAGCTCCGTGGCGTACTCGACGTGCAGGGCGAGGCCGTCGGCGGCCCCGTCGGGGGTGCGGCGTTCCAGGACGTCCACGAAGAGGTCGAACTTCGCGGTGCCGGTGGCGGTCGGCCGCAACTCGGTGCGCCGGCCGTCCAGTTCGAGTACGGCGGGTTCGTTGTTCTGCAGGGCCAGCATCACCTGGAAGAGGGGGTGCCGGCCGGCCCTGCGGGGCGGGTTGAGTTCGTCGACGAGCCGGTCGAAGGGCAGGTCCTGGTGGTCGAGGGCGGCCAGGTCGGCGGTGCGCAGCCGGGCGAGGAGGTCGCGGAAGGCGGGGTCGCCGGAGGTGTCGGCCCGCAGGACGAGGGTGTTGGTGATCAGGCCGACGAGGTGGTCGAGGGCGGGTTCGGTGCGGCCGGCGACCGGGGTCCCGAGGACGATGTCCTCGCCGGCGCCGCAGCGCGTGAGCAGGGCGCTGACGGCGGCGTGCAGCACCATGAACAGGCTGGCGTTCTCCCGGTCGGCCAGGCTCAGCAGGTCGCGGTGCACGGCGGCGTCCACGACGGTCCCGACGTGCGCGCCGCCGCCGCGCGGCGCGGCGGGACGCGGGCGGTCGCCGGGGAGGGTGCACTCCTCGGGTGCCCCGGCCAGCGCGGCGCGCCAGTGGGCGGTGAGCCGTTCCCGCCGGCCCGTCCCGTCCGGTTCGGGCGCCAGCAGGGCGCGCTGCCACAGCGCGTAGTCGGCGTACTGCACCGGCAGCGGGGTCCACCGCGGCTCCCGGCCCGCGCGGCGGGCGGCGTACGCGGTGCCGAGGTCGTCGGCGAAGGGCCGCAGCGACCAGCCGTCGGCCGCGCTGTGGTGCAGCACGAGCAGCAGGGTCCGGTCGGTGCCGGTGCCCAGCAGCCAGGCGGCCAGCGGGCTCTGCGCGGTCAGGTCGAAGCGGTGCCGCAGCGCGGCGGTGACGTGGGCGGCGGTCTCGGCGGCGGGGCAGTCGACGCGGTGCAGCCGCGGCCGCAGCGTGCCGGGCGGCATGATCCGCTGGTACGGCACCCCGTCGTGCTCGGCGACCACCGTGCGCAGGCTCTCGTGGCGGTCGGCCAGGTCGCCGAGGGCCGCCCGGAGCGCCTCGGTGTCGAGGTCGGCGGCCGACGGGACGAGGAGCGGGATGTTGTAGGTGGCCGCGCCGTCGTCGAGCCGGTGGAGGAACCACATGCGTTCCTGGGCGAAGGACAGCGGTACGCGCTCCGGGCGTACGGCGTCGCCGAGGGCGGGCCGCGGCGGGGCGGCGGCGCCGGTCCGGGCGGCCAGCCGGTGGGCGAGGGCAGCCGGTGTCGGTGTCCCGAACAGGGCCGTGATGGGGATCTCGGCGCCGGTCTCGTGCCGTATGCGGGCCAGCAGGCGGGTGGCGAGCAGGGAGTCGCCGCCGAGGTCGAAGAAGTTGGCGTCGATGCTCACGGTGTCCCGGGGCAGTTTCAGCACGTCCTCGAACAGCGCGCAGACGAGGGCCTGCCGGGGCGTCCCGGGGCGGGTGCCGGAGGCCTCGGCGGTGAAGTCCGGGGCGGGCAGGGCCCGCACGTCGAGCTTGCCGTTGGCGGTGAGCGGCAGGACGTCCACGGGGACGCAGGCGGCCGGGACCATGTGTTCGGGCAGGTGGGCGGCGGCGTGGGCCCGCAGTTCGGCGGGGCTCGCCGGTCCGTCGCCCGCCGCCACCGTGTAGGCGACGAGCTGCCGGGCGCCGTTGTCGGCGCGGCGGACCACGACGGCGGCCCGGGCGACGCGCGGGTGGGCGGCGAGGACCGCCTCGATCTCGCCCGGCTCGACGCGGAAGCCCCTCAGCTGGACCTGCGCGTCGGCACGGCCGAGGTAGTCGAGGGTGCCGTCGGGGCGGCGCCGCGCCAGGTCGCCCGAACGGTACATGCGGGTCCCGGGCGGGCCGTGGGGGTCGTCGAGGAAGCGTTCGGCGGTCAGCTCGGGCCGGTTCAGGTACCCGGCGGCCACGCCGGCGCCGGAGACGTACATCTCGCCGGTCGCGCCGGGCGGCACCGGGCGGCCCTCGGGGTCCAGCAGGTGGACGCGCAGATCGGCGAGCGGGGTGCCGATGACGTGGGCGCGGCGCGGGTCGTCCAGGTCGGCCCGGGTGAGGCGGTGGTGGGTGACGTGCACGGTGGTCTCGGTGATGCCGTACATGTTCACCAGTGCCGGGCGGTCCAGGCCGTGCCGGTCGGCCCAGGGGCGCAGGGCCGCCGGGCGCAGCGCCTCGCCGCCGAGGACGACGTACCGCAGCGCCCCGGCGTCACCGTCGCGTTCGCGGTCGGCGTCGATCAGCTGCTCGAACGCGGACGGCGTCTGGTCGAGGACGGTGACGCCCTCCCGGTGCAGCAGTTCCAGGAAGTCCTTCGGCGAGCGGCTGACGGCGTACGGGACGACGACGAGCCGGCCGCCGTGCAGCAGGGCGCCCCACATCTCCCAGACCGAGAAGTCGAAGGCGTAGGAGTGGAACAGCGTCCACACGTCGTCCGCGCCGAAGTCGAAGTGCTCGGCCGCGGCGGCGAACAGCCGCACGACGTTCGCGTGCGGCACGGGCACGCCCTTGGGGCGGCCGGTGGAGCCGGAGGTGTGGATGACGTAGGCGGTGTCGGACGGGCTCGTCCGCCCGTGCCGATCGGCGTCGGTGAGGTCGGCGGCGGACCGGCGGGCGAGGTCGGCGGCGGTCTCCGGGTCGTCCAGGAGGACGGCGGGAACGGTGTCCTGGGCCAGGTGGGCGTGGGCGTGCTCGGTGACGAGGGCGACGGGGGCCGCGTCCTCGACGACCAGGCGCAGCCGCCCGGCCGGGTGGCCGGGGTCCAGGGGGAGGTAGCCGGCGCCGGTCTTGAGGACGGCCAGCAGCGCCGGCAGCAGCCGGGGGCCGCGCTCCAGGGCCAGTGCCACCGTCCGGCCGGGGCCCGCGCCGCGTTCGGTCAGCAGCCGGGCCAGGCGGTTGGCCTCGGCGTTCAGCCCGGCGTACGTGAGGTGTTCGTCCCCGCAGGTGACGGCGGTCCGCCCCGGCACACGGGCCGCCTGCTCCTCGAACAGTTCCGTCAGGGTGCGCTCGGCGGGGTACGTGCGTACGGGGGTGTCGCGGGGGTGCTCGCCCGGCAGCAGGAGGTCCAGGTCCCGCAGCGGCGTGGCCGGCCCGGCCTCGGCCAGCCGGCGCAGCACCGTGACGAACCGGTCGCGGTGCAGGGCGAGTTCGTCCTCCTCGTACAGGGCGGGGTTGGCGTCGAGGGCGAGCCACATGCCGCCGGTGCGCGCCCCGGGCCGTACGGAGATCTGGAGGTCGTCGACGGCGCCGCCGGACAGGTGGTGCCAGGTGGTGGGCCGGCCGCCGAAGACCGGCGACTCGTCGAACGGGACGATGTTCAGGACCGGCCCGTACAGGCGGCGTCCGGTGCCCAGCAGGCCGAGGTCGCGGCGCAGGAACTCGCCGCGGTACCGCTGGTGCCGGCGCAGGGCCCCGAGTTCGTCCGCGACCGCGCGCACCAGTTCCGCGACGGTCGTGCCGGGGGCGGCCGCCACGCGCAGCGGAAGGACGTCGGAGGCGGTGCCGGGGGTGCGCAGGGCGGCGCTGCCGAGCCGGCTCATCGTCGCCAGACCGAGCACCAGGTCCTCCGCGCCGGTCATCCGGTGCAGGTAGGCGGTGGTGGCGGCGGCCAGCAGGTCGGTGCGCGAGACGCCGAGGCGGGCCGCCGCCGCGTCGAGGGCGGCCACCTCGGCGGGCTCCAGTTCGGCGGTGCGGCGCAGGAAGGGGGCGGTGGGGGCGGCCGTCCGGGAGGTGAGCCGGGCGGGCTCCGGCAGCCCGGCCAGGCGCCGCGCCCAGTGGGCGCGGTCGCGCTCGTACCGCTCGGAGTTCCGGTAGGCCTCCTCCTCCGCCCGGAGCCGGCTCACCGGCTCGAACCCGGAGGGGCCGGGCTCGCGCCCTTCGGCCAGGGCGTTGTACGTGTGGGCCAGGCGTCGTCCGAGGAGCTTGTAGCTGTAGCCGTCGAGCAGGAGGTGATGGGCCCTCAGCAGCCAGATGAAGCGGTCGGGTGCCAGGGTCAGCAGGGTGTGCGAGAACAGCGGGCCCTTGTCCGTGTCCACGGGGGTGGTCAGGTCGGCGCGGATGTGGGCCCAGGCGGCGGCCTCGGGGTCCTCGGCGTCGCTGACGTCGACCCGGTGCGGACTCCAGTCGGCCGCGTCCGGGGCGCGTCGGCAGCGGGGGCCGTCGTCGGTGTCCACGAACCGCAGGGCGAAGGTGTCGGCCTCGTCGACGGTGCGCCGCAGCGCGGTCTCGAACAGGCCGGTGTCCAGGGGCCCGTGGATCTCCACCGCTTCCGCGGTGTTGTACGCGGCGCTGTCCGGCGCGAGCCGCCCGGCGTACCAGAGGCCCTCCTGGGCCCCGGACAGCGGTCGGCGGTCGTCCTCCTGCAGTGACATAGCACAACCCTCACGTGACAAGCCGTAATGTCCCGGACGGACGAGGGCCCGGCCGGATCGGACGGGTGCGGCCACCGCCCCGTGCCGTCCTCGCGTGCGGATGCGCGCCGGGCGGGCTCACGGGCGGGAAAGGGGGGTCGCACACCAAGGGCGGGGGAAGGGGTGCCGGTCGGCTCCCGGCCCCGGTTTCGCTGGACCTCACGGTGGGACACCGCGCCAGACCGGGTCAAGCAGGGACCGGTCCCCGGGCCTGGATTCAGGTGTTTCCCTAATGACCGCGGTGCGAGGGAGTGCGCCGGCCGAGCCGACTTCTAGGGAAAACACGCGACTTCGCCGTGCACCGCGTTCCCGTGTGGATTCCGCCGCGCTTCCCGGTGCACCCTCGGAGGGCCCCGATTCCCGCCGAGAGCCGGCGATGACAGGCCGTTCCCGGGTCGTGGACGCGGGAGGCGGACGACGGGGACACCCGAAATGAACGACGGAAAGAAGGCTGACGGCATGCACCGTGCGCTGTGTCCGGTTGAGTCGCTCTACGTGGGCCAGAGAAGCAGGGCCGTGCTGTCCTGCTCCCTGCGCGGACCCGTCGACGTCGAGGCACTGTCGGCCGCGTTCGACGCGATGACGCAGGCGCATCCGACGCTGCGCTCCCGCATCGTCGAGGCGGGCGCGGGCCACGCGCTGCGCCTGCTCGACGAGGACGAGCGGCCCCGCCTGGTCACCCGTACCGGCGCCGAGGACGAGGCCTACGCGGCGGAACTGAACGCCCCCCTGCCCGTCGGGGGGCCGCTGAGCCGCGCCGTGCTGGTCAGCGCGCCGGACGGCGGGAGCCACCTGTTCGTCCTGGTGGTCGACCACACCGTCACCGACGGCCACAGCGGCATCGCGCTGCACAACGCGCTGTGGGACCGCTACCGGACGCTGGTCGAGGGGGAGCGGGACGTCGCCGCCCGGGTGTCCGGCGCGCCCCGGTGGCCGCAGCCCGTCAGCCGGCTGCTGCCCGCGGCCGACGACGCCGACACGGCCGCGTACCTCGGCGGCCGTGTCGAGGAGGCGAGGCGGCACCCGGTCGAACTGGTGCCGTACGACGTGCGGCGGCCGTCCGCGACCGACCGGGCGGCCGACGAGGGCCCGGCCGGGGAGGGGCACATCGAGGTCCGCCGGCTGGCCCTGGACGCGGAACTCACCGCGCGCCTGCGCCGCACGGCACGCGCGGGCGGCGTCTCGGTGCACGCGCTGATCGCCGCGACACTGCTGGCCACGGCCAGGCGGCGCCTGGACGGCGACGGCCCCCGCACGCTCGGCTGCCTCTCCCCCGTCGACCTGCGCTCCCGGCTCTCCCCGCCGCTGCCCGCGTCCGACATGGTGCCCGCGGTCACCACCCACCTGCAGACCCTCGAGGTGTCCGGGACCTCGGACACCCTGGACCTGGCACGTACCGTTCACGCCCGGCTGGGCGACTTCGTCTCGCGCGGTGACCACTTCCACGAGATGCGCATCACGCCGGAGATCCCCCGGAACCCCGCGCTGCAGCTCGCCACGGTGATCGTCACCAACATGGGCGTGGTCCCGGGCCCGCGGCTGCCGAGCGGCCTGGAGGCCGTCGAGGTCCGCCTGGTGCCTGCCCGCGAGCAGTACTTCCCGCAGGCAGGACGCAGTCCCGTCATGGCGTGCGTGGTCTCCTTCGAGGGCCGGCTCGCCATCGAGTTCCCGCACCACACCGCCTGCTTCAGCCCGTCCTTCATGCGGGCGTTCCGCGACGACGTACGGGACGGGCTCCTCGGCCTGGCCGAGACGGCGGGGGCCGAGCCCGCCCGCGCGGCCGCGGGCTGAGCACCGTCCCTTCCGCTCACTCACCCGCCGACCCGGCGCCGTAAGGAGCCCGACCCCGACATGACCACCGTGAGCGAACTCCCCTCCCCCCTGACCCTGCTCCCCCGCGCCCAGGCGGGCGACGAGCACGCCATGAACCACCTGCTGACCGCCATCACGCCGTACGTCGCGCGCATCTGCCGTTCCATCACCCACGACGACGGCGCCGACGCCGCGCAGGAGGCGCTGCTCGCCGTCTACCGCGGCCTGGGCACCCTGCGTGAACCGGCGGCGTTCTACGGCTGGGTGCGCTCGGTGACGGTCCGCGAGGCGGTCCGCGTCGCCAAGCGCAGCGGCGAGGAACGGACCTGTTCGCAGCTGGAGTCGCGGCAGGAGACGAACCCGCTGGACGCCGTGCACATCAGCGACGTGCTGGAACGCCTGTCCCGGGCGCACCGGCAGGTCCTCACCCTGCGTGCCTACGGACTCAACGAGGAGGAGATGGCCGAGGTCCTCTCCCTGCCCGTGGGCACCGTCCGCTCCCGCCTCTTCCGCGCCCGCCGCCGCTTCCAGGAGGCGTGGCAGCCCTCGGCGGCATGAGGCGGACGGCCGGGGCCGGCGTGCCGCACGTCCCGCACGTCCCGTACGTCGAGGGCGTCGGGGGCGGTGTCCGTACGACGGCCGGGGCGGCCGCCCGTGCGACGGCGGCCGTGGCCGGGCCCGTACGACGGGGCGGCCGTGGCGGTGGGCACCGTCACGGCCGCCTGCGGGGGACTCCGCGGCACCCGCGGGATCCGTGGAGGTCGGCGGGCCGCCGCCTGCGGCTACTTCACGCGCTCCGGCAGGACGCGCGGTGGCCACTGGCCGACGGCGAACATCCCCAGCGCGTGCGCGCGCGCCACCAGGGCCGGGCGGTTGGGCGCGTCGAACCTGCGCAGCATCTGCCCGACGCGGTACTCGATCCCCTGACGGCTCAGGTAGAGGCGGGAGGCCAGCTGCGCCGTGGACTCGCCCGCGGCCACTCCTTCCAGGACCTGCGCGTCGAGGGCGCTGAGCACGGGCCCGCCGGAGAGCGCCGGCGCCCGGCCCTTCCCCGGCCGCCGCGCGTCTCCCGTGCGGCGCAGGAGGACGAGGAGACTGGCGACCTCGCCCGAGGGCCCGTCGACGGCGGTCACGGTGACCTCCGCGGAGAAGGTGCGGCCGCTGCCGTCGTGACCGGTGACCTTTTCGGTGAACTGCCGTCGCCGCCCCGAGGCGAGCGCGGCGAACTGTTCCCGCAGGCGTGCGGGATCGGGCGTGCGGAGGAGGTCGAGAAGTCCCGACCCGCACATGTCGTGGGCGCTCGCGCCGAATTGGCGGGCGAATTCGGGATCCGCGCCCCTGATGACCACGTCGCGGGGGGACGCGTGGGCCGTGCAGACCTCCGATGTCGCGTCACCCGACGCGAGGTCGTCTGGTGTGCCGCTCGCGGTGATGCCGCGGTGGGTGCGGGGAACCGGCCGGGCGGCGCGGTTGTCGTTACGGAGCGAAGCGTCGGGGAAACTCGTGGTCGCCACGGACGTACCGTCCTTCTTCCTGCGCATGGGGGGCTGGGAAGGGTTGTCGCCGCGGAACCGGCCGGGTGCGCCGGTGCCTGGGTGTCGGCGGGCGTCCCGTACCGGCACGCGCCACCTCGCCGGTGGCCGGAGCCGGGTGTTCCGCGTCGCCCCGGGCCGGCCGGCGACGGGCGCCGGACTCCCGGGGCGGATCAGGGGCGGAGGTGCCGGCATCGGGAGGACCGGCACCTCGATAACGTTGTCAGGGCCGTTCGGTCCCGCGGCTCGCCTCCCTCGTCCCCGGGGAGGGGCCGTCCGGCACCGGGGGCGCGGCCGGGTCCGCGGCACCGAAGACCACGGCCGGCCGGACGACCGGCCCTCGCGACGGGCCCGGTCGGGCGTGACGCAGCACGGATGACCTCCACGAGACGAGCAGGGGAATCGCATCAGGACGGCACGTTCGAGATTAAGGGGCGGCAACCGCCTTGACAAGGTTTGCCAAGCGAACCGGCCAATCTGTCAACTCGCCTGCGTGTGGCGCGTTTTCGGCATGCGTGACCATCGGCCGGAACATCGGGCGCCAGGGGGCCGGCAGGCCCTCGGAACAGGGAGGTCGACCCGCGCGAAACGGCTTGCCCGCCTTCCGGGCGCTTCCTACAGTGTTGGCAAATCCATCCGCACGGGCGGGCGATCCGGGGACGAGAGCCGCACCGGCCCCGCCGACGGACCAGAGGGGGGAGGATGCTCGAACAGCCGCATTTCGGCCGTCGGCTGAAGAGACTCCGGCTCGAACGGGGCATGAGCCAGGCCGGTCTCGTCGGCGAGGGCCTGTCGACGGGGTACCTGTCACGTCTGGAGTCGGGTGAACGGCCCCCCACCGAACGGGCCGTGGCCTATCTCGCCCGGCGTCTCGGCGTCGACGCGTCCGCGCTGACCGGCCCTTCGGACGGCAGGTCCCTGACCGCGGTGCTGGCCGCCGTGACGTCGGCGCCGCCCGGCACGGACGACACCGCGATCCTGAGCCGCGCGGTCGAGGAGGACGCGGGCGACGATCCCGCCGCCCGCTGGCAGGCCCTGTGGCTGCTGAGCCGTGCCGCCGACCGCGACGGCGACCGGGAGCGGGAGCGCGTACGGCTGCTGGAACTCGTCGAGTTGAGCGACCTGTTGGCGGCCGCGGAACTGCGGACCCGGTCACGCGTGCGGTACGCCCGCTGCACCCGGGCCCTGGGTGACCTGCGGGCGGCGGAACCGGCGGCCGTGGAGGCGCTGTCCGTCGCCCGCGCCGAGGAGCTGTCGGTGGCCGACACCGCGGCCGCCGTGATGGTGCTGATCGACATCGAGACGGAACTCGGCAGACTCGAAGCGGCCGCACGGCACGTCGACGAACTGGAACGGGACCTGTTGCCCGGGGCCACGCCGGCCCTGGCCGCCGAGGCCCTGTGGACGGCCGCCATGGTCAGCGACCGCCAGGGCGACCACGCGGCCGCCCGGACCCGGCTGGAGACCGCCCTGGAACTGCTCCGGGGAGAGGACGACCTGCTCCGGGGCGAGGAGGACCTGCTCCTGTGGACCCGCCTGCGGGCCGCCGCCACCGCCGCCGCGCTGCAGATGTCACCGCCCCACGTGGCGGCCGCCGACCGCTGGCTGAGCGAGGCCGCGGGTGTCCTCGGCCTGATCGGCACTCCCCCGCAGGTGCAGGAACTGCGGGCGCTGCAGGCTCACCTCGCCTTCCACCAGGGCCGGCTGGACGACGCCCGCGGCCTCAGTCACGCCCTGCTGGCCGAGGACGACCTGCTCCTGTCCTACCGTGACCGGGTACGGCTGTCGGTCCTCGACGGCCGGCTGACGATCCTGGCGGGCCGCGTCGACGAGGGCATAGCGGTCCTGGAACAGCTCGGGCGGCAGGCGACGGAGTCGGGGAACCTCGATCTGGCGGCCCACGTCTGGCAGTCCCTCGCCACCACCCTGGCCGGCCTCCGCTCCCGCCGGGCACCGGCGGGGACGCCGGCTCCGGGGCACTCCGGCGGGAGCCGTCGTTCAGGCGGTGAGGGGGATGACGGCGCGGCGGCCGGGCAGCGGGAACCGTCGTTCAGGCGGTGAGGGGGATGACGGCGAGGGGGTCGGTGGTGGGCTGCCGGGAGCCGCCGGCGGGTTCGATCGTGATGCCGACGGCCACAGCGCCGGCCGGCGGGCCCCGCAGGACACGGGAGGCCCGTTCCGCGGCACCCGGCAGAAGACCGGCGGGACGCAGGCCTCCGGCCTCGGCGGCGTACCAGAGCTCGTAGACCTCGTCCCCCTTCAGCGCCGGAAGGTCCTGGGCGGCGAAGACCGCCCGGGCCTCGGAGCGGGACACGACGACGGCTGCCGCGCCCCCTCCGGTCAGCGCTGCGGTGTGGAGGGTGGCGTCGGGCGCCGTCACGACCTCGGTGAGAGCCCGGCCGGCCGCGTCCGCGCGGGCGGCCCGGTCGCGGGCGTCGTCGGCCCGGGAGTGCTGCCATGCGGCGACTCCGCCGAGGAGGGCGGCCGCGGCGGTGCTCGCGGCCAGTGCGAAGCGCACGGCCCGGTGCCCGGCCCGGTGTCCGGCACGGTGTCCGGCCTCCGGCGGACGGCGGGGGCGGTCCTGGGTGGTCCGGCTGATGGCGTCGAGGGTGCGGGCCCGCACGTGCGGCGGCACGGAGGCGCTCTCCGCGCCGGCGAGGCGCGTGACGATCTCCAGGTGTGCGGCCATCTCCGCGCGGCAGTCCGCGCAACCGGCGAGATGCTCCTCGAACGCGGCTTCCTCGGCCGGGGGCAGGGCGTGCAGGACGTAGGCGCCGACGGCGAGGTGCAGGTCTCCCCCGGATGTCATGTGCCGGTCTCCAGGCAGGCGCGCAGCTGCCGCAGCCCCGCGCGCATGCGCGATTTCACCGTGCCCTCGGGGGTGGACAGCGCGTCGGCGACCTCGAGGTAGGTCAGGCCCTGGTAGAAGGCGAGCACGAGAGGGACGCGCTGCCGGGGCGTCAGCGCGGCCAGGCACCGGTAGACGCGCCGCTGTTCGTCACGCTCCTGCACGGTTTCCGCGACCTGGTCGAAGGCTCGTTCCGCCAGGAGCCGCCCGGCGCGCCGCTCGCGTTCGGCGCCGGCGTGGGCGGCCCGCACCCGGTCCACCGCGCGGCGGTGGGCGAGGGTGAGCACCCACGCCTTGGCCGTCCCGCGTCCGGGGTCGTAGCGGCCCGCGGTGCGCCAGATCTCGACCATGACCTCCTGGGTCACCTCCTCCGCCTGAGCGGCGTCCCGCAGGATCCGGCGGACCAGTCCGAGGACCGCGGCGGAGAAGGCGTCGTAGACCCCGGCGAACGCGTCCTCGTCGCCACCGGCGACACGGGTCAGCAGGTCCTCCGCTCGCGCGCCCGGCTCGGTTCCGTGTGGCAAGCCCTGCTCTCCTCGTGCCCGGTGCTCCCGGCCGCCCTGGCCCGGCGTCCGCCCGCTCCGACTCTGGCACCGGTCGGCACGATGCGCAGTGCGGCGGTGGCACGAGAGTGAGACCGGGACGGAGACCGGCGCGCGGGGGTGCGGGTGCCGACGCGGCGCGTCCGGCCAGGGGTGTCGCGGTCGCGGCTCCGGCCGGGTCACGACGCGCACGGTCCTGCCACCGGTCCCGGGGACCGCGGTGACCGGCCCTCCCGCCCGGCGGGCGGTCACCGGGCCGGGGCCGCCGCGCTCGTCGCCGGCCGGCCGCCGACGGCGGCCGGGCAGGTCCTCGCCGTGGTCGGCGACGGCGGTCGCCGGCCGCCCGTCGCGCACGGCGGGCGCCGGCCGACGGGCGCCGTGGGCGCGCCGAACGGCGCCGGACACCGGTTCGGACACCACGGGCACGGTTTCTTCCGCCCGGCCGGACGGTGCGTTCGCCCTCGGCCGCCGTCCGGTGACGCGGCGGGCGACGACGGCCGGCGCGTGCGGACCGCGGGGCGGGGGGACGACGTGCTGCGGCGTCACCGGCAGTGGCGCGGTGACAGGCATGACCGGCTCCTTCGAACGACGCGACCGATGCGTGAGCACCCTTCGAGGGTGATTCGTCGCCGCGAGGCCGGCGGACGAGGCCGGCGGCCGGGGCGGAGCGGCCGGCCGGGCGATTCGCGGAGACACCGCTTCCGCGCTCATGTCGTCTCACTCCGCGTGACGGACCTGGTCGTTCCCGCGGTGCCGAGATTTCCGTCCCGTCGCCTCATCCGTCGTGCCGACGGCGCCGAATCCCTCATGTCCGGCACGGCGAGGCGCAAGGCAGTGCTCCTCCCGACACCCCGGCCGCGCCACCCGCGTGACCGGCCGGGCCGGGAAGGACGGCCCCTCGACGTGCTCGCCGCCGACTTGTCGAAGGAGATACGTCGATGACCGCATCCATGCGAGTCCGCCGCCTGGTGGCCGGAGCCGCCGCGACGGGACTGCTGGCCGGAGGCGCCGCGCTCGGCATGTCCGGCACCGCCAGTGCGGCTCCCGCGCCCGCGCCCACCGTCGCCACGGCCACCGGGGACCACCACGACAGGTGCGAGTGGAAGCAGGGCCACTGGGAGAAGACGTGGGTCAAGGGCCACTGGGAGAAGAAGCCGGTTCACCACAAGACCTGGGTCAAGGGTCACCACGACAAGCACGGCACCTGGCACAAGGGCCACTGGAAGCACCACCACTCCTACGAGTGGGTCCACGTCCCCGGTCACTGGGAGAAGGCGTGGGTCAAGGGGCACTGGGACTGCAAGCACCACTGAGATGAACCCCTCGGGTGGGGCCGGGTCGCGCCACGGCCCGGCCCCCGCGCAGGTCCGCCCGGCCGCTTCACCCCGGGCCCTCTCCCGGCTCGGCTCCGGGACACGGGAGGCCCCCGGCCTCGCCCTCGCCCTCGCCCCGGCCCTGGTCTTGACCTCGCCTCGACCTTGACCTTGACACGGTGACAAGGCCTTCACTGCTTGCCGGGAGGTGGTTCCCATGACCACGGCAAGGCAGGACACGGAGGCGGTCCGGGCGCTCCGGGACCTGGAGGACGGGCGTCCGTCCGTGCGGCTGCGGGCGGCTCTGGCGGTCGGCACGACGCCGGATCCGCGCTTCGTCGACAAGTTGCTGGAACGATGCGCGGTCGAGCCCGAGTTCCTCGTCCGCGACATGCTGACCTGGGCGCTCACCCGTCATCCGGTGTCCCTGACGCTTCCCGGGCTGCTGCGTGAGGTCCGTTCGGAGCGCGCACGGGCACGGAGCCAGGCGCTGCACACACTCTCCAAGATCGGGGACCGGCGGGCGTGGCCGGCGATCACGGGCGCGCTCCTGTCCGACGCCGACGACGAGGTGGCGCGGAGCGCCTGGCGGGCAGCGGTCGTCCTCGCACCGCAGGGTGCGGAGCCCGGGTTGGCCGCGGCGCTGGCGACGCAGCTCGGGCGCGGTGGCCGGGAGACGCAACGGAGCCTGAGCCGGGCGCTGGTGGCGCTGGGCGACGTCGCCGCGCCGGCCCTGCACGGCGCGCTGACGGCCGCTGATCCGGACGTGCGCGCGCACGCGCTCGCCACCGAACGGCTGTTGCGCGACCCGGACGCCGGATTCGGGTTCGCGGTCGAGGAGGCGAAGCGTGTCGTGGCCCTCGGCGGGCCGGATCCGGAGGGACGATAGGAGGTGTTGATCGGTGAGGTGGCGCGGCGGTCCGGGGTCAGTGCCCGCATGCTCAGGCATTACGAGTCGCTCGGCCTGATCCGGCCCTCGGGCCGTACGGGTTCGGGCTACCGGGAGTACTCCGGCGACGACATCCGGCGGATCTTCCACATCGAGAGCCTGCGTTCGCTGGGGCTGCCGCTGCGGGAGATCGGACGCGCGCTCGACGACCCCGGCTTCACGCCCTCGGCGCTCGTCGACGACCTCATCCGCCGGACGCGTGAACGCATCGCGGCCGAGACCGAGTTGCTCACACGGCTCCGCCGGATCGATGCCGTGGAACCCGCCGGCTGGGAGGACGTCCTCCAAGTCGTCGCCTTTCTGCAGGCGCTGGGATCACAGAGCGCCAACACACGCCAACGCGCGGTCCTTTCCTCGGTCGACGGGGTCCCGGTGCCGGTGGAGGCCCTGGTCGAGGCGGTTCTGGGCGAGAGCGAGCCGAACGTCGCCGGAGCCCTCCGCTGGGCGCTGGCGCGGTCGGGCGACGGCGCCGGCGCCACGTCGCTGCTGGCCGACGGCCTCGGGTCGCCGGTGGCCGCGGTGCGCGAACGCGCCGTCCGGTGCCTCGCCGCGCTGCCCGGTGACGAGGCCGCCGCCCGGCTGCGGGACGCCCTCGCGCACCCCGACGCCGCGGTCCGCGACCACGCGGCCCTGGTGCTCGGGACGCGTGGCGTGGCCGATGCGGTCCCGACGCTCATCGACATGATCGTGCGGGGAAGGAACGACACCGACGCGGCCGATGCGCTGAGCGTGCTGGCGTCGGGCGACACCGCCGCGCCGGAGCGGATCGCCACCGGACTCGTCGAGCGCCTCGCCCACGCCCCCGCCGGCGCGCGCGTACGGCTGACCCAGGCGCTGGCGGACATCCCCGGGGCCACGGCGTCACGCGCGCTCACGGAGCTGTCGCGGGACGGGGACGACGCCGTCGCGCTGACCGCGGTCTGTCTCCTGCGCCTGCGCGACACGCGGTGACGCCCCCGGGCCACCCGGTGGGACGAGGGGCCGCCGCCTTCCGCACCGGACGGCCGGGAACTATCGTTCCGGTACGGCGAGTGCCCCGTGAGGAGTTTCGACATGGTCGGTTTCCCGAGCGCGCGTTGACGTCGTAGGCCGTGACCGGCCTGTCATCGCGTGCTGCCTTCGATGGTGCGGCACAGCGAGCCTTCCCCTGCCCGGACCGCCGGTGCGCCTTCGTGGGCCCGGTGGCGGGACTCGTCGTCGGCAACACAAGGGATTCGCGTGCCGTCCACCACCTCCGCCGTATCCGATTCCGGTCGTCCCGTTCCGTCGGGCCTGTGGCGGGACGCCGCCTTCCGCGGCCTCTGGCTGGGTCAGACGGCCTCTCAACTCGGCGAGCACGCCGGCCTGGTGATCCTGCCGCTCTTCGCCGTCCTGACGCTGCACGCCGGTGCCGGCGAGCTGGGTGTCCTCCGCGCGGTGGGACAGGCGCCGGTCCTGCTGCTCTCGCTCTTCGTCGGGGCGTGGGTGGACGGGTGGCGGACCCGCACGACGATGATGCTCGCGGACGCCGGCCGGGCCCTGGTCCTGGGCGCCGCCGCCGTGGCCGCCGTCCTGGGCTGCCTCGGCATGCCCGCGCTGCTCGCCGTCGCCTTCGTCCTCGGTGCCCTGTCCGTGTTCTTCGACGTGGCCTACCAGTCGTCTCTCGTACGGCTCGTGAGACGCGATCAGCTGGTCCGGGGCAACAGCGCGCTCGAGGGCAGCCGGTCCGCCGCCCAGATCGGCGGCCCCGCCCTCGGCGGTGGACTGGTCTCCGTGCTGTCGGCGCCGTTCGCCGCGGCCTTCGGCGCACTGTTCTTCGCGCTGTCGTTCCTGTCGGTCCGGCGCATCCGTCGGGCCGAGTCGATTCCGGATCGCCCGGAACGTCCGCCCCGGGCCCGGCAGCGGATTCGTGAGGGCCTGCGTTTCGTCGTCGGCGACCCCGTGCTGCGGGCCGTGTGTCTGGCCTCGGCCGCCTTCCAGTTCTGCTTCGCGGCGATGATGACCGTCTACCTGCTCTTCCTTCCCGGGGAACTGCACCTGTCGGGCGCCGTCGTGGGGCTCGCGCTCGCCGCGGCGGGACCGGGCGCGCTCCTCGGCTCGCTGCTGGCCGCCCGCCTGCCGAACCGGTTCGGTCATGGTGCGGTGCTCGTGACCGCGGCGGCCCTCGGCGACGGCGCGTTCCTGTGCGTGCCCGCGCTGCACGGCTCCTCCGCGGTGACGGTCGCCGTACTCCTCGCGGTCGGTTTCGTGTTCGGGGCCGGGGGCCAGCTGGTGAACGTCACGGTGACGGCTGTCCGGCAGGCCGTCACTCCGGACGGCATGCAGGGCCGCGCGGCCGCGACGATCACGTTCGCCGGCATGGGACTCACACCGCTCGGTTCCCTGCTCGGCGGGTTCCTCGCGCAGGAGTGGGGGACGCGCACCAGCCTCCTGGTGACGGCGGCGGGGATGCTGCTGTCCCCCGTGCTGATGGCCCTGTCCCCGCTCGTGCGCCTGGGACGGACGCTTCCGGCCCCGCAGGACACGCCACCACCGGCGGCCGACCGCCCCCGAACGGCCACGCTCCCGTAGACGGCAGTGCTCACGCGGACGGCGGTCCTCGCGCAGACGGAGTGCTCACGCGGGGCGGGACTTCTCCTCGTCCCGGGGAGCGCCTCGGCCGGATTCCGGGATCGGGCGGCCTCCGGCCCGCCCGGCCCGGCGGAGCGCCGGGAGGTGCGGTCCGCCGTCGGGACCAGCGGTCGGGCGGACGTCTTCGCCCCGGTGCCGTACCGCGTGACGGAGCGACTCCCCGCCCGTCCGACGGACCGCGTGGGCGCGGTCCGTCGGACGGGCGGGCGGTGGAGGCCGTACTCACCCTCCGGCAGGTCGGGGCCCTCGCCCGTCCCCGTCACCGGCCGGCGCACGGTGCCCGGCGGTGACCGGCGGTGCCCGGCGGGGCCCGGTTCCGGGCCGAAGGGCGGCATCCGGGTGCGTCGGCGCCACCGGACGGGGTGGCTCACCGGTCGCCGGGCGGCACGGTGTCGAAGGGGTCGGCGAAGTCCTCCTTGCGGGCGACGCACAGGGCCCAGATGACGAACCCCGACATCGCGATCATGACGATCGACCACACCGGGTAGTACGGCAGGGACAGGAAGTTGGCGATGACGACGAGTCCGGCGATGGCGACGCCGGCGACCCGCGCCCAGGTCGCCGCCTGGAACAGGCCGACGCTGATGACGACGGCGAGGACTCCCAGGACGAGATGGATCCAGCCCCAGCCGGTGAGGTCGAACTCGAAGACGTAGTTGCGCGTGGTGAGGAAGACGTCGTCCTCGGCGATCGCCATGATGCCGCGGAAGACGTCGAGGATGCCCACGAGCGCGAGCATGACGGCGGCGAAGACCATCAGCCCGGCGGCCCACTCGTACTTCGCCGTGTGGGCACGGGGGGTGTGTGCAGCAGTCATTCCTGCCTCGCTTTCCTGGCCGCGCTCAGTGACGGGACGCGGCGCCGTGGTCGCTCAGGACGAGTTCCTTGGCCCGCCGGAACTCCTCGTCGGAGATGTCGCCGCGGGCGCGGATCTCCGACAGCCGGTTGAGTTCGTCGGCCCGGCTGGGGCCGCCGGTGGTGCCCGCCGCCTCACGGACGTAGGCGTCGAAGGCTTCCTGCTGCTTGTGGGCGTGCTCGATCTCCCGGCGCCCCATGGTCCTGCCGCGGGCGATGACGTAGACGAACACGCCGAGGAAGGGCAGGACGATGACGAACACGAGCCAGCCGGTCTTGCCCCATCCGCTCAGGGTGTCGTCGCGGAAGATGTCCCCGATGATCCGGAAGAGCAGGATGAACCACATGATCCACAGGAAGAACCACAGCATGGTCCAGAACATGCTCAGCAGCGGATAGTCGTAGGCGAGGTATGTCTGTGTGCCCATTTTCGTGCTCCGTTCCGGGCGGGGTGCCCGACTGCCGGTTCCTGCTGTCCTCAGCGTGCGCACGCCGGTCGTGAAGGGCCTCACCCGGGACGGGTGAGATCGTTCCCGGCGGCGCGTCCCCCGGTCTCCGTCCGGTGGACGGGAGAGGGACGGCGGTGGTGGCGCCGCCGGTGGTCCGGTGGCTCCCCCGGTCGCCGGCCCCGCGGGTGAGGGGTCTGGTGCCGCCGCCGCGGGGCCGGCCGGAGACCCGGATCACGCCCTGCGCAGTGCGGCCCGCCAGGCGAAGGCGACGCCCAGCTCGACCAGACCGAGCAGGAGCAGCCACAGTCCGAGGAGCCGGGTGAGGGCGACGACCGACTCGGTGGGCAGGGCCAGCACGACGATGCCGGCGACGACGCCGAGCCCCCCGGCGCCCAACAGGAAGGCGCGGTGGGGCAGGCCTCCGGCCGCCAGGGCCGTGTAGACGGTCAGCATGCCGGTGACGAGCCAGCTGATCCCGACGATCAGCGAGAGCGCGGTGATCGTCTGCAGGGGGTTCCGCAGGCACAGCACCCCGGCCAGCACGTACAGCACCGCGATGAGCAGCCCGGACAGCCGTTCGCCGGGCTCGCGCCGGGCGAAGACGGAGACGAACCGGAACACACCGGTCACCAGCAGGTACAGCCCGATGATCACCGCCAGCACGTGCAGGGTGGCGTCCGGCCAGACCAGCGCCAGCACACCCGGCACGAGGGTCGCCACCGCCGACCCCAGCAGCCAGGTCCACGAGCCGCCGAGCCGCGCCAGCAGATCGGCGGGGTCCTCCGCCCGGCTCGCGGCCGTCCCGCCGACGGGGGATCCCGGTCCGGTCGGCGCCGCCGTACCGTGCGATTCGGTCATGGCTCCTCCTCGTGACACCGGCGTGCCGTCGGCCGGACCGCCGGCGGGACGGTGTGTGGCCCCCACCGAGCCAGCGTCCTGCGCACCACCGGGTGCCGGATCACCCTCGGCGGGTGAGCCGGGTGAGCGCGGCCGGGCCCCGACGGGTGACCGCGGCCGGGCCCGGCGAAGGGACGGGCCGCGAACCGCCGGCCGTCGGGGCGAGGGGCTTGCCCGGCCCTCGCCCTCGCCCTCGCCCTCGCCCTCGTCCTCGTCCTCGTCCTCGTCCAAGGATCGTGCCGGCGCCGCGCGGTCCTCCTGCCGGACCGGGACCGCGGCGTCAGCGGGTCACTCCGGCAGCCGCCGCAGCTCCACCACGTGCAGTCCCAACGACTGGAAGCGGGCCAGCAGTCCGTACAGGTGCGCCTCGTCCACGAGGGGCCCGTACAGCACTGTCTGGCCGGAGATCACCACATGCTCCAGCTCGGGAAAAGCGCTGGTCAGCGTCTCCGACATGTGTCCCTCGACGCGGATCTCGTACTGCATGGGGTGCTCTCCCGCAGGTGACGTCCGCCAGGCCGACTGCCTCCACCGCTTCGATGCTCCGCCCTCGTGTGTCCGTGGGCCTCACCCTGCGCAGGTGACCCGCCGCGCCACGAGCCGACGGCCTGCGTCAGTGGGCCGGTGGGTCAGTGGGTCAGTGGGTGAGGACCAGTTTGAAGGAGACGATCAGCAGGCCGAGGACCAGGTTGACCGCGGCGCTGCCCGCCACCTGGCTCCAGGCCGCCCCGGCCCGGCGGGCGGCGGCCATCGACCAGCCCACCTGACCCGCCACGGCGACGGCCAGCGCCAGCCACAGGGTGCCCGGCATGTCCAGATCCAGCAGCGGGCTGACCGCCACCGCTGCGGCGGGCGGGACCGCGGCCTTGACGATCGGCCACTCGTCCCGGCACACGTGCAGCACGACCCGGCGGTCCAGGGGCTGCTGCGCGATCCGCGCGCCGAACAACTGGGCGTGCACGTGCGCGATCCAGAACACCACGCCCGTGAGCAGCAACAGCAGGACCAGTTCCAGTCGCGGGAACGAGCCCAGGGCGCCGGCCCCGATGACGACCGAGGCCGCGAGCATCGACCCGTAGACGCCCCCGGTGTAGTCGGCGTGCGCCCGGCGTTCGGCGGTGCGGGCCGCGGCATGGCCGGTCCGGGACATCACGGGCCCTTCTCCGGGTTTCCCGGGTTTCCCGGGTTTCCCGGGCCCGCGCGCCGCCCCGGCCGCCTGCTCGTCGGTGCCGGTCCGGGGCCCTTCCCGGGCGCGCCGTCGGCGGGCAGGTGCCGGGTGACGAGGAAGCTCGCCAGGGTGACGCCCCCGGTCGCCAGGACGGCCGCCTTCAGGCCGTCGAGCTGGGCCGAGGCGTAGGACTCGGTGAGGGCGTCCACCTCGGAGGGGGGCAGCCCGGCCTGTTCGGCCGCCGAGCGCACCTGGTCGGTGGGGACGAAGCTGACGCCGGCCTCCAGGGCGATGCCGGTCTGCCGGCGGGCCTCGTCCGACAGACGGGGGTCGTCCTCGACCTGCGTGCTGAAGACCTGGACCAGGGAGCCGATCAGGATGGATCCGATGAGGGCCGTGCCCAGCGCGGAGCCCAGGTTCTGGGCGGTGAACTGCAGCCCTCCGACTTCGCTGCGCTCCTGCTCGCCGACGCTGGACTGCACGACGTTGCCGAGTTGCGAGGCGAGCAGGCCCATGCCGAGGCCGAGGAGTGCCATGGCCCCGAAGAACTGGGCGTCGTCGATGGCCGGGTCGATGGTGGCCAGCAACCACACGACGGAGCCCAGCAGCGTCAGCAGAGCCCCCCGCACGACCCGGCGGGGTCCCACCCTCCGCCCGATCCGGGCCGCCCCCAGGGAGGCCGCGAGCATGGTGACGGAGACCGGCAGCAGCCGCAGTCCCGTCTGGAAGGCGTCGAACCCCTGCACGACCTGCAGGTACAGCGGTATGGCGAAGAACAGGCCCAGCAGGATGAGGTTCTGGCTCAGCAGCGTCATCAGCCCCGAACTCAGCGCCGGTCGGCCCAGGAGGGACAGGTGGACCAGGGGATCTTGGCCGCGGGCCTCCCGGCGTCTCTCCCGGACACGGAAGAGGGCGAGGACGGCCGCCCCGGCGGCGATGACGAACAGGGTGGGGGCGAAGCCCAGGACCGTGAAGGGGGCGTTGCGGGGCTGCACCCATCCCCAGGAACTGCTCTGCAGCACCCCGAGCACGCCCAGTCCGAGCCCGGCCGCCGACAGCACGGCGCCGACGGCGTCCAGCCCGGGGCGCCGGCCGCTCGGGGGGCTCGGGGGGATCGCCCGCCGGAAACAGAGCACGGCCGCCACGACCAGGACCTCGCCGGCGAAGACCAGACGCCAGGTGAGGTAGGTCGTCACCCAGCCGCCCAGCAACGGACCCACCGCGATGCCGGCGCCGGCGAGACCGCCGATGACGCCGTAGGCGACGGCGCGGTCCCGCTCGTGGTAGGACTCGGCGACGAGGGCGGCCATGGACGGCAGCACCAGGGCGGCGCCGAGCCCCTCGACGACCGACCAGCCCACCGCCAGGACCCCCAGGGTGGGGGCGACGGCGGTCAGGGCCGATCCGACGCCGTAGACGGCCATGCCGAGCAGGAAGACCCGCCGGCGTCCGAGGATGTCCCCGAGCCGGCCTCCGGTGATCATGAAGGCGGCCATGACCAAGGCGTACAGCGTGATGACGGCCTGGATGGCGGTGACCTCGGTGTCGAAGTCCTCGACGAGCCGGCTGATGGACACGTTCATCACGGAGGTGTCCAGCACCATCAGGAACTGGGCCGTCCCCAGGACGATCAGAGCACGCCACCGTCTCACGGTCTCCACCTCACCGAATCGGCCCGGCGCGGGCGCCGGTGTCCGGACGGCGGCCGACGGGCGCGCCGCCGCTGCCATCACACCCCCGGACGCCCGACGGGCGCCTCACCCGTGACGGGCGAGGCGGGCACGATCGCGAAGGCCGAAGGCGACGCGACCGCCAAGGCCGGGAGCCAGGCGCCCGCTGACCGGCCCGCCCAGCCCGCCCCGCTTGGCCCAGCCCGGCCCGGCTCGGCCGGCCCCGGATCCGGAGCGTCGGCGGGCGGGCGCCCCGCCGGGGCGCGGTCACAGCAGCCGCAGCTCGCGCGCCCGCCGCACGGCGTCGCCGCGCCGGTTCACCGACAGCTTCCGGTAGACGCTCTTGAGGTGGGTCTTCACCGTGTTCACCGACACGAACAGATCGGCGGCGATGTCCTCGGTCGACATCATCTGGGCGAGCCGCTGCAGCACGTCACGCTCACGTCCGCTCAGCCGCTCCACGAGGACCGGTGCCGGCCCGGTCGCGGAGGGGGGCGGATCGCCGCCCGGCACGGGCCCCGGCACGAGCCAGCCCGCGGCCAGTCCCCGCAGGGGTTCCGTGGCCAGGAGAGGCCCGATCCAGGGGCCGGCCTCCAGGAACGGCCGCCGCAGCTGCTCGCGCCGGGCCTCCCTGAGCGTCCGGGCGAGAAGCCCGCGGGCGGTGGCGACGTCGCCCGCCGCGTGCGCGGCCTGCGCCCGCACCAGGGCGGCGCGGACGGTCACCGCCGGGCCGGCGGACCCGCGGGCCGTGACGGCGTCGAGGAGGCGCAGGGCCGCGTCCCGGTCGCCCGCGGCGAGACGGGCCCGCGCGGCGCCCACGGCGCACGCCGGCTGCTCGTCGGCCACCGGCTCCAGCGCCTCGGCGGCCGCGTCCGGGCGGCCCTCGGCCAGGTGGACGGCCGACGCGACCAGGGCGGCGTGGCCCCTCGCCCAGGGTGAGGCCGCCCCGGTGGACAGGGCCGGGTCCGTGGCCGCCAGGGCGGCTTGCGAACGGCCCCGGGCCAGGAGCAGGCGAGCCGCCGCGACGCCCCGGCCCGCGGCGGCCACCGGGTCCGGCGCCGCCGCGTCGGACGGGCGGCCGAGCAGGGCCTGGGCCCGGCCCAGGTCGTCGCGGTCGACGGCCACCGCGGCCAGGACCAGCCGCCCCAGTTCCGTGCCGGACGGCTCGGGCAGGCCGAACCGCTCCGACTCGGCCATCGCCGCGGCGACCTTGCGTTCCGCCCTGCCGGGCCAGCCGTCCAGGTAGTCGATGAGCGCGAGGTGCTCCAGGGACTCCTTGCGCGGGAGCGCCGTGGGGGCGCAGCCCGGGCCGTGGGCCACCGAGGCGAGGGCGGCCCGGGCCGCGGCGAAACGCCCGGCCCACAGCCGCGTCGCCCCCAGGTGCGTCAGCAGCAGCGCGAAGACTTCCGGATGCCGGTCCAGCAGGTGGGAGGGGACCTCCCGGAGCAGTTCCCGGGCCGCTTCGGCGGCCTGCTCGGCCCGCTCCGGACAGCCGGCCAGCCGGGCCGCCAGGGCCTCCAGCAGGGCACAGCTCAGCTGGGCCGCCGCCGGCTCGCACGCGTCGGCCGCCAGTTGTTCCTCGGCGTGCCGGAGGTGGGCCAGACCGCGGTCGAGGTCGTACCGGGACAGGTCGCGGGCCGCGCGGACGAGGTCCGCGGCGGGACTCGGCGCCCCGGGTTCCAGGCCGGCGAACAGCTCGGTCAGGTCGTCGGCGCGCAGACCGGTGAAGAGCTGCCCGATCGCCAGGTCGTCGACGAGGGCGCGGGAGGTGAACTCCCAGTCCCCCGCGGCGGCGCCGTGGGCGAGCATCTCCGCGAGGGAGCCCGAGCGCCGCAGCCACCGCGCGGCCCGCCGGTGCAGTTCGGGCTCCAGGCCGGGGGAACGCTCCCGCAGATGGGCCCGGAGGATCTCCCGGAACAGCGGATGCAGGCGGTACCACCCGTGCCCGAGGCGCTCGACGAACGCGTTCTCGCGGTGCAGCGCGGCGAGGAGGGGCTCGGCGTCGCCGCGTCCGGTCAGGGTGTTCACCAGATCGGCGCAGAAGCGGTCCAGGACGCTGACGCGCAGCAGGAGGTCCTGCGTCCGGGACGTCTGCCGCCTGAGCACCTCGGCCAGCAGGAAGTCGGCGATCGTACTGCGCCCCGCCTCGAACTCCTTCAGGTAGAGAGCCGGGTCCGGGCTCTGCCGCGCGGCCAGGGCGCACAGCCGGAGGCCGGCCGCCCATCCCCCGGTGCGGTCCACCAGCGCCCCCGCCGCCGCGAGGGACAGGTGCAGTCCGTGCAGTTCCAGCAGCGCGGCCGCCTCCTCGGGGGTGAAGGCCAGTTCGGCGCCGCGGACCTCGGTCATCTCCCCGGCCGCCCGGTAGCGGTGCAGCGGGAGCAGCGGCTCGGTACGGGTGACCAGCACCAGACGCAGTCCCGGCCCCGCGTGGCGCAGCACGAAGTCCAGCTGCCGCGAGATCTCCGGGGCGGTCACGCGGTCGTACTCGTCGATCACCACGACCACGGGGTGGTCCCGGCCGCTGAGTTCCGCGGCGAGCCGGGTCAGTAACGTGTGGTTCACCCGGCCCGCGTCGGCGGGAGAGCCGATCTCGGCGGGCAGCGGCACACCGGCGCTGCGCAGTGCCTGGAGCAGATGTGCCCAGAACACCCCCGGCCCCTGGACCATCCGGTCCAGGGTGAGCCAGGCGACCGGCTGCGGCAGGTGGGCGGCCCACTCCGCCACCAGCAGGGTCTTGCCCGCGCCGGCGGATCCGTTGACCATCGTCAGCGGCGATGCCCGGTCCAGATGCCTGACCAGCCGCTCGCGGCGCAGGAAGGTGCCGGGTCTCGCGGGCGGGACGAAGCGCGTCCGCAGAAACGGATCTCCCAGCGGATCGACGCACGGAACAGCAGCTCCGTGCGGGGTTCCATCGTTCACCACCACGACGCTCACCACCCCGTCCCAGCAGGTCACGGGTCCGTGCTCCCGCCACCAGCATCCCCGTTATCCCGCCGTCCCGCGCGTCGCGCGTCGCGCGGGCCCGGCGGTTGGGCCCGCACCGTGTGCGAACGCACGGCGGCGCCGGCTCCCGCGCGAGGGCGGGGGCCGGCGCCGCCTCGGACCGCGGCCGGGGTGTTCGTCCGGGCCGGACCGGATCGTGCCGAACCATGCAGGATCGTTCTGCACCGGACCGGACCGGACCGGCCAGGCCGGATCGGGCCAGGCCGGAGCGGGCAGACCTCGCGAGCCCGATCCTGCCCTGCCCTGCCCTGCCCTGCCTTGCCCGGTCCGGTCCGGTCCGGAGGAGCGGTCCTACGGACTGACGCAGCCGATCGAGCCGACCGGGAAGTTGTTGCCGGTGGACGTCGCGGTGAAGCCGAAGGTGACGCTGCCGTCCGGCGGAACGGTCCGGTTGTAGTCGAGGTTCCCGACCGTGACCGTGCCGTCGGATCCGTTGCTCAGCGCGCCGTTCCAGACGCTGCTGATCTTGGTGCCCGTGCCGGGAGTCCACCGCACGGCCCAGCCGTCGCGCGCCGTCGTGCCGTGGTTCATGACCTCTACCGAGCCCTGGAAGCCGCCGCCCCAGGAGTTGGTCACGTTGTACACGGCCATGCACCCGGTGTGCGGGTCGGTCGGCGTCGAGGTGGGCGTCGAGGTCGGAGTGGAGGTGGGCGTCGAGGTCGGGGTGGAAGTGGGGGTGGAGGTCGGGGTGGTCGTCGGGGTCGGGGTGGTGCCCGAGCCCCTGATGCCCGTCACCTCGCCGTTGCCGCCGTCGAAGACGATGTCCGAGCAGGAGAAGAAGTTCTCCTGGCTGTCCGAGCGGACCCACTGGATGAACATCACCGCGTCACCGGAGCGGCCCGAGGGGAGGTTCAGGTTCCAGTAGTAGTGGCCGCCGTCGGCGCCCGGCGAGCCCGTCTGCGGCGGGTCGGTGACCGTCTGGATCAGCTCCAGGTCGTCCCAGCCCAGTTCGGTGCTGGGCGAGTAGCCCGGCTTGGACAGGTACACCCGGAACGACCCCGGGTGCGCGGCCCAGTTGCTGTGCTTGACCTGGATCGTCTTCCCGGAGGTGAGGTGCGTCCGGGGCCAGTCGGAGCGGGCGGCGTTGTAACCGGTGAAGTTGTACGGCGACTTGTCGCCGGCGCTGCACAGCTTCCCGTCCGGGACGTAACCGGGGCCGCGGCCGCCGGCGTTGGAGTCGAGCACGGCGAACCAGTTGTACAGCGCGGTCGGGCCGCTCTCGTTGAGCGCGGCCCGGCAGGCCGGGTTGGTCGGGTCCAGGGAACCGGTGCTGGTCTTGGCGTCCAGGGAGCAGAGGTAGGTCCTCGACCCGGGTGTCATCGTGACGCCGTGCGCCTGTGCGTCGCCCTGGCCCAGCAGGGCCAGACCGAGTCCGCCGAGCAGCGTCGCCAGCACCGCGGCCGCCAGCGGGACGAGTCGGTTGTTGCGTCGAGCCATGGTGTCTCCTGTGCCTGTGGGGGGGTGGGCCTCCGGTCGTTCTCCTCTCCTCTCCTTTCTCGTCTCCTGCGCGGTTCACCGTCCGGTGATGGAGCCCCCGCCCGTCCGGGGAGGAAGCCTCCGGACGGGCGGGGGGATCTGGGGGCGGTCCGGCGATCACACCGGAGACCACCGGGCCGGTGCGGTGGGTGACGGGGCCGGACCGCGGGGCGGGTCCCGGTACGGCGACACCGTCGCGGACGGGGGTCGGTTCAGGAGCAGGCGGTGCCGTTGAGGCTGAACCCGGTCGGCTGGGCGAACGAGCCGCCGTAGGTGCCCTGGAAGCCGAAGGTCTGTGCGGCGCCGGGCGCGATCCGCGCGTTGTGCGCGAGGGGGGTCGCCGTCACCGCCCCCGTGGACGGGGTGACGGTGGCGTTCCAGGCGTTGGCGATCCGCTGCCCCGAGGGCAGGGTGAAGGCCAGTTTCCAGGGGTCGACCGGAGCCGAACCCGTGTTGGTGACGGTGACGTCGGCGGTGAAGCCGCCGGACCAGACGTTCGTCGCGTACGTCACCTTGCAGGCCGTCGCCGGGTCACCGGGGTTCCCGGGGTCACCGGGAGTACCGAGGTTCACCGCGGAGGAGAAGGAGTTCACCGCGAGCCCGGCACCGTTCTGCCACGGCTCGAAACCGGCCTGAACGCTCGTCAGGTACCAGGTGTCCTGGGCCATTCCGCGGCGGACGGTCTCCCGCGCGAAGTCCATGACGTCGAAGCTCCAGCCGGAGATCGCCGACGGGGCGACGAAGGAGATCACGTCGTTGGTCCCGTTGCTTCCCGTCCACACCTGCCAGGAGCGCCCGCCCACGGTGGCGGTGCCCACCTGGGCGCCGATCGGCTGGATCGGGCCGACCTTGTTGAGCCAGATCATGATCTCGGTCTTGTTCACCCCGTCGGTCCTGGGCGTGGGGTCCAGCCAGATGTCGTACGACGCGTTGTACACGGCGCCGTCGACGTAGCCGTAGGAGATGCTGCTGGGGGCGGCGGCGATGCCGTTGAGCCGCGCCGGGAGGTTGGTCCCGGGCGAACAGTTCGTGTAGTGGCAGCCGTTGAAGACCGACGGGTACGACTTCGGGGCGCCGTTGGTGGGCACGGAACCGTCGGCCTGGGTCACCCGGAAGCCGGTGTCGGTGGCGGTGACGCACTGGGGGGCGCTGGTGCCCCAGCGGTTGTTCTGGACCACGTAGCGGCCCTGGATCGTGGTCGAGCCGAACTGCTCGCAGACCAGGGTGTCCGCCTGGGCCGCCGGCGCGACGGCCAGGAGGGCCGCGACGGTGGCGAGGGCGGTGAGCAGCGCGCCGAGCAGGCCGCGCACGGCTCCGGGGCGGTGCGGTAACGGTCGCATGTGGGGGCCTCTCTGGGAGGGACAACCGGACGGAGCGCGCGGGACGTCGGGAGCGCTCCCCGCCCGTCACGACTGGGAGCGCTCCCACCCACTGGTTCGGGTGGGACATTAGGAGCCGCCCGCCTCCCTGACAACCCTCGGGAACCGAATGCGTCGAACGGATTTCGACGGCACAGGTCAGCGGCGGTCAAAAATGCGGGCGATCGACTCACGGCATGCGTCCGCCGGTTGGGAGCGCTCCCGAAAGTTTCGCCGCCGGTTCGCCACGGACGCCGGTCGCGGGTCGCGGGTCGCTCCCGCGTGCCCGTGGCGAACCGGCACCGAACGCGCGCCGCACTCATACCGGCCGGCGCCGGCCGGCGCCGGCCCGCATCGGCTCACACCGACCCCCACCGGCCCTCACCGGCTCACCCTGCCTTGCCTTCGCGTCGCGTCACGCCGACTCGCGCGTCACCAGCCGCGTCCGCAGGATCACGTGGCGCCAGGCCACCTCCGGCTGCTCGATCTCCTCCAGCAGCAGCCGCACCATCGTCCGCCCGATCTCCTCCAGCGGCTGGCGGACCGTCGTCAGCGGCGGGTCCGTCTGCTCGGCCAGCTCGAAGTCGTCGAAGCCGATCACCGCCACGTCCCGCGGCACCCGGCGCCCCGCCGCGCGCAGGGCGTCCAGCGCCCCGGACGCCATGGCGTCCGACGCGGCGAAGACGGCGTCGACCTGCGGGTGCCGCTCGATGAGCCAGGCCATCGCCCGGCGCCCGCTGGCCTCGGTGAAGTCGCCCCGCGCCACCAGGGGCGGCCCGCCGTCGAGCCCGGCCTCGGCCAGCGCCTCCTGGTAGCCGCGCAGCCGGCACCGGGCGACGTACATGTCGGGCGGGCCGGTGATGGCCGCGACGGCCTTCCGGCCGTCGGCCACCAGGTGGCGGACCGCCGTACGCGCCCCGCCGACGTTGTCCGCGTCCACGTACGTCATCCGCTCGTCGCCCGAGCGCCGGCCCAGCAGCACCGTGGGCAGCCCGGCGTCGGCGAGCATGTCGGGCAGCCGGTCCTCGGCCGGCACGGACATCAGCAGCACCCCGTCGACCCGGCCGCCGCGCGCGTACTCCACGAACCGCTTGCGGTCGGCGTCCGTGCGGACCAGGGTGAGCAGCAGCTGCACCGCCGTGCCGGACAGGGCGTCCCCGACCGCCCGCACGACCTCGGAGAAGAACGGTTCCCCGAACAACCGCCAGTCCGTGTTCGTCATCACCAGCGCGACGGCGTCCGCACGCCGCCCTGCCAGGGAACGCGCCGCCAGGTTGGGCACGTAGCCCAGTTCCTCGATGGCGCGCCGCACGGCACGGCGCGTGGACTCCTTGACGCCCGCCGCGTTGTTGACGACCCGGGAGACCGTGCCCCGGCCCACTCCGGCCAGGGCGGCCACCTCTTCCAGCGTCGGCGTGCCCGAACTCCGTCTGACCACAGTCCCACCCCCAAGGGCACCCGATCCTACGGCCCGACGCGCGCCTCGTTCGCATGGTCCGGCAGGAGCGCCGCCCTCGACCGCGGTTCCCTCCGCGCGGGGCGGCCCCGGATCCCCTCCCACCCCGGGCGCCCTCCCCGGCCGGTTCCCGCAGCCGTGGTGGTGGGGGGACGACGCTCCGGTCCGCCCGCCGCCCGGCGCGCCGGGCGGCGACCCGTCAGTGCTCCGGCCCGCCTTTACACCTGGTCAGCGCCGTGATCCACTACGCCGTGTCATGCACAGGAGGCCTTTGGGGAAGGGCCGGCGAGGGAAGGCCACAGGGGTGGGGATCACGGCGGACGAGACGGTACGGGTCTGTCCTCGGTGCGGAAGCGACATGCGGGGGGACGCCCGTTTCACCGTGTGGTGCGCCGCCTGCGACTGGAACGTGGACCCGCAGGAGCCGGAGGCCGAGGAGGGTTTCCCGGCCCGGGCCCGGCGGGCGACGGCCCACCGCCACGGTGCGCGCCTGGCGGCCGACATGGCGTCGGGGGGCGAGCCGCGCGCACGACGGGACGCCGCGGCCGTCCTCGCCCATGTCTGCGCCGTCCTCGTCCACAGTGTGACGCTGCTGGTCACCGTCCTGGGAGTCCGGTGGATCGTTTCCGGGTGGGGCGGCATGCCGATGGTGGGCGGGCTGCTCCTGCTGGCCCTCGCCTGGTCCCTGCGGCCCCGGTTCGGCAGGCCGCCCCAGGACGGGCCGGTGCTGCACCGCGCTGACGCGCCCGAACTCTTCGCCCTGGTCGACGACGTCGCCGCGGTGGTCGGCACCCGCGGAGTGGACACGGTGGTGGTCGACGCCGGCATCAACGCCGGCGTGACGACGTACGGACCGCGCCGTCGACGACTGCTGACCCTGGGGCTGCCGCTGTGGGAGGTCCTCACCCCCGCGCAGCGGATCGCGCTGCTCGGCCACGAACTGGGCCACTTCGGCAACGGGGACGTACGGCACGGAGCGCTCATCGGGAGCGCGCACCGTTCGCTCGCCACCTGGGCGTACTACCTCGCTCCCACGCGCGACCCCGGCCCCGTGCAGTTCGTCGTCGGCGCCGTGTGCTTCGTGCCGTGGCTGCTGGTCCAGGGGGCGATCCTCGCGCTGGACCGCCTCACGTCGCGCGCCACGCAGCGTGCCGAGTACCTCGCCGACCGCCTGGCCGGCCGCGTCGCGTCGACCGAGGCGGCCGTGCAGCTCATGGACCGCCTGCTGATCTCCGGTTCCGCGGCGACCGTGCTGCGCCGGGAAGTCAGCCGGCAGGCCCGGGGCGGGCGCGGCGGCCGGGACGCCGACGACCGCGCGCGCGGCTTGTGGGACCGGCTCGCCGCGGACATGGCCTCCGTGCCCGAGTCGGAGTACGAACGCCTGCGCCGCGTCGGCGTCCGGCGCGGGCACAGCGTCGACTCGACCCATCCGCCGACCCATCTGCGGCGCGCCTGCCTCCTCGCCACGGCGAACACGGCTCCGGCCGTCGTGGTCGGCGCGGACCGTGCCCGGCGGATCGGCGCCGAACTCGCCGACGCCCGGCTCCGGGTGGCCAGGGAAATCCTGCGTGACGGCTTCCCCGGCTGAGACCTTCACCGACCGGGACCCGTCCCTAAAGCGACCGTCGTTCCGACCTCACGCGTGCGTCTGCCGGGGCAGGGTGAGGATCTCCACTCCGTCGTCGGTGATGGCGATGGTGTGCTCGCTGTGTGCCGTCCGGCAGCCCGTCGCGCTTCGGAGCGTCCAGCCGTCGGCGTCGGTGACGAGTCGAGCGGTGTCGGCCATGACCCACGGTTCCAGTGCCAGCAGCAGCCCGGGGCGCAGCGTGTATCCGCGGCCGGGGCGTCCGGTGTTCGAGACGTGCGGGTCCTGGTGCATCGTCGATCCGATGCCGTGGCCCCCGAACTCGGTGTTGATCGGGTACCCCGCCTCGCTGAGCACCGTGCCGATGGCGTGGGAGATGTCGCCGATGCGCGCTCCGGGCCCTGCGGCGGCGATGCCCGCGGCCAGGGCGCGTTCGGTCGCGTCGATCATCGCGACGCTCTCCGGGGGCCTCGCGTCGCCCACGAGGAAGCTGATGGCGGCGTCAGCGGCGACTCCGCCCAGGGAGACGGCGAGGTCGAGCGTCAGCAGATCGCCGTCGGCGAGCGTGCGGTCGTGCGGCCGTCCGTGGAGCACGGCGTCGTTGACGGCCGTGCAGACGTAGTGACCGAACGGGCCGCGCCCGAAGGACGGCGCGTAGTCGACGTAACAGGAGGTCGCTCCCGCCTCGACGATCATGTCCTTGGCCCACCGGTCGATGTCCAGCAGGTTCGTGCCGATCGTGCTGCGGCTCCTCAGCGTGTGCAGGATGTCGGCGACGAGGGCGCCTGTCTCCCTGGCTCGGGCCAGCAGGGTGGGGTTCAGAATTTCGATCACGGGGCGCCTCTCCCTGCATCCAATAACTATACCGTCATTACTATACCGGCACGGGGCCGGGGTCATGGTCGGGCCGTCGCTCGCCCCCACGGAGACACGGCGACGGCACCTCGACGTCCCCCGTGCCGGACGAGGGAAGGCCGCCGGGCGAGGGAGGCGCGCCGGGCGAGGGGAGAACGTTCGACGCTCGGCCCCACCCGTGCCGCTGGCGCCCCACCCGGGGATCCCGGCGGAAAGGACCGGGACGGGCCACGGGACCACCCCCGCCTTCCCGACCGTCACGGCGGTCACGGCGGTCACCGAGTCCCGGCCCCTCCCCCGACGCAGCGGGGCCGGGGCCGGGACCGGCCGACCCGAACGAGGCGTCAGGCCGGGCGGCTCCGATCGCCGCACGCATGGGCAGGTCGGCCTCGTAGCCCCTGCCCCTCAGCTTCCCCGTAGCCCCCGTCCCGCAGCTTCGACGGCGTCCGCACGAGGGAAAGCGCGGGGGACCCCCTCCACCGGCGCCCCGCCCGCCACGGCCGGGAATCCGTACGGGCCCGGCTGCGGACGGCTCGCCACGGGGCGGCCGTCAGCGCGCCAGAAGCCGCCGGAGCGGCACGTGTCGCCCGCCCTCCGGTGACCGAGGACGCCTTCGGCGGGCCGGGCGGCAGGCGCCCTCGGGGACGGGGCGGCCCGCGGCGGGGGCGTTCGTCCGCACCGCCGCCTCGCAGTCCCGCGACGCGCCCACCGCTCCGGGCGGTCCCGCTGCCCGCCTCGGCCCGAGCAGCCAGTTCGGCCCGAGCAGCCGGTGGTGCGACGCGGGGGCGTCCGCACACGGTGCGGCGCGCAAGGCGAGACGGGAGGAGCCCGCCCGGCCGACAGCACGGCGGACCGGCGGACCGGCGGACCGGCAGGCTGCACCGGCAGGGCGCGTCGACGGCGTGCCGGACACGAAGCGGGCGGACACGAAGCGGGCGGCCGCGTACGGCTGGGCCACGATCAGCGTGGGCCCGTCATTCGGTGTTCTCGCCGGGCGTTTCCGTCACGGTGCTCACCGCGGCCTCCCCTTTGCGCCAGGTGACCGTCACCTTGAGGGTGGCCTTTCCCCCGGCCTCCGTCACGACGCTCACCAACTGGCCGCTCTTGGCCGCGATCTCGATGCCGAATTCGAGCGTCACCTCGTCCGGGGCCGCGCGCCGCAGCCCGGACCTGACGCCGTGCGTGACGGCTTCGAGGGTCTGGGGGAGATCGCCGAGCTGCCGTGACAGCCGGTCGCCGAAGCCGGTGTCCCGGGGCCCCTCGTCCTCGTCGTCGTCGACGCGCACCCATATCGACGTTCCGTCCGGCATGACCGCCTGGACCGCATCCGACACGTGCCCTCCCCCTGTTCGACCCGTCAACTCCCGGTGAAAGATACCCAGTTCGAGGACGCCCGGCGGCCGGTCACCTACAATCATCCCACGGTCACGGAGGGGAGCGGTCATGACCGATCAGCATGCCCGGTTGTCGTCGGAGAAGGTCTACCTCTCCGACGTGGAGATCCATCGGCAGTCCCCCCTCGCGAGCGCCGAGGATCTCCGGGCACGCGTGCTGTTCCACGTTCTGCTGTCCGACACCCTGCTCGTCGGCGATTCCCAGTCGCTCAACACCCCCCTCTTCCGTGCCCTGGTGTCCTCCCGCGAGGCCGGCGGACGAAGCGTGCGGTCGGATCTCGCGCCGCTCCTGAGCAGCGGCCGCATCCGGGTCGCGTGCCGGGACGGGCAGACGCTGAGGGCCGTCCGGGACGCTCAAGAACTGCGGCAGGTCGAGCACGTGCCCAGTGCGTCCTACGCGGACCTGATGGACCGCATGACGCGGGCGCATGCGGTCACCTACAGCTTCGACACCGTAGCGGCCGCCTTCACCTCCGGAGTGATCCGCCTGCTGGAGGAGCAGACGCGGAACGCCGCGGGAGAGACGCGCAAGACGGTGGAGGCCGCGCTGGAGTTCGTGAGGGGACAGGAGCCGCTGTACTTCAAGGCCCTCAGGGACTGGGAGGAGTCCTTCCGGAACGCCTCGTCGGGAAGCACGGAAGTCGTGCTCGCCCTGGCCGCCGTGGACCGGGCCGCGGGCGAGTCCTACCGCCAGGCGCTCCCCCAGGTGCTGGGAGCCGGGACCGCAGCCCCGCGCAGTCTCGAACCGCCCGCCGCCGCCACCACCCGCACGGTCCTGGAGCGCACCACGCTGCCCGTCGGCATCCTCGACGGTTTCCTGCTGGGCCGGCTGCCGGTCGAGGCGTTCCTGGAGGCCGTCGAGCAGCCGTCCCGCAGCGTCCTCGTCCACCAACTGGGCTCGCTGCGCCGGGGCGGGCAACCGGACCTGCCCCAACTCGTCGAGGCCGTCACCGAGTTCAGCACGTGGATGCAGGAGACCTTCGTCCGCGTCTTCCGCGACACCGACGAGCGCGCGCGGGCGGTCCTGGACGGCAACCGCAATCTGATGCGCTTCGGCATCTCCCAGGACTCGCTGACCGGCGCGCTCGGCGCCGGACTCGACGTGCCGGCGGCCGACGGCGACGAGGACCACCTCGACCTGCGGGTCGTCGACCGGAGCGTGCCGGTCGCGGACGGCGCGGCCGGCATCGGAGAGCTCGACGCCCGGCAGATGCGGCAGCGCGTGATCACGGGTGCGTACGTCGGCTGAGCCGGACGCCGCTCACACCGGCGGCGTGGAGCCGGTGCCGGAACCGTCCGCGAGGGCGAGCGCCAGGGCGGCCAGCGTCACGCCGCAGGTGACGCTGCCGCTCTGCAGCCACTTCGTCACCTCCGTGCGCGAGGCCCAGACCGGCTCGGCCACCGACTCCATGGCCTCCGGCGCGGCGGCCGACGGGTCGCCCGCTGATCCGGCGGGGCGGACCTCGGCGGCGAAGACACGCACCTCGGATTCGATCAGGCCCGTCTCGGCGTGGATGACGCCCAGGGGGCGCAGGGCCGACGGGGCGCAGTCGAAGCCGGTCTCCTCCCGCAGTTCCCGTACGGCCGCCAGCACCGGGTCCTCGTCCGCTTCGCAACCGCCCCGGGGAAACTCCAGGGAGACCTCGCCGATCGGATACCGGTAGGTGGGGACGAACGCGAAGCCGTCCCGCCCCACGGGGACGATCACCACTCCGCTGTGGGACCACTGCCAGCGCAGATAGCGGCCCTGCCGGCCCGACGGCGAGAGCACTTCGTCGTTGAACAGCGTGCCGAAGCGGTTGCGGAAGACCTCCACCGCCCGTTGCCGCCGAATGGGTGGGGGTACGGCGTGGGCAGACGCTTCGTCGTCCATCGGCGCCGGCCTCCTTTCAGCTCGCGCGACCGTCCAGCACGGTCCTCATCTGCGCCCATGATGAACGTTCATGCGCGAATTCGTCGAGTTCGTCGCTGAGTTGGAGCAGCACCTGGAGCACCAGCGCCTGCTGCTCACGCAGTCGCGGCGAGGTGCGCGACGGCAGCACCGCGCGCTCCGTCGCCGCCCGGCTCAGCACCTGGTAGGCCTCGCCGAGACGCCCGGCCCGGATCAGCCCGAAACCATGGCGCTGCAGGGTGTCGGGCAGCCGGGCGAGATAGCGGCCGGGCCGGAGCCTGAGCAGTTCCTCCAGCCGCTCGACCGCCTGCGTGCCGGAAGTGAGCGCCTCCTCGGTCCGGCCCGTGCGGTGGCGGCACTCGGCCAGGGTTTCCAGGCAGGTGAGGTAGACCTCGTCGTCACGAGCTCCTTCCGGCACCTGTTCGCACCGTATGACGCCCTCGGCCGCGTCCCGGGCCGCGCCGTTGACCTGTGCGTCCTCGAGCCGCAGCAGGGCCAGCACGCTCAGCGCACCTGCCATCTCCATGAGAGTGCGGTGCCGCGGACCGGGATCGCCGTCGATGAGTCGCCGGTACAGGGACACCGCCTCGACGCTGAGCCCCAACGCTGTTTCCGTCTCCCCGGACCGGTGCAGCAGCAGGCTCAGGTTGTGCAGTGCCGCGGCGTAGTCGGACCGGTACCGCGCGGACCCGCGGACGAGATCGCGGCTGAGCAGGACCGCCTCGTCGGCCGCCCGCACGGCCTCTTCCCGTTGTCCGCTCTCCTCCAGCCGCAGGCTGTAGCTGCGCAGACGCCTCAGACGGACGAGCCGGCCGGCGTCGTCGCTCCCCGCGTCGGGCAGTCCGAGCAGCCGCCGGAGCACGAGTGCCGACAGGGCGGAAAGGCCGGACGGATAGCCGGGAAGACGGGGTTCGACCAGGCGGAGCAGGTCGGTCCCGCAGGTCTCGAGCACCGGCCGGACCAGGTTCACCAGGGGCTCGGCGTGCGGCACGCGGGCGCCGACGGTGACCAGGGCCGGCACCAGGACCCGGGGGTCGTCCCGCACGACCTGCGCGAGCGCCCGGTCGAGGACCGCGTGGGCGGGATGCTCCGCGACCCGGCCCACGGCCGTGCAGCCGCGGGCCCGGGCCAGGACGTCGAGCGTCTCCGACACGGCCCTGTCCCGGGCCTGTTCGTCCCGGAGCGCGGACGTGTCCAGCACGGCGCCGAGGTAGGCGGCGGCGTCGCCCGAACTCTCGGGCTCCGCCAGCACGCGCCGTACCAGGATCTCGCCCAGTCTGTCGGGCTCGAGGGGCGCGACGTGGTCGGCTTCCGTCGCGGAGTACAGCGCGCGCAAGCAGGAGTGCACCGCGGGGGCGTTGACGGGCGGCTGCCCGGGGAAGGCGGTCCTGCGCACGGACGTCAGCAGCGCGGTCAGTTCACCCCGGTCCCGCCGCCGGGCCAGGGTCGGCACCAGTAACAGGCCTTCCGCCGCCATCCGGCCGGTACGCCCCGCCAGGACGCCGCCCGTTCCGAGACGGTCCTCCAGCAGTGCGTACCATCCGGCGATCTCGTGCCGGCAGATCCGCGCGAGCGGATCGTCGCTCTCCCTCCACTCCTCGCCCTGGCGCAGGGTGAGGACGGCGTCGAGGGCGGCGGCGAGCGTTCCCAGGATCGAGCCCTGCCGGCCGGCGCGGTGCGCGAGGGACGGCGGCATGAGCACCCACGGACATTCCAGCAGGCGGGCGAACTCCTCGAACGCCCTGGTGACCAGGGTGCCGGGATCCTCGGCGTCCAGCGTGGGGGGAAGCCTCCGCGAGCTCGCCCCCCGCAGACCCCAGTCCTCGATGTAGTGCGTCTCGAACTCCTCCCTCAGCGCGTGCCACAACGGCTCCTCGGAACGTGCCAGCAGCAGCACGCGCAGGGTGATGCCGTCGGGCCGGTACCGGTGGACGTGCGTCATGAGGGCGCTGATGTCGCCGAGCCGTGCCTGGGCGTAGTCGAACACCACCAGGCAGGGAAAACCCGCGGCGAGTGCGCCGGTGAGGCTTTCCAGCCACGAGGACAGGCGCAGGGGGTTGCCGAGCACCTCCTTGTCCGCGAATCCGGCGATCCAGCCCATGGGCCGTAGTCGCCGGCACAGTTCGACGGACAGACGGGTCTTGCCCGAACCGCCGGGTGCGTACAGCAGGCGCAGCAACGGGTCGCCGGGCGCGCGGCACCAGTCCACGAGTTCGCCGAGCTCCGGGCGGTCCACGAACGGCATCGCCCCGCGGGCCAGCATCTGCGCCGGCGTGTTCCCCGACCCCGGACCGCCGGGGTCGGGACCGAAGAGGTCCGCCTGCCGTCCCCCGCGGTCGCGGGCGAGATCGAACCAGGGCGTCCCGGGCCGGTGCGCGGCACGGCTGCGTTCCGGCAGCCCCGGCAGGTGTTCCTCCACGGCGTCGACGGGGATCAGCCATCCCCCCGACATCCCCTTCTCGTGGCGTGACGCCTTGAGCACCCCGCAGACACGCCCCGTCGTCGTGTCGAGCACCGGACCGCCGCTGAACCCCTGGACCACCTGGTCCCACTGGAGCCGCACGAAGCGGCCGCTGCGACCGGCCACCGTGAGGTGCAGGGTGTCGGGCTGGACGCCCGGTTCCAGCGTGTGCCCGCTGAAGCCGTGGACGGACACGGACGCCGCCTGCGTCGGCCCTGCGTCGGCGAGCCACACCCCGTGCACACCGTCCGCGGGTTCGCTCAGCCGTACCTCGGCGAGATCGGGAAAGCCGTAGGTGCTCCCCGCGCCCCTCGTCTCGGGCACGAGGCGCACGACCTCGATCGCGACGGTCCGCCCCCCGACCGTCGCCGTCAGGCTGCCCCTCTCGTGCCCGGCCACCACGTGCGCACAGGTGAGGGCGGTGTCGGGCGTCACCAGGAACCCGGTCCCGCAGAAGGCCTCGCCGGCCCGGATGCCCACGACGTTGCGCTCGGTCAGGACGCGCAGTCGCTCCAGCGCCTCGGCGTCCGGGCGTGTGTGTGCCGTCATCGATCTCCCCCGAACGACTCCGTACCCCGTACCCCGTACCCCGTATCCCGTACGACGGACTCGTCGCCGGATGACGTCCCGACAGTATGCTGTCGTCCCGTCAGCCGGGGCATCGCGTCGTTCGCTCCACGGCCGGGTCGTCTCCAGCACTCCACGGCCGGGTCGTCTCCGGGCCGTCCGCTCTCCTCGGCAGGCGTCCGTACCGTCGGTGCGACGGAAAAGTGCGGGGGCGGGAGCAACCATGCTCCCGTTTCGGCGGTCACACAGGCGTCACCCGTCTCATGCGTTCCCCCCGGTCCGGAAAGGGCCCCATTCTCCGTGTCGACTCGTACCCGGCTGACCGCGCTGGCCGCGGCAGCCGCCCTCGCCGCCACCGGCGGCCTGATCACCGCCACGCCGGCCCTCGCGGCCGTCACCTGCGCCTCTCCCCTCTGGAAGGCGCAGTACTTCGGCAACACCACCTTCAGCGGCACGCCGAAGCTGACCGCCTGCGACTCCGCCGTCAGTGAGAACTACGGTTACGGCGACCCGGCCGGTGTCACGCTGCCCAAGGACAACTTCTCCGTCCGCTGGTCCCTGACCCGGGACTTCGGCTCCGGCGGCCCCTTCCGGCTCTCCGCCGCCACGCAGGACGGCATGCGCGTCTACGTCGACGGCGTGCGGAAGATCGACCTGTGGAAGAACGTCTCCACCACCGCCCGCAGGACCGTGGACCTGACCGTCCCGGCCGGCAGGCACACGATCCGCGTGGACTACGTCGCCTGGACCGGCCTGGCCCTCGCCGCCTTCACCTACGCCCCGCGCATTGAGGCCGCCGTCGACACGGTCAGGCCGCTCGCGCCGGCCGGCCCGACCGCCGCGTACGACCGGGACACCTCCAGGACCACCCTGCGCTGGACCGCGAACAAGGAGATGGACCTCGCCGGTTACCGCGTCTACCGGCGGCTGAGCGCCACCTCGTGGGCGAAGGTCAGCGGCGCCTCCCCGCTCACCTCCCCGTCCTTCACGGACGCGACGCCCGCCACGGGCCAGACCTTCCTGTACGAGGTCCGCGCCGTCGACAGGGCGGGCCGCGAGTCGGCCGGAAGCCCCGACGTCACCGCGGTGACCGTGGACCGCACGGGCCCGGCGGCGCCGGCCGGCCTCTCCGTGGTGGGCGACGCCTGGTGGGCCACCCTCGCCTGGCAGGCAGTCGCCGACGCGGCGCGGTACGAGGTGTACGCCGCCCCCGCGGCCGCCGGCCCGTTCGAGCTGCTGGGCACGACGACCGCGACGTCGTACCGCACCGACGCCCCCGTGAACACCGCCCGGTACTACCGGGTGCGCGCCCTCGACGCGCTCGGCAACCCGTCGGCGGACGCCGCCGTCACCGGCGACGGCGTCGACCGGACGCCGCCGAAGCCCCCGGTCTCGCTCGACTCCCTCGTCCGGGTCGCGTACACCGACGTGCACTGGAAGCAGCCCGACGGCTTCTACGAGGACTTCGACAACGGCGGGACGTACCACGTCTACCGCTCGCCCGGGACGACCCTCGACCCGGCCGCGCTGACCCGCGTGACCTGCGCCGAGGAGAGCGACGAGACCAGCACCGGCGGCGTCTGCCACGACCTGGGCATGCCCGAGGGCACCTATGTGACCTACGCGGTCGCCGCGGTGGACCCGGCCGGGAACGAGTCGGCGCTGTCCGCCCCGCTCGTCGTGCGCACCGGCGACCGCGTAGCGCCCGGCCCGGTCACCGGCGTGAAGGCGACCCCGCGCGCCGACGGCGTACTGGTGAGCTGGGACGCCTCGCCCGAGGACGACGTCGATCGCTACGTGGTCCGCACCGGCACCCGGCAGGCCGACGGGACGGTCCAGTGGCTCGGCTCCGCCTCGTGCCGGGAGGGCACGAGCGACCCGCTCGCGGTCCTGTGCGGCGACCTGCCCGACGGCGAGACGCACGTGTACGCCGTCGTCGCCAGGGACCGCTGGGACAACCTGCTGCCCACGGGCGCCCCGGAGGTCACGGTCGTCGAGGCCACCGAGCTGGACGTCCGGCCGTCCGTGACGGTCGCCCGGGACTGGGACCTCGGCGGCCTGGGCCACGGCACCGTGATCGGCGGACCCGACGAGGACGGGCCGTCCATCACCTGGCGCTGCGACACCACGGCCGCGTGCGAGGAGGTCGCGGGCTACCGGGTCAGCCGCTGGAACACGGCCACGCAGGCGTACGAGCCGCTGCACGCCGGCCTGCTGCCGGCCGGGACCCGCACCTACACGGACACCGCGGCCGCGCGGGGGACCACGTACTTCTACACGCTGGAAGCGGTGCGCGCCGACGGCGGCGTCGCGGGCACGTACGCGTGGAACTGCGTCTTCCAGGACCGCGTCTAGGGCGTGTCCGGGGTCTGCGCGGTGGTTCGGTTCTCCTCGCGCAGTCCCCACGGGGCGCCGTACGCGCCGAGCAGGTCGAGGAAGGGCTGGGGCGGCAGTGCCTCGGGACCGAGGACGCCGCTCGCCCTCCACCTGCCGTCGGCGATCAGTTCGAGGGCGATCACCGGGTTGACGGCGGTCTGCCAGACGACGGCCTGGGAGCCGTACTCGCGCATCGACCACTCGTTGTCGACGACGTGGTACAGGTACACCTCGCGCGGCGCACCGTCCTTGGTCCCCCTCACCCAGGTGCCCGCGCAGGTCTTGCCCTTCATCCGGTCGCCCAGCGTGGCCGGGTCGGGCAGGCACGCGGCCACCACGTCGCGCGGGGAGACCCGCACGGGCCCGTCCTCGCCGGGGACGGTGACCTTCCCGGTCGAGTCGAGCCCCAGGTCGTGGAGGGTCCTGAGCTTGGCGATGAAGTCGTCGCCGAGACCGTACTTGAAGGTCACGCGGCGCGCGTCCACCCAGCGGGGCACGAGGAGGACCTCCTCGTGCTCGACGTTCACGCACTCCACGGGGCCGATGCCCTCGGGGAAGTCGAAGACCTCCGGCTCGCTGAAGGGTGCCGTGGTGAACCAGCCGCGGTCCCTCTCGTAGACGACGGGCGGGTTGAGGCACTCCTCGATGGTGGTCCAGATGCTGAAGGAGGGCGCGAAGCCGTAGCCCTCGACGGTGAGGTTCGCGCCGTCGCGGACACCGATCTCGTCGATCTCGTCGAACAGCCGGTCGGCCGCGTACCGGGCGAAGACGTCCGACAGGCCCGGCTCCACGCCCATGCCGACCAGGGCGAGACGGCCGGCGCGCTCCCAGGCCCCGGCCAGGGCGAACTGCTCGTCACCGAGCTTCACCCCGCACTGTTCGTGGGGGGCGGTCGGATGCGGTACGGACAGCGACATCGCCATGTCGATGTAGTGCGCGCCCGCGGCGAGTGCCGCGTTGAACAGCGGCATCACGAACCGCGGGTCGGTGGCGTTCAGCAGGACCTCGCAGCCTTCCGCGACGAGGAGCCGGCTGACGGCCGCCTCGTCGGCGGCGTCCAGTCGGTGCGCGCTGAACCGGCCTCCCCGGTCGCCGAGCGCGGCCACGGCCGCCTCGGCACGGGCGAGGTCGTGATCGGCGACGACCATGTGGGTCAGGAACTCGCGGCGGGCCGCGATACGGGTGGCGGCGGTTCCGACGCCGCCCGCGCCTACGAGGAGCACACGCATGTCACACACCGTTCTCGTCGACAGTCGGGACCGTCCCGGCGAACGCCCGGGGACGCCCTGGAACATCCGGGGACGCCCCGGAACGCTCGGGGACGTCCCGATGCAACACGACCGCGGCGGTTAAGGTCTACGGCGTTGGCATAAGCGGTGTCGGAGGGGCGGGCGATGCCCAAGAAGGTGGTTCCGGAGGCGGAACGGCGCAGGCGACGGCCGACCCGCCACGGCACCGTGCTGTCGGAGAAGCAGATCGTGGGGACGGCGCTGCGGATGCTGCGCGAGCACGGCAGGGCCGGACTGACCGCGCGCCGGCTCGGCGCCGCGCTCGGGGCGGACCCGAGCACCCTCTACCGGTACTTCGCCGGCCTGGACGACCTGACCCGCGCCATCGGCGAGGAGCTGATGGGGCGCGCCCTCGACAGCTGGACGGCCACCGGGACGTGGCGGCCCGATCTGCGCGCCCTGGGCCTGGCCGTCCACGCCTCCTACCTCGCCCACCCCCAGGCCGCCCTGCTGACCGCCAGCCGTGTCACCGGGCGGCCCCGGGAGATCCAGGTGGACGAGACGATCCTCGGCATCCTGCGCGGTGCCGGCTTCGGCGACGCGGACGCCGTCGGCGTGTACCACGCGTTCATCGACCTGACGCTGGCCTTCGCCGCCCTGGACGCGGGCGCGCTGGCCGTCAAGGACGAGGTGCGGGGCGTGGACGAGGGCATGTGGACCTCCACCTACGCCCGGCTGCCCTCCGAGACCCACCCGCACATCGCGGCCACCGCGCACCTGCTGGCGGAGCGGATGAACCTCAGCGCCTACCCGGTCGTCCTGGACACGCTCCTGAACCAGGCGGAGGCCCGGCTGGCCGCCACCCGGCACCGGGCGGGCGGCACCGGGTGAGACCGGGGGCCCGGCAGCCGGAGCGGCGGCACGACGGGCCGTCCGCGGTCCGTCCGGGAAGCCGTGCCCGCTGACCGGCCGCGACCGTCGACCGGCCGGGGCACGCGACCGGTCGACGGGCACAGCCGCTCGGCCGGTACGCGGCCGGCCAGCGGGCACAACTGCTCGGCCGGAAGGGCCGGCGGGCACGGCCGGTGGCGGGCGCCGTGCCTGCGGGGTGGCGCCGTGCTCAGCCGGGCCCGCGCCGAGAACCGCCCGGCCGCCCGGGCCACGGTGACCGTCACGGGCCGGGGCCGAACGCCGCACCCGGTGCGGGAGGGACGGCGAGTGCGCGATGGCCGGCAGAGAGCGCCCGGGCCGCCGGGCCGCACGTCCCGAAGCACGTCGAAGCGCATCGACGCCGACACCTCCTGACGGACGGCCAACGCTTCGGGCGGCGGGACTCACCCCTCATCGCACCCCTTGTCCCGGGAGAAAGAGATCCGTTACCTTCACCTGCCATCAAGTGAAGCGCTTCGACACTCACCCCAGGGCAGGGCCGCCGCGATGAGTCACCAGTTGAACCGTAGAAGCCACGACGACGCGGAGGTGCCCCTCCGGCAGCGGACCGCCCGCCCGGGCGAGCCGGTGATCCCCGGCTTCCATCCCGACCCCAGCGTCTGCCGCGTCGGCGACGACTACTACCTCGCCTGTTCCAGCTTCGAGTACTTCCCCGGCGTCCCCGTCCTCCACAGCCGCGACCTGGTGCACTGGACCCAGATCGGCAACGCCCTGGACCGGCCGGAGCAGTTGCGCCTGCCGGCCGGCATGCCGTCCTCCGGCGGGATCTACGCCCCGACCCTGCGCCACCACGACGGCCGCTTCTGGCTGATGGTCACCAACGTGAGCGAGGGCGGCGGCAACCTGATCGTCACGGCCACCGATCCCGCCGGGCCCTGGTCGGACCCCGTGCCCGCACCGGGTGTGCCGGGCATCGATCCCGACCTGGCTTGGGAGGAGGACGGCACCTGCTGGTGCACGGTCGCCGGGGTCTCCCAGGTCCGTATCGACCCGGCCACCGGACGGACGTACGGGACGCCGCACGGGGTCTGGTCCGGCACGCCCGGCGCGAAGGCCCCGGAGGCGCCGCACCTGTACCGGATCGGCGACCACTGGTACCTGCTCATCGCCGAGGGCGGCACCGAGCGCGGCCACGGCGTGTCGATCGCCCGGGGCCCCGGGCCCGGCGGCCCGTTCGAGCCGTGCCCGGCCAACCCGGTCCTCACCCACCGCGGCACCGACCACCCCGTGCAGAACACCGGCCACGCCGACCTGGTCCAGGCTCCCGACGGCTCGTGGTGGATGGTCCTGCTCGGCGTACGGCCGCGCGGCGGCACCCCCGGCTGGCACGTGCTCGGCCGCGAGACCTTCCTGGCGCCCGTGACGTGGGTGGACGGCTGGCCGGTCGTCGGCGAGGTCGGCCCGGACCCGGCCACGCTCCCGTGGCCCCTCTCCCCCGGGCCCGCCGAGGAACAGCGGGACGACTTCGAGCCGGGCGGACTGCGGCCGTCCTGGATCTCCCTGCGGGACCGGCCCGCCGAGCACTGCACCACCGAGGAGCGCCCCGGATGGCTGACGCTCCGCGCGCGGGGCGGCTCCCTGGACGAGCCCGACGTGGTGTTCACCGGCCGGCGCCAGCAGCACCTGTCGTGCGGGGCGCGCACGCTCGTCGACCCCGCGCGGGGGCGCGGCGGGCTCGCCGTCCGGCTGGACGAGCGGCACCACTACGCGATCGAGGCGTCCGGCACGGAGGTCCGGGTGATCGCGCGCGTCGGCTCCCTGCGCACGGTCGTGGCCTCGCACCCCGTTCCCGCCGGGCCCGTGGTGCTCGGCCTCACGATCACGGACCCGCCGCCTCCGCACGGCCCGGTCACCGGACCCGACGTCGTCTCCCTCGGTGTCGAGGAGTCCGACGGCACCTTCACGGTGCTCGCGACCCTCGACGGCCGCTACCTGTCGACCGAGGTCGCCGGCGGCTTCAGCGGCCGGGTCATCGGCATGTACGCCGCGGCCGGCACCGTCCACTTCGACTGGTTCGACTACGAGCCCCTCGACCGTTAGGGGCTGTCGGACGGATCAGGCCGGAGGAGGCGGGCGGCACCTCGCCGCCGCCCGCCCGCCCGGAACACGGTCACGCCGGGGGCGGGGCGTGCGCCGGGATCTGCCCGAAGTGCCCGCCGTGCCGCGGGCCCGCAGGTCCACGAGGGCGAACGGCCTTCCGGGCGGGCCGGCTCGCACGGCGGTCGGGCCCGCACGGCGGTCCGGTGACGCGGCGGTCAGGCTGGTGCGGCGGTCAGGCGGCGTGGCACAGGGCCTCGGGGCCGCCCGGGGCCGCGGTGCCGCCCGGGGTCGCGATGCCGGTCACGGCGGGGTGGGCGGCAGGGGCGGTGCGGACGACGGTGGGTGCCGCGGCCCGGGAGTGGCTCCGGGCGAAGACGACGAGGCGCAGCACCGTGAAGCGCGCGATTCCGGCGAGGGCGGAGGCGGACAGGTAGACCACCTGCTCGAGCACCGCACCGGGGGTCGCCACCAGGTGCTCCAGGGTGAGCATCGCCGCGCAGGTCACCGCGTAGGCGGCGGCCGCGGAGCCGGCCGACTGGGCGTGCTGGCGCCGGGTCGCGCGCCCGCCCGCGCCGAAGGTGAAGCGGGCGTGCAGTTCGGTGGCCAGGAGCGTGGAGGCCGCGGTGACCAGGGCGTTGGCCAGGACCCAGGGGACGACGGAGGCCAGGGCGGCGACGGCGAAGCCGGAGGCGAGCCCCACGCCGCCGCCGCAGAGCACGAAGCGGACGAAGGCGGTGCGGGTGCCGGGTGCCGCCTCCTGCCGGGTCGGTGCTGTCCGCATGATCGGCCCCCCTTCGGCTTCCTGATGCGACGGCTCACGTCGGACGGCCCGTCCTGCGACGCGCGCACCGCCGGCCTTCGGGGCCGGGGCGCGCACCGCAGGCGCACTCCCGGCCGACGCCTCGGGCGGCGTCGAGGGCCTCGGTGATCTCGCGGGCCGTCTCCACCGCAGCGGCTCCGGACCCGCGTTCGCCGGCCTTGCCTCCCCCTTTTCCATGGCACCATCATGGCACATTAATGGCGCCATGAGAAATCAGATTGACGCCATTAATGGCAGTGTCGGCGCCATGCTCTGTCACCAAGAGGCGTCCGGGCGTCACCGGCCCTTCCCGCCCCTCCCGCCGACCTCCACGGGCCGGCCCGGGCCACGCGACCGCGGGTCGCGCGACCGGACGGGCCGAACCGGCGCTCCCGTCCGCTCACAGGCGCTGGTTGGCGATGTCCACCTCGTCCGGTTCGGGGCCGGTGGCGGGGTCCCGCTTCGCCCGGAGCAGGCGCAGCCGGTCCAGCCGGGAGATGACGGGCGAGGCCGTGACCCCGTGCAGGACGACGGAGACGAGGACGGTGAAGGACACCACCGCCCACAGTTCCTCGGCCGGGACGTGGAACGTCTGCGCGCCGAGCGCGTAGGAGAGGTAGAAGAGCGAGCCGATGCCGCGGATGCCGAAGAAGGCGGTCACCACGCGTTCCCGGGGCCCCGCGGCCGAGCCGAGCTGCGCGAGCCAGCCGGTCAGGGGACGCACGACGAACAGCAGCGACAGACTGACGAGGACCCCCCGCACGCTCAGCTCGGACAGGATCCCTTGGGCGAGGTAGGCGCCGAGCAGCAGGAGCAGGCCGGCGGTCAGGAGGCGCTCGACCTGCTCCACGAAGTCGTGCATCACCGTGTGGTAGCCGTGGGCGCGTTCGGCGGACCGCAGGCGGCAGGCGGTGACGAACACGGCCAGGAAGCCGTAGCCGTGGGCGACTTCGGTCAGACCGTAGGCCAGGAACATCGCTCCCAGGGCCACGAAGCCCTCCCCGTGTTCGGACAGCCGCACCGCCCGCCGGCCGGCACGGAAGAACAGCCAGCCCAGCAGCGCTCCCACGGCCAGGCCGCAGACCACGCCCATGGCGCACTTGTACAGGAGGTCGACCAGCAGCCAGTGTCCGACCCAGTCCCCGGACACGCCCGTGCCGGCCGCGGAGGCCAGCGCCATCGCCGCCGCGACCAGGGGGAAGGCCAGCCCGTCGTTGAGTCCCGCCTCACTGGTCAGCGCGAACCGCACCTCGTCCTCGTCGTGCTCGGAGTCGGTGGGCGCGCCGACCCGGACCTCCGAGGCGAGCACCGGGTCGGTGGGCACGAGCACGGCGGCGAGGAGCAGTGCGGCGGCCGGCGGCCAGTCGAGCAGTCCCCAGGCCAGGAGCGCCATCGCCACGACGGTCAGGGGCATCGTGATGCCGAGCAGCCGCCAGGTGGCGCCCCACAGACGGCGGCCGAAAGGCCGGTTCAGGGCGAGCCCCGCCCCCATCAGCGAGACGATGACGCAGAGTTCGGTGAGGTGCTCCACCCACACGCGGTCACCGACGGGGTCGATCTCCGGCAGGGGTACGGGCAGGAAGGGCAGGACGCCACCGCAGAGCAGGAACACGAGCGGCGCCGACAGCGGCCGGCCGGCCACCAGACGGGGCAGCAACGCCGCCCCCAGCGCACCGGCTCCGAGCAGCGCGAACAGGAAATCAGCCGAGGTCATCGCTGACGGGTGCCCGCCGTCACCCGAAAATACGCGGGCCGGCCCGGGTACCGCGCCGGGCGGTGGCTCCGGCGTCGTCCGCGGGGCGGCCCCTTCGCCCGCTCGCGGCCCGCCCCGCGTTAGGAGCCCTGCGTGAGGGGTAGTCGGACGCCCGGCGGAGCGGCAGGCCGCGCGGGGCCGGGGACCGGCCGCGCGCGGGCCGGCGTGTGGCGACCGGCCGGGCGTGCGGTGAGACTGGGGCGAGCGGCGGCTGACGATGGGTGGGCCATGCACAGCGTTGAGGAAACGATCGAGATCGCGGTTCCGGTGAGCACCGCGTACAACCAGTGGACGCAGTTCGCGGGCTTCCCCCGGTTCATGAGGACGGTGAGGAAGGTCGACCAGGTCAGGCCCACCCTCACCACGTGGACCATCACGGCCGGCCCGGTGCGCCGTGAGTTCCAGGCCGAGATCCTGGAGCAGGAGCCCGACTCCCATGTGACCTGGCGAAGTCTCGAGCGGCGTTCCGCCCACCGGGGCGAGGTGACGTTCCGGCCCGCCGCGGCGGGCGGCACGGAGATGACCGTGCGGATCCACGTCGAACCGCGCGGCGTCACCGGCGTGCTCGCCGGCGTCCCCCGGCTGGCCGACCGCGTCGTACGGGACGAGCTGCGGCGTTTCAAGGAGTACATCGAGGGTCTGGGAGAGGAGACCGGGGCCTGGCGGGGAACCATCCACGGCGGGCGGGTGCGGCCCGAGGAGGCCAAGCCGCACAGGAGCCGGGTGGCCCGCTGGCCCGTCGGCTGATCCGCGAGCGACGGCGTGAGCGAAAGGCAAGCTGATGAAGAAGGCGCCCGGTGACGAGCCGACCGAGGCTCTGACCGTGACCCCGCCCAAGAAGTGGGCCGCGGGCGTGCCCGCGGTGACCCATGCGATGGAGTACTCCCTGCAGGAGACCTCGCCCCGCAACGCCGGGCGGACGCTGCTGACCATGAACCAGGTGGGCGGCATCGACTGCCCCGGTTGCGCCTGGGCGGACCCCGCGCCGGGCCACCGGCACCGCAACGAGTACTGCGAGAACGGCGCCAAGCACATCAACGACGAGGCGACGACGCGGCGCGTCACCGCCGACTTCTTCCGCAGGTACCCGGTGTCCGAGCTGGGCCGGCGCTCCGACGCGTGGCTGAACCAGCAGGGGCGGCTGACCGAGCCGGTGGTCAAGCGGCCGGGATCCGACCATTACGAGCCCATCAGCTGGAACGACGCCTTCGGCCTGCTCGCCGCGGAGCTGACGTCGCTCGACTCCCCCGACGAGGCCGTCTTCTACACCTCCGGCCGGGCCAGCAACGAGGCCGCGTTCGTCCTGCAGCTGTTCGCCAGGGCGCTGGGCACCAACAACCTGCCCGACTGCAGCAACATGTGCCACGAGTCCAGCGGGTTCGCCCTGCACGAGACCCTGGGCACCGGCAAGGGAACGGTCAGCCTCGACGACCTCCACCACACCGACCTGATCTTCCTGGTGGGGCAGAACCCCGGCAGCAACCACCCGCGGCAGCTGTCCGCGCTCGAGGAGGCCAAGCGCAACGGCGCCCGTGTCATCGCGGTGAACCCGCTGCCGGAAGCCGGTCTGCTGAGGTTCAAGAACCCGCAGAAGCCGCGCGGGGTGATCGGGCAGGGCGTCGAGATCGCCGACCGGTTCCTCCACATCCGCAACGGCGGCGACCTCGCGCTGTTCCAGGGCGTCAACCGGCTGCTGCTGGAGGCCGAGGACGCCCGGCCGGGCCAGGTGCTCGCCCGCGACTTCATCGCGTCCGACACCGCGGGCTTCGAGGAGTTCGCCGAGCACGCCCGCACCGTCGAGTGGAGGGACATCCTCGCCGCGACCGGGCTGACGCGCGAGGAGATCGAGCAGGTCCGGGACGAGGTGCTGCGCAGCGACCGCGTCATCGTCTGCTGGGCGATGGGGATCACGCAGCACAAGCACGCCGTGCCCACCATCCGGGAGATCGTGAACTTCCTGCTGCTGCGCGGCAACGTGGGCCGGACCGGGACCGGTGCCTGCCCGGTGCGCGGGCACAGCAACGTGCAGGGCGACCGCACGATGGGCATCTGGGAGCAGATGCCGGACGAGTTCCTCGACGCGCTCCAGGAGGAGTTCGGCTTCGATCCGCCGCGCGCCCACGGGCTGGACTCCGTCAACTCGATCAAGGCGATGCGCGAAGGCCGCATCAAGTTCTTCCTGGCGCTGGCCGGCAATTTCGTCCGCGCCGCTCCGGACAGCGAGATCACCGAGGAGGCCATGCGCGGCTGCCGTACGACCGTCCACATCTCCACCAAGCTCAACCGGTCGCACACCGTCTGCGGCGAGACCGCGCTCATCCTGCCGACCCTCGGTCGCACCGAACGGGACGTCCAGACCGACGGGGAGCAGTTCGTCACCGTGGAGAACTCGATGAGCGAGGTGCACACCTCCCGCGGCCGTCTCCAGCCCGCGTCCCCCCTGCTGCTCAGCGAGGTCGCCATTCTGTGCCGGCTCGCCCGCCGCACCCTCGACGGGGCGGGGGCCGACATCCCGTGGGAGGAGTTCGAGGCCGACTACGGCACGATCCGCGACCGCATCTCCCGCGTCATCCCCGGCCTGCACGACTTCAACCGGCGTGTGACGCGTCCCGGCGGCATCCAGCTGCCGAACCCGGTCAACGAGGGCGTCTACCACAACCCCGCGGGCAAGGCGCTGTTCACCCGGAACGCCTGGGAGATGCTGCGCGCCCCCGAGGGGCACCTGCTGCTGCAGACCCTGCGCTCGCACGACCAGTGGAACACCGTGCCCTACACGTCGAACGACCGCTACCGGGGCATCCACGGCAGCCGGCGGGTGGTGCTCGTCAACCCGGAGGACATCACCGGTCTCGGTCTCGCCGAGGGGCAGCACGTCGACCTGGTCGGTGTGTGGCAGGACGACGCCGAGCGCCGCGCCGAGGGCTTCCGCGTGGTCCCGTACCCGACCACGCGCGGCTGTGCCGCCGCCTACTACCCGGAGACCAACGTCCTGGTGCCCCTGGAGAGCGTGGCCGACAAGAGCAACCAGCCGACGTCGAAGGGGATCGTGGTCCGGCTGGAGCCCGCCGCCGCGCCCGGGCCGGCGTGAGCGGGGCCGCGTGAGCGGGGCCGCGGGGGCGGGGCCGCGGGGGCGGGGCCGCGGGGGCGGTCAGTGCTGAAGCACCCAGCCGGGCCTCCAGGTCCCGGCGGCGTCATGGCCGGCCGCCGCGGTGGCGAGGTGGGCGCGGAGGGTGGCCAGCGCCGGGTGGGGGTTGTCGCGGTGCCAGAGGAGCGAGTGCGGGTAGACGGGCGTCGGGTCGGTCACCGGGATGCGGCGCAGGCCGTGGCCGGCCGGCCAGACCAGGCGGGTGTGTCCGCCCATGAAGGTGGCCAGGGCGGGGGTGTCGGCGACGGTGTCGAGGAGGGCGTCGGAGCCGAAGTTGGGGCCGGTCGCCTCGATGGTGAGGCCGAACCCGGCCACGAGGTCGTCGTAGTAGGCGGCCCATTCGGTGCCGGGGACGATGCCGGGCATCCAGATCCGGTGTCCGGTGAGTCGTGCCATGGTCACCGACCGGGCGCCCGCCAGCGCGTGGGCGGGGCCGGTGAGGAGCTGGAGCGGCTCGTCGAGCACCCGGACCGACTCGATGTCCTCCGGCAGGGGCCTGCCGGGCGCGGCGACCGCGCGGAAGGACGCGTCGATCGTGCCGGAGCGGACGGCGGCGACGGCGGTCTCGATGTCGAGGAGCATCACCACGTCGAGCTCGACCTCGGGGTGCGTGCGGTGGAAGGCGCGCATGAGCCCCGACGCCGCGCCGCGCGAGGCGATGATGTCGACGCGCAGCGGACGCCGGCCGGTGCGCACGGAGGCGGCCGCGCGCTCGGCGACGCGCAGCAGTTCGCGCGCGTGGGGCAGGAACGCCTGCCCGTCGATGGTGAGTTCGGCCCCGCGCGCGGTCCGGGTGAACAGCCGCACTCCGAGGCCGCGCTCCAGCGCGGCGATGCGTTTGGAGACGGCCTGCTGGGTGACCGCCAGCTCGGTGGCGGCCTCCTGGAACCGTCCCGTGTCGGCGGCGGCGACGAACGTCCGGACGGTGTCGAGGTCCATGCCGACACCCTAGGGCCACAACGTTCGGTTGTGACGGGTGGCCCGTCCGTTGTTTGATTCCCGGCCGGGGCCTTCGCTTTGATGCGTCCGATCGCTTGTCGGTTGTGCGGATCAGGGACGGGGACGTCAGGCATGGGAAGCGGGCACCGACCGGGACAGTCGCTCGGGCACCGGCGGAGGCGTCGGCGCAGGCACCGCCTGGGGCGGGGGTTCGGGTGGTTCTGGGGAGCGTATGCGACGAGCGCGCTCGGCACCTGGCTCGCCTTCGGCGCGTTCCCGCTGATCGCCGTCCAGGTGCTGCACGCCGGACCGGCCGAGGTCGCGGCGCTCGCCTCCGTGGGGGCGGCGGTGGGCGCGGTGGTGGCGGTGCCGCTCGGCCCGTGGGTGGAGTTCCGGCGCAAGCGGCCGGTGCTGATCGCGACGGACCTGGTGCGGTGCGCGGCGCTGCTGACGATCCCCGCGTCGTTCGCGCTCGGCGTGCTCACCTTCCTCCAGCTCCTGCTGGTCTCGGTCGTCGTCGCGGCGGCCGACATCACCTTCCGCGCCGCCTCCGGCGCCCACCTCAAGACGCTGCTGCCGGCCGGGGACCTGCTCGTCGCCAACGCCCGCCTCGAGTCCACGGCCTGGACGACCGCGATCGTCGGACCGCCGCTGGGCGGTGCGGCGATCGGGCTCCTCGGCCCGGTGGCGACGGTGGTGGCCGACGCGGCCGGCTACCTGTTGTCGGCCCTCGGCCTGCGCGCGATGGGCGGGGGCGAGCCCCGGCCCGAGCGCCGGGAGACCTCGCGCGTGCGGGCCGCGGACCTGCTCGACGGCTGGCGGTACGTCCTCGCCGACGCGGCGCTGCGTCCGCTGTTCCTCAACACCGCCTTGTTCAACGGCCTGGTGACGGCCGTCTCACCGCTGCTGACCGTGCTGATGCTCGGCCGGCTCGGGTTCGCCCCGTGGCAGTACGGCCTGGCCTTCGCCGTGCCCTCGATCGGCGGGCTGCTCGGTTCGCGGCTGGCACCGTCGCTGGTCACGCGGTTCGGGCAGCGGCGGATCCTGCTCGTGTTCGGGACGCTGCGCGCGGTGTGGCCCGTCGGCCTGGCCTTCCTCGGACCCGGCACCGGAGGTCTGCTGCTGGTGATGGGCGTCGAACTCGGGCTCGTCTTCTGCTGCGGGGTCTTCAACCCCGTCCACGCGACCTACCGCCTCGAGCGCACCGCGACCGACCGGGTCGCCCGCACGCTGTCGGCCTGGGCGGTGACGACCAAGGCCTCGACCGCGGTCCTGACGGCGGCCTGGGGTGTGCTGGGGAGCCTGCTGGGCCCGCGGGCGGCGATCGGCCTGGCGGGCGTGCTCCTGCTGGCGACCCCCCTGCTGCTCCCCCGCCGCGCGACGGCCCGGCCCACCGGGCCGGACCCGGTACCGGTGGCGGCACCGGCGCCGAAGGACACCTGACGGGCCGCGCCGCACCCTGCCGAGCGGCCTCCTGCCCCCGCCGGGGCGCTCGGGGAGGGCGAGGCGCTCGGGGCGGCCTGGAGGTCAGGTGACGATGTTCTCCGCGTACGGGCACTTGCGTCCGTACACGGCGTCGAACGTCACCCTCTGGCCCGCCAGGAGGCCCACGAGCCCGTGATCGGCGATGTAGGCGTAGTGGGCGTAGACGTCCGCGCCGCTGCCGTCCTGCTCGATGAAACCGAAGCCCCGTGCCGCGTTGAACCACTTCACCGTGCCGGTCGCCATTTCTTCCCTCCCTGCCACAGCCGGTCGGGTGCGCGGCGGGTGCCTCACGCCGCACACCGACACACCGAAGACGCAGGCACTGAATAGCACCCGGCACCCGCGGAGCAATGAATGAATTCAGTGGGACGATAACACGAAATCTGAATTCGAATTCTCCCGGATCGGGATCTCCCCTTGCGGGGACGAATCGGCCGCCCGTGGTCCGGGCGGACGGGACGGTCCGAGCGGACGGGCGGCAAACGGCTGGGCCCGCACCGATCGGTGCGGGCCCAGCCGTCGTGCGTGCGCCGTGATCAGGCGGGAACGATGTTCTCCGCCTGCGGGCCCTTCTGGCCCTGCGTGACGTCGAAGCTCACCTTCTGGCCCTCCTGCAGCTCACGGAAGCCGGAGGTGGCGATGTTCGAGTAGTGGGCGAAGACGTCGGCGCCGCCGCCGTCCTGCTCGATGAAGCCGAAGCCCTTTTCCGCGTTGAACCACTTCACGGTGCCAGTAGCCATGTCATATCTCCTTCGGGGCATTACCCGTGGGACCTGCACTGTGCAGGTCCCGCGTCGCCGTGATGATGACCCCGTCCGGAATAAAAACCGGCATTAAAAAGTGCACCAGCCGACCCGGAGGACAGCAGGAGCACTTGTAAGTTTTCGGGAACCACAACTGCAACTGGAAGAACCGTAGCACGAAATAGCCGCCCGAGCGATCCCCGGCAAAGCCTCCACTATTCCTCGAGTCGTCCGCCGACATACCCTCACCGCACATGAATCGGATTTCTGCGTCGACGGCGACAGAATTTGTGCCACCGCACCCGTGACACGGCCCCTCGGCGGGTGATGCCCCGCCGGTCCCCGCCGGCCCCTCCCCGTGGGCCGCCCGTCCGCAGCTCCGGCCGGACGGGCGGGGCGATGCGGCCGGACGCACCGGTCGTGCGGGCGCGCCGGTCACCCGGACGCCCCGGTGCCGCCTCCGCCGGGTGGTGCGGGACGGTCCGGACCGTACGGCCGTCCGAACCGTCCCGCCGCCCGTCACCAGGGCACCTCGCCCTCGTCGTCGAAGAAGCGGCCCGTCGGCCCGTCTGCCGGCCCGGTCGCCAGCCGGATCGCGCAGGCCGCGCCCTGCTGCGGGGTGCGCACTCCCCGGAAGCCGTTGAGGTCGGTCGCCGTGAAGCCGGGGCAGACGGCGTTGATCAGGATGCCGGTGCCGGCCAGCTCCTTGGCGTACTGCACGGTGACGGCGTTGAGGAACGTCTTCGACGGCGCGTAGGCGACGGAGAGGGGGCCCGTCTCGGCGCCGGGCGTGCTCTGGAGCGTCAGGGAGCCGACGCTGCTGGAGACGTTCACGATCCGCGGCGCCGGCGAGCGGCGCAGCAGCGGCAGCAGGGCGTTGGTGACGCGGATGACGCCGATCACGTTGGTCTCCACGGCCGCCCGCACCCGGTCGACGTCGACCGTGGTGGGCTCCTGCGGCCCGCCACCGGTGACGCCCGCGTTGTTGACGAGCGCGTCCAGCCGTCCGGCCCGCTCCTCCACCAGGCGGGCCGCCGCCGTCACGCTCTCCTCGTCGGTCACGTCCAGCGGCACGCCGAACACGTCGGCCCCGGCCGCGCGCAGCTTCTCCACGGCGGCCTCGCGCCGCTCCCCGTCGCGCGCACCGATCCCGACGGACCAGCCGAGGGCACCCAGTCCGGCGGCGATCTCGTACCCGATGCCCTTGTTGGCGCCGGTCACCAACGCGACCTTCTGTCCGTTCCCGCCGTTCACGCCGTTCCCACTGTTCACGCTGTTCGTCTCGCTCATGGCATCGATCCTTCTCCCGCACCCGGCAGGGCGTCCAAGACCGATCGGGTGGGCGGCGATACCGTCCGGGTATCACCCCTGGCCGGCCCGGTTACGCTGGCGAGGTGGAAACACGTGAGCTGCGGTACTTCGTCGCGGTCGCCGAGGAGTTGCACTTCGGGCGGGCCGCGCGGCGGCTCGGGATCGCCCAGCCCCCGCTGTCCCGGGCGATCGGGGGGCTCGAACGGCGCCTGGACGCCGCCCTCCTGGAGCGCGGCAGCCGGGGCGTCACCCTGACCGGGGCCGGGGCGGTGCTGCTGCGGGAGGCGCGGGCGGCGCTGGACGCCGTGGAGGCCGCCGAGCGGCGCACCCGCCGGGCCGCCCGCGCCGCGACCGGCCGCCCCGCCGTGGTCCTCGCCGCGAAGGCGGGCGCCTCCGGCGAACTGCTGGCGAAACTCCTCGACGCCTACGCCGCCGAAGCCGGCGCGGTCGCCGTGGACGTCGTGCTGTGCGGACCGGGTGAGCAGGCAGGGGTACTGCGCGACGGGCGGGCCGACGTGGCCCTGCTGCACCGGCCGTTCGACGACACGGCCGGCTTCGACACCGAGGACCTGCACACCGAGGGGCAGGTCGTGATCCTCCCGGCGGCCCATCCCCTCGGCGTCCGCCCCCACCTGCGGCTGGCCGAGGTCACCGGCCTTCCCGGCCTGCCCCTCCCCCGGTGGCCGCGTCCCGACGGCACCTTCCCGGACGGGCCCGGCCCGCAGGTGCGCGACCACACCCAGCTCACCCAGCTCATCGCCCTCGGCCGGGCCTGCGCGGTCGTCCCGGAGTCGGGCCGCGCCGGTCTGCGCGAGGGCCTCACCGCCGTACCGGTCCTCGACGCCCCCCGCGTCACCACGGTCATCGCCTGGCCCCCGCACAGCCGATCGACGGCGGTCGCGGGACTGGTCCGCGCCGCCGGCGCCCTGTGACCGGCGCGGCCGGACGCCGGGATCAGCGGCAGCGGGCACGCACCGGGCGCGGTGCGTCGGACGCGGTGTGCAGACGCGTCCGGCCGTGGCGGGCCCCTGGACGGACGACTTGCCCTGGAGTGCGCTCCAGGCCGTAACGTCGCAGGCACCGCGGCGCACGAGGCCCGAGCCGTCCGATTCCCCTCACGGGATGCCGGACGGTGGAATCCGACGCTTGATGGAGGAGGGGCGTCGTGCCGTCCGGACGATGAACACGCGTACAGAGAGATGGGGACACGACATGCGGGAGCGCAGTCTGCGGGACCTCCGGGTATCGGCCATCGGCCTGGGGTGCATGGGCATGTCCGCCTTCTACGGATCCACCGACCGGGAGGAGGGGATCGCGACCATCCGGCGCGCCCTCGACCTCGGGGTGAACTTCCTGGACACCGCGCAGATGTACGGGCCGCTCACGAACGAGTCGCTCGTCGGCGAGGCGGTCCGGGGGCATCGCGACGAGTACGTGATCGCGACGAAGTTCAACTACCGGATGGACGACGCGGTACCCGGCGACATCAGCACGGTCGGTCCGCAGGACGGCTCGGCCGAGCACGTCCGGAGTTCGGTCCACGGTTCCCTGGAGCGTCTGGGGACCGACCACATCGACCTGTACTACCAGCACCGGGTCGACCCGAACGTACCGATCGAGGAGACGGCGGGCGCGCTGGGCGAGCTGGTCGCCGAGGGCAAGGTCCGGTACATCGGTCTGAGCGAGGCGAGCGCGGAGACCATCCGGCGCGCGCACGCCGTGCACCCGGTCACCGCGGTGCAGAGCGAGTACTCGCTGTGGTCCAGGGACGTGGAGGCCGAGGTGCTGCCCGCCTGCCGTGAGCTGGGCATCGGCTTCGTGCCGTACTCGCCGCTCGGCCGCGGTTTCCTCGCCGGGCGGTTCGCCTCGCCGGAGGAACTGGACGCGAACGACTGGCGCCGCGAGAACCCGCGCTTCCAGGACGCCAACCTGGAGGCGAACCTCCGGCTGGCGGCGAAGGTGAAGGAGATCGCCGCCGAGAAGGAGGTGACCCCGGCGCAGCTGGCCATCGCCTGGGTGCTGGCCAGGGGCGAGGACCTGGTGCCGATCCCGGGCACCAAGCGCCGCGCCTATCTGGAACAGAACGCCGCCGCGGTCGAGATCACGCTGACCGGGGACGACCTGGCCCGCATCGACGCGGAGCTGCCCGAGGCGGCGGGCGAGCGCTACGACGAGGCGGGGATGAAATCCGTCAACCGCTAGCGGACCCCGCCGACGTGACGGAACGACTTCCCGGGTACTGCCGGACGTGGACGACGGGCGGGAGACGGCCGGGGCGGGCATCGGCCGGGTCAGGCGCGAACCGGGGACCTCGGCGCCCCGGGGGAGAACGAACCCGGGAACCGTGTCCGGGGTACGGCCGACGGTGCCTCAGGGGTGACGTTGGCGCCGCCCTCTCCTGAGTGATGACGCCGGAACCGGTCACTTCGCGGCGGACACCGCGTGCGGGGCGCGCGGACGTGTTCACCGGGGCAGGGACGTCCGGCTGTGTGCGACATGTACCGGCTCCCCATTTTAGTCGCCTCGACGACCCGCGCCCGTCCCGGCCGCCGTGCGCGGGCGGGGGCCGGATGGCACCGCCCGCCGAGTGGTGGAAACATGGACGGTGTGCTTGGCGCCGCTCCACGCTCGTGCGAGGAGGGATCGTCATGGCCAAGCGCCTGGTCGTCTGCTGCGACGGCACGTGGAACTTCGCCGACCAACCGAGCAGGACCAACGTCGCCAAGGTCGCCCTGTCCGTGCGCCCCGGGTACGAGGCCGGTAAGGAGCAGCGCGTCTACTACCACCGTGGTGTGGGCACCCGTCGGCGCGAGCGACTGTCCGGTGGCGCGTTCGGCGCGGGACTGTCCCGGAACGTCCTGGACGCCTACCGGTTCCTCGTCGAGGCGTACGAACCCGACGACGAGCTGTTCCTCTTCGGTTTCAGCCGGGGGGCGTTCACCGCGCGGAGCCTGGCGGGGCTGCTGCGCAACTGCGGCGTCCTGCGCCGGGACCACGTCGACCGGGTCCCGGAGGCCTGGGCTCTGTACCGCGACCGGATCGAGCGGCCGACCGGCGCGGCCTCGACGCTGTTCCGCCGCTCGTACGCGCACGAGACGCGGATCCACTTCATCGGGGTGTGGGACACGGTGGGCGCCCTGGGCATCCCCGTCCCGGACGCCACGTGGCTGCAGCCGGCGGTGAACCGGTTCAACCGCCGCTGGGCGTTCCACGACACCGAGCTGAGCAGCTGGGTGGGGGCGGCCTTCCACGCGCTGGCCGTCGACGAACAGCGTTCGGCGTTCCGGCCGGCCCTGTGGCACCAGCAGCCCGGCGCCGCCGAGCAGGGACAGGAGCTGAAGCAGGTGTGGTTCGCCGGGGTGCACTGCGATGTGGGAGGCGGCTACGAGGAGACGGGGCTGTCCGACATCACCCTGCTGTGGATGGTCGACCAGGCCCGCCGGCACGGGCTGGCGTTCGACCCCGATGTGCTCGGCACGGCCGGGCCGAAGGTGATGGAGCCGGAGCGGAGCATCGAATTCCGCGTACGGCCGGACGGTTCGGGTCCGGTGCACGCCTCGTGGACGGGGGCGTACCGGCTGTCCGAGCCCCTGCACCGGCCGCTCGGCGGGGCGGTCGGCGACGACGGTGCGCCGGACGGCAACGAGTTCCTCGCCGTGCCCGCCAAGGAGCGCCACGACCGGGACGCGCGCTACCGTCCGCCGGAGCTGGAGCGGTACCTGAGCGTTCAGGCGTCGGTCCGGCTGGAGCCCGTGCTGCTGCCGGACATCGCCGCGGGACTGCCGCCCATGCCTCCCGCGGCAGCCGGCCCCGGTACGACGGCCCGTGCGCCGGACGAACGCGGCCGCACCACCTGACGGCAGGACCCGTGAACGCCCTCGTTCACCGCCTTCCGCGCCCGGCGCCGGGCGACCCGTACCCGGTTCCGGGAGGCGGAAGGAGCGGCCGGCCCTGCGTGGGCGCGCTCCGTGCGCGTACGTCCCCGCACGCGCGCTCCCCGTCCGCACACTCCCGGCCGCGCGCTCCCCGGTCGCGGACCGGCCGTCGGCGCCGGAACCCGCCGCGGGGGAGGGCGACGGGGTTCAGTGCGCGGCGATCCAGCGTCGGACGGCGTCGTTGACGGTGTCGTCCAGGGTGCTCAACGCCTCCACGGCGTGCAGGTCTCCGGGTTCGGGCGCGACTCCTGCCCGGACGAGTGCCGCGTGCAGTTCCAGACGGCGGCGGTCGGCGGGGGACAAGGACGGCCGCCGGCTCGGCTCGGGGGCTCGCCGCGCCCCCTCCTCCGACTCCTCCCCGGCCCGCGCCCGGGGCGGTACGCGCCAGTCCTCGTCTCCCCACCGTCCGCCCGCGTCCGCTCCGTCGAGAGCCGCGTTCGCGTCGACACCGCAGCGGTAGGGGTCCAGGATCAGCCGGGGCACCGTCACGGCGGTCGGCGAGTAGTTCCACTCCGGCATACAACCAACCTCCAACATCGGCGTTCGTTCGGTGTCCAGGAGGCGGGCCGGGCGGCCGGCGGTTGCGGTACCGACGACGGACCACCCGAACGCACCCAAATCCATCTCGTCGGACCAGCGCGCCATCGGAGAGGACGATGATGCGCATTCCCGCCCGGCGGCCTCCCCGCACGCACGCGTCCGTGGCTCCGGTGGGCCCTCCGGCAGCGCCCGGCGCCGGGGGCGGGGTGTCCGCTGCCGGGTCGCGCGGGCGTTCACGTCGGCGCCGGACCACGGGGCGGCGGGCCGGGTGCGGCGGGCCGGGTGCGCCGGGCCGGGTGCGCCGGGCCGGGCCGCCTCCCCCGAGGGCCGTACCGATATTTTCGGCCGCGATCTGTTCCGTCGGCCGGTTCGTGGTGCATGGTGGGGGCGCGGGTCGGGCCCCTGGCGGGGATCCTCCCGCCGGGCCGTGCCGGTCCGCGTGGCCGGCCGGGTCCGCCGCGCCTCCCGGCTCCCCACGGGAGGCATGCGGCTGCCCGGCGGGGCGTGCGGAAAACTCCCGCGCGCCGGCTCGCGGACCTCTGCGATCATCCCCGGATGGCGCACAGTCTCGTATCGCTGGTCATCCGGCACACCCACCGCCTCCCCTCCCCCGCGGGCTCCGCCGGCGAAGGGGCCGCCGCCGCGCGGCAGTTGGACGCGGCGCTGACGTCCGTGGGCTTCAAGCTGTCGTCGGAGCTGCTGGAGCGGCTGTCGGGGCTGTCGGAGGCCGCGGTCGTGCACACGGCCCGGCGGACGCTGCGCGCCGTGAGCGAGATGGTGGGCGACCACGTCCGGCACAACACGTACTTCATCGACTTCCCGGCGAACGTGCCGGACACCGAGGAATTCTGGACGCGGTGCGTGACGAGGGCGCTCGCCGACGACACCTCGCGGGAGAACGTGCTGACCCAGCTGTCGCACGGGGTGCTGGACCTGCTCGGCCTTCCCGCGTACGGCCGCTACGGGCACACCTACGAGGAGATGCTCGCGGCGCAGGACGAACTGATCGCCTCGGCCGGCGACCGGGTGACCGTCCTGCACCTCGGGCGGGACCTGGACGACGAGCTCACGGACCTGTACCTGGCCCTGGCGGGCAGCACGACACCGCTGGGCGAGGACCACCTGGGCGACCTGAAGGTGCTCGCCGGGCGGTGCGCGTCCGGCCCGCAGCCGGAGTCGATCCCGGTGCGGGAGAACCGGGCGGTGGTCAACGAAGCCCGTCTCGCCGCCGGCGCGGACCTCCTGCTGGACACCGTCACCGACGTACTGCGGCTGGCGTGCGCCCTGTCGGGCGGCGACGTGACGCTGCGGGAACCGACCCGGTTCCGGTCCCTGCCGCGGCCGGTCCGCCGGGCGCTGCTCGCGGGCCTCGACTCCGTGGTCGCGGCGAACCCCGCCAAGCTGGCCGACGTGCACGCGCACCGCGAGCCCTTCAAACGGCTCGGCGAGCGTCTCCACCCCCACGAGTACCCCCGCCATCCGCACGCCGCCGACGTGTTCGCGGTGGCCCGGGGCGAGAAGGAGGCCCGGTCCTTCGACAGCCGCGTCGAGCGGCTGCTCGACGACCACGACGTCCTCGGCGCGACGCGGCTGCTGAAGTCCGCCCCCGGCAAGCTGTTCCGTGCCCTGGACCTCCTGCTGCGCATCGCCGCCGACCAGGGGGAACGGGACGCGGTGGTGGCCGCCGCGGTGGAGGTCGCCCCCCGGGTCTCCGGCCGGGTCGTGCTCTCGGTCCGCGAGCACTTCCGGAACCGGGAGCGGGAGACGGCCGAACCCCGGATCTTCGTCAACCGCCGGGGCCGCGGCTGGGTCACCCCGGACGCACGGCCGCCCGTGCCCGCCGCCGACCGTGACCGCCTGATCGCCGCCCTCGACGCCGAGACGCGGCGCCGCCTCCCCACGCCGGGACGGCTGCTGCTCGGCCCCGACGTCCTCGACGTGGCGCTCCCCCTCAGCGGCAGGGCGACCGCGGCCGGGCTCGGCGTCCTGCCGCGCGGTTCGGTCTCGGCCGTCGAGGGCGAACGGCTGCGCTTCTTCGTGTACTGGAAGGAGGCCGGGCAGCGGACCGACTACGACCTCTCGGCGCTGCTCCTCCACACGGACTACAGCACCGACTCCTGGCTGTCCTACACCTCCCTCACCGCCGTCGGGGGCCGGCACTCGGGCGATGTCACCGAGGCGCCCGACGGGGCCTCGGAGTTCATCGACCTGTCCCTGGACCGGGTGCGCAGCACCTTCGTCGTCCCGCAGGTCAACATCTTCGCCGGCGAGGGCTTCGAGGAGGTCGAGGAGTCGTTCTTCGGTTTCATGCTGCGCGACGACGAGCAGAAGGGCCGCCCGTTCGAGCCGCGCACGGTGCGGATGAAGTCGGATCTCCGCGGGGCGGGCCGGGTGGCGCTGCCGCTGGTGTTCCGGCGCGGGGACGACGGCCGGTGGCGCGTGAAGTGGCTGCACCTGTACCTGAGGGGCGTCTCGTCGGCCAACCGGGTCGAGGAGAACCAGGTGTCGGTGTCCAAGGTGGTGCGCGCCGTGGTCGAGCGCGAGTACCTGACGGTCCGCCACCTGGTCGGCCTGATGTCCGGCGACGCCACGGTCGTGGAGCTGTGGGACGGCGGACCGGTTCCGGACGAGCCGGTGCTGTACATCGGTCTCGAACGCCCCGAGGGGCTGCACCCGGACTCCCGGGTCGTCACCCCGGGGAATCTCCGCGACCTGATCCCGGCCTGAGTGCTAGCGTTGCCCGCGGCGAGGCCATGAAGGGGCTTCCTTCTCAACTCACCTTCTGAAACGAGTTCCTTCGCTCTCCTCGCCGCCGACGTCGCTCCGGGCGGCGTCCGCGCTCACCGCGCGGGCGCCGCCCGGACGCCGTTCACCCGGCTCGACGAGGGGCCTCGCCGCGCCTTCGGGTCAGGAGACGCGCTTCAGCTGCCAGGCGTTGTTGCTGAAGCTGGGGACCGAGGAATAGACGCAGCTGCTGCTGTAGTACGAGCTGGTCTGGACCCAGCCGGCGGGCTGGTAGGTGGAGGCGCAGGCGCTGACCACGGTGCCGACCGGCAGGCCGGTGAGCTGCTTGATCTGCTTGATGTTCGGGCTGAAGCTCTGCGTGCCGCAACTGCTGCTGTAGCCCCAGCTGACGTCGACGTAGCCGGCCGGTGTGAGGACGCTCGCGCAGGAGGTGGAGACGTCCCCGGGGGCGGCCTGGGCGGGCGCGGCGGACAGGGCGAACATCGCCGCGGTGCCGGCGAGGGCCAGGCAGACGGAACGAAGGCGACGCATCTGTGGTGACTCCTTCTGGTCGCGGGCGGCCGGTCAGGCCGAGAAGGCATTGTTACGGGCGGCCGAACGGTTCGGACAGGGGCTTTCCGGTCGAACGCGCACACGGACCGAACGGCCGCCCGCGAGGCGCTCGGCCGGGAATCCCGCCGGGCGTCTCGTTAAACTGGACCTGTATGCCTCGCCCGCGCCGCCACGGGCCCGGGAACACCGGCCGCGACCGCCGTCCGGCGACGCGCCCGGCCGCGGGACACCCGGCCGCGGGGCACCCGGCCGAGGCGGCGCAGCCGTCGGCGCGGGACTCCCGGCGGGCCGGCGGCAGGGGCTGCCGGGCCCTCCCGCGGGACCGGACAGCCATGACCTCCCGTCCTTCCGGAGGTGGGTATGGACACCACGAACACCACGAACGCCGACCGGGCGCTCCTCGTCGCCACCGGGGTGCGCAAGGTCTACCGGACGGGCTCGGTGGAGGTCACCGCCCTGCTCGACCTCGACCTGGTGGTGCGGCACGGGGAGATGGTGGGGGTCATGGGACCGTCCGGCTCCGGGAAGACCACGCTGCTGAACTGCCTGTCGGGGCTCGACGACATCGACGGCGGCCGGGTGGAGGTCGACGGTCACGACCTGTTCGCGATGTCGGACGCGGCGCGCACGGAGCACCGGGCGCACTCCATGGGCTTCGTCTTCCAGGCGTTCAACCTCATCCCGGTCTTCTCCGCCGTGGAGAACGTCGAGCTGCCCCTGCTGCTCGTGGGCAGCCGGCCGCACGAGGCGCGGCGCAGGGCGCTGGCCATGCTCGACCGGGTGGGCCTCGGCCACCGGGTCGGGCACCGGCCGAGCGAGATGTCCGGGGGTGAGCAGCAGCGGGTGACCATCGCCCGCGCCCTGGCCGGACGTCCGGCCGTCGTGTGGGCGGACGAACCGACCGGGAACCTCGACAGCGCGATGGCCGACCAGGTCATGGACCTGCTGTGCGAGCTCAACCGGGACGAGGGCCAGACGATCGTGCTGGTCACCCACGACAGCGCCATCGGCGCGCGGGTCCCCCGGCTGATCCGGATGCGCGACGGCCGGCTGGTCGACGACGTCCGCCAGGACACCACCGCGCCCGCCACCGCGGCCGCGCCCGACGCCCCGCCCGGCACCGCGGCCGCCGCCGCGTCCGCCGCCGGTCTCGACGCCTCCCGGGGCTGACCGTGTACCCCGAGCTGCTGATCCCGCTGCTCACCGCCCTCGGGCTCGCCCTCGCCGCCCTGGCGCTGGTCGCCGTCCGGCAGCCGGTGTCGCGGCGGCTGGCGTTCCGGCAGGTCGCCCGCCGGCGCACCGAGGCGGCACTGGTGATCGGCGGATCGGTGCTCGGGACGGCCATCGTCATCGGGGCCCTGGTCGTCGGCGACACCTTGAACTTCTCCGTACGGCAGGAGGCGTACCGCACCCTGGGGCCGGTGGACGAGCGCGTCGTCGCGCCCCCGGGCCCGACCGGGGACGCCGTCACCCGGCGGCTGGCCGCCCTCGCGGACGATCCCGACGTCGACGGGGTGCTGGACGCCCGCACCGCCCAGGCGTCGGCCGTCAGCGGTGCCGCCGGGCGGAGGACGGCCGAACCGCGGGTCCTGGCCTGGCAGCTGGACTTCGGCGAGGCGTCGCGCTTCGGCTCCGCGGGCGGGGACTCCGGCCTCGGCGGACCGGACCCGGAACCGGGCCGGGTCGTGGTCAACGAGCCGCTGGCCCGGTCGCTGGGCGTGTCCGCCGGGGACCCGGTCACGCTGTACCTGTTCGGAGCGCCGCGGACGTACCGGGTGGAGCGGGTGGTGCCGGAGGAGGGCCTGGCCGGCGTGGGCCTGGGAGGCCGGCTGAACCGGGACGTGTTCCTGGCGCCGGGAGCCCTGGACGCCGCCGCCCGGGCCGCCGGTACGGAGCCGCGCCCGGTCACCTTCGTGTCCAACCGGGGCGGCGTCGAGGGCGGCGAGGACCTGACCGGCCGGGTGAGCGCCGACATCCGCCGGGCCCTGGGCCCGCTCGCCGGTCAGACGGCGGTGGAGACCCCCAAGCACACGGTCCTGCGGGACGCCCGGCAGGCCGGGGACTCCCTCGGAGCCCTGTTCCTCATGATCGGCAGCTTCAGCATCATCGCGGGCGCGCTGCTGCTGGTGAACATCTTCGTCATGCTCGGCGAGGAGCGGAAGTCGCAGATGGGCATGGTGCGGGCGGTGGGGATGAAGCGCTCGCGGCTGGTCGGGTCCTTCACCCTCGAAGGGGCCGCCTACGCCGTGCTGTCCGCGCTGCCGGGCGTGGCCATCGGGGTCGCCGTCGGCTGGGGGGTGTCCGTGGTGGCCGCGAAGATCTTCGAGGGCTGGGCGATCGGCGGAAGCAGCATCCGCATCGCGTTCGCCGTCACCCCGACCAGCATCCTCAACGGACTGGCCATGGGCCTGCTCATCGCCTTCGCCGCGATCCTCGCGACCAGTGTGCGCATCAGCAGGTTCAACATCATCGCGGCGATCCGCGACCTCCCTGCCACGCCGGGACGCGAGCCGCGCCGCCGGCTGCTCGTGGTCTCCACCGTCCTCGCGGTCCTGTGCGCGCTGGCGGCCGTCCCCGCCGTGGCGCGCAGCCGGCCCGACATGACGTACCTCCTGCCGGCGCTCGCCCTCGCGTTCGCCGCTCCGGCGCTGCTGCGCGTGCTGCCCCGGCACACGGTCACCACCCTGGTCGCGGGAGCCGTGCTCGCCTGGACGCTGCTGGCCCCCGTCGTACGCCCCCGGATCTTCGACACCCCCTCGATGTCCGTGTACGTCATCCAGGGCGCCCTGGCCGCCTTCTCCGCCGTGGTGCTCGTCAGCGACAACCAGCGGACCCTGCTGCGCCCGCTGCGGCGGGTCCTGGAACGCCCGACCGAGAGCGGCCTGGCGGCGCGGCTCGCGGTCGCCTACCCGCTGGCCAAACGGTTCCGGACCGGCGCGACGCTGGTGATGTACACGCTGATCATGTTCGTCCTCGTGCTCCTGACGGAGATCTCGGGCATCCTGCGCACCGGGGTCGACGGGGTCGTCGCCGACGCCACCGCCGGATACTCCCTGCGTCTGGACTACAACGCGCAGGTCGCGGGCGACCGCCTGGCCGCCGATCTCCGCGACGGCCCGTCCGCGGCCCGGATCTCCGCCGTGACACCGCTGCTCAACGCCACGGGGCGGGCCACCGATCCGGGCCGGCGCGGCACCCAGCCGCTGGACGCCGCCGTGGTCGGTGTGCCGGACGGGGCGATCAGCGGCATCACGTTCCGGGAGCGGCTGCCCGGCCTGGGCGACGACGCCGCGGTGTGGCGGGCCCTCGCCGCCGACCCGCGCTACGTCGTCCTCGACGGCTTCTTCGGCAGCACCGGCGGCCCGGCCGGCGACTACTACGACCCCGGGGACACCCTCACCCTGACCGACCCCCGGACGGGCCGCGCCGAACGGAAGGTCATCGCCGGCGTGCTCAGCAACGGGATGGTCTTCTACCCGGGCACCGGCGCCAGTTCGACCACGTACCCCGTGGTGCTGAGCGAGCGGGCGACGCGCGACCTCTTCGGCGCCCAGGCGCAGAACGCCTCCGCGCTGGTGCGGACGAGCCCGGGGACCTCCCCCGACGCGCTGGCGGCCCGGTTGCAGGGGCAGCAGCTCGCGTCCAGCCTGGTCGCCACCCCCATCGAGTCGGACATCCGCCGCCAGTTCGACTCCAGCACCGCCTTCTTCCGCCTCATGGAGGGCTTCCTCGCCCTGGGCCTCGGCGTGGGCATCACCGGCCTCGGCGTCGTCATGGTCCGGGCCGTGCGCGAGCGCCGCCGCACCATCGGGATCCTCCGGGCCCTCGGCTTCCGGTCCCGGAGCGTCCAGCGGTCCTTCCTGTGGGAGAGCAGCTTCATCGCCCTGGAGGGGATCGTCCTCGGCTCGTTCCTGGGCGTCCTCACCACCTGGCTGATGTACCGCAACAGCGCGGCCTTCGAAGGCCTCGAAGGAGGTTTCCCGGTCGAGTGGGCCGGCATCGGCGGCCTGGCGGTGGCCACCTTCGCCGCGTCGCTCCTGGCCACGATCGGGCCGGCGCGTCGCGCCGCCGCCATCCGCCCGGCGCTCGCGGTCCGCGTCACCGAGTAGCGGGTGCCGTACCGCGGACGGGCCCACCGCACCGGCGCCCGCGGTACGGCACCCGCGCCGGCGGGGTCGCCTCCCGGCCGCCCCGCCCGGGTTGCGCCGGGCCTGTTTGCGGCGATGGTGGAGTCATGCGGCCGGGAGCGGGCGGCCACCGGGTCCCGGTCCCCGCCCCGGCCGCGCGGGGACCGTGTGCCCGCGCGGCCGGACGTCGGGAACCGGACGGGAGTCCGTTCCCGCGTCGAGGTCGCGAGAGGCCGAGGTCACGAAGAGGGGAGTGCGGTGTGGTGACGAGGAGCGGCGTCTTCGGCGCCCTGAGCAAGGAGCATCGCGAGCAGCTCATGACGCTCGCGCACGAGGTGTCGTTCGCGGCGGGCGAGCGCGTCTTCGACGAGGGCGGCGAGGCCGACCGCTTCTGGATCATCCACACCGGCACGGTGGCACTCGATCTGAGGGTGCCCGGTCAGCGGCCGGCGGTCGTCGAGACCCTCGGCGCCGGGAAGCTGCTGGGCTGGTCCTGGCTGGTCCCTCCGCACCGGTGGCATCTGGGGGCGGAGGCCGACAGTCCGGTGCGCGCCTACGAGTTCGACGCGGCGGCGGTCCGTGAGATGTGCGCGAAGGATCCGGGACTGGACCACGAGCTGTGCACCTACGTGTCCGGCGTCCTCGCGCGCCGGCTCAGGTCCGCCCGGGTACGGCTGCTCGACCTGTACGCGCCCCACGGCGCGGGCGAGGTTCCCTGACCGGACGGAGGCGCCGGACGGGAAGCAGCGCGGAAACGAGCAGGCGGAACGACCAGGGGGAACGAGACGCGACGGAACGAGGTGCCCGGCAGTGCCGCAGACCCCGCACATCGTGAGCGACGTGATGACTCCGACGGTCGTGGCCGTCGGCCGCGACGCGCCCTTCAAGGAGATCGTCCGGACCATGGAGCAGTGGAAGGTCAGCGCCCTGCCCGTCCTCGAGGGCGAGGACCGGGTGGTCGGCGTCGTCTCCGAGGCCGACCTGCTGCCGAAGGAGGAGTTCCGCGACGAGGACCGGGGCCCGGCCGGGGAGGGCCGCCCGCCGTCCGGCGTGGCGAAGGCCGGGGCGGCCACGGCGGCGGAGCTCATGAGCGCTCCCGCGATCACGGTCCACGGCGACGTCACGCTCGCGCAGGCGGCCCGGATCATGGCCGTCCGGCACGTCAAGCGGCTGCCCGTGGTCGACCGCCTCGGCATGCTCCAGGGCATCGTCAGCCGGGCCGATCTGCTGAAGGTGTTCCTGCGGGCGGACGAGGACATCGAGGAGGAGGTCCGGCGCACCGTGGTGTCGTACCTCTTCCCGGGCTTCAGCCACGCCGTCCACGTGGACGTGCGCGACGGGGTCGTCACCCTCCGCGGGCGCATCCGCGACACCTCGCTCGTCCCGGTCGCCGTGCGCCTCGTGCGCGCCGTGGAGGGCGTCGTGGACGTCGAGCCCCACCTCACCGACCGGCCCGCCGACCCGGACGACACCGGCCCGGACGGCACGGGTGCGGACGGGGCGCGGTGAGCCGCCGCGACGACGCGCCCCGCGGGGCGGTGCCGTGGCGGCTGCCGACGAGTGCGGTCACGCTGGGAGGGACAGCGGACGGACCGCGGCACGGGAACCTGCTGGAGGTGCCATGACCGGTACGCACGGGCGTGAGCCGATCGTCGTGGGCGTCGACCCGGATCCCTCGAAGCGGCTGGCCCTCGCCTGGGCCGCCGACGAGGCGGACCGCCGTGGCCTGCCGGTGCGGCTCGTCCACGCCCAGGGCCTGCCGACGGGCGGATACCGCACGGGCGAGGCGCGGCCGTCCTGGGAGGAGTGGAACCGCACGCTGCACGAGGCGGGCGCCCGGACCCTCCGGGAGGCGGTCGCCTTCGTCGAGTCCCGGCGGCCGGCCGTGGAGGTGTCGACGGTGCTGGCGGAGGGGGAGCCGGCGTGGGTGCTGCGCGAGGAGGCGGGGAACGCCTCCCTGGTCGTGGTGGGCTCCTGGCACCTGAGCGCCCGGCGCGAGCTGTTCACCTCTGCCTCGGTGGCGCTCCCGGTCTCCGCCCACGCTCCCTGCCCCGTGGTCGTCGTTCCCGAGCCGGAGCACGTCACCGAGGAGCCCCCGTACTTCGTCGTCGGCGTCGACGGCAGTCCGCACGCGGCGGCGGCGGTGGACGTGGCGTTCGAGGAGGCGGCCCTGCGCGGAGCGGTCCTCAGGGCCCTGTACGTGTGGCATCCGCCGCTGCTCGGTGTGCTGGACGAGGACGCCGCCGTGCAGGAGTGCCGCCGGGTGCTGGCCGAGACGGTCGCGGGCCGGACCGCGAGGCATCCCGGGGTGGAACTGCACCACGAGGTCGTCCGCGGTCACCCGGTGCGGGTCCTGACGGAGGCCTCGCGGCACGCGCTGGGCCTGGTCGTCGGTACCCGCGGGCACGGGGGCTTCAGCGACATGCTCCTCGGGTCGGTGAGCCAGGGCGTGCTGCACCACGCCCACTGCCCCGTCATCACGGTCCCGGTGCGCGGCGCCTGACCCGGCGGGCGCGGGCGCCGGACCCGGGTGACGGCCGCTCCGGCGGTCACCGCCCGGAGGCACGGGCCGCCCAGCGCCGCCGGACACCGTCCTCGTGCTCGGCCTGCTCCAGCGCCAGCTCGGTCCGGTCGAGCTCCTCCCGCAGGCGCGGGATCCAGTGGCGCCGCAGGGCACGGACCCGGTGCCGGGTGCTGAGAACCTCCGCGCCCATCAGCTCGGCGGCGTCGCGGGCGACGGCGTACTCCGCGGCGGCGCGCAGGGCGCGGGCGTAGACCGCCTCGGCGTGGACGAGGGCCGTGTTGGTGGGCGCGGCGGAGGCGGAGGTGCGGGCGGGCACCGTCACGGAGGCCGCGGCCGGGCGGCGCACCCCCAGGGAAGCGGTCCGGTCCACCGTGACCTCGGCGGGGCCGATGCCGGCCGCGGCCGCGTCGAGGGCCTGCTGCCCGCTGAGGAGCAGGCCCCGCAGCAGCCAGGTCTCGGCCTCGGACAGCAGGTCGCTCCATGCCCGGGCGGCCGCCTCCTCCGCGTGCACCAGCCTCCGGTGTTCGGCGCGCAGGACGCGGAGCTTGCGCTCCAGGAGGCCTGCGCCGCGCTCGGCCACGTCGAGGCTGCGCCGCAGCCGCAGCCGTCCGGCACGGCCGGGTGGGGTACGACGGGCGCCGGTCATCCGGACGCCTCCGCGTCACGCCCGTCGGCGGCGCCACGCCCGTCGACGGCGTCCAGGCCGTCGGGACGGCCGGGGTCGCCGGGACGGCCGGGGTCGCCGGGACGGCCGGGGTCGCCGGGACGGCCGGGGTCCTTCGCCCCGTGGGCGTCGAGGAGATCGGCGGGGAGCATGGAGAGCTGGCTGCGGGGCAGCGTGAGCAGGGCGCGCCAGCCGCGTTCCAGCGCGGCGTCGAGGCTTCGTGACTCGTCGCCGCGCTGGTCGACGAAGTCGCGCAGGAACGCCTCGTCGAAGTCGAGGTAGCGGCGGTCGGTGGGGCTCAGTGCGGCGTGGCCGACCAGGTCCGCGAGGTCGCGGACCTGCCGGGCCCGGGCCAGGGCGGCCAGCAGCTGGGCCGCGACGTCGAGGTGGTCGTCGCGGGTGCGGCCCGGGCCCGCGCCCTTGCGCATCAGCCGGGAGAGGGAGGACAGGGCGTCCAGCGGCGGGTACACGCCCAGCGCGTGGGTCCGGGGCGAGAGCACGATCTGGCCCTCGGTGATGTAGCCGGTCAGGTCGGGGACCGGATGGGTGATGTCGCCGGCGGGCATGGTGAGCACCGGCAGCACGGTGACCGAGCCGGGACGCCCGCGGACGCGTCCGCAGCGTTCGTACAGGGAGGCCAGGTCGCTGTAGAGGTAGCCGGGGTAGGCGCGGCGGGCGGGGATCTCCCCGCGGGCGGCGGAGACCTCGCGCAGGGCCTCGGCGTACGTCGTCATGTCGGTCATGACGACCAGGACGTGCCGTCCCTCGGTGAAGGCGAGGTGTTCGGCGACGGTGAGCGCGATGCGGGGCGTGAGGATCCGCTCGATCACGGGGTCGTCGGCGGTGTTCAGCAGCAGGACCAGCTCCCCGGCCGCGGAGCGTTCCTCCAGGACGTCGCGGACGAAGGAGGCGTCGGCGTGGGTGAGCCCCATGCCCGCGAAGACGACGCTGAACGCCTCGCCGCCGGCCGTGGCCTGCGCGGCGATCTGGGCGGCCAGTTCCAGGTGCGGCAGCCCGGCCACCGAGAACACGGGCAGTTTCTGCCCGCGGACCAGCGTGGTCAGGGCGTCGATGGCGCCGACGCCGGTGAGCACCGGTTCGGACGGCGGCTCGCGCCGCACCGGGTTGACGGGGGCGCCGCCCACCTCGGCCCGGTGGGCGGCGAGGACGGGTGGCCCGTCGTCGAGGGGGTCGCCGCGGCCGTTGCAGACGCGGCCGAGCCAGTCCGTGCCGACGGGGACGCGCAGCGGGCTGCCCGAGAAGGCCGCGCGGACGCCGCGCGGGTCCATGCCGGCGGTGCCCTCCAGCACCTGCACGACCGCCAGGCCGCGGTCGGCGTCCAGGACCACGCCGTGGCGCCGTTCGCCCGAGGCGAGGGTGAGGTGCGCGTACTCGTCCCAGCCGACCCCCGAGACGCCCTCGACGACCGCGAGCGGGCCCCGCAGTTCGCGCACCGCCGTGTACTCGATCTCGCCGGCCGGGCTCACGGGCGCACCTCTCCCAGTGCGGCGAGCACGGTGTCGCGGCGCGCCGCCACGCCGGCGGCGTCGTGCGGTCCGGTGTCCTCCCGTGCGCGCAGCAGCGGGCCGAAGTCGACGTCCTCGACCGCCGCCGCCGGGACACCGGAGTCCACCAGTTCCCGGCAGCGGTCGACGACCGCCAGGACGGCGTCGGCCAGGGCGGCCGTCTTCTCCGGCCCGCAGTAGGCGTCCCGCCGTGACAGCGCGCTCTGCTGGAGCACGCCCTCCCGCAGCAGCCGGCCCGCCAGGACGCTGACGCGCTCCCGCGCCGGGAGGGCGGCGATCCCGATGAGGTCCACCAGGTCGGCCAGCCGGTCGGCCTCCGCCAGTGCCGCTCCCACCCGGTCGCGGTGCCGGGACCACTGGGGGTCTCCGGCCGCCCGGTGGCCCGCGGCCAGCACGGGGACGTCCCGGGAGAAGGAGCCCGCCCAGGAGACCGCCGGGTAGTGGCGGGCGTAGGCGAGGTCGCGGTCCAGGGTCCACAGGCAGCGGACGAAGCGTTCGGTGTGGGCCGTGACCGGTTCGGTCAGGTCGCCGCCGGGCGGGGACACCGCGCCGATCACGGTCACCGAGCCCCGGTCCCCGCCGAGCGTGGTCACCGCGGCGGCCCGCTCGTAGAAGGCCGCGATGGCCGAGGCCAGTCCGGCCGGGTAGCCCTCCTCCGCGGGCAGGGCGCCGGTGCGGGAGGCGAACTCGCGCAGCGCCTCGGCCCACCGGGACGTCGAGTCGGCGATGACCACCACGTCCAGGCCCATGTCGCGGAAGTACTCGGCGACCGTCATCCCCGTGTGGACGCTGGCCTCGCGCGCCATCATCGGCATGTTGGAGGTGTTCGCGATCGTCACCGTGCGGTCCGCCAGGCGGCCGCCCGTGCGCGGGTCCCGGAGCTCCGACAGTTCGGTGATGACGTCGGCCATCTCGTTGCCGCGCTCTCCGCAGCCGACGTAGACGATGACGTCCGCGTCGCACCACTTGGCGATCTGCTGGAGCAGCATCGTCTTGCCGGTGCCGAAGCCGCCGGGCACCGCGACGGTGCTGCCCCGGGCCACCGGGAAGAGCAGGTCGATCACCCGCTGGCCGGTGTCGAGTGCCTCGCGGGTGTCGACGCGCTCCCGCACGGGGCGGGGCCTGCGCACCGGCCACAGGGTGCCCAGCCCCACGTCGGTGCCGCCCACCACGGCCACGACGGCGTCCCGCGCCTGGTTCCCGGCGGCGGCGATCCGTGTCACCGTGCCGCCGCGGCCGGGTGGCACGAGGACCTTCAGCCGTGCCGGTCCCGCGCCCGCGACCTCTGCGAGCGGCTGCCCCTCGGCCACTTCCCGGCCCTCCGCCACGAGGGGGGAGAAGGTCCAGGTGCGTTCGGCCGGCGCGGTCCGCCGCGTGCCCGGCAGCAGCCAGTCGCCGGCGGCGTCCAGCGGGCGCAGCAGTCCGTCGAAGACCCCGCCGAGGAGCTGCGGTCCGAGCCGCACCGACAGCGGCCGGCCCCGGGGCAGCGCCGGCTGTCCCGGAGCGAGCCCGCCGGTGTCCTCGTACGCCTGGACGGTGACCACGTCGCCGCTGATGGCCACGACCTCGCCGGGCAGTCCGGCGGGGCCGACGGAGACGAGGTCGTACATCGCGGTGCCGTCCGCGTACGCGATCTCGACCAGGGGCCCGGTGACGCGCAGGATCCGGGAGGCCGGCCGCGCGGTGCCGGCCGGTCCGTCCGTCCCGGTGGACGCCGTCATTCCTCCCACAGGGTCCGCACCTCCGCTCCCATGTCGTCCAGGGCGTGCTCGGCCAGGGCGGTCAGCGACAGGTCGACCCGTTTCCCGGGGACCTGGGCCACCACTCCCCCGTCGGCGGGCTCGGTGACCTCGGCGTCCGCGCCGAGGAAGGTCCGGGCGCGCTGTTCCAGCCGCTCGCGAAAGCGGGCGTAGTCGTCGGCCCGGCGCAGTCCCCGGACGCGTTCGGCTGCCTCGCGGCGCAGTTCCTCGTACGGTTCGCGCCGGGCGGACAGGGTGCGGGACCTGGCCTGCCGGCGGGCCGCGACGAGGCGGTCCCGGGCGGTGGCGGCGCCGTCGGCCTCGCCCTGCCGCCGGGCCTCGTCGAGGATCGACCGGGCCTCGGCCTCCGCCTGAGCGATCCGGGCGGCGGCCTCCTCCTCGGCGCGGGCCGAGAGCGCCTCCGCGTCGGCGTGAGCGGCCCGCAGCAGCTCGGCCCGGACCGGGTGCAGGGCGTCGGCGCGGTCCGGGCCGGGGGCCTCCGCCGTGCGGTCGGCGGCCCGGGACGTCATGGCGGCATCACGGTGGTCAGCCTGCGGCGGCCCGCGGAGACCGCGGGGGCCCGGTCCTGGTCCTGGTACCGGCCCTGGTCTCGGCCACGGTCCCGGTGCTGATCCCGGCCTTGGCCCCGATCCCTGCCCCGGCTCCGGCCCTGGTCCATGGCCAGGGCCTCGGCCGCGGCAGGGGTGAGGATCACCAGGTCGACGTCGTCCGGCAGGCTCCGCCAGGCCCGGCGTACGGCCCCGGGGTCCTCGGCGGCGAGGACGACCGCGCCGGCCAGCGCGAGGCCCGCCACCCGCGGCCGCTCCCCGAGGGCGGCGACGCGTCCCACGGTCACGCCTTCCCGATGAGGATGACCGCGACGACCAGCCCGTAGATGGCGATGCCCTCGGCCAGGCCGACGACGACCATGGCCCGGCCGAACAGTTCGGGCCGTTCGCTGAGCGCGGCGAGGGCGGCCGCGCCGGTGTAGGCGACGGCGATGCCCGCGCCGATGGTGGACGCGGCCACCGCGATCGCGGCGCCGATCAGGGCGGCGGAGCCGGAGCCCGGGTCCTGGGCCGCCGTGGTCGCGGCCTGGGCGGATCCGTCGCCCAGCGCCAGGGTCAGCACCACGGTGGCGGCGACCAGGAGCACGGCGTCGGCGGCGACCATCCACCACAGGGCCGTCCGGCCCGAGCGCCGCAGCGCCAGGCGTGCGGCGGCGAATCCGGCCGCGATGACGGGCAGTGCCAGGAACCAGGTGGTCACGGGTGCTCCTCCCTCGCCGGGCCGGGCCGGGCGGTCTCCTTCACCGCGGGCGGTCCGGGGGCGCCGGCCGGGGCCGGGGTGTGCTCGACGGGCAGATGCCAGGGTCTGAAGGGGCGTCCCTCTCCCTCGAAGAGCCGGGAGAAGAGTTCGTAGTACTCGAGGCGCAGCGCCTGGACGCCGGCCACCAGTGCCTCCAGCGAGAAGGCCAGGGCGTTGCCCGCGAGGAAGACCGGCAGCGCGGCGGCGACCCCGGCCGGGCCCCGGCCCGCCAGGGCCCTCGTGCCGTCCCAGACGATCGCGCCGAGCGCCGCGTGGGTGAGCCCGAAGGCCGCGAGCCGCGCGAAGGACACGACGTTGGAGGCGGTGCGGACCGTCGTGTCGAGGAGCTGGACGCCGGTCTGCACGGCTCCGCCGGGGCCGCCCGCCGTGGTGGCGTACAGCCCCGCCCCGGCCAGGGCCAGGCCGGTGAGGGCGACGACGGCTCCCGCGGCGGCGAACGCCGGCCGGCCGAGCCACACGCATCCGGCGAGGGCGGCGAGGCCGAGGTGGAGCGCGGCTCCGGCGATGCCGGTCCGCGCGTACAGGGCCGCGGCCGGTCCGTTCTCCCGCCACCGGTTCACGACGCCCGCGGCGTGGGCGAGGGCCAGCAGTACGGCGCCGAGCACGACGGCGGCGGTCAGCAGCCGTACGGGTTCCTCCAACGGTGCCAGCCACAGCACGGGCAGCACTCCGGTCGGTCCGAAGAACTCGCCGTACGCCACTCCCGCCAGGGTGGCGGCGAGTCCGGCCGCGGCGACGGAGGCCCACAGCGGGCGCAGGGCGGCGAACCGGCGCGGCCGGCCGGCGCGCAGGACGAGGGCGAGGGCGAGGAGCAGCAGTCCGTGCCCGGCGTCGCCGAACATCACGCCGAACATCACCGCGTAGACGATCCCGGCGGGCAGGGTGGGGTCGAGGTCGGCGTAGGGCACGGTGCCGTACGTGCTGACCAGCGGGGTGAAGGAGCGGCGCACGGTTCTCGCCGGGTGCGCGCGGTCCGCTCCGGTCAGCAGGGTCGGCGGATCGACCCCGCGCGGGGTCCTCAGCACCAGCAGCGCACCCCCGGCACCGGCGATGCGGGCCGCCGTGGCGTCCACCTCCGCCGCGGGGCACCAGCCGGCGAGTGCGGCGGCCCCGCCGTGCCGGACGGCGCTGCCGAGGCGTTCCTCCAGTTGCGCCTCGCCCGCCAGGAGGTCGGTCCGGTCCGCGCGTTCCAGGGCGTCCAGGTCGGGGGGAGCTTCGCTGAGGACCGGTCGGGCCGGCTCGGTGCGCAGCCGCCGCAGGCGTGTCGCCGCGGGCCCCTGCGCCTGCGGGCCGCCTTCCCCGGTGACGTCGATCTCGACGCGGCCCGCCTCGGCGATCCGGACCAGGCTCTCCCGCAGCGCCTCCTCGGGGGCCACGACGGCCACCCTGCGCATCCTGACCGGGACCACCGGCTCAGCCCGGGCCATGGAGCACCTCCCCGGCCCGGCCCTCCGGCCCGCCGCCCCGTGCGGCCAGTTCCAGCGCGCCGCGGGTCCGCCACGCGTCGGCCGACAGCAGGGCGGCGGCTCCCACGGCCGGCCGGGGGCCGAAGCGGGCCCGGCGCAGCAGTTCCCGGCCGTCCCCCTCGACCGTCTCCCACCAGCGGGCCTCCGCCCGCCAGAGGTCCGCCGCGTCGTCGACGTCCTCCAGCACCCACCGGGCGGTGGCCGGCAGCGCCTGCCGGAACTCCGGGTACGACCCGGCGCCCACCGCGCGGGGGCCGAGCAGGCGGGCCGCCCGGTGGGCGGAGACGTCCGGGAGGCGGCGGCCGACGACGAAGACCTCGCGCCCGAGGAGCAGGGCCAGCCGGGCGGCCGCCCAGCGCCGCGCGTCGGGAGCGGCGGCGGCCAGGCGCAGGGCGGCCGAGACCCGCATGCCGGTGGCGATCGCGGCCGGTGCCTCGCCCCCGGGGTCGCCCCAGGCGGAGGCCGCCAGCGCGGTGCGCAGTTCCGCCGGCGAACGCGTGGCGGCGACCCGCGTCCAGGCGGTCGTCAGCGCGCCCAGGCGGTAGGGCGCGGGGTGGACGCGTTGCCCGCCCGGGGGCTCCGGGCCGGCCGTGAGCGCGCTCAGACGGTGTTCGGTGTTGGAGATCTCGAATCCGGCGGCGAGGGCCCGGACGGCGTCCGTGCCGTCGGCCGGCTGCCAGCCGGCGAGGATCCGCAGATGCCACAACAGGGTCGCCGAGACGGCACGCTGGGCCTCGGCGGGCGTGCTGCCCGCAGTGACGTCGTGCCGGTACGGGGTGGCCGCCAAGTAGCGCAGCGCGTCGTCGAGTTCGCGCGCGGACGCCACCCGGCCGATGCCCTCGGCACCCAGGCACCTGGTCCGCAGCGCCCGCGCCCGCGTCACACCCGCCACCCGGCCCGCCCCCATCAGGAGCGCCCTGCCCGTGGTGCTTGCGGTGCCTGTGGCGCCTGTGGCCTCCGCGAGCTCTCCGGCTCCTGGGCCCGGGGGTCTTCCGGCGGCACGGCGGACGGCTGCCCGACCCGGTCGCCTCCCGGCAGCACACCCGACGGCTCCACCGCCCGGGTCTCCCCCGGCGCCACGGCCGCCGTCCCGTCCGCCGCGAGGTCCTCGAGCACCAGGGCGAGCACCCGGTCGACGAGCACGGGGATCCGGTCACCGGCACGGTCGCGCACGGCGGTCGCCTCGCGTTCCGCCTCGGCGAGCAGTGCCGCGACCTCGTCGTCGGCCGCGCGCCGTACCTGCTCGGCGGCGCGCGCCCGCACCCCGCGGGCCTCCTCGCGCGCCGCGGCCACGATGGCCTCGGCCCGCTGTTCGGCCGCTCGGCGGCGCGCGGCGGCGGCGGCCTCGGCCCGTTCGCGTACGCGGCGGGCCTCCTCCTCCGTCTGTTCGAGCCGAGCCAGGGGCGGTACGAGTTCGGCACGGAGTTCGGCGGAACGGTCCGCGGGGACACCGCCCGGTGCGGGCCGGCCCGGCGAGGCCGCCGGCCGGAACCGCGTCAGGAAGTCCCGGAAACCCGTCACACGCTCTCCTCCGAATGGACCAGGCCCCGTTCCCCAGTCTCCCCGGTGGGCGGTGGCCTGTCGCGTCGTCCCCGGCGCACACGTCACGAAGGGCCCGTCATGCCGAGGGCACATCACGCGGGGCCCGTCACTCGACGATCTGTCATGCGGAGGGCCCGTCATGCGGAGGGGCCGTCACCCGCGCGGGCGACGAGGAAGTCGGCGCTGCCGGACAGGGTCGCCAGCCGGGGTGCGTCCTCGTCCTCGATGCGGACCCCGGACCGTTCGCTGAGCACCTCGACGAAACTCAGGAAGTCCAGCGAGTCCATCTCCAGCGCGTCGCGGAACGCCTCGTCGGGCCCCAGGGCGGCGACATCGGCGCCGGGGACGACCCGGGAGATCGACTCCCGGACCATGTCCAGCGCCTCGGTTCGGTCGATGTTCACAGTCGCTCCGGATTCTGCAGGAGGCGGGTGACCGCCGTGAGGTAACGGGCGCCGACGGCGCCGTCGGTCGCCCGGTGGTCGGCCGAGAGGGTCGCGGTGACGACGGGCCGCACGCCCAGCAGGCCGTCGACGGCGCACGGCCGGTCGACCATCCGCCCGAAGCCGACGAGGGCCACCTGCGGCGGGTGGATCACTCCGAACACGGTCTCGACGCCCTGGTCCCCGAGGTCGGTGACCGTGATCGTGGCGTCCGAGACCTCGGAGCCCCGCAGCCGGCCGGTACGGGCCCGGGTGACCAGGTCCTTCAGGGCCGTCATCAGCCGCGGGAGTGCCAGGGTGTCGGCGTGGTGCAGCACGGGTGCGACGAGTCCTCCGCCGCGCAGCGACACGGCCACGCCGAGGTGTACGCCCTCGCCGGCCGTGAAGCGGTCGTCGGTCCAGAACCCGTTCAGCTCGGGTACCTCCCGGGCCGCCAGGGCCGTCGCCTTGAGCAGCAGGGCGGCGGGGAGCAGCCGTTCACCGACCGGGCTGCGCCGGTTGTGCTCGCGCAGCCAGTCCGTCGCGGCGGCCATGTCCACGGTGGTGGAGAGGTAGTAGTGGGGGATGTCCCGGTTGGCACGGCTCATCAGGCCGGCGATCGCACGGCGCATGGCCGCACCCCGGGCACCGGCCCCCCGCCCCGCCGGCGGACGTTCCCCGCGGGAGGGGGGAGCCTGCGCGTCGGGCCGACGCTCCGTCGCGGGACGTACCGGGGCCGGGACCGGAACCGCGTCCGCGGGCGAGACCGGAGCCGGCGGCCTGCGGGCCGCGCCGCGTACGTCCGCGGCGCGGACGGCCGAGTCCCGGCCCGTCCCCGGCACCGTGGTCAGGTCGACGCCCGTCTCGGCGGCGAGCCGCCGGGCGAAGGGCGTGGCCCGCACGCGCGAGCGCCGGGTGGCGGACCGGGCGGCCGCCGCTTCCTCGACGTCGGTCCGGGTGACCCGCCCTCCGGGTCCGGACCCGTGCAGCGTCTCCAGGTCGACGCCGCTCTCCTCCGCCAGGTGGCGGGCCAGGGGGCCCGCCTCCAGGTGGCCGCCCTGCCGCGCGGCGGCCGGGGCCGGGGCGGTGGCGGCTCCGGGAGGCGGCGGGGGCGGTGGGGGCGGTGGGGGCGGCTGCTCGGGAGGCCCGCCCTTCTTCGGCGCGCGGCGGGCCGCCCGACGCTTCTCCGCCTTTTCGGCCTTCTTGGTCTTCTCGCTCCTCTCGCTCCTCTCGGTCTTCTCGGTCTTCTCGGCCTGGGCTGCCTGGCCCCTCTCCCCGACCCTCGCGGCCCGTCCCGTGCCCGTCGGCTGCCCGTCCTCGCGGGGGGTCGGGGCCCGGGGCGGCTCCCCCTTCCCCGCCGGCCCGCCGGGCGTCTCCGCCGCGGCCCCGATGAGCGCGAGCGGTGTGCCCACCGGCACCGTCGTGCCGGGTTCGACGAGCAGCTCGGTCACGGTCCCGGTGGCGAAGCACTCCACCTCGATGGTCGACTTCGCGGTTTCGACCACCGCGACCGGATCGCCCCGGTGGACGGGGTCGCCCGGTGCCACCAGCCACTCCAGGAGGATGCCCTCGTCCATGTCGGCGCCGAGGGAGGGCATGGTGAACTCGGCCATGGTCAGTCCACCGCCCGGTGGGCGGCCGCGACGATGTCGGCGGTCTGCGGGAGGGCGGCCTCCTCCAGCTGCCTGGCGTAGGGCATGGGCACCTCCGCGCTGCAGACCCGCTCGACGGGCGCGTCCAGTTCGTAGAACGACTCCTCGGCGATGCGGGCGGACACCTCGGCGGCGAAGCTTCCCGTCCGCCAGGCCTCGTCGACGACCACCGCGCGGTGGGTGCGGGCCACGGAAGCGGCGACGGCTCCGGCGTCGAACGGCCGGAGCGTGCGCAGGTCGATCACCTCGGCGCTGATGCCCGCGGCGGCCAGCTCGTCCGCCGCGGCGAGGGTCTTGGGCAGCGAACCGCCGTAGGTGATCAGGGAGATGTCGGTTCCGGACCTGCGGATCGCGGCGTGGTCGAGGTCCACGGGGGCGGTGCCGGGGAGGAGGTCGCCGGAGGCGTTGTAGAGGCTTCCGTGCTCGAAGATCAGGACCGGGTCGGGGTCGGCGAGCGCCGGAGCGAGCATGTGGCGCGCGTCGTCGACGGTGGCGGGGGCCAGGACGCGGATGCCGGGGATGTGCGCGTACCAGCCCTCCAGGCTGTGCGAGTGCTGGGCCGCGAGCTGTCGGCCGGCGCCCGTGGTCATGCGGATGACGAGCGGTACGGGCAGCTGACCGCCCGACATGTGCAGCAGGGTGGCCGCGTTGTTGAGGATCTGGTCGAGGGCGAGCAGGCTGAAGTTGACGGTCATGATCTCGACGATCGGCCGCAGCCCGGCCAGGGCGGCGCCGATGCCGGCGCCCACGAACGCGGACTCCGACAGCGGGGTGTCGCGCACGCGTACGGGGCCGAACTCCTCCAGCAGGCCGAGGCTGACACCGAAGCACCCGCCGTAGCGGCCCACGTCCTCGCCCATCAGGAAGACGCGGTCGTCCGCGCGCAGGGCGTCCCTGAGGGCCTCGCGCATCGCTTCCCGGTAGGTCGTCCTCGCCGCCTCCGGCGGCCCGCCGTCCCCCATGGTCAGCTCACCTCCCCCGCGGCGCTGGTGACGTGGTGCAGGAGGTGCTCCACCGGTTCCTCGGGGGCCTGCTCGGCCGCCTCCACGGCGTGGTCGATCTCGGCGGCGACCCGGCGCTCGATGCCGGCGAGCGTCTCGTCGGCCGGCTCGCCGTCCTCGCGCATGCGGTCGAGGAGCCGGGTGATCGGGTCCCGGTCCTTCCACCGTTCGATCTCCGCCTTGCCGCGGTAGCGGTCCGGGTCGTACAGGGAGTGGGCGCGGAAGCGGTAGGTGCGCAGTTCCAGGAAGTGCGGCCCGGCGCCGGCCCTGACGGCCTCGGCGGCCCGGCGGGCGGCCTGCTCCACGGCCTCGACGTCCATGCCGTCGACGGCCCAGGCGACCATGCCGTACGAGGCGGCCCGCATGGCCAGGTCGGTCTGCGCCTCGTGCCGGTCCAGGGCGGTGCCCATGGCGTAGAGGTTGTTCTCGCAGACGAGCAGCAGGGGCAGCCGCCACAGGGCCGCGAGGTTCGCCGTCTCGTGGAACTCGCCCTCGGCGAAGGCGCCGTCGCCGAAGAAGCAGCAGGTGACGCGGCGGTCCGCGCGCATGCGGTCGGCGAGCGCGAGGCCGGCGGCCAGGGGGAGGCCGCCGGCGACGATCGCGTTGCCGCCGTAGAAGCGGCGGCCCGCGTCGAAGAGGTGCATGGAGCCGCCCCGGCCGCCGCTGCACCCGGTCGTCCTGCCGTACATCTCGGCCATGACGGCCTCGCAGGTGAGGCCGCGGGCCAGGGCGTGGCCGTGTTCGCGGTAGGTGGCGACGACCGCGTCCTCGGGCGTCAGTGCCTCGTTGACGCCGACGGCGACGGCCTCCTCGCCGATGTACAGGTGGACGAAGCCGCGGATCTTCGTGGCGCTGTACAGCTCGACGCACCGTTCCTCGAAGCGCCGGATGCGCACCATGGCCTCCAGCAGGTCCGTGCGGTGCGCGGCGCCCGCCGTCCGCTCGGTCGTCGGGGACGGGTCCGCGGCCCTCCCGGCCGCCGGGGTCCTCCCGGCCGCCGGGGTCCTCCGGGCCGCCGGGGTCTTCCGCGGGCGGGTGGTGCGGGACGGGCTCATGCGGATCCCTCCAGGGTGGACAGGTCGCCCTCGGGCAGGCCGAGTTCGTGTGCGCGCAGCAGCCGGCGCATCACCTTCCCGCTGCGGGTCCTGGGCAGGTTCTGGTCGAACGCGATCTCCCGGGGGGCGACGGCGGGCCCCAGCTTGCGGCGGCCGAAGGCCAGCAGTTCCCGTTCCAGGTCCGGGGTCGGCCGGACGCCGGGACGCAGCGACACGAACGCCTTGACGACGTTCCCGGCGACCGGGTCCGGCCGTCCGATCACGCCCGCCTCGGCCACCGCCGGGTGCTCCATCAGCGCGCTCTCGACCTCGAACGGGCCGATCAGGTGGCCGGCGGACTTGATGACGTCGTCGGCGCGGCCCACGAACCAGTACCAGCCGTCGGCGTCCCGGCGGACCAGGTCACCGGTCAGGTACCAGCCGTCGGCGAACGCGGCGTCGTAGCGCCCTTGGTCGTGCAGGTAGCCGCGGAACATGGACGGCCAGCCCGGCCGCAGCGCCAGCTCGCCCTCGACGCCGGCGTCGCGCACCTCGGTGACCCGGCCGCCGGTGACCAGGGCGCGGCCGTCCTCGCCCTGCTCCAGCACGGTCGCCTCGACGCCGGGCAGCGGCCGCCCCATCGAGCCGGGCCGGATCTCGCAGGCGGCGAAGTTCGCGATCATGATGCTGCCGGTCTCGGTCTGCCACCAGTTGTCGTGCACCGGCAGGCCCAGGACGTCGCGGCCCCACAGGACGGCCTCGGGGTTGAGGGGTTCGCCGACGGAGGCTATGAAGCGCAGGGCCGACAGGTCGTGGGAGCGCGGCAGGTCGTAGGGGCCCTGGCGCGGTGTGGCGCGCATGAGCATGCGCAGGGCCGTCGGCGCGGTGTACCAGACGCCGACCCGCTGTTCGCCGAGGATCCGGTACCAGCGCCGGGCGTCGTAGTCCCCCTCGTCGACGACCACCGTCGCGCCGTGGACGAGCGGGGCGATGATCCCGTACGACATGCCGGTGACCCAGCCGGGGTCGGCGGTGCACCAGTACACGTCCTCGGGGCGCAGGTCCAGTGCGTGGGCGGCGGTGGCGTAGTGGGCGACGACGGCCTCGTGGACGTGGACCGCGCCCTTGGGGGTGCCGGTGGTGCCGCTGGTGAAGTGCAGCAGGGCCATGTCGTCGGGCGCGGTGGGCGGGATGGTGAAGGTGTCCGGGGCGGCGGACGTCAGCTCGTCGAAGGAGGAGGTGCCGGGCAGGTCGTCGGCGCCGGGCCCGACGATCAGGACGTGTTCCAGCGCGGGCAGCGAGGCCCGGCGCGCGGCGACCTTGCGCCGGTAGAGGGCCGCGGTGGTGACCAGGACCCGCGCGTCGCCGAGGCGCAGCCGCTGTTCGACCGGGTCGGGGCCGAAGGCGGAGAAGAGCGGGCAGAGCACGCCGGTGCTCTTCAGCGTGCCCAGCACCGTGGTGTACAGCTCGGGGCACCGGCCGAGGAGGGTGAACACCCGGTCGCCCCGGCCGGTCCCGAGGGAGCGCAGGACGTGCGCGAAGCGGGCGGTGCGGCGGGCGAGTTCCGCGTACGTGACGGTGGTGACGGAGTCGTCCCGGGCGACGCAGCGCAGGGCGGCCCTGTCCGCGTGGTCGGACGCCGCGTGCCGGTCGACCGCCTCGTGGGCCATGTTGAGGCCGCCGCCGGGCAGCCCGGCCAGTTCGGCACGGGCCCGCGCCCAGGTGAAGTCCGAGCGGGCCCGCTCGTAGTCGGCGAGGAGGGGCGGGACGGCCCACGTGGTGTCCTTGCGGATGGTTTCCCGCTGCATCGGTGCTCCTCCCAGCACTGCGTCCCGGGGCCGGCCGGCCCCGCGGGCTCCTGATCCCGGGTCCCGTCACCGTCCCGGCCCCGTCACTCCCGTCGCAGCACGACCTTGAGGGCTCCGGTGGCGGCGCCCTGCGCGAAGATCTCGTAGGCGTGCTCCATCCGGTCGAGACCGAGGGTATGGGTGACCAGCCGGTCGACGGGCAGGCGTTCGAACCTCACCAGTTCCAGCAGCCACGGCAGGGAGGACGTGTCGACCTGGCCGGTGCTGATCGTCACGTTCTTGCGCCCCAGGGACTCGAGGTGCAGGGTGACCGGCCCGCCGTGCGTGCCGATGACGGCGATGCGTCCTCCCGCCCGGACGGCCTGCGTGCACAGGACGAAGCCCTCCGGTTCGCCCGACGCCTCGACGACGACGTCGGCGCCCGGTCCCTCGGACAGTTCGGCGATCATCCGGCCCGGCACTTCGGCCGCGTCGGCCCCCATGCGGACCGCGGCTCCCAGCCGGGCCTCGGACAGGTCCACCGCGATGATCCGGCGGGGTGAGCACAGCCGGGCGACGGCGACCGTGGCGAGACCGACGGGGCCCGCGCCCACCACGACGACGGTGTCCCCGGGGCCGACGTCGCCGTTGCGCACCCCGACCTCGTAGGCGGCCGGGAACACCTCGGCGAGCAGGAGCGCCCGGTCGGGCGGGACGTCGGGAGGCCGCCGGTGGACGGAGTGGTCGGCGAAGGGGACGCGCACGAACTCGGCCTGGGTGCCGTCGATCCGGTTCCCCAGGAGCCGGCCGCCGCCCCCGCGGCACTGGCCGTGCCGGCGTTCCCGGCAGGCCTGGCAGTGGCCGCAGGCGGAGACGGACGGCACGATCACCTCGTGGCCGGGGAGCAGGCCGTGGACGTCCCTCCCGACCTCCACGACCTCGCCCACGGCCTCGTGGCCGAGGACCGTCCCCGGCTTCACCTCGGGGAGGTCGCCCCGCACGATGCGCAGGTCACTGCCGCAGACGGTGGTGGCGTCGACGCGCACGACGGCGTCGGTCGCCTCCTGCGTCGCGGGGTCGGGGACGGTGTCCCAGGAGATCCGTCCCGGACCGTGGTAGACGAGCGCGCGCACGGTACTCACTCCCTCGCTCCCCCACCTCCACGGTCGCCCCGGTGCGGCGCTCCGGCAACACGGACCCCGCGCTGCCGGACGTGCCGTCAGTCCGGCTCCATGTAGGGGCGGCGGAAGACCGGGGCCTGCCCGGTGCCCCAGGGGCGTACGGCCGCCAGCGCCCGGGCGACGGCGGAGTCCAGCGGACCGCCGGTGTCGACGGCGACGGCCTCGGGCCAGTCCGGTGCGCGGGCCGCCATGGCGGCGGCGATGTCCGGGCCGGCGTCGGAGGGGCCGGGGGCGCGCGTGCTCAGGCGGACCGCCGCCACCTCGTCCGGGGCCCGGCAGTACAGGGCGACGAGGTCGGCGTGGGCGCGTTCGGCGACGCGCCGTGCCGCTTCCCGCCGGTCCGGGTCGGACCAGGTGGCGTCCAGGACGACGGACTCGCCCGCGGCCAGCAGGGCGGCCGCCCGGTCCAGGAGGGCGTCGTAGGTCCTGGTGGTCCACTCGGGCGTGTAGATCCCCTCGCCGTAGCCGGCCGCCGCGGAGCGCTCCGCCGGAATGCCCGCCAGTTCCTTGCGGACGCGGTCGCTGCTGAGCAGGGTGACCCCCAGCCGGTCGGCCAGCGCTCCGGACAGGGTCGACTTCCCGCTGCCGGGCAGCCCGCCCACGAGGGTCAGGTGGACGGCGGAGGTCCGCAGGTGGCGCAGCGTCGTCGACACCAGCCGGCGGGCCGCCGTCCGCGCGCCGGGCGCGCCCTGGTGGGCCTGGATCAGGGACACCTTGGCGCGGACGAACGCGCGGTAGGCGACGTAGTGGTGCCACAGGGACGCGGGGGCGGGGTCGCCGGAGTACTCGCCGTACCGCGCGAGGAAGTACGCGGCGGCCTCCGGGGCGCCGAGCTGTTCCAGGTCCATGGCGAGGAACGCGGCGTCGTCCAGGCCGTCGACGTGGCGCAGCCGGTCGTCGAACTCCAGGCAGTCCAGGACGCGGGGGCCGTCGTCGAGGCAGAAGACGTCCTCGGCGAGCAGGTCACCGTGGCCGTCGACCACCCGGCCCTGCGCGATGCGGGAGGCGAACAGCGGTTCGCGGCCGGCGAGGTAGCGCCGCACCAGGCGTTCCGTCTCGGTCACCCCGTCGGGCACGGAGCCGTCCTCGGCCAGCGCGTGGACCTGCGCGAAGCTCGCCTCCCAGCGCGACGCCAGGGCGTCCCGCGTGCCCTGCTCGGCCACCTCCGGACCGCGGGGCGCTTCCGCGTGCCACGCGGCGAGGTGCCGGGCGACGGCCCGCAGGACGTCGTCGAGGGCGGCCCCTTCCCGTACCAGGCGGGAGAGGCGCCGGTCGGCGGGCATGCGCCGCATCACCACGAGGGGTTCGGAGGTCTCCGCGCCGGGGCCGCGGAACTCGCCGAGGCCCAGGTAGACGTCGGGGGCGAACCGGCGGTTGAGGTCGACTTCGCGGGCGCACGCGCTCCGGCGCGCCGCGAGCGTGGTGTAGTCCAGGAACCCCAGGTCCACCGGCTTCTTGACCTTGTAGGCGCGGTCTCCGGCGAAGAACACGATCGCGGTGTGGGTCTCGCACACCTCGGCGCGCGGCGGTTCCCCGTCCTGCCGTGCGCCGGCCCGGGGTCCGGCCCCGGCGGCCCCGGTCACCGGCCGCGCCGCGCGCCCGCCGCGGCCGGGCTCAGCCATGGGGGATCACGGCGGCGAGACGTCCGGGTGGGACGTCGGGGCCCACGGTGACGACTGGCTGCATGGCGGCGGCCTCCGTCTCGTACGAAGCTGGATACGACGGTGGGTTCGGCGACGGTACGACGGCGCCACGGCGGTGCTGCGGCCGCGGTACGACGGTGGCCGGTGCGGGGCGTCGCCCTCCTTCGAGGAGTACCCCAATCCCCTTCCCGGCGCATGTGGAACCGGGCCGCGGGAGGCCTGGGCGCGGCACCCGCCGGGAGAGGAGACGGGTGCGATGGCGGTTTCCCCGGCGGTCGGTCTCGCCGGATCCCGGTCCCTGCTCCGGTCCTGGTCGCGGTCTCGGTATCGGTATCGGTTCCCGCTCCGGTCTCCGTGCCTGCTCCTGCTCCTGCTCCTGTCCTGGTACCGGTCTCGGTTCCTGCTCCCGCCCCGGTTCCGGCGCGGTCGTGGCCCGGGCCGGACCGGCGCGACCGAGGTCCGGGGAGACGGACGGGGCCGGAAACCGGTCCGGCAGGGACCTCCGGCCCTGTTGCCCGGCCCCGTCGCCGTCCGACGGTGGGAGCAGGTGGTGGGGACGGCCGGCGAGTTGCTGGAGGCCGACTCATGAGCGCACAAGGTTCGCCGTACACATCCGGTCCGCCGTCACGGCACGACGGTCACGCGTCCAGGGGCGCGAACCCCCTGCGGCGCCCGTCCGACAGGTTCGAGTGGTGGTGCCGCCGCGTCCTCCTCGTCGTCCTCCTCCTCGGGCTGCCGGCGGCCGCGGTGAGCGCGGGCACGACGGCGTACGAGGCGTCGATGGACACCGTGCGTGCCCAGGCGGCGGAACGGCACCAGGTCACCGCCCGCCTGACGTCGGACGTCAAGGGCGACGGCTGGGCGACGCGGCCGGCGCAGGTCCGCTGGACCGACGCCGCCGGGGTCGTACGGACGGGAGCGGCCCTCGTGGAGCCGGGAACCGCCAAGGGCGACACCGTGCGCGTGTGGGTGGACCGGGAGGGAGACGTCACCGGTCCACCCGCGAGCGAGCTCAACGCGACGACCAGCGGCTGGCTGGTGGGCGGCATGGCGGCGTTCGGCGTGGCCGCCGCGTCCGGCGCGGCCTGGGCGGGCACGCGTCGGGTGCTGGACCGCAGGAGGTACGCGCAGTGGGACGCCGAGTGGAACGCCGTGGAGCCCCGGTGGTCCGCGCGCTTCCGCCCGTGACGGACACGACCTCGGCCGCGGGCCCGGGAGGTGACAGCGATGTCGGATGCGACGACCACCGATCTGTACGAAGTCACGATGGCCATGTCCTACCTGCGGGAGGAGAAGACCGGCCCGGCGACCTTCAGCCTCTTCGCGCGCTCCCTGCCGCCCGGGCGCGGCTTCCTGGTGGCGGCGGGCCTGGAGTCGGCGCTCGACTACCTGGCCGGTTTCCGCGTCGGCCCCGAGGACATCGCCGCCTTCGCCTCGGCGCTGCACCGGCCGCCGGAGGATCTGGAACCCCTGCTCGGGCTGGCGTTCACCGGCCGGGTGCGGGCGATCCCGGAGGGGCGGATCGCGCTCGCGGACGAACCGCTGCTGGAGGTGACCGCCCCTCTTCCGCAGGCGCAGTTGGTCGAGACGTACGTGCTCAACCAGCTCAACCACCAGACGACGATCGCCTCGAAGGCCGTGCGCTGCACGCTCGCGGCGGCCGGCCGGCCGGTCGTCGACTTCTCCTTGCGGCGCGCCCACGGTCCGGAGGCGGGGTTCCGGGCCGCGCGCCTGGGCGCGCTGGCCGGCTTCGCGGGGACCAGCAACGTGGCGGCGGCCACCGCGTGCGGCATACCCGCCGTCGGCACCATGGCGCACTCCTTCGTGGAGGCGTTCGCCTCCGAGGAGGAGGCCTTCCGCGCCTTCGCCCGCACCCACCCCGGCCCGGTGACCCTGCTGGTGGACACCTACGACACCGAGGAGGGCGTCCGGATCGCGGCACGCGTCCTGCGGGACCTGGACCGCGGCCCCGGCTCCGCCGTACGGCTGGACAGCGGGGACCTGGGGAACCTGGCCGTCCGGACCCGCGCCCTCCTCGACGAGGCGGGCCTGCCGGAGGTGCGGATCGTGGCCAGCGGCGGCCTCGACGAGTACGCCGTGGACGACCTCGTCCGCTCCGGAGCACCGATCGACACGTACGCCGTGGGCACCCGCGTCGGCGTGTCGGCCGACGCTCCGTACCTGGACTCCGCCTACAAGCTGGTCGAGTTCGACGGCCGGCCGGTGATGAAGCTGTCGTCGGCGAAGGTGACGGCGCCCGGCCGCAAGCAGGTGTTCCGCCGTCCCGGCTGCGCCGACGTGATCGGACTCGCCGACGAGCGGCCCCCCGACGACGGCGTCCCGCTGCTGGAGACGGTGATGCTGGACGGGCGGCGCACCGGCGGCCGGCCCACGCTCGAGGACGGCAGGAGGAGACTCGCCGCGGACCTGGAAGCGCTGCCCCCGGCCGCCCGCCGGATCCGGGCGCCGGTCGCGCCCCGGGCGACGGCCTCGGAACGGCTGGGCGAACTCACGGCCGAGGTCCGGCGCCGCATCGAGGACGGCACGCGGACCGCCTCCGCACGGCTCCGCACCCCATGACGCGCCCCGACGAGGCGCCCCGACGACGCTCGCCACGGGCGTCCCGCCATCCGGATCGAGGAGGAGAGCGATGTCGCACACGTCGGAATGGACGGTCCGTCTTCATCTGTTCGAGGACGACGCGGGAACGACGAAAGCACAGCTGACCCTGGACACCGGCACCACGGAGATCACCGGCCACGGAAGTGCCCACTGCCATCCGGCGGACCCGGACGTGCCGGAGATCGGTGACGAACTGGCGGCCGGCCGGGCCATGAACGACCTCGCCCGGAAGCTGCTGAACACCGCCGAGCGCGACATCGAGGGGGTGGGCTCCGCGCGACCGCGCCGCCAGGAGGTCACGGACGGATGGCTCACGTGAACGACGGCCCGCACGGCCGGCGGCCCCCGTGAGCGACGGCGACCCCGTGCCCCCGGGTCCGCCGGCCGGATCCGGGGGCGCGGGGTCGCCGCCCGGTCAGCGGACGACGTCGAAGACGTTCTTCTGCACGCCGTTGGCGTAGGCCTCGTGCTCGACCAGCGTCAGCTTCTGGGCGTCCTTGTCGGACGTGCTGAACAGGCGCTTGCCCGCGCCGAGCAGGAGCGGGAAGACGAGCAGGTGGTAGCGGTCGATGAGGCCGGCGTCCGACAGGGCCTGGTTCAGGGCGGCGCTGCCGTGCACGATGATCGGGCCGCCCTCGGTCTCCTTCAGCGCGGCGACGTCGTCGAGGGAGCGCAGGACGGTGGTCTCGCCCCAGTTCGACACCAGGTCGTCCTCGGTGAGGGTGGTGGAGACGACGTACTTCGGCATCTCCTTGTAGTCGGCGAAGTCCGCCATGTCCGGCCAGACCGGGCTGAACGCCTCGTAGCTGGTCCGGCCCATCAGCATGGCGGTGGCCTCCTGCTGCTCGCGCCCCTTGATGTCGAAGGCCTCGGGGAGGAACTCGACGTTCTTGAAGGTCCAGCCGGAGTTCCGGTAGCCGGGCTCGCCGCCCGGGGCCTCGACGACGCCGTCGAGGGAGACGAAGGCGGTGCTGATCAGCGTGCGCATGGGAGTTCCTCGGTTGTCTCGTGTGTCTGGTGCGTCTCGTGCGTCTCGTGTCCGGTCTTCCGGCGCCCGAAGGTCCGGAGGGCGCGCCACGGGGCGCGCTCGCGGCCGTGGCGCACCGGTCATGATCTCCGACTGCGGATCACCGTGAAACTCATCGGTCGCCGACCGCCCTGTTCCTGAGGCGAATCCGTGGCCGTTTCCCGCAAGTGCGGTGAAGAAACCGGGTGATCCGGCCGTATGTTCCCGCGTTCGCCGGGCACCAGGAGCGGCGGAGGTTGATAACTATGGTTCCCCTGCTTCTCGTTCTCCTGCTGGCCCTGATCCTCTTCGGCGCGGGCTTCGCGCTGAAGGCACTGTGGTGGATCGCCGTCATCGTGCTGGTCGTCTGGCTGCTCGGCTTCGTCATGCGCAGCGCGGACACCGGCGGCCGCAAGGGCCGCTGGTACCGCTGGTGACCCGCTAGAGAACAGCCGACCCCGTGGGCCCCGGGAACACCCGGGGCCCACAGCCATGTCTCCCCCCGGGAACCGCCGCCGAAAAGATCCCTCACCGGACAAATGACATAAGAAGCCCACGGCCGGGCACCAGTCCCCCCAGCCGGGGTCCGGTGCAGCAGTGGAACCTGCGCCTCCAACCACCGGACCCCGGCCCCGGGCGCGCCCGCGCACCGACGGGCCCGGGCGCACGGCGCACCCCCATCCCCGGCCGGCGGCCGCGGCGACGCCCCGCCCCGCGCGTGACAGGTCATCAACAAACGAAGCTCCCGAAATGTGTCAGACGGGGCAGAGGGGCCACTCGTGTCAGGACCGGACGGTTGCGTGCGATGTCCGACGTACCGCCTCCCGTACACGCAGCACATCCGATGAGGAGAAGCCGCCGATGAGTGAGTCCGTACAGACAGGAACGGGGACGACCCGGGAAAAGGCCAAGGCGGAGACCTCGGCGACGGCCGGTCAGGCCAAGCAGGCCGCGAGCCAGGTCGCGGGTACCGCGGCGGAACAGGTGCAGAACGTCGTGGGAGAGGCGCGGCAGCAGGCGGGCACGGTCCTGGACGAGCTCCGCCACCGCGCGATGAACGAGGCCGAGGGGCAGGCCAAGCGGGCCGCGGACACGCTGCGCCAGTGGGCGGGCGACCTCTCCGGCCTGGCCGAGAACGCCCAGGGCGACTCCCCCGCCCGCAGCCTCGCCGCCCAGGCCGCCGGCAGGGGGCACCGGGCGGCCGACTACCTGGACGAGCGGGGCGTGGACGGCCTCGTCTCCGACCTCCAGGGTTTCGCCCGCCGACGGCCGGGCGCCTTCCTCGGGGGCGCCCTGCTGGCCGGACTGGCGGTCGGGCGCCTGGCCCGCGTGGCGGGAGCCGCCCGGTCCGACGGGAACGGGTCGCAGCCGCCCTCCGGAGCACCTGACCAGGGCACACTGAGCGCCCCCGTCTCCCCCGCACTGCCCACCGGTTCCCCGACGGGCGCCGCCCACGGCACCCCCGGCCACGGCACCCCCGGCCACGTACCGCCCGCTCCTCCGGTGCCCCCGGTGCCGCCGACGCCGCCGGTCACCGGTACGCCGCCGGGCGGCACCCCGGGTCGTCCGTACCCGGAGGTGTGAGATGGCTTCGCTCTCCCCCACTCCCGGCCCGGTCGAGCCGCAGGAGCAGGACCGGTCCGTGGGCCAACTGCTGTCCGAGGTGACAGGGGACCTCCAGACGCTCTTCCGTCAGGAGGTCGAGCTGGCCAAGACGGAGATCAGGGAGGAAGCGACCAAGGCGGGCAAGGCCGCCGGAATGTTCGGCGGTGCCGGTTTCGCCGGTTACATGGTCCTGTTGTTCCTGTCGCTGGCCGCCGTGCTCGGCCTGGCCAACGTGATGGACGGGGGCTGGGCCGCCCTGATCGTCACCGCCGTGTGGGCCGTCGTCGCGGCCGTGCTGTACCAGAAGGGCCGCGAACGGATGCGCACCGTCTCCCCGAAGCCCGAGCAAACCGTCGAGACCATGAAGGAGAACGCGGAATGGGCACGTCATCCGACCACATGAGGGCCGAGATCGAGGCCACCCGCGGCCGGCTGTCCGCGGACGTGGACCAGCTCGCCGATCGCACGAGCCCCCGACGGGTGGTACGCCGTCGCAAGGAGCGGATGCGCGGCGCCGTGTCGGGCATCCGCGAGCGGGTCATGGGCACGGCCTCGGACACCGCACACGGTGTGACCGACGCCGCGCACTCCACGGCCACCTCCCTCCAGGAAGGCACCGGACGCGCGGCCGACTCGGTGCGGGAATCCGCCGACCAGGCGGGCCAGGCCGTACGGCAGGCGCCCGAACTGGCCCGCCGTCAGACGCGCGGCAACCCCCTGGCGGCCGGTCTGGTCGCCTTCGGCGTCGGGGTACTGGCGTCCTCCCTGCTGTCCGCCTCCGAGGCCGAGCAGCGGAAGGCGTCCGACCTCATGGAGAGCGAGGCGCTGGAGCCGGTCAAGCAGGCCGCCGCCGAGTCCGCGCAGCACCTCGGGGAAGAAGCCAAGGAAGTGACGCGGAACGCGGCCGCCGAGGTGAAGGACAGCGCCGCGCAAGCCGCCCGCACCACCCAGGACGAGGCGCGCGACCGGGCGGGCCAGGTCACGGAACAGGCGCGCGACTCCGGGAGGCACCTCGCGGACGAGGCCAAGCGGAGTGGACCCGGGTCCGGCTGAGACCCGCCGCGCCGCCGCGCCCGCGGCCGGAACAGGCCGTACGACGCCGGAGCGACGCCGGCCTCCGCGCGAGAGCACCCCGCGTGGCGGCCGGCGGCCGGCGTTCGCCGCCGCGCGGGACGCGCCGGCCGGAAGCGCCTCGTCCCCCGAGGTGCGAAGCCTCCCGTTTCGGGCAATCGCCCTGTGGGACCCAGAAGACCCCGCGGGACCCAGAAGACACGGCCGCCCACGCGAGGAGCGAGGACCTGATGGACCGCGAGGAGATCGAGGCACGACTGCTGGACGGCCTGACGGTCGACGACCGCCGCCCGGAACAGCCGATCCTGCTCGACGAAGCCCGTGAACCGATCACCACCTGGCGGGAGAACTACCCCTACGACCGGAAAGTGACGCGCAAGGACTACGAGCGGCGCAAGCGGGTCCTGCAGATCGAACTGCTCAAGCTGCAGCACTGGATCAAGGACACCGGCGGCCGTCTGGTCGTGGTGTTCGAGGGCCGGGACGCCGCGGGCAAGGGCGGCACGATCCAGCGCTTCGCCGAGCGCCTGAATCCGCGCGGCGCCGACATCGTGGCACTGGAGAAGCCCACGGAGCGCGAGAGGGGGCAGTGGTACTTCCAGCGCTACGTCAGCCGTCTCCCCGGACCGGGGGAGATCGTCTTCTTCGACCGTTCCTGGTACAACCGGGCGGGAGTCGAGCGCGTCATGGGCTTCTGCACGCAGCGGGAGTACGAGCTCTTCCTCGAGCAGTGCCCGCCGTTCGAGAAGATGCTGGTGGACGACGGCATCATCCTGGTGAAGTTCTGGTTCTCCGTCTCGCAGGCGGAGCAGCGGACGCGCTTCGCGATCCGCCAGGTCGATCCGGTCCGCCAGTGGAAACTGTCGCCGACCGACGTCAAGTCGCTCGATCTCTGGGACGACTACACCACGGCCAAGGTGGAGATGTTCCGGGCCACCGACACCGAACACGCCCCCTGGACCGTCGTGAAGAGCAACGACAAGCGGCGTGCCCGCCTCGAAGCCATGCGCAGCCTGCTCCACCGGATCGACTACGCGGCCAAGGACCCCGAGGCGGTCGGCAAGCCCGACCCGTTCGTCGTGGGGGCCGCCGCCACCCTCCTCGAACCCGGTGAGGAGGACACGGTCCTCTCGCCGACCCCGCTGACCGCCCGGACCGAGGGGCCCGGGAACCACCCCGGCACGGAGACCACCGCGCTCCGATGAGGGAGGCCCGGCACGGCGGTCCGGCGGACGGCGTCCACCGGGAGACCGGCGCCGGCGGCGGCCGGTTCCGTACCCTGGTGCGCATGCGCACGCGCCCCACCCTCAGCTGGACGCCCACCGAGGACCTGCCGCCCGGCACCACGGACCCGGAGCCGGTCGTCGAGGCGCTGGACGCCGGCGGTGTGCTGGTCCTCAGCGGGGCGGGCATCTCCACGGAGTCGGGCATCCCCGACTACCGGGGCGCGGGCGGAATCCTGAACCGGCACACCCCGATGACCTACCAGGAGTTCACCGCCGACGCCCGGGCGCGGCGCCGGTACTGGGCGCGCAGCCACCTCGGCTGGCGCACCTTCGGCCGTGCCCGCCCGAACGCCGGGCACCGGGCCGTGGCCGCGTTCGGCCGGCACGGACTGCTCTCGGGTGTGATCACCCAGAACGTCGACGGCCTGCACCAGGCCGCCGGCAGCGGGGACGTCGTGGAACTGCACGGGAGTCTGGCGCGGGTCGTCTGCCTGTCCTGCGGTGCCCTCAGCGCGCGCCGGGAACTCGCCCGGCGGCTGACGGAGGCCAACGCGGGCTTCGCGCCGGTGGCCGCGGGAGTCAACCCGGACGGCGACGCCGACCTCACCGACGAGCAGGTCGGCGACTTCCGCGCGCTGCCCTGCGCGGACTGCGGCGGCATCCTCAAACCGGACGTGGTGTTCTTCGGTGAATCCGTGCCGCCGCGACGGGTGGAGGAGTGCCGTGAACTGGTCCGCGGAGCGAGGTCACTGCTGGTCCTGGGCTCCTCGCTGACGGTCATGTCCGGGCTGCGCTTCGTCCGCCAGGCGGCCGAGGCGGGGAAACCCGTCCACATCGTCAACCTCGACCCGACCCGGGGCGACCGGCACGCGGCGGCCCGGGTGGCGCTCCCGCTGGGAACGGCCCTCACCACCGTGACCGGCCGCCTGGGCATCCCCGTGGAGGACTAGGGTCTGTCCGGCGGACCGTGCGGGGGACGCGGAGTCCGGTCCGGGAAGTTCCTGCGGGTGCGGGGTGCGAGACACCCCTGGGAGACGCCGTACCGGCGTGCGACACTTCCTGCCATGTTCGGCGTCAACGACCTCCCCACCTATCTGGCAGGGCTCGCCCTGATCATCCTGCTGCCCGGCCCCAACTCGCTGTACGTCCTCTCCGTGGCCGCCCGGCGCGGGGTGCGGGCCGGTTACACCGCCGCGGCCGGCGTGTGGTGCGGCGACGCCGTGCTGATGACGCTCTCCGCCGCCGGCGTCGCCTCCCTGCTCCAGGGCAACGCCGTGCTCTTCGGCATCGTGAAGTACGCGGGCGCCGGCTACCTGACCTGGCTGGCCGTCGGAATGCTCCGGGCCGCGTGGGGGATGTGGCGCGGCCGGCGGGAGGAGGCCGCGGCCGGCCCCCGGACCACCGCCGTCGCCGACGAGCGTCCCTTCCGGCGGGCCCTGGTCATCAGCCTCTTCAACCCCAAGGCCATCCTGTTCTTCGTCGCGTTCTTCGTGCAGTTCGTCGACCCGGGCTACGCCTACCCGGCGCTGTCGTTCGTCGTGCTCGGCGTGCTCGCGCAGCTGGCCAGCGTCCTGTACCTGAGCGCGCTGATCTTCAGCGGGACGCGCCTGGCGGCGGCGTTCCGGCGGCGCAGGCGGCTGGCGGCGGGCGCCACGTCGGCCGCGGGGGCGCTGTTCCTCGGGTTCGCCGCCAAACTGTCGCTGGCCGGCGGCTGAGCCGGGGCGCGTCGTGGCCACGGCCGCGTGGTCACGACGCCGGTTCCGCGGGCGCCGTCGTCCGGCCGTCGCCGGCCGGACCGGCCAGGGCCCGGGCGGCCCGGTCGCGGTGTGCGCGGAAACGGCGCAGGTACGACCGTGCCATGGGGCCCGGCGGGACCCCGCGGGCGAAGGCCCGCATGTTGCGTTCGCCCGTGTTGTAGCCCAGGGCGAGGAGTTCGTCGCGGGTGTAACGGCGCACGTGCCGCTCCGGAAGGGCGTGGTCGAGGTCCTTCAGGTGCAGGGCCGCCGCCCGGACGGCGAACGCGGGATCGTCGCGGAGGTCCCGCCAGCGCTCGGACAGGCCGTGCGTCCGCCGCACCCGTTCGAACGTCGCGCGGTGCATGTTGGCCAGGCCGAAGGACGCCCCCGGCTTCCACCACTGCCACAGCCGTTCCAGCAGCGGATGGTGCGGTTTGTACGCCTCGTTGTGCAGGACGGTCATGACCAGGAGGGGCGACACGCCGGCTTCCGCGGCGCAGCGCACCACCTGCGGGGCGTAGTCGGCCGGATCGTACGCCCCGGGCCGCAACGGCGGCTTCCGCACGCCGCCGGGGCCCGCCGACCCGCCCTCTCGCCCGGACACCGTCGCCCGCTCCGCCATGCTCGGCCCCGCCTCTCCCCTGCCGCCCGCCCCACCCGTACGGCAGGACGGTTTCCGTGAGGTGCGCGTGCCCCGGCGCCCCGGCCTCAATCCGGCCCGGGGCCACTGGAGTGCCGCGCCGCCGACAGGGCATCCGGTTGTTCGGGCCGTAGCGGCGGCCCTCTACGTTCGCCTTCACGGTCCAGTGGGAGATTCGGCGTGATACTCGACGACATACCGGCGCCTCGTGCTCATGACGCCGCACCCGACCCGCAGGCGCGCAAGCAGCGCCTGCGCCGTCGCCTGGAGCGGCTGATCGGCGTGGCCGCCACCGAAGGCAACGCCCTGGTGCCCCTGCGCAACGGCGACGAGATCTTCCCCGCGATGCTCGGGGCGATCCGTTCGGCCGAGCACACCATCGACATGATGACCTTCGTGTACTGGCGCGGCCAGATCGCCCACGACTTCGCCGCCGCCCTGGCCGACCGCGCCCGTGAGGGGGTGCGGGTGCGACTGCTGCTCGACGGCTTCGGCGCCAAGGAGATCGAGGGCCGGCTGCTGAACCTGATGAGCGAGGCGGGCGTCCAGGTGGCCTGGTTCCGCAAGCCCGCGTGGCTGTCACCGTTCAAGCAGAACCACCGTTGCCACCGCAAGGCCCTCATCGTCGACGAGCACACCGCCTTCACCGGCGGCGTCGGCATCGCGGAGGAGTGGAGCGGTGACGCCCGCCATCCCGGCGAGTGGCGGGACACCCACGTCCAGGTGCGCGGTCCGGCCGTGGACGGCATCGCGGCCGCGTTCGCGCAGAACTGGGCCGAGTGCCACGACGAACTCTTCGACGACCGCGACCGCTTCACGGCACACCCGCAGGCCGGCTCGTCGGTGGTGCAGGTGGTGCGCGGCTCCGCGAGCATCGGCTGGCAGGACATGCAGACCCTCATCCGGGTCATGCTCACCTCCGCCGAGGAACGCTTCCGGCTGGCCACCGCCTACTTCGCCCCGGACACCTACTTCATCGACCTGCTGTGCGAGACCGCGCGGCGCGGCGTGCACGTCGAGATCCTGCTCCCCGGGCCGCACACCGACCAGCGAGCCTGCCAGCTCGCGGGTCAGCACCACTACACGCGGCTGCTGGAGGCCGGCGTGCACGTCCGCCAGTACCAGCCGACCATGATGCACGCCAAGATCATCACCGTGGACTCGGTGGCCTCCCTCATCGGGTCCACGAACTTCAACCGCCGCTCCATGGACCACGACGAGGAGGTGATGCTCGCCGTCCTGGACGAGGAGTTCACCGCCGCGCTCGACCGCGACTACGACGCGGACCTGCGCGACAGCGTGGAGGTGGACCTCCGCCGGTGGAGACGGCGGGCCGTGCTGCAACGCGTCAAGGAATCCGCGGTCCTGCCGATCCGGCGCTTCCTGTGAGCGTCCCTGGAGAGTGCCCCCGCAGCCGGAGAGCGCGGGGGCACTCTCCCCTTCACGGGGGTGCCGGGTGAACCGGGAGGGGATGAGGGGCGGCGCCGAAGCACGGCGGCAGGCGGCAGGCGGCAGGCGGCAGGCGGCAGGCGGCAGGCGGCAGGAACAGCGGAAACGGGACCCGGATGCCGGGTCCCGTTTCGACTGCTGTGCCCGTGGCCGGGCTTGTGGGGTGGTTCGGGTGGTTCAGCCGGTGGTGAGCATGCCTTCGCGCAGGCGGGTCAGGAGGCGGGAGATCAGGCGGGAGACGTGCATCTGGGAGACGCCGAGGCGTTCGCCTATCTGGGCCTGGGTGAGTTCCTCCACGAACCGCCAGTGGATGATCCGCCGGTCGCGCTCGTCGAGCGCGGCCACCATCGGCGCCAGCGCGTGGAAGTCCTCGACCAGACCGAGCGCGGCGTCCTCGTTGCCGATGAAGTCCGCCAGCGCCGCCTCACCGTCCTCGCTGCCGCTGATCGCCGCGTCCAGCGACGCCGAGGTGTACCCGTTGGACGCCAGCCGCGCCTCGACCACCTCGTCCTCCGGCAGGCACATCAGCTCCGACAGCTCCCTGGTCGTCGGCGTGCGCCCCAGCCGGCTGCGCAGCTCCTCGTTGGCCCGCGCCAGCTGCACCCGCGCCTCCTGCAGCCGCCGCGGCACGTGCACCGCCCAGGAGGTGTCCCGGAAGAACCGCTTGATCTCCCCCACGATGTAGGGCACCGCGAAGGAGGTGAACTCCACCTCGCGCGACAGCTCGAACCGGTCGATCGCCTTGATCAGCCCGATCATGCCGACCTGGACGATGTCCTCCATCTCCTCCGGCCCACGACTGCGGAACCGGCCCGCCGCATAGCGCACCAGCGACATGTTCATCTCGATCAGCGTGTTGCGCGCGTACTGGTACTCCGGCGTGCCCTCCTCCAGCACCGCCAGCCGCCCGAAGAACACCTTCGACAGCTCCCGCGCGTCCCGCGGCGCGACCTTGGAGGGATCGGCGATCTCCGGAACGTCCACCGTCCCAGCGGCCTGCACGGTCGTCGTCATCATGTGCCCCTCCCAGTCCATCCACCGCCGGATCCCCGGCCGTCGTCGCCGGCCCGTCGTGCCCGCAAAACCCCGCCTACCCCCGACCCCCACCACCATTCCTCCGAATTTCCACGGACCGCGACCGGGACGCCCGGACCGGACGCGACGGACCGGCCGGGCGCGACGGACCGGCCGGGCCGCTGCGCGTCGGGCGCCCGGCGGTTAGGGTCGTGGCCGGTCATGGTCGTCGAGGAGGGGGATCTCAGGATGAACGGAACGGTCACGGCGGTCAGCAGCAACGGCGCGTACGCGTTCACCAAGCCGAACAGGGACAGCATCACCCTGCTCGCCGGGCTCGGCGTGGAGGGTGACGTGCACGCCGGCGTGACCGTCAGGCACCGGTCGCGGGTCGCGCAGGACCCCACGCAGCCGAACCTGCGCCAGGTCCACCTCCTCCACGAGGAGCTCTTCGCCGAGGTCGGTGCGGCCGGTTTCACGGTGACGCCCGGTGACCTCGGCGAGAACATCACCACCCGCGGCCTCGATCTGCTCGGTCTGCCGGTGGGCACGCTGCTGCGCATCGGCGAGGCGGTGCTGGAGGTGACCGGCCTGCGCAATCCCTGCCGGCAGATCGACGGTTTCGAGGAGGGGCTGCTCAAGCAGGTCGTCGGCCGCGACGAGACCGGGGCCGTCGTGCGCAGGGCCGGCATCATGAGCGTCGTGAGGGAGGGCGGCGTGGTGCGGCCGGGCGACGTGATCACGGCGGAACTTCCCACCGGACCGCACCGGCCCCTGGACCGGGTCTGACCGGGCGCCTCCACGACATCCACGACATCCGCGGCATCCGCGGCCCCTGTCCGGCCGGACGCGTGGGAGCGGTGGGAGCGGCGGATGCGCGGGGGCGGCGGGCGAGTGGCGGACCGATCGCCGCCCGGTTCGTCCCGATAAGATCGAATTCATGATCAGACCAGTACGGTCCCGGCGCCGCCACCGTGCTCCCCGCGGCGGGCAGCGGCAGGCCGTACTGCTGTCACCGGTCCTCGTCACCGTCCTCATCACCGCCCTGGCCTTCTCCACCCCCCGGGAGATCGCCTTCAGCCGTCTCCTGCCCGCGGCGCCGGCCCTCGCGGCCGCGGTGTGGCCGGTCCTCCCGACGGTCCTGCTGGGGGCGGCATGCCTTCTGATCATGATCGGTCTCAGCTTCGTCCACTCCGATCTGGGGACGCCGTACACGGTCGCCGCGATCGCCGCCGTCACCCTCGCCGCCGCCTACGCGAGCCATCTGCGGCTCCAGCGGGAGGAGGCGCTCTTCCAGGTCCGGCTCGTCGCCGACGCGGCGCAGAAGGTGCTGCTGCGCCCGCTGCCGCGCCTCCTCCACGACATCGAGATCGAGTCGCTGTACCGGGCGGCCCAGGAGCAGGCCCGGATCGGGGGCGACTTCTACGAGGTCGCCGACACCCCGTACGGGGTCCGCCTGCTCATCGGCGACGTGCGGGGCAAGGGCCTGTCGGCGGTGGGGGCGGCCGCGGCGGTGATCAACTGCTTCCGGGAGAACGCGCACGACCAGCCCGACCTGAGGAGCCTCGCCCGCCGCATGCAGCTCACCATGACCCGCTACAGCGCCGCGTTCCCCGTCGACGACGAGCCGGAGCACTTCGCCACCGCCCTGATGGCCGAGATCCCCGGCGGCGGCGGGCAGGTCAGGATCCTCAACTGCGGGCATCCGCCGCCGGTGTTCGTACGCGGCGAGCGGGTCGACGTCCTCGAGCCCACCCTTCCCTCCACGCCCCTCAACCTCTCGGCGCTCCTCGGGGACCACTATCACGTCGACACCGTGCCCTTCTCCCCCGGCGACCGGATGCTGCTCTACACCGACGGCGTCACGGAAACCCGTGACCGCGCGGGCGTGTTCTTCCCGCTGCCGGACTGGGTGCGCCGGCACGAGGCGGCCCGGCCCCGCGAGCTGCTGGACGAACTGCACGCGGACCTGCTCCGCCACGGCGGCGGACTCGACGACGACGTCGCGGCCCTCGCCGTCCGCCGCCGCCCGCACGCCCCGACCGCCGCACGCTGACGCTCGGAGCCGGCTCCGCCCACGCGGCCGACTCGGCGTACGTCATGACCTGCTTCACCGAGTCGACCACCCTGGGCGAGGGCACCGACTGCGGCCTCCATCCCGCCGTCGGCACGGACGCCCTGAACTGGACACCGCTCGACCAGAACAACCCGGTGGCCACGCCCACCGAGGGCGCGCTCGGTCTGCGCGACCCGTTCGTCCTGCGCAAGCAGGACGCCACCTTCCACCGCACGGCGGGGCCGGCGGACGCGGGTTGGACGTCCTTCCGGTCGCACGACCACCCGACCCGCTACCTCCGCCACGCGAACCACGTGCTGCGCATCGGCGTGCCCGCCACGGCCACGGACCGGCAGGACGCGACCTTCCGGGTCGGTCACCGAGCCGCGGGGCACCCGCGAACGCCCGCCCCCGGCCGGTGCCGGGGACGGGCGTGTCGAGCACGGTCCGCTTCACGGGCGGCCGTCGACGGCCGGGGCCGTGGGCGCGCGACGCGTCAGGACGCGACGAAGCGGGCGATCTGGCCGAGCACGACCGTGTCCGCGAGGAACCCGATGTGGGTCTGGCAGAGCACGTTGTTGTTGGTCGCGCCGTCCAGCCGGGTGCTGGTGTACGGCAGGATGATGCCGTCGCACGCCGAGTACCACGTGGCGTACCGGGTGGCGCCGGGCGTCTCGTCGCCCGAGCTGATCTGGGAGATGAACGAGGAGCCCGGGTACATCTGCTGGCACGTCGTGTAGATCAGGCAGGCGCCGGCGAACGTGGTGCCGTGGTTGGCGCCGGCGATCGAGGCGAGGTGGCTGACGCTGGTGTTGCCGCCCAGCACCTTCAGGTAGTACTGGCTGACCAGGCCGCCCATCGAGTGGTTGACGATCGCGACCTTGCTCGCTCCGGTTCGCGCCTTCACGTTGTTCACGAAGGTGGCGAGGCCCTGGGCGTTGGTGATGTTGTTGCCGTAGGAGTTGTACTCGTAGGCGAAGAGGTCGGAGCTGTCCCAGCCGTTGAGCCGGAAGACGCTCATGGCGGCGACCCAGTTGGACGCGTCGCCGGTGTAGCCGTGCACGAAGACGACGGGCGTGCCGGTCGAGAGCGTTCCGGCGGCCGCGTCCGACGAGCGCGCCGTGGTGACGGTGCGGGTCGCTGCGGTCGCGGAGTCGGCCGCGCCGGCCGTCGACGCCGAGGAGAACAGGGTGAGGGCGGCCGTGGCGGCGGCGAGGACGCCGAGAAGCCGGCGTGGGGAACGAGGACGCATGGGGATCTCCTGACACGGGCGTGGGGGGCGGGTGCCTGACCCGACCAGAGTCGTGGGGCGGGGCGCGGGCGCCATCGGCTGAATCACCAGTGGTCCGGTGAGCGCCGTCGGGGTCGCCGACCGGCTCCCGGCCGTCGTCTCCCCCACCGCCGGAGGGCCGCGGGGCGTGGGTACGGCCGCGGGGCGTGGGTATCGTGACGCGCGTCCCGGCCGCACGGCCGTCCCGCCGCCGACGTCAGGATCCACGTGACCGAGACCCGCGCACCCGCACCGCCCCGCCCCCTGCTGCTGGCCGACGGCCGGGACGCCGCGTCGGCCTGGACCCTCGATCCCGGGATGCGGCACCTCAACCACGGCTCGTTCGGGGCGGTCCCCCGCGTGGCGCAGGAGCGGCAGAGCGCGCTGCGGGACGAGATGGAGCGGGCCCCGGTCGTCTGGTTCCCGCGGCTGCCCGGCCGGATCGCCGCCGCCCGGACGGCGCTCGCCGGCCACCTGCGGGTGTCGGCGCGGGACCTGGCGATCGTGCCCAACGCGAGCGCCGGCGCGAGCGTCGTGTACGCCGCCCTCACCGCGCGGCCCGGCGGCGACGTCGTGGTCACCGACCACGGTTACGGCGCCGTCACCATGGGCGCCGCGCGGCTCGCCCGGCGCTGGGGCGGACGGGTGCGCACCGCGCGCGTACCGCTCGACGCCGACGCCCGGCAGGCGTGCGCGGCGGTGCTGTCGGAGGTGGACGAGCGGGTCGCGCTCATCGTCCTGGACCAGATCACCTCGGCCACGGCGCGGCTGCTGCCGGCCGGCCGGGTCGGCGAGGAGGCGGCCCGGCGCGGTGTCCCGCTGCTCGTGGACGGCGCGCACGCCCCCGGTCTCCTCGCCGCGCCCCTGGAGGGTCTGGTCTGCGACGCCTGGGTCGGCAACCTCCACAAGTGGGGGTGCGCGCCACGGGGCACCGCCGCTCTCGTGGCCCGCGGTCCGCTGCGGGAGGAACTGCGTCCGCTGATCGACTCCTGGGGCGCCGCCGAACCCTTCCCGGACCGTTTCGACCAGCAGGGCACGCTCGACGCGACCGGCTGCCTCGCGGCTCCGGCGGCACTGGACTTCGTCGACGGCACCTGGGGCTGGGACGCCGCCCGCGCGTACATGGACGAACTGGCGGAGTACGGAGCCCGGGTGGTGGCGGACGCGTTCGGGGCGTCGGGCGGCCCGGCGGGACCGGTCGACGTCGGGATGCCCGTGCCGGGGATGCGCCTGGTGCGGTTGCCGGAGGGGCTGGGGACCAGCCGGACCGAGGCCGACGCCCTGCGCGACCGGGCGGCCGTGGAGCTGGGTGTCGAGGCCGCCTTCACCAGTTTCGGGGGAACCGGTTACCTGCGCCTGTCCGCCCACGTCTACAACACGCCCGGCGACTACGAGTACTTCGCCGACGCGTGTGTGCCCCTCGTCGAGAAGTGGGCGCGGGAGGCCCGCGGCCGGCGCTGACTCCCGTCGCCGCGGACGGCAGGGATCGCGCCGGCGGCAGGGCGGGGGCAGGTCGGGGGCGGCCGCGTCGCCCGCTCGGGGTCTGCCCGGTCCGCTCCGGCGTGCCGGCGTCCTCGGCCGGCTACCGCGGTCCGCCGTCGTCGGCCGCGCGCCGGGCGGCTTCCCGCGGCTCCGCGTCGCGGGCGTCCGGGGGCGCGGCCGCGGCGGCGCGTTCCGCCCGGACGACGTCGTCGGAGTCCGGGGAGTACACGGCGTCCGCGGCGGCGGTGGCGAGCAGCCGGCCGATGCGCTCCCACTCCGCCAGCTCCGCCCGGCCGCGCTCGTCGTCGGCCGGCGGCTCGTGCCCGGCGTCCCGGCGCGCGAGGAACCGGGCGTCCTCGAGGGCCTGCGCGACGTCCACCGCGGTCATCCCCTCCGCGCGCCGGCGTACCGAGCGCCGGCCGATGCGGGTCTGGTCGGCCATCTCGCGGAACGCGGCCGCGCGGGCGGCGAGGGAGCGGCGGGGAGCGGTCATCGGGGCCTCGTCTTCGTGGAGTGGGGGGAGAGAGCGGCCACCGGCGGACCGCGGTGCGACGGTCCGCCGGACACCGCTGCGGTGGATCCGTATTGTCGCGCGGCCGGATCCGGAACTCCACCGGCCGGACGAACGGGCCGGTGACGCCCCGTCCTTCCCCTTCCGGCGGGGGGGGGGGGGGGGGGGCGCCCCCCCCCCCCCCCGGGCCGGCCCGGGGGGGGGGGGCGGGGGGGGGGGGGGGGGGTTGCGGGGGGGGGGGGGGGGGGCCGGGGGGCGCCGGGGGGGGGGGGGGGGGGGGGGGGGGGGGGGGGGGCCGGGGGGGGGGGGGGGGGGGGGGGCCCCCGCCCGGGGGGCCCGGGGGGGGGGGGGGGGGGGCGGGGGCCCCCCGCCCCCCCCCCCCCACCGCTCCGAGAGCCGGCCTTCCGTCAGTTCAGGTGCTGGATGCGGACGTTGCGGAAGCGGACCTTGTTGCCGTGGTCCTGCAACCGGATCGCCCCCGCCGCGGCGGTCTCCGGCCGGCCCGAGGCGGTGGGGCCGTCGAGGGTGATGTCGTCGTGGACCTTCGTGCCGTTCCACACGACCGTCACCCGCGCGTCGGCGGTCTTGCGGCCCTCGGCGTCGTAGCGGGCGGCACGGAAGACGACGTCGTACGTCTGCCAGGTCTGCGGTGCGGTCGCCGCGTTGGCGTCGGGCGGCTTCCTCAGGTAGATCGCCCCGGCCTCGTCGGTGCCCGGGGAGGTGTCGCCGAAGGAGTCGAGGATCTGCAGTTCGTAGCGGTCCTGGAGGAAGACGCCGCTGTTGCCGCGGTCCTGGCCGGTCACGTCCGGGGGCAGGAGCGGGACGCGGAACTCCAGGTGCAGGGCGAAGTCCTGGTAGGCGTCCTTGGTGCGGAGGTCGCCGCAGCACACCTCCATCGACGCCTCCTCGGCGAGCGGCCAGGCGGTCGGCCGCCCGTCCGTGTGCTGCCACCGGTCCTGCGAGGCGGCGGTGCCGTCGAAGAGGGTGACGGCGGCGCCCTGGGGGTGCACGGTGACGAGGTCGAGGTTGACGTGTCCGGTGTCGCCGGGATCGTACCGGTAGGAGACGGTGTTGGGTCCGGCTCTCAGGGTCAGGCGTTCGGTGCGGGTGGACCAGGTGTCCCAGTCGCCGGTGGAGGGGAGCGGCGTCTGCCGCACCTTCTTCCCGTTGACGTACAGCGAGAGGGACTTGGTGCCCTGGAACGGGTTCGGGCCGTTGGAGTAGCGCAGGTTCACGTCGTGGACGCCGGCCTCGGGGACCGTGACGTCGAAGGTCGTGGCCCCCTCGCCCTCGGTGGCGTAGCGGTCGACGAAGCCGCTGCCGGAGTAGCCGGCGTGGTCGGTGTTGATGCCCGCCCTGCCGGTGAGCCGGGCCTCCTCGGCCTCGTAGAGGGTGGCGGGCGGCGGCTGCTCGCCGGGCATCGCGTTGAGCGTGTACCAGGCCTCGGTGCTCCACAGCGTCTCGCCGGAGGCGGAGGCGAAGGGGCGCGGGGAGCGCACGTGCACCACGTGGCCGGGCTTGAGGCCGTCCAGCAGCAGCCGGACGGTGCGGCCGTCGCGCGAGAGCGTCGCCGAGCGTACGGGGAGCCGCCGTTCGGCGATCTTCGGTCCGCCGTAGTCGGCGGTCGGCGTGTAGCGCCACTGTTCGGCCCGGTAGTGGCCGGCGAGGTTCTCGGCGGTCCCGGCGGACAGCGGCTGGGTGTACGTCAGGTCGAAGCCGCCCGGTACGGCCCGCATGGTGCGGATGTCGAAGGTGTTGCCGCCGTTGGGGGTGAGTTTCTGCAGGCCGAACCTGAGCTTGCCCTCCTGGCCCCAGTTGCCGTCGGCGCCCAGGCCGCCGGCGTAGACCGCCCCGTCGGGGCCCGTGGTGATGCGGTTGACGCCGGCCTCCAGGCCCTGCGTGTAGCGGAAGACGGCGCCCTGGTAGGCGCCCTTGACCTTCTCCAGGTAGGCGCGCTGGAGGCCTCCGTAGGTGACGTCGCCGATGAGCATCTGCCCGGCGAACGGGCCCTTCGTCAGGTGGAGAGGGGTGGAAGGGGAGTTGGCGATCTCGTTCTGCGGCAGCCACAGCACCGGCCGGGTGACGGGAGAGTCCTCGAAGGGGCCGGGGGGCTCGGTGTGGTGGTTGAAGAAGCGGTCCTGCCCGATCTGGACCAGCTTCGACGAGGGCAGCCATCCGCCCTGGTTGTCGGTGGCGAACAGACCGCCTTCCGGGCCCCATCCGATCCCGTTGGGGGTGCGCAGACCGCCCGCGACGGGCCTGATCCGGCCCGTCCTGGCGTTCACCTCGTACGTGGTTCCGCGGCCGGGCGCCGGCTGCGGTGTGGTGGTCGCGCCGCCGAGGTCGATGGCGACGGAGAGGTTCACGTAGAAGTGGCCGTCGCGGTACGGCAGGCCGAACGCGAACTCGTGGAAGTTGCCCCCGTACGGCCAGGTGGCGACCGTGCGGTACTCGTCGGTCACCTCGTCGCCGTCCAGGTCGACCAGCCGGGTCAGTTCGTGCTTCTGCGAGACGTACAGCGCGCCTTCGGCGTACTTGACGCCCATGGGCTCGCGCAGCCCGCTCGCCGCCTTCTTCACGGTGACCTTGTCGCGGCTGGTCGCGCCGGTGACGTGGTCGAGCAGGTACACCTCTCCGGCGGCGTTGCCGCTGCCGCCCCACGTGCTGAGGGCGAGGCGCCCGTCGGGCAGCCAGTCCATGCCGCTGACCTGCGGTTCGAAGCCCTCGGGGCGCAGGTCGGTGAGCGTGAGGTCCGGCCGTACGGAGGTGAGCGGCAGGCCGTCGCCCGGGGAGTCGCCGCTCGCCTCGCACTCCTTGCGTCCCGGTGCCGTCACGCGGACGACACCGGCGTCGGTGCTCAGTGCCTCGGGCGGGACGACGGTGAAGTCGTCGGCACCCGGCGGTTTCCAGGCGAGCCGCAGCTCCTGCCCGCCGTCACGTTCGAAGTGGTCGATCCGCAGGGGGTGCGGCCCGGCGGTGAGGTGGACGGTGCCGTCCTCGGGTTCGGCGCCGTGGAGTCCGTCGTGGTCGATGACGGTGGCGTCGTCGAGGGCCAGCCGTGAGCCGTCGTCGCTGGTGAGCCGGAAGACGTACGACCCCTCGCGCGGGGCGACCAGGTAGCCGGTGGCCTCCGTGACGAAGTGGTCGTCGAACCCTCCGAAGTCGGCGGCCGTGGACCAGTCGACCGTCGGCATGAGCTTGTCGTGGTTGGGGGTCTGGCCCGGTTTGAGGGTGCAGATCCTGTCCAGCGGGGTCTGCACGTCGTACACGCGGAGCGTGACTCCGGGCTCCTGTCGCGGGATGTCGGCGGGTGCGGCGGTGGCACTCGGGGTGCCCAGGGCGCCGCCGGCGAGGACGACCGGTGCCAGCAGCGGAATGAGGTGTCTTCGGGCCCGGGGGAACAGGCGTTGGCGCATTGGTCCTCCTGAACTGGGGACCGGACCGTGCCGGATGTCGCTCCGGTCTACCGCGGTGGGGGGTGCGGGTTCCGCAAGGACTGCGGGTTGCGCCGCAAAGCTAGGGGACTTCCGCTCACCGTGTCCATACTTTGTCATCGATGCGGTCAAAGTCCTGCGCGCCGGCGGCCCCGCGCCGGGCGGCTCGCCCGGAGGGCGGCCGGACGGGCGCGGCTCCACGGGTGTGGAGCCGCTCAACCCGCCTTGCGGGAAAGCCGGTCGGGCGTTCCCCGGGTCGGACGCCGGGCGTCCGCGTCACCCGCTCCGGTGGCGGGCCGGCTCCCGGGGGTCGTGGACGGAGAAGACCTCGACCCGGTCACCGTGGTCGCGGACCGGTTCGCGCGGCCGGGCCCGGGTTCCGAGCCGCAGGTCCCGGTGCGCCTGCGAGCCCGTCCGGACGGGGTCCAGCAGGGGGTGGGGCTCCTTCAGGGCCTCGAGCTCCCGGTGGCGGGAGGAGGTGTCGCCGCGGTGCAGGAGCCACCGGTCGCCGCACCGGGCCCTGAGCCGAGTACGTCCGGCACGGCCCGTACGCCCCGTACGCCCCGTGCGCCCCGTGCGCCCCGTACGAGGATCAGGGCCCGGCACTCCCCCGGCCTTCGGCCCGGGTTCCCGGAACACGCACCCGACGCCGCGGGGCCCGCCCTCCGGGCGGACGGCGGGAAGGCGACGACGAGGCCCGGTCAGCGGGCTCTTCCGGCGTCCGGCTCCGGGGCCGCCCGGTCCTACCGGTCGGCGTCGCGGCTGACCGACACCCGTCCTCCGGTGCTCGTCTCGGGCTTCAGCTCGACCTGCACCTGATGGGTCGTCTGACGGTCCACCGATCCCCCGAGTTCGGCTGTCACCACGCCGATGCGCACTCCGCCCCGGCCCGTTCCCGAGTGGTGGACCTGCACGGTGAACGTCAGGCTCACCTTCTCCACGGTGAAGCCCAGGGCCCGGCCCTGCGCCTCGTCGCGGGCCCGCTCCAGTTCGCCCCGGATCTGGCGGATCACCTCGGTCAACCCCACGAACCCCGGCCCGTCCGTCAACTCGCCACCCCCATCAGCTCGTTGATCCCACGTCGCCCCAGTATGCGACAGGACCGAGCGCTCGTATAGTCGTGGTATGGCGGCCGACGGGGGTGTCGATGATGGTTCGTCACTCGAGACGCCCAGCTGGGCGGTGCGCATCCGGCGGGCGGACCGGAGCATCGCGGGCGCCGGCATCCTGCTGAGCCCGGACCGGGTCCTCACCTGTGCGCACGTGGTCGAGGACCGGAGTGCGCGCTACACCGCGGAGTTCGTCGGAGCGGCGCCCGGCCGCGCCGTGCCCTCGGTGACGGCGTGGGTCGACGGGGACGCGTACGTGCCGAACACCCGCGACGCCGACGGGGATCCCAGCGGCGACGTGGCGCTGCTGCGGCTCGAGCGTCCGAGGCCCGCCGGTGAGGCGACCCTGCTGTACCGGCTCTCCGCGCCCGGCCGCGCGGTGCAGATGTACGGCTTCCCCCACGACCACAACGGCGGCATCTGGTTCCGGGCCGGCATCGTCGGCGGTTGCGGCCGCGACGGGCAGGTCCAGCTGAGCCCGAGGAGCCCCGGCGAGTTCGCCAGCCCGGGGTGCAGCGGCTCGGGCGTGATGGACACCGCGACGGGAAAGGTCATCGGGATGCTCCTCAGCGGGATCGGCGACCGGCACGGGAACCTGTTCTCCTTCATGAGCCCGGCCGAGACCATCGTGCGGCACCTGCCCCGGACCGGCCGGTGGACCCGGGGGAGGACGGCCGTCGACGACCGGCTCAGGTCCACGCGCGAGGACGCCGCGGAGGCCCTGCTCGACGAGCCGTTCGCCCAGCGCCTCGCCGACTGGCTCCAGAACGACGGACGGCAGGTGAAGATCAGCCTGGTGCCGGCCGACGACGCGGTGCGGGCCGCGACCCTGCGCCGCGCCATCACCCTGGCCGACCGGGAGCTGCGCACCGCGGCCTCCGTGAACCGGGCCTCCCTCGACCCGCCCGGCACCGTCCCGTCGGCCGGCGGTCACGACCTGGCGGTGGACGCGGCGGGGCTCACCTCGGCCCGGATCGGAGAGCGGATCGCCGAGCGCATGGGGCTCTGGCAGCATCCGGCCGACCCGGTGGCCGAGCGCATCAGGGCCGCGGACGTCACCCTCACCCTGGTCGTCGTCGGAGTCGACGAGGCCGCCGACCCGCCGGCCCTGCTGGACCTCCTCGGGACGCTGCGGGCCAAGGGCAGCCGCCTGCTGCTGGTCTTCCGCACCGCCGGCGCGACCTACCACCGGGCCCGGCACGACCTCGTCGTCACCCCGGAACGGGAACGCCGCGCACGCCTCGTCGAGCGGCTGGAGGAGATCACCGGCCCCCTGGCGCGGACCCTGAGCCGGCGCACGGCGGCCGTACGCGGCGACGGCGTCCGGCCCGCCGACACCGACCTGGTGAGGGCCCATGCCGCGCTGGCGGCGCTCCGGCGCGCGCGGGACGGCGACACCGGGCCGCACCAGGACCTGGCCCGGTACGAGCGGCTAGCCGACCGGGTGGCCGCGCGGATGACCACGGCCATCGGCACCCTCGACCGGCTCCGCGAGCGGCGGGCGGAACTGGACGGCAGGCTGCGCGGCTACCACGTCCTGCACCTGGACTCCGTGCGGGGCGAGGAGGAGGACCTGGCGCTGGACGCCCTCCGGGTCCGCGCGCACGAGCTGTTGCAGGCCAGGCCGTGCGACGTGCGGGCCGCCGAGGCCGCCGTGGAGGCCTACACCCGCCGCGTCGACCGCGGAGCCCCCCGCGGACCGGACCGCGGACAGGACCGCGGGCAGGACCGCGAGCAGGAACAGGAACAGGGACAAGGAGGTGCCTCCGCGTCATGACATCCCCACCGGCGCCGTGCCCGAGACCCGACTGCGCGGGCGGCGTCATCATGGTGACCGGGTTCTGCGACACCTGTCACCGCCGTCCGCCCGGCAGGGCCGGGACGGCTCCGGCGCGGCCCGCCGCCGCCCCCGGGGCGCCCGCGCGCCCGGCCGCCGATCCGGCCACCGATCCGGCCGCCGACGCGCTCGACAACGACGGCCTGCTGATCCTGCCGTACGTCCCCTCCCCGGACCCGTCCGAGGCGGCGCCCGCCACCGCCAGCCCGCCCACCGGGGGCCGGCGCTGCGGCGTCGACAACTGCGCCGGCACCATCGGCGTCGCCTACGCCGGCGGCCCCGCCCTCACCCACGGCTACTGCCCCCAGTGCGGGCGGGAGTACTCCTTCGAACCGCGGCTGAGGCCCGGCGACCGGGTGGGCGGCCACTACCGGGTGCTCGGCTACCTCGACGTGGGCGGCATCGGCTGGGTCCACCTGGCGGAGGACACCAGGGTGCCGGACCTGCACGTCGTCCTCAAGGGGCTGATCAACACCGGCGACGCCGTCGCCCGGCGGTCGGCCGTCGAGGAGCGCCGCTCGCTCACCACGCTCCACCACCGCGACATCGTGCGCATCGTGACGTACGTGCAGCACCAGGAGCCCGGCGAGCGGGAACCCACCGGTTACCTCGTGATGGAGTACGTCGGCGGCCGCTCGCTCGACTGGATCCGGCGCGCCCCCGAGGAGGAGCTGACCCGCCTGTTCGGCGGCTCCTTCGGGATCGGCCACGTCATCACCTACGGCTGCAAGATCCTCGGCGCCCTGGAGTACTTGCACGCCCGGGGGCTGCTGTACTGCGACATGAAGCCCGACAACGTCATCCACTACGGGCGCGACATCAAGGTCATCGACCTCGGCGCCATCCGGCGGACCGACGACCGCACCTCCAGCCTCGTCTACACGTCGGGGTACGCGCCGGCGAAGCCGGAACGCGACGCGCGGGGCTTCCACATCGACACCGACCTGTACACCGTCGGCAGGACGCTGGAGACCCTCGCCGCCCGCGCCGAGCCGGCCGCCGGGCTGGCCGCCCGCTCGTTCGACGCGCTGATCAGACGCGCCACCCACCCCGAGTGGGCGGCCCGCTTCGGCTCCGCCGCCGAGATGTCCCGCCAGCTGTGGGAGGTGCTGCGCGAGCACCGGGCGCTCAGCGGGCACGAGCCCTACCCGGAACGCTCCACCCGCTTCGCGCCGACCGCGGCGGTCTTCGGCACGGCGCTCGGCACGGTCCCCGCGCCGGCCCACTGGACCGGCGGCCCCGGTCCCGGGGTGCCGGAACTGCCGGTCGGCGCGCCGGATCCCGCGGACACCGCGCGGGCCCTGCCCGTGCCGGTCCCCGACCCGCACGACCCCGCCGCCGTGCTGCTCGGCGGTCTGGTGTCCGGCAGCCCGGAGCGCATCGCGGAACGGGCCGAACGGGACCCGGCGCTCGACACGGTGGAGACCTCGCTGTGGCTGTGCCGGGCCCATCTCGACGCCGGGGACACCGAGCGGGCGGACCACTGGCTCGACCGGGCCGGGCGGCAGAGCGGTGCCTACGACTGGCGGATCTACTGGCACCGGGGCCTGTCGTGGCTGACGAGCGGTCAGGTCCAGCGGGCGGAAGGCGAGTTCGCGGCGGTCTACGCCGCGCTGCCGGGCGAGTCGGCGCCGAAACTGGCCCTCGGCTTCTGCGCGGAGCACCTCGCGGCCGCGGAACGTCAGACCGAGGCCTACTACGAGGCCGTGTGGCGGCGGGACCGCACGCAGGGCAGCGCGGCGTTCGGGCTCGCCCGGCTCCATCTGCGCCGCGGGGACCGGGCCCGGGCCGTCGCGGTCCTCGACGAGGTGCCGACCACCTCACGGCACTACGACGCCGCGCGCGTCGCCGCGGTCCGGGTGCTCACCGGCCGGCTGGACGCCTCCGGGCCCACGGCGGAGCAGCTGGCCGACGCGGACCGGCGGCTGGCCCTGCTCGAGGAGCACCTGTCCGGCAGCGGGACGTGGGACCGGCTGCTCGCCGAGGTCCGCGGCAACGCCTTCGCCTGCCGTCCGCCCGACGGCTGGGGGCCCCGCTTCCCGGCCGGTGACCGGTTCGGTCCGGTGGACACGCCGCGGGCCCTGAGCGCGCTGCTCTCGCGCTCGCTGAAGAGGCTCGCGGACCGGGCGGGTGACGCCGCCGAGCGCGGCGACCTGCTCGACCGGGCGTACGCGGTCCTGCCGCGCGCCGCCGGCCTGCGGGAACTGCTGCACGGATGGCGGCGGACGCCGTGAGGGGGCGAGGGCGTGGGGCGGGAGCGGCGCCGGCCCCCCGCAGGTCCGGGGGCACCCCCTCCGGAAGAGGGACTTCCACGACGCGCACCGGAACCGCGGGCGGCACGCCGACGGGTCCGGACCGGGCCGACGGCCCGCCGACGAGGGCGAGGAGCACCGACACCGTGGACACAGGGGCGGCATCAGCGAACAGGGACCCGGCCGGCACGGCCGCGCCGGGCCCGGGGACGGCGGGGGGCGCCTCGGCCGCCCTCGAGATCAGCCAGTGGAAGTACCTGTCCGGCCGGGCGCGCGAGCCGCAGATGCACGCCATCGTGACCGTCCGGGCGGACGGCACCGGCGCCGGCACCGGTGGCGCCACGGGTCCCGTACTGGCGCAGGTGCTGGCCGTCGACTGCTCCAGTTCGATGGCCTATCCGCAGGAGAAGCTGCGCGCGGCCCACCAGGCCGCCGTGGCGGCGCTGCGGCTGCTCCCCGACGGCACGCCCTTCGCCGTGGTCCGGGGCACCGAGTCGGCGAGCATGGTGTACCCGACGACGGAGACGACGGTCCGGGCGGACGCCCGGCACCGTGCGGAGGCGGAGCGGGCCGTGCACCGCCTGGTCGCGGGCGGCGGCACCTGCATCGGCAGCTGGCTCGACCTGTCGCGCCGGCTGCTGACGGAGGCGGACGCGCCCATCGGACACGTCCTGCTGCTGACCGACGGCAGGAACCAGCACGACGACCTGATGCCGCTGGCGGACGTCCTGGAGGCCTGCGCGGGACGCTTCGTGTGCGACGCCTGGGGCATCGGCGACGGCTGGGACGGCCGGGAGCTGCTGCGCGTCACCGGCCGCCTGCACGGCCGGGCCTCCTCCGTGCAGGACGAGGCGGAGCTCGCGCACGAGTACGAGCGGCTGATGCACCGGCTGCTCGCCAAGAGCCTTCCCGAGCTGGTGGTCTCGGTGACCCCCATGGCCGGGGCCCGGGTGCGCTACCTCAAGCAGGTCTTCCCCACCGAGGGGGAACTCGATCCCGTCGGCACGGACGGCGACGGGACGCGGCGGTTCGTCACGCGGGCGTGGGGCGACGAGACCCGCCGCTACCAGCTGTGCCTGTCCGCCGACCCCACCGGGCGGCCCCGCGGGGAGGACCTCCAGCTCGCGGTGGTGGCCATCGACGTTCCCGGTGGTGACGGGGTGGAGCTGACGCCGCCCCGGCCCTGCCTGGTGCACTGGACCGACGACGTGGCGCTGTCCGGGCACAGCGACGTCCACGTCGAGCACTTCGAGCAGCACCGGCTGCTCGGCGAGGCCGTCGCGGCCGCCACCGACGCCCATCGCGACGGTGAGCGGGAGGCGGCACGGCACCACCTGGGCAGGGCCGTGCGGCTCGCCCACGCCATCGGCGCCGACCAGGCGCTCGCCCGGCTGGAACGGCTCGTGGAGATCGACGACCCCGCGGCGGGGCGGGTCCGGCTGCGGCCCGGCGTGGCGGCCGTCGACTTCGAGCATCTGATCACCGCCAGCAGTCACAGCACGTACGGTCCCGCGTCGGGCACCGCCGACCCGGTGGCCGCCGGCGGGCCGGGCGCGGCGATGCTGCGGTGCCCGGCCTGCGAGGGGGCGGTGCCCGCGGCGGCACGCTTCTGCCCGCTGTGCGGGCACGGGCTCCGGGGGCGGCCGTGAGCACCACCGGGCGGGACCTGACCCGCAGGCTGCGGCTGCTCCTGGTCCTCGGGGCCGTCACCACGCTCGCCCTGTTCGCCGCCTACCGGGGCGTGCACGACGACACGGTGCCGCTGGCGTCGTCGAGCGCTCCGGGGATCCTGGCCGTGGACACCGCGAAGACCGCCCTGCAACGGGCGCAGGCGGCCGTCGACGGGCGCCGGGCGGCGGGTGACACGACCGGTGAGTTCCACACGCAGATGTCGGTCGCCCTGCAGGGCATCGCCGTCGCGGCCTCGGAGGACGTCACCGGCCCGGCGGACCGGCACACCCTGCAGACCGTCACCGGGCTGATCACCGTCTACTCGGCCTGGGTGGAGCGGGCCGGCAAGGAGACGGACCCGTCGCTGCGCGAGGCCTACCTGCACTACGCCGGACAGGGCAGCGACGACATCGTCGACCGCCTCGACGAGCTGCGCGCCGCGCAGGTGCGGGTCGCCCGCGAACAGGCCTCCTTCCCCTGGCCGTTGCGGCTGGGCTGGGGGGCGGTCCTGGTGCTGTGCCTCGCCCTGTGCGCGGCCCTGGTGGAGGCGCAGCGGTTCGCGCGGCTCCGCTTCCGCAGCGCGGTGCACCCGCCCCTGCTCGCCGCCACGGTGCTGTGCGCGGGCGGGGTGACGGTCCTCGGCTGGTGCACCGTACGGGCGCACGCGGCGATGCGCGACTCCCTCGCGGAGCTGCGCACGACCCGGTCCGCGGACGAGATCCCCGAGGCGGGCGCGGACGTGGGGCGGTACCTGGCGGACGCGGGTCTGTGGGCCTCCCTGTCCGTGTGGATCCTGGTGGGAGGAGCGTTGCTGATGGCGCTGACCTGGGTGGGGCTGTGGCCGCGCGTCGCCGAGTACCGGTTCAGGGTGCCGCGATGAGACGCCCTCGGCCCCGCACGCTCGGCGTCGTCTGCGTCTGCCTGGCCCTGCTCGCGGCCGGGGTGGTCACGGGGGTGCGGTGGGCGCGCGGCTGGACGGGCTCGGTGACCGTGCTGGCCAACTGGAGCGGCGCCGAGAAGGACCAGTTCGAGCAGGCCATGCGGCGCTTCGAGGACGAGTACCGCATCGACGTCGTCTACCAGGGCAGCTCCGCGCTGAGCCAGGTGCTGGCCGCCGACCTGGCGGCCGGGACCCAGCCGGACGTGGCCGTGCTGCCCGGCCCGGGCGAGCTGATGGCCTACGCGGCCGAGGGCCGGCTGGAGCCGCTGGACGGGCTGTTCGAGGCCGGCGCCTACGACCGGGTGTGGATGCCGAAGGTGGCGGGCGAGGACGGCCGGGAACGCACCTACTGGCTGCCGGTCAAGACCGGCCTCAAGAGCATGGTCTGGCACGCGGGCGGCCTGTCGGCGGACCGGATCGCCCGGACCGCCGCCGAGCCCGGCGGCTGGTGCCTGGCCATGGGGTCCGGCGCGACCTCCGGCTGGCCGGGCACCGACTGGGTGGAGGACGTCCTGCTCCAGCAGGCCGGCCCGCGGGTCTACGAGCAGTGGGCGACGGGCCGCATCGCGTGGACGGACCCCCGGGTGCGCAGGGCCTGGCGGACGTGGGGCGACATGGTGGGCGCCGGCGACCGGGCCCGCGTCGGCCACATGCTCCAGGACGACTTCGGCCAGGACTGCCCGCGACAGCGCCTGGAGCACCAGGGGTCGTTCCGGGACACCCACTGGAAGCGGGTCGCGGGCGACTTCGTCCACTCCTCCGAGGTGATCCCCGGTGCGGGAGGCGGTTCCGGCCGGTGGGAGGTCTCCGGCGACCTCGCGGCCCTGCTGAACGCGACCGACGAGGCCCGGCAGCTCATCCGCTTCCTGGCCGACCCCGGGACCGCGCTGCCGGACTTCTCGGCCAACCGGAAGGCCGCGGCACCGGACGGTCACCGCGATCCCCTGAAGCGGAAGGTCGGCGCGATCCTGCGCGGCTCCGAGCACCGTCTGTGCTGGGACGCCTCCGACACCATGCCCCCCGCCCTGCGCGACGCCTTCCACCAGGCGGTCCTGCGTTTCCTCGTCGCGCCCGGCCTGCTGGACGCACGACTACGGGACCTGCAGGCCCTGAACGGCGGACCGCGCCCGACACTGCCGGTGTGCGGCACCGGCCCGGCGACGAACTGACGGCGCTGTGGCACGATTTCCCCTCAGCCGCACCGTTCTGGGGGGACATCATGCGCATGCGCGTCTCGGTCGTCGTCGTCGCGGGGCTCCTCGCCCTCACGGCCTGCTCGTCCGGCAAGGAGGACGGCGCGTCCGCGAGCGACTCCGGTCCGGCCGACGCCGAGCGGACCGTGGCCGTCCCCGAGGAGCACGAGGGGGACGACCTGGAGGCCGCCGCGGCCGTCTACACCTCGGCCTACTTCGCGGGCGACGCCGGCACGGCGTACGGCATGCTCTCCGCGCGCTGCCGCGAGAAGACCGGCGCGGACGCGTACGCCGCCCTCGTGAAGCGGGCCAACGCCGACCACGGGCCGGACCACCCGGCGACCGACGTGCGGGCCGAGGTGTCCGGCAAGGCCGGCCGCGTCAGCTACCGGGTCCGGGGCCTGCCCGAGTTCGACCGGCGGGCGCAGCCGTGGGCGCTGGAGGACGGCGGCTGGAAGTACGACGCCTGCTGAGCTCCTCCCGCGCCGCCTTCCCGTCGCGCGTCACCCGGCCCCGGCCCCCGTCCCCGTCGCCGGGCGACCGGGCCGGCCGGTCGGGAACCGGGCTCCCGCCGCCGTGCGACCGGGCGGCGCCGCACGCGTGCGCCACGGCCCCGGGGAGGAGGGCGGGTCCGCCTCCGGGCCCGGGGCCCGGAGGCGTCGTGGCGCGGGGGCGTCGTGGCGCGGGGGCGTCGTGGCGCGGCGCCTGCCGGACGGCGGCTCAGGCGCCGGGGAGCACGCCGGTGCGGGCCACTGCGGAGTACCAGCGGGCACTGGCCTTCGGGATGCGGGTGCCGGTCGGGTAGTCGACGTAGACGGCGCCGAAGCGCTTGCTGTAGCCGTACCCCCACTCGAAGTTGTCGAGCAGCGACCAGAGGAAGTAGCCGCGCACGTCCGCGCCGTCCGCGATGGCCTGGTGGACGGCGGCGAGGTGGCCGCGCAGGTAGGAGATGCGGGCGGGGTCGTTGACGTTGCCGGAGGGGTCGGCGTAGTCGTCGAACGCGGCGCCGTTCTCGGTGATGACCAGCGGCAGTCCGGGGAAGTCCGACGCCAGCCGGCCCAGCAGTTCGTGCAGTCCGCTCGGGTCGACGGCCCAGCCCATGGCGGTGGTCTCGCCCGGGGGCTGGTGGAAGGCGACGTCGTCGGCACCCGGCCAGGGGCTGTGGGCGCTCCTGCCGTGCCCGTCCGAGGTGTGGGTGCCGCTGCCGTCCGCCCGGGAGACCACGGTGGGCGTGTAGTAGTTGACGCCGAGGAAGTCCAGCGGCTGGTGGATCTCCCGCAGGTCGCCGTCGTGGACGAAGGACCAGTCGGTCAGCGGCGCGGTGTCCTTGAGGAGGTCCTCCGGGTAGGCGCCCCGCAGCATCGGTCCGGTGAAGACCCGGTTGGCCAGCGCGTCGATGCGGCGGACGGCGTCGGCGTCGGCGGCGTCGCCGGTGAGCGGGCGCAGGTGGTGGAGGTTGAGCGTGACCGAGCACCGGGCGTCGGCGGGGATCCGGTCGCGCAGTGCCCGGACGGCCAGGCCGTGGGCCAGGTTGAGGTGGTGGGCGGCGCGCAGCGCGTCGACCGGGTCGGTGCGGCCGGGGGCGTGCACGCCGGAGCCGTAGCCGAGGAAGGCGCTGCACCAGGGCTCGTTGAGGGTGGTCCAGGTCTTCACCCGGTCCCCGAGGGCGTCGGCGGCCAGGGCCGCGTACTCGGCGAACCGCTCGGCGGTGGCGCGCTCCGGCCAGCCGCCGGCGTCCTCCAGCTCCTGCGGCAGGTCCCAGTGGTAGAGGGTGGCGACGGGCTGGATGCCTTTGTCCAGCAGCTCGTCGACGAGGCGCCGGTAGAAGTCCAGGCCCTTCTGCGCGGCGGGGCCGCGGCCGGTGGGCTGGATCCGGGGCCAGGCGAGGGAGAAGCGGTAGGCGCCGATGCCGAGGTCGGCCATCAGGGCGACGTCCTCGCGCCAGCGGTGGTAGTGGTCGGTGGCGATGTCACCGGTGTCGCCGTTGCGGACCCGGCCCGGGGTGCGGGCGTAGGTGTCCCAGATGGACGGCGTGCGGCCGTCCTCGGCGGCGGCACCCTCGATCTGGTAGGAGGCGGTCGCCGAGCCCCAGAGGAAACCCTCGGGGAACGTGCGGGGGGCCTCCGGGCCGGGAGCGGTGTGCTGGTGTGCTGCGGTGACCACGTGGGTCCTTTCCGGGTGGATGGGTGAGGGGCGGTGGGAGCCCGGTACGGGACGAGGTCCGCGGCCGGCCGCCGGCGGGAGCCGGGGGCCGGGCGGGGAACGGCCGCCGGGCGGGACCGGGAACCGGGGCCGGGCGAAGGCCGGCCGCCGGACGGGACCGGTGGCCGGCCGCCGGGCCGGGTGCGGGTCAGCCCTTGACGGCGCCCGCCATGATGCCGCTGACGATCTGACGTCCGAAGACGACGAACATCGCCAGCAGCGGCAGCGTGCCGAGGAGCGCGCCCGCCATGATCAGGGACTGGTCCCGGATGTATCCGGCGCTGAGCTGGGTGAGGGCGACCGGGACCGTCGGGTTGGTCATGTCGAGCACCACGAAGGGCCAGAAGAAGTCGTTCCAGGCGTGCACGAACGTGATCATGAACAGGACGGCCATCGCGGGGCGCGCCACGGGCAGCACGATGCTCCAGAAGATCCGCAGGGAGTGCGCGCCGTCCACGCGGGCGGCCTCGACCAGCTCGTCCGGCAGCGCCTCCGACAGGTACTGCCGCATGAAGAAGACGCCGACCGCGCTCACCAGGGTGGGGAAGATGACGGCGGGCAGCTCCTGCGACCAGCCCAGCTCGGACATCATCATGAACAGCGGGACGACGCCGAGTTGCGGCGGCACCATCATGGTGCCGATCACCAGCATGAGGAGCACGTTGCGGCCCTTGAACCGCAGCTTGGCGAAGGCGAAGCCGGCCAGGGTCGCGAACAGGACCGTGGACAGGGCGATGACGCCGGCCACGATCAGGCTGTTGATCATGGCCTTGCCCATCGCCGCCTCGTCCCAGGCGCGGGCGAGGTTGCTGAAGAGGTTCGGGCCGGGGAGGAACGGCGGCGGCGTCTGGCTGACGCGGGTGTTGTCGGTGGAGGCGGCCACCATGGTCCAGTACAGCGGGAAGATCGACACGACGGCCGTGATCGCGAGCAGGACGTAGGCGAGCGGGCCCGCGTGGTGCTGGCGGCCGGCGCGCTGGCCGAACAGCCGCCGGCCGCCGCGGGCGGCGGGCTCCTTCGAGGCGGTCCGGGCCGGAGCGTCCGCCCGGACCGGGAGGCTTTCTGTGGTCATGGGGACTCCTGGTCAGGACGTGCGGGAGCGCAGGCGCTTGATCAGGCGCTGCGTGACGAAGGCGAGGACGAGCAGCAGGAACATCGCCCAGGCGACGGTCGCCGAGCGGCCCATCTGGTAGTTCTTCCAGCCCTCCTCGTACAGCAGCAGCCCCAGCGTCTGGTACTGGTTGTCCGCGCCGCCCGTCACGCCGTTGGGTCCCTGGCCGAAGATCAGCGGTTCGCCGAACAGCTGCGTCGCGCCGATGGTGGACAGCACGATGGTGAAGACGATGGTGGAGCGGATCCCGGGCACGGTGACGTTCGTGAACTGCTTCCAGCGGGAGGCGCCGTCGATGGCGGCGGCCTCGTAGCGGTCGGCCGGGATGGCCTGCATGGCGGCCAGGTACAGCAGCGCGTTGTACCCGGTCCAGCGCCAGATGACGATGGTGGAGATCGCGGCCTGGGCGGGCCACTTGTCGGCCTCCCAGTCGACCGGGTCCAGGCCGACCAGGCCGAGCGACCAGTTGATCATGCCGAAGTCGCGTTCGAACAGCATGGTGAACACGAGGGCGGCGGCGCCGACCGAGGTGGCGTAGGGGACGAGCGAGGCGATGCGGAAGAAGAGCGAGCCGCGCATCCGGTAGTTGAGCAGGTGGGCCAGGCCGAGCGCCATCAGCAGCTGCGGCACCGTGGAGATGACGCCGATGGTGATGGTGTTCGCCGTCGCGTTCCAGAACCGGGAGTCGTTCCAGAGGTCGACGTAGTTGTCGAACGCCACCCACTCCATGACGTCGAGGGTGGCCAGTTCCACCCGGTGCAGGGAGATCCAGGACGTGTAGACGAGGGGGTAGAAGCTGAACGCGGCGAACACGACGAAGAACGGGGCGACGAACGCGTACGGCGCGCCCTTGACGTCCAGCCGGTGCAGCAGCGCGCCGCGCCGGCTGGCGCCGGCCGGTTCGGGCGCCGGTCCCCGGCGCCCCTCGCCGGCCCGGTCCTTGGTGGTGGAGGTGGCCACCGGAGTTCCTTTCTGAGAGCGGAGGGGTGAGCCGGCCGCCCGGGCCCGCCGCCGAGGGGCGGGCGGGCCCGGGTGGCCGGAGGGGCGACGGGTCAGCCGACCGCCTTCTCGATGCGCTCCGCGGTGGTCTTCCAGGCCTCGTCACGCGAGGTGCCCTGCTGCTCGATCAGGGTCAGGCCCTGCGAGAAGGTGTCCTTGATCGTGCCGTCCTTGCGGCCGAGGACCTGCTTGTCCGGGATCTCGCGGGCGGCCTCGCCGAAGATCCGGCCGATGGGGGCGCCGCTGAAGTACTCGGAGGTGACGTTCTGCACGGCGGGCATCTCCAGCGCCTTCTGCGAGGACGGGACGCTGCCCTGCTTCTGGAAGATGTGCGCCTGCTGTTCGGGCGCGGTCAGCCAGGCGACGAGCTTCTTGGCCTCCTCCTTCACCGGGCTCTGCTCGACCACCCCGAGGAAGGAGCCGCCCCAGTTGGCGCCCTTGGGCGCCTTGGCGACGTCCCACTTGCCCTTGTTGGCGGCGCCGGCCTTCTCGCCGATGTGGCCGAGCATCCAGGCCGGGCAGACGGTCGTGGCGAAGGTGCCGTTGGCCAGGCCGGGGTCCCAACCGGGCTGGAACTGGCGGAGCTTGGCGGTCAGGCCGGCCTCCGCGGCGTCGGCGGCGAGGTTCCAGGCCTCCTTGACGGCGGGGTTCTCGTCGTAGATCAGGTCGCCCTTGGCGTTGTAGTACTGCTCGGGGTAGCCGTAGACCATGGCGTTGAACAGGCCGCTCGCCGCGTCCAGGTACGCCACTTTGCCGCCCTTGAAGTCCTTCTTGAAGGTGCGTCCGACCTCGACGTACTTCTTCCAGTCGCCCTGCCAGAGCTTGGCGACCTCCTCGCGGTCGGTGGGCAGGCCGGCCTTCTCGAAGTAGTCCTTGCGGTAGCAGACGGCCATGGGGCCGATGTCGGTGCCCAGTCCGAGCACCTTGCCGTCCGCGGTGGTGATCTGGGACTGCTTCCACGGCAGGAAGTGGTCGGTGCCGGTCGTGCCGGAGAAGTCCGCGAACTTGTCGGCCTGGGTGTCGACGATCTCCTTGGCCCGGCCGATCTCGATGCCCTGGATGTCCTTCAGGCCCTTGCCCCCGGCCAGACGGGTCTGCAGGGCGGTGTAGTACGTCTGCTCGTCACCGGCCACCTCGGCCTTGATGTCGACGTTCGGGTTCTCCTTCTCGTACTGCTCGAGCAGGCCCGTCTCCTTGAAGCCCATCACGCCGTACATGCCCATGGTGATGGTGACCTTGCCGTCCTTCTTGCCACCACCCGTCGCCGAGTCGTCACCGCCTCCACAGCCGACGACGAGCGCGAGCGCGCCGGCGGCCGCGACGACCGCGGCCGCCCGCGTGCGCGGGGTCCTGTGAGTGCTCATGAATGTCCTCCTAGCGACGGCGCTGACGCACCGGAGTGGCGGGTTGTGGGTGGGGGCAGGGCGGCACGACACGTGGTGGGAACGTGCCCACCAGAGGGTGGGCACGTTCCCACCGGCGGATGGAAGACTCGTGGCAGCGAACGGTTATGTCAATGACTTGAAAACAATTCGTTGCCGAACCGGACGCCCGGCGTTCGCTTCACGACTCCTCGGGGGGTCCTTCCGCCACCGTGGCGTCTGCCACAATTGCCGCTGGTCACGTCCGCGGTACCGCCGCGGCAGCCCCGCCCGGAGGAGCAGATGACAGGGAACCGCCAGCCCACGATCAAAACGGTCGCCGCCCGCGCCGGGGTGGGGCGGACCACGGTCTCCCGCGTCATCAACGGCTCGGAGCTCGTCAGCGCGGACGCCCGGGAGCGGGTCCTGGCGGCGATCAAGGAGCTGAACTACATCCCCAACTCCGTGGCCCGGGGCCTGGTGACCAGCCGTACCGACTCGGTGGCGCTGGTGATACCGGAGTCCGAGAGCCGGCTCGGGTCGGAGCCGTTCTTCGCCGCCCTGATCCGGGGCGTGAGCGCGGCGCTCGCCGAGACCCGCACCCAGCTTCAGCTCACGCTCGTCCGCGACCAGTTGGAGCGGGACCAGCTCACCGCGTCGGTGGCGACCCGCCGGGTCGACGGCGTGCTGCTGGTCTCGGTCCACGCGCACGACCGGCTCCCCGGCATCCTGGAGGAGATGGGGCTGCCCACCGTGCTGGCGGGCCGCAGGGACGAGCGGGAGCGGCTCAGCTACGTCGACTCCGACAACGCCGGAGGCGCCGCCGCGGCCGTCGGGCACCTGCTGGACCGGGGCCGCCGCCGCATCGCCACCATCACCGGGACGCTCGACATGGACGTCGGCCGCAGCCGGCTCGCCGGCTGGCGCGACGCCCACCGCGAGGCGGGCGTGCGGGCCGACGAATCCCTGGTCGAGTGCGGCGACTTCACCGAGGAGGGCGGGCGCCGGGCGATGCGTTCGCTTCTTGAACGGGCGCCGGATCTGGACGCCGTCTTCGCCGCCTCGGACCTCATGGCCGTCGGCGCCATGGCCGAACTGCGCCGGCGCGGACGGCAGGTGCCGGGCGACGTCGCCGTCGTCGGGTTCGAGGACTCCGTGCTCGCCCGCCACACCGCCCCGCCGCTGACCACGGTGCGTCAGCCGGTGGAGGAACTGGGCCGGACGATGGCCCGGATCCTGACCGACATCACCCGGCACGGCGCCGGGCGGCAGCAGTTGACGCTGCCGACCGAGCTGGTGGTGCGCGAGTCGTCGTGAGGGGCGTCACCCTCCGCCGGGCGTGCGGCGGGGTCCGCCGGGCCACCTCGCGCCACGGCGGAAGACCTCACGGTGCGGGCCGGGACGGGCGTCGGTGAAGAAAGTGAGGGGGGTGCCCGGAAGCGCGGTGAAGAAACCGGGTGACCCGGCCGTATGTTCCCGCGTTCGCCGGGCACCAGGAGCGGCGGAGGTTGATAACTATGGTTCCCCTGCTTCTCGTTCTCCTGCTGGCCCTGATCCTCTTCGGCGCGGGCTTCGCGCTGAAGGCACTGTGGTGGATCGCCGTCATCGTGCTGGTCGTCTGGCTGCTCGGCTTCGTCATGCGCAGCGCGGACACCGGCGGCCGCAAGGGCCGCTGGTACCGCTGGTGACCCGCTGGTGCTGACCCGCCGCGCGGCAGCCGGCCCGTGGGCTCCGGGACCACCCGGGGCCCACGGTCCTGCTCCGGACGGGAGCCGTCGTCACACCGGTCCGCGGGTGGCGACGCCCCTGCCGGCCGCGTCGGTGGTGTCGGCCGTGGCGGTTGCGTCGGCCGTGGCGGTGGGGTCGCCGGCGTCGGACAGGGCGATGCGGGCCGTGATCCGCTTGCCGACCGGCTCCTGGTGGACCGAGAGGTCCTCGGTGACCGCCTTGACGATCTCCAGGCCGTGCTGGCCGATCCTCGCCGGGTCCGTGGCCCGCGCGGCGGGGACCGTGGGATCGCTGTCCCACACGGCCACCTCCACGCTCCCTGCGATGATCCGCAGTTCCATCAGGACGGGGCCGGGGGCGTACTTGCGGGCATTGGTGACCAGTTCGCTGACCACCAACTGGGTCAGGTCCGTCGCGCGGGCGGACACGGCCAGCCGATGCACGTCGCGGGCCCGTTCGAGGAAGGCGGTGGCGTGGTGGCGGGCCTCGGCGATGCAGCCGTCGTCCCCTCCCAGGGCGAAGCCGGCCCGCAACAAGGGGTCGCCGGGCGCCCTGCGCTCGCCGTCCTCGGCCTCGAATCCCACCAGCATCGCCTCACTCCCCGTCCACCCGAGCGTGGATGTCCCACCAGGTGACTACGTCTGCCCCCGATGCGCCGTCCGGAACAGCCGATCGCGTGCACCCGGCCCGGGCGGTGAGGCAGAATCGTCCACGCGTGGTCCTGACCCGGAGCAAGCGTAAACGCAGTCGAGGAGACGGTGACCGACATCCCGAAAGCAGAACGGCCGGACGGGCTCGTCGTCGAGCAGAGCGTGGTCGACGGTGTACGCGTCGTGGTCGTGCGCGGCGAGATCGACCACGACGTCAAGCACGTGCTGAGCGAAGCCCTGCTGCCGCGGCGCGGGGCGGTGCCGCCGTCCCGGGTCGTGGTGGACCTCAGCGGCGTCACCTTCATGGACTCCAGCGGCATCAACGCCCTCGTCGTCGCCCACCGGGCCGTCCGTGCCGGCGCGGGGTGGCTGCGCATCGCCGGTGCGCAGGCGCCGGTCCTGCACGTCCTGCACATCGTGGGGATCGACGAGGTCATCCCCTGCCACGCCACCGTCGAGCAGGCCCTGAGCAGCCCCTGATCCGCCCGGTCCGGTCCGCCGACGGACAGCGGTCGGCGGGCCGGACCGGGACGGGTACGTCGGAGCGGACCGGGACGGGTACGCCGGCGGCGGCCGGGACCGTTCGGACGGGTCCGGCTCTCCCCCCCCCGTAGGTCCCGTCTGCTTCAGCCGCCCCCGTCGCTGACGTCCAGGTGGGCGTAGCGGGAGGGCGGGCCGAGCTCCGCGGCCGGCTCCTCCCCCTCGGCGTCGGCGATGTCGGCCACGACCACGGACGCGCCTTCGGCGGCGAACAGCCGTGCCGTCGCGGCACCGATGCCCGCGGCTCCCCCGGTGACGATCGCCACCCGCTCGTCAGCGCTCCCGTCATGGCCTCCTGAAGCGATTCGGGCCGGGCGGAGATTCCTCGACGCCGCGCCGGGATGCCGCGGCCCGTGGTGACCGCGCGGCGCGGGTCCGGCCCGCGGAACGCGTCCGGCGCCGGTCCCCTCGGGCACAGGTCGCCCGGGGCCGCCCGACGCCTGCCGGTTCTCCTGCCGTCCGGTGCGACCACGCGGATCTCCCGGCGCACACCGGGGAGACGCGTGGCCCGCCGGCCGCCCCGTCACTGGCTTGCCTGGTGACGATTGAAGGTGAGACCATGGGCTCACTGCCCGCTCCGCCGAAGTTCGTCGACGTACGGGTTACCGGTCCGACCGCACGTGAGCGCCCGCTCGCGAACGAGGAAAGGGAGATCCCGTGATGAGTGACGACCAGCAGAAGGCCTGGCTGGCCGGCGGTTGCTTCTGGGGCATGCAGGACCTGATCCGGAAGCTCCCCGGCGTGGTGAGCACGCGGGTCGGCTACAGCGGCGGCGGCACACCGAACCCGACCTACCGGGATCACGGCAGTCACGCCGAGTCGATCGAGATCGTCTTCGATCCCGCCGCCACCGACTACCGCACCATCCTCGAGTACTTCTTCCAGATCCACGACCCGACCACGAAGAACCGGCAGGGCAACGACATCGGCGCCAGCTACCGCTCCGCCGTCTTCTACCTGGACGACGAGCAGCGGCGCATCGCCGAGGAGACGATCGCCGACGTCGACATGTCGGGCCTGTGGCCGGGGCCGGTCGTGACCGAGGTGGTCCCGGCCGACGAGTTCTGGGAAGCCGAACCCGAGCACCAGGACTACCTGGAGCGCTACCCGGAGGGCTACACCTGCCACTTCCCCCGCCCGAACTGGCGCCTTCCCCGGCGCGACGCGGTCTGAACCCGCTCCGTCAGCCGACCGAGGCCGCCCCACGAGGTGGGGCGGCCTCGTAAGTCCGCGGGGACGGAGCGCGTCGCCGCACGAGCCCCACGTGAGCGCCGACGGGCCGCGGAGGCACGCGCGGTGAAGGGCCCGGAGGGAAGACGGTACGGGCCGCGGAGAGACGCACGGTGCGGGCCGCGACCGTGCTTCCGGTCACATCGCCGCGCACCCGTGCGACGGTGACGCCCGCGCCGGGTACCCCGGGTTCATGACGGAAGTGGTACTGGCGGGTCTGTGGGGGCTGGTGGCGGGTTCGGCGTTGCTGCTCGGGGCGGTGGTGGGGTTCGGCCTGCGGGTACCGCAGAAGGTGATCGCCACGGTCATGGCGTTCGGCGCGGGAGTACTGCTGTCGGCCGTCAGTTCCGAACTGCTCTCGGAGGCGTACGGCGAGGCGGGACTCACCCCTGTCGCGGTCGGGACCCTGGCGGGCGCCGCCGCCTACACCGCGGGCAACGTGTGGCTGGCCGGCCGGGGTGCCCGGCACCGCAAGCGCTCCGGCCACCTGCGGGCGCAGGCCCAGCCCACGGAGGCCCAGCAGAGCGGTTCGGGGCTGGCACTCGCCCTCGGCGCGCTGCTCGACGGCGTCCCGGAGTCCGCGGTCATCGGTGTGGGCCTGCTCGACGGCGGGACGGTCAGTCTGGTGACCGTCGCCGCGGTCTTCATCAGCAACGTCCCCGAGGGACTGTCCAGTTCGGCGGGCATGAAGAAGGCCGGGCGCGGCAGGGCCTACGTCTTCGGGGTGTGGGGCGCGATCGCGGCCGCGAGCACCGTCTCCTCCGTCCTCGGCTACACGGTGGTCGGCCGCTTCTCCCCGACGGTGATCGCCGTGGTGACGGCGGTGGCCGCCGGAGCGATCCTCGCGATGGTCGCCGACACGATGATCCCCGAGGCGTTCGAGGACGCCCACCTGGCCATCGGGCTGATCACCGTGAGCGGCTTCCTCGTCTCCTTCGCCCTCTCCCACGCCTGATCGTCACGGGTCGCCCGACCGCCAAGGGTGGTGCGGGCGCCCGCCGTGCGGGTGCGGCGGGCGGGCCGGGCGGTCAGGCTGGGACCGGGCCGACAACGGCGCTTCCCGCTGGATCGGAGATGGGCTCTCACATGGGCAAGACGCGACTGGGCAGGGCGACCACGAAGACGACGGCGGGCCGCCGGAGCGCGGCCCCGGGCGGAGGCCACCGGCCCCGGGAGCGCGCGAACCCCCCGGTGCCGGCGGTGCCACCGGTACCGGCGGACCCGGTCGGCGGTTCGCCGTCGGTCCCGCGCCGCGCCGAGGCCGCCGGCGCCGAGGGGGTCGCCGCGTGAGAGGGAACGTGAGCCCGCTGCGGGGTCGTACGGCGGTGGTGACGGGAGCGGCACGGGGGCTGGGGGAGGCGATCGCCGTGCGGCTGGCCGACCTCGGCGTCCGGGTGGCGCTGCTGGGCCGCGAGGAGGACACCCTGGCCAGGGTCCGGGAACGGCTGCCGACCGAGTCGCTGTGCTGGGAGGTGGACGTCACCGACGACGCCCGTATGGCGGAGGTGGCCGCCGAGGTGAGGGAGCGGCTGGGGGCGCCGTCCGTGGTGGTCGCGAACGCGGGCCTGGCGGAGGGCGGGCCCTTCGCGCAGTCGGACCCCGCGATCTGGCGCCGGGTGGTGGAGGTGAACCTGGTCGGCAGTGCCGTCACCGCCCGTGCCCATCTGCCTGCCCTGTTCGACACCTGCGGCTACTTCCTCCAGGTGGCGTCGCTCGCCTCCATCGGGGCCGCGCCGATGATGAGCGCCTACTGCGCCTCCAAGGCGGGTGTCGAGTCGTTCTGCCACTCGCTGCGCGCCGAAGTCGCCCACCGGCGCGTGGGCGTGGGCATCGCCTACATCAACTGGACCGACACCGACATGATCCGCGACGTCGACGCGCACGCGGTGCTGCGGGAGCTGCGCGGCCACATGCCCCCGCCGGCCCGCACGGTGTATCCCGCGCCCTTCGTGGCGGAACGGCTGGTGCGCGCCGTCGAGCGGCGCCGCCCCAGCGTCTACGTGCCGTCCTGGCTGCGGGCCACACAGCTCGTCCGGGCGGCCATGCCGCCGGTGGTCACCCTGCTCTCCCGCAGGGAGCTGCCCCGGCTGGCCGCCGCGCACCCCTTCGAGGCGACGGGCCTCCTGGGAGCGGGCGGCCGGGCCGACTCCCCGTCACCGGAACCCTCCGCCTGACGCCGGGCCGACGGGCCGGCAGTACGGCGGACGGGCGAAACGCCGCGACCGACGGGACCGACGGGACCGACGGGACCGACGGGACAGCGGACCGGCACGACCGGTGGGGCGGCGGACCGGCGGGACGAGCGGCGGGGTGGCCGGGGCCCCTGCCCCCGGCCACCCCTGTCCGCGTCGTCGAGCGGCCCGGTGCGGGCCGCGGGCCGTCGTCCCCGGCCCGCGGCGCCGCCCGCCGTCAGCTGCCGGGCATCAGGACGGTGTCGATGATGTACACGTGGGCGTTGGCGGTCTTGACGTTGCCGCAGACCACCTTGGCGGAGTCGTTGACCGTGTACGACTCGTCCGAGCCGGAGGTGGTCAGCTTCGACTTCTCCAGGGTGTCGAAGGAGCCGTTCTCCAGGTCCGCCGGGGCGAGCTTCTGACCGACGACGTGGTAGGTGAGGATCTTCGTCAGGGTGGCCTTGTCGTTGAGGACCTTGTCCAGGTCGGCCTTCGGGATCTTGGCGAAGGCGTCGTTGGTCGGGGCGAACACGGTGATGTTCTGGGCGTTGTTGAGGGTGTCGACGAGGCCGGCCTTCTTCACCGCCGTCACCAGGGTGGACAGGGCGGGGTTGTTGGACGCGGCGGTGGCCACCGGGTCCTTGGCCATGCCGTCGAAGGAGCCGGCGCCGTCCTCCGGCACCGAGGCGCAGGCCGGGCCGAACGGCTCGTCCACGGCGGAGGCGTCCGTCGAACCCTTCATGCCGTCGTCGGACGCCGTCGCCGGGGCAGCCGCCTTGCTGGAGGAGTCCGAGGAGGCGGAGTCGCCGCCGTCGTCGGAGCAGGCGGTCAGGGCCAGGGGCAGGACGGCGGCGGCGGCGACGGTCATGGCGAGGCGGCGGACACGGGTGTTCATCATGGTTCTCTCCTGAGGGATGGATGCAGCGGACGCTGCGTTCATGGGAAAGGTGGCTTGTGTGGTCAGGTGGGGGTCACTCGACGGTGACCACCACGGAGTGCCGGCCGCTGGCGCCGTCGGGGGCGGTGCGGGTGCGGGTGTCGGTCTGCACCGCGCCGGTGCGGTCGGTGGCGCGCACCGTGAGGGTGTGGCCGCCCTTCGTGGCCCGCCAGGGCAGGGACCACTGGCGCCAGGTGTCGAGCGAGTCCTCGGCCGCCAGGCGCGCCTCCTGCCAGGGCCCGTCGTCGACGCGCACCTCGACCTTGTCGATGCCGCGGTGCTGGGCCCAGGCGACCCCGGCGACCATGACGGTGCCGGCCCGGGGGCGGGCGAACGGTTTCGGGGTGTCGATCCGGGACTGCGTCTTGACCGGTGCCCGGCGGGCCCACTTCCGTTTGACCCAGTAGGTGTCGTAGGCGTCGAACGTGGTCAGTTCGATGTCCTCGATCCACTTGCAGGCGGAGACGTAGCCGTACAGGCCGGGCACCACCATGCGGACCGGGAACCCGTGGGCGAAGGGCAGCGGCTCGCCGTTCATCCCGACGGCGAGGAGGGCGTCCCGGCCGTCCATGACGTCCTCCACCGGCGTCCCGAGGGTCATCCCGTCGACCGAACGCGCCACCAGTTGGTCGGCGGGCCCGCCCTTCGAGGGAGGGACGACGCCGCACTCGGCGAGGAGGTCGGCGAGACGCACGCCGGTCCAGCGGGCGTTGCCGGTGTAGGGGCCGCCGACCTCGTTGGACACGCAGGTGAGGGTGATGTCCCGCTCGATCAGCTCGCGCCGCAGCAGGTCGTCGAAGGTGAGCGTGACCGGCCTGGTGACTCCCCTGCCGTGCAGGCGCAGCCGCCAGGACGTGGCGTCCACCTTCGGCACCACCAGGGCGGTGTCCACCCGGTAGAAGTCCTCGTTCGGGGTGACGAAGGGGGTGATCCCGGGGATCGCCAGCCGCGTGCCGCGGGGAAGCGGCGGAGCGGGCGAGCCCGGCGACGGCAGGACGAGGTCCCTGCGGGAGGCGACCGCGTCACGGCCGCTCGACCCGTTCAGCGCCCGGCCGAGGGCGCCCGCGCCGGCCGACGCGACGGCCGCGGCGGAGGCGGCGATCACGAAGCCGCGGCGGTCCCAGTCCGGTGCCCCGGAGGGGTCGTCCCCCGCGGGGGCGCCGTCCGGCAGGTCCGGCGCGGGATCGCGCGGCTCCAGCCGGCCGGCGAGGAAGTACAGCAGTGCCGCTCCGGCGACCGCGCCCGCCGCGGAGGGCAGCGCGTCGGTGAAACCGTCCGAGTCCGGCCGGCCGAGCGCCGCGGCCGTGCCGGCCGCTCCGAGGAGAAGGACTCCGACGGCGCCGAAAACCCGGTGCCGCGGGGCGAGAACACCCAGCACTGCCGCGCAGAGGGCCGATACCGCGAGAATTCCGAGCTGCAGCACCAGTTTGTCGTCGGTGCCGAAGGTGCGGATCGCCCAGTCCTTCACCGCGGCGGGCGTACGGTCGATCGCGGCACCGCCCACGGCGACGACCGGGCCGGCCTGCGGACGCACCCCCACCGAGACCAGCTCGGCCACGGCCAGCGCCGTGCCGCCCGCCAGCACGCCGCTGAGCGCACCGAGCGCCGCGCGCATCGGCGAGCGGGTTTTCCGCGGTTTCTTCTCGTCGTCGGTCACGTGGGGAATCCGGCCCCGACGGCCTCGCGGATGGGTCACTCATCCGATCGAGTGAATATGTTTTTCGGACCGATCCGCAGGCGTCCGGGCAACGGATTCCTGGGTCTCGAGCGCGGAGATCGCGGGCGGGGATCCCGGGTCGGGATCGCGGGCGGGGATCCGGTGCCCGACGCCGTCGCACACGGGCGCCGGCCTTCCCGTGTACGCGGATCGCGCCCCCGGGGGCGACGGGCCGACGCCCGTCGCCCCCGGGCCGGAGGACCCCCGCGAAGGGGGAACGGCGGTCGGGCGGGCCGGCCGGTACCACTCAGTGTCAGCCGGGGTCAGCCGGAATCAGCCGGGGTCAGCCGGTGTGCGGGGCCGCACCGCGGGGTCGGGGGCGGGTGAGGGCGTGGTGGAGCGGGTGCCGACGGCCGGGGCGAGGGCGACGGCCACGGCGGTGAAGGCGAGGACGACGAGCATGGCACTGCGCAGGCCGTAGTGGTCCCCGAGGAAACCGAGGCCGGGAGGGCCGACGAGGAACGCGACGTAACCGATCATCGCGACGAGGCTGACGCGGGCCGCCGCGTCCGGGCCGGAGTCACCGGCCGCCGAGAGCGCGACGGGGAAGCCGAGCGAGGCTCCCATGCCCCAGAGCAGCACGGCGGCACCCGCCAGGAGGGCGGAGTCGGCGAAGGCGACGACGGCGATCCCGAGGGTCGCCGAGACGGCGCTGGCCCGCACGACGGGCGCTCGGCCGACGCGGTCGATGAGGAAGCCTCCGCCGAAGCGGCCGATCGTCATGGCGGCGGCGAACCCCGTGTAGACGGCGGAGCCCAGGGCGGGGTCGACGCCGTGGCCGTCGACCATGAGGAGGGGGAGCCAGTCGTTCGCGGACCCCTCGGCCAGGGCCATCGCCAGGATGACGCCGCCGATCAGGAGCAGCCGCCGGTCCTTCCAGACCTTCGCCCGGGGCGACGCGGTACCGCTGTCGGTCCGCCGGCCGCGGTCCCGGGTCCTGCCCACCCCGCCGGGGACGGCGCGCAGGGCGTGGGCGAGCATGCCGGCCGTGACGGCGACGACGGCCGCCAGGTGCCACTGCACCGGAACGGCGGCCGCGGTGCACAGGATGCCGCACGCGGCTCCCACCACGGTGCCCAGGCTGAAGAAGCCGTGCAGCGTGGGCAGCACCGTCCGGCCCGCCAGCCGTTCGACCTCGGCGCCGTCGACGTTGACCGCGACCTCTCCCCCGCCCATGCCGGCGCCGAAGAGGAACAGACCGGCGGTGACGACGGGAGCGGAGGCGAGCATCGCCCCGCCGCCGACGACCGCCATGCTGAGGACGACCAGCAGCGTCCCCGCGCCCATGACGGGCCGGGTGCCGAACCTGGCCACCAGCGCTCCGGAGCCGAGGATGCCGGTCATGGAGCCGACGGAGAGCCCGAACAGGATGACCCCCATCTGCGCGGTCGACGCGCCGAGGAGGTCCCTGATGTCGGGTGTCCGCGTCACCCAGGAGGAGATCGACAGACCGGGTACGAGAAACAGGAGGAACAGCGCCGTTCTGCGACGGCGCGTGGCCAGGTCCATGGATGAGGTGTTCTTTTCGCGCGAAAGTGGCGGGGCGATGATCACCCTGCGCCGGGTCCGTTCGAACGTACACGCCGGTGGCGGGCCGAGGAAGACGATCACCCGCCGGTGCCGTGACGCCACCGGCGGGGCCGCTTCGTCATCGAGGGGGCAGCACGCAGAACTCGTGGCCGTCCGGGTCGGCCATGAGCACCCGGTCGGTCCGGTCCCGGCCGGTGTCGACGCGCTTCGCCCCGAGGGAGACGAGCCGGTCCACCTCCGCCTGCAGGTCTTCGCCGGCGGGCGGCGCGATGTCGAAGTGGAGCCGGTCCTTCCCCGTCTTCGTCATCAGCGGCGGGCCGCCCCACGTGATCTTGGGGCCGCCGTGCGGGGAGCGGATCGCGGTCTCCTCGTCCTGGTCCCAGACCAGTGGCCAGCCCAGTGCCCGGCTCCAGAAGTACCCGACGGCCTGCGAACCGTCGCACGCGAGCGCTCCGACGAATCCGCAGTCCGCGAGGAAGGCGTTGCCCGGCCCGACGACGCAGAACTCGTTGCCCTCGGGGTCGGCGAGCACCACGTGCCCCTCCTCCGGGCGCTGGCCGATGTCGATGTGCCGGGCGCCGAGCCCGACCGCCTTCGCCACGACCTGCCGCTGGTCCTCGGGGGAGGTGCTCGTCAGGTCGAAGTGCATGGGGTTCTGGCTCGTCTTGCGCTCCCGGGTCGGCAGGAAACGCATCCGGAACCCCGTGTCGTCGCCGGGCAGCAGCTCGATGCCGTCGGGGGAGCCGTCCTCCGCCCCCTCCCAGCCGAGGAAGTCGCCCCAGAAGCGGGCGAGACGGGCGGGGTCGTTCGCGTCGAGGGTGAGCGCGTGCAGGTGGGAAGTCATGGTTCGAGGTCTCCGGTCTGTCGGCTCGGCGCGCCGTCCCGCCGCCCGTTCGGGCGGGGCGGTCCGCCGGCCGTCGGGTCACGGGCTGTCGGTCACAGGCTGCCGAGGAGGTCGTCGAGCGGGGCCGGTACCCGGTCGGGGGCGAGGGCCTCGACCAGGAGGCGGCCGTAGCGGATCTTGCGGCCCTTCTGCGTGCCGAGGAAGCGCCGCAGCTGCCGCTGCCTGGACCGGCCGTGCTGGGCGGGCTGGTGCAGGAAGGTCTGCCAGGCGCGGAGGTCGCCCGCGGCCCGGACGACCTCCTCGGTCCCCGCCGGACCCAGCGCGCGGACGAGTTCGTCCTCCAGGTCCGTCACGCACACGAAGAAGCCCTCGCGCGGCGCCCCCGCCCGCTCCAGGCCGCGGTCGTAGAAGGGCTGTTCGCGTTCGTCGCAGAGTCCGGTCAGGCGCAGGCCGAGGCCGGGCGGGCCGAGGAGGGCGGCGTGGCGGGCGACGCTCATCGCCCCGCCCATGGACACGACGCACACCCCTTCGGCGGCCAGGTCCCGGCCGCGCCGTGCGGCCAGCGCCTCGACGGCGGCGAGGTCGCTCGGCCCTTCGAGCAGCACCGCGGTGCGCACCCCCAGCCGCGCCGCCAGCTCCCTCGCCGGCCCGCCGGGACCACCGGCCGCCCAGGCAGTGACCTCGTCCCGGAACGCCCCCATGTCGGCCATGGAGCGAGTCTGCACCACCACCGGGGCCCCCGGCACGGCATTAAATGCCACGCCCCCGCGTTCGCGACGGGAGGGGACCGCGCGCCCGTACCGGGGCGGGAGGGACGCGGGGCGGCGAAGGGAGCGTCGGCCCGGGCACCCGTACCGGGGGCGGGAGAGACATGCGGCGGCGAGGGGACCGTCGGCCCGCACACCCGTGCCCGTACGGGAGGGGCGCGAAGGAGGAAAGGGCGTCCCGGCCCGAGGACTCCGCATGGCCCGACCCGCCCCGGGTACCGGAAAGGTGAAGCCACGCGACGCCTGGCGCACCCGGCACCGGGCGGTCCGGCCGGGCCACGATGGGGTGAGCCATGCGCGACGACAGCATCCCCGAGGAACTGCTCGTGGCGGCCGCCCAGGAGGCGCTGCGCGATCTCAACCGCACGCCCGACGACCGGACGGTGCTGGACACCCTGGTCGCCTGCGACATCCTGGTCCCGGAGCCGGACGAGTTCGCCGCCCGTCACGCCCCGCGGGACGGCAGGCTCACCCTCCCGGTGATCGACGACCCGCCGCAGCCGCACACGGTTCCCGTCTTCACCTCCGTGGAGCGCATGCTCCACACGCTCCCCGAGGTGCACATCGGGCACCAGGTGCAGCTCGGCCTGCTGGCGGCCAACTGGCCCACCGACGAGGAGCTGGCGCTCGCCATCGACCTCGGCCATCCCGACGGCCTGATCTTCGCCGGCCAGGACGTCCACGTCCTGCTCGTGCCGCCCTGGAGGTGACCGGCCGCTCCCCCGCCCGCCGGTGGACGATCCCGCCCGGTTCTCGTGGCCGCCCCGCACCGGCGGCCGGTACGGACGGTCACCGCCGCTCGTGCGCCCCTCGTACGGAGCCCCTCCCATGTCCGTACGCCACCCCGGCGGTCAGCGGCGCCGCAGGGACGGGTCGAGCAGGGACGGCGGGGTGTCGTGCTTCTCGTGTGCGGCCAGGTCGGTGCCGGGGGCCACGACGGCGTCGATCGCGTCGAGCACGTCGGCGGAGAGCACGGTGTCGGCGGCGGCGAGCTGCGCGTGCAGGTGCTCCAGCGTGCGGGGACCGATGAGCGCGGCGGTCACGGCGGGGTGCGCGGTCACGAAGCCGAGGGCCAGCTGGATCATGGTCAGGCCGGCCCCGTCGGCGATCCCGGCCAGCCGCTCGACGGCGTCGAGCCTGGCCCGGTTGGCGGGGAGGGTGGTGTCGAAGCGCTGCGGCATGAACGCCGAGCGGCTGGTGGTGATCTCCCGGCCCGCGCGGACGGCGCCCGACAGCCAGCCCGAGGCCAGCGGGCTCCACACGAGGACGCCGAGCCCGTACTCCTCGGTCACGGGAAGCACGTGGGTCTCGATCCCCCGCTGGAGGACGGAGTAGCTGGGCTGCTCGGTGACGTAACGGCCGAGGTGGTGTTCGCGGGAGGCCCACTGCGCCTGCACGATGCGGTGGGCGGGGAAGGTGGAGGAGCCGAAGTGGCGGATCTTGCCCGCGCGCCGGAGGTCGGTCAGGGCCGACAGGGTCTCCTCGTCGCTGGTACTGGGGTCCCAGCGGTGGATCTGGTAGAGGTCGACGTGGTCGACCCCGAGGCGGCGCAGGCTGTCGTCGAGCGCGCTGACCAGCCAACGGCGGGAACCGCCCCGGTGGTTGCGCTCCTCCCCCATCGGCATGCCGGCCTTGGTGGCCAGGACGACGTCGTCGCGGCGGCCGGCGAGGGCCTTGCCGATCATCTCCTCCGACTCGCCGCCGCTGTACACGTCGGCGGTGTCGATGACGTTGACGCCGGCCTCGAGCGCGGCGTCGACGATGGCCGTGACCTCGTCCTGGGTGGTGCGTCCGAGCGCGCCGAAGTTCATCGCGCCGAGCGCGAGGGAGCTGACCTGTACGCCGGTTCGGCCCAGGGTGCGGTACTGCATGACCGTGTCTCCTCCGTTGCGGGTGAAGCGTGGCGGGGTGCGTGCGCGGGTGCGCGGCTCGGTGGCCGGCCCGCGCTCTGGCATCATGAACAAAGCGGAACGTTGTTCCGGAAGAGACGATACGGAACGACGTTCCGTTTCGCAAGGCGCGCAGGGAAGGGAGCCGCACGTGGGCGACGGCGACGAGCAGGGGAAGCAGGGGACGCGGGGGAAAGACGGGCACGGGAAGGACCGGGGCGGGAGACAGACGGCGGAGCCCGGGCGCAAGGACGCCCGGCGCAACAAGGAGAGCCTTCTCGACGCGGCCGCCGCCGCCTTCGTCGCCTCGGGCGTGGACGCGCCGGTCCGCGACATCGCGGCCCGGGCCGGCGTCGGGGTGGGCACGATCTACCGCCACTTCCCGACGCGGGCGGACCTCATCATCGCCGTCTACCGGCACCAGATCGAGGCCTGCGCCGAGGCGGGGCCGGCCCTGCTGGCGACCGGCCCGACCCCGCACGCCGCCCTGGGGCGCTGGATCGGCCTGTTCGTCGACTTCCTGGTCACCAAGCACGGCCTCGCCGCCGTGCTCCGGTCCGACGACGCGGGCTTCGAGGCGCTGCACGCCCACTTCCTCGACCGCCTCGTGCCCGTGTGCGCCCGACTGCTCGAAGCCGCGGCCGCCGCCGGGGAGATCCGCTCCGACCTGGACGCCTACGCGCTGCTGCGGGGTGTCGGCAACCTCTGCATCGGAGCGGAGAACGACCCGCGCTACGACGCCCGCCGACTGGTCGAGGTCCTGGTCGCGGGACTGCGCCGACCGGCCTGACCCCGGCCGCCGCGCCGGTCCCGGCCACGGGCCGGCCCGGGCGCGCGGCGGCCGGGCGGCCCCGGCACGAGGGCCGGGGCGGGCACGCCGGCGGAGTGCCGCTCACCCGTTTCCGGGGCCCCGGTCGTCGGGGAGGGCGCGGGGGGCCGCGCCGTCGGCCCTGGCCGCGTCGGCGAGGGCCTCGGCTGCCGCCTCCGCGGCCTGCGCGGCGTCGCTGGCCGCCTGGGCCGCACCGGCGTCCGAGCGCTTCTCTCGCGTGGCCGGCGACTGGGGCAGGACCTCGCTGAACGCCCGTGACACGTCGCTGAGCGCGGAGGTGATCTCGCTGGGGATCACCCAGAAGTTGTTGCCCGGCCCCTGCGCGAGGTGGGGCAGCGTCTGGAGGTACTGGTAGGCGAGGAGCTTGGGGTCGGGATCGTTGCGGTGCACGGCCTGGAACACCTCGTCGATGGCCCGGGACTGCCCTTCGGCCTGGAGGATCGCGGCCGTACGGTTGCCCTCCGCGCGCAGGACGGCGGCCTGCTTGTCGCCCTCGGCGGTGAGGATCTGCGACTGGCGCTGTCCCTCGGCGCCGAGGATCGCGGCCCGCTTGTCCCGCTCGGCCCGCATCTGCTTCTGCATGGCGTCCTTGATGGACTGGGGAGGGTCGATGGCCTTGATCTCCACCCGGTTGACCCGCAAGCCCCATTTGCCGGTGGCCTCGTCCAGCACCCCGCGGAGCTGGCTGTTGATGGTGTCGCGGGAGGTGAGGGTCTTCTCCAGGTCCATGGACCCCACCACGTTGCGCAGGGTGGTGACGGTGAGCTGCTCCACCGCCTGGAGGAAGTTGGCGATCTCGTAGAAGGCCGCGCGCGGATCGGTGACCTGGAAGTACAGCACGGTGTCGATCTCGACGACCAGGTTGTCCTCGGTGATCACCGGCTGCGGTTTGAAGGAGACGACCTGTTCCCGCAGGTCGATCACCGGATACACGCGGTCGACGAAGGGGATCACGAGGCTGAGGCCGGGTTTCAGCGTCCGGTGGTAGCGGCCGAGCCGTTCGACGTTGCGGGCGCGCGCCTGGGGCACGATGCGTACCGCCCGCACCACGGTGAGGACCGCCAGGAGGGCGACGATCAGGCCGGCGATGAGGAACGCCGAAGCTTCCATGGTTCACTCCCGGGGGTAGACGAGTGCGGTGGAGCCGCTGATCTCCATGACGTCCACGGCCGTTCCAGGGGGGATCACCAACGTCTCGTCGTAGGCGCGCGCCGTCCACTCCTCACCCTCGATCCGGACCCTGCCGCCGGCTCCGGTCACCTCGGAGACGACGTAGGCGGACTTCCCGACCAGCGCGTCGACGCCGAACCGCTCCGTCTGGGGCGGCAGCACGTGCCGCAGCGCGACCGGGCGCAGGAAGACCAGGCTGAGCGTGGCGACGACGGTGAACACGAGGAGCTGGAGGGGCGCGGGCAGCCCCAGGGCGGCGGTTCCGGCCGTGATCAGCGCGGCCCCGGCGAGCATGCCCAGTGCGGCGGTGAGTGTGAACATCTCCGCCAGGGCGAGGAATCCCGCGACGCTCACCCAGATCAGCCACGGCTCCACAGGGCCCCCTTCCGAGGACGTGGGCGTGAAGGTGACGCGCCGTCCGTGGTCACCGGTACGGCCCGCCGGTCACCCGGAACGGCACGCGCGAGGAGCGCTCACACGCCTCGCGGCTGCCCGGGCGGCTGCTTCACGTTCTCCTACGGAGAGAGCTCTACCCATCCCGGCCCCGGGGAACCGGGCCCGCCGCGGGCGATCGGCGGACCCGGCCGGTCCGCACCGCGCGCACCGGCCCGACTCCGGCGCCGCGGTCTCCTCCCGAGACGGGTTTTCCGGCGGCCCCGGTGGGACCGGGGCGGGCCGGCGGGCCGACGGCGGCGCGGCGGCCCCCGCCGCAAAGGGGTCAGGTCCGCCGTGAACAGCATGTTCTGCTTGCCGGCGACGGCGGAGAACCGGCCCGTGACGCCGGTCTCGGCACGCACCGCCCACGGGGCGGCGGCCGGGTCGCGGCGCCCGCGCGCGGGCGTCGGCGTCTGCGTCGGCGATGACGAGGCCGGAGGGGGCCTTGACGGCGGTCGTCCTGCCGACGCCGTCGGGGCCGGCAGGACGAGGACCGTGCGCCTCCCGGGACGGCCGGGTCGGTACCGTCGAGGACCGCCCCTCCGGTCTTCGCCCGTGGGCCTCGCGCGGCCCCTCGGCCGCGCCGGCGGCGGGCGGTGCCGGCGTCACGCCCCGCGGTTCGGCGCGGGGCGGACGCGGTGCGCTCCCGGCTCGGCTTCAGCGCGCCGGTACCGGGGCGGGCGGGGCCGGTGCGTCAGAGCGAGGGGCCGGCGTCGCCCGGCTTGAGGCGGCCGCGCCAGGCTCCGGACTCGGCGCCGCGCTCCTCGACGTACTGCTTGAAGCGCTTCATGTCGCCCTTGACGCGCCGGTCGATCGTGCCGAGCACGTCGGCGGCCTTCTCCGCCATCCCGCTCGGCTCGACGTCCATCACCAGCTCCACCCGGGTGTGCGTGTCGTCCAGGCGCTCGAACCGGACCGTGCCCCTCTGTCGGGTGTCGCCGCTGGTGGTGCGCCACGTGATGCGTTCGTCCGCGAGCTGGTCGACGATCTCGGTGTCGAACTCGCGCCGGGTTCCGCCGATCTTGGTCGTCCAGTGGTTGTGGCGGTCGTCGAGCTGCCTGACCTCTTCCACTCCCTCCATGAACCGGGGGAACTCCTCGAACTGCGTCCACTGGTTGTAGGCGGTACGGACGGGGACGTCCACCTCGACCGTTTCCTTGACCGTGCTCATCTGCGCGTTCCCTTCTCATGACGATGCCGGGCTCGGGGCGACGGGTACCCGGGGTCCCGCCGGATACGACTGGGCCGCCGTGTTTTCCGGCTCGCGTCCCGACGCCGGGGAGGAGGACGGATCGTCCTCGCGCGGAGGGCGCCCTCCCGATGCGTAATACTCTTCGCATGACATCAGGTGTTACACCGGGGAGCGGGCCGGTCACCGTACGGCGAGCCGTCGCGAAGGACGCCAAGCGGCTCACGCGGCTCGTGCGCGGCTCGCGGGCCTACGAGGGGCGGTACGCGGCCGTGGTCGCGGACCACCGGGTCGGGCGCGGCTACATCGAGGCCCACCGTGTCTTCGTGGCCGTCGGCGGTCACGGGGACGGGGCGCGTGTCCTCGGTTTCTACTCGCTGCTGCTCGCCCCGCGGGAGCTCGACCTGCTGTTCGTCGCCGACGAGGCGCAGGGCCGCGGCATCGGGCGGCTGCTCGTCACCCACATGCTGGCCGAGGCGCGCGCCGCCGGGCTCGACGGCGTCCGGGTGGTGTCGCATCCGCCGGCCGAGGGCTTCTACCGGAGTGTGGGCGCGGTGCGCACCGGAACCGCGCCCCCGAACCCGCCCGCCGTGGGCTGGGAGCGCCCCGAGTTCGACTTCTTCCTGGTCCCGCCGGGTCCGCCGGCCCCGCCGAACCGCGCTCAGGACGGCTCCGGCGCCGGGCCCTGCGCGGGCGGCGGACGGAACCAGGCGCGTGCCGTGTCGAGCAGTTCGCGTCCGTCCTCGGTTCCGTCGTCCCGCGCGCCGTAGGCGATGAGGGCGCAGCGCTCCCCGTCGACGGCCTCGAAGCGGTGGTCGACGACGGGGTGGGCGGAGCCGGCGGCGGGTTCACCGCTCAGCTCGTCCGCGGTGCACTCGTGCTCGGCCGCCTCGTTCCCGGACGGGTCCGGCACGTCCCGCACGTGGATCTCCCGGTGCCCGTCGAGTTCGCTCGCCGTCGCCCGGGCCGCCGCCACCGAGGCGCTCGGTGAGTCCTCCACGAGCGGGAAGACCTGGACCCCGCGGATGCCGTCGGGAGCGCGGTACCCGACGATGCGCCGGTACGGCGGAACCGGGGCACGAGCCCGGTCCGGACGGTCGCGGTGGCGGGACGGACCGGGCGGGCCGACGGGGGGGGCGACCCCGTCGACGGCGGGGCGAGGGGCGCGGCCCACCGTTCACGGCACGGTGCTTTCCCTGGTGAGCAGGTCGACGACCGCGCGCATGCCGCCCCGGTCGAGGGCGGCCCGTTGCCGGTCGGCGCCGGTCCCCTCCTGGAGGAGGCGGTGGACGAGGGCCGCGACCTGCCGGGTGTCACCGGCGGCGTCGAGGGCGGGGGCGATGTGCCCCAGCAGCCGGCACAGCACGTCGCCGGCGCGGCGCCGGCCGCCGGCCGGATCGATCAGGGTGTCGTCGAGTCCGTGCCGGGCGGCGTGCCACATGGCGGCCTGCAGCAGTTCCGGCGGCGGTGCCTGGTCGGCGGTCGCCTCGGCCAGGGCCGTCGCCACCAGGGCCCGGACGATCCCGGCGAGCATGACGGCGTCGTCCGCGTGGAGCTGGACGTCCGGGCAGCGCACCTCGACCGTGGGATAGCGCTCCGAGAGACGGGCCTGCCAGTACACCTGCCCGGTGTCCGAGATCAGACCGCTCTCCACCAGGCGCTGCAGCCGGCGGTCGTAGTCCGCCGCGTCGCGGAACGAGGGGGCGATGCCGGTGACCGGCCAGCGGCTGAAGATCACCGTGCGCCAGCTGGCGAACCCGGTGTCGTGGCCGTCCCACAGCGGGGAGTTCGCCGACATCGCCGTCAGCACCGGCAGCCAGACCCGGATCCGGTTCAGCACCCGCACGCCCGCCTCCCGGTCGGGCACGGCCACGTGCACGTGCATGCCGTTGACGAACTGCTCCGCCACCAGCTGGGGCGCCTGCGCCACCATGGCGCGGTAACGCGCCTCGTCGGTGACGCCCACGGGCCGGCCGTCGCGCAGCGGCGGCGTCGCCGCGGCCACCATCCGGCAGCCGTGCTCCTCGGCGGCCGCGCCGACGGCGTGCCGCAGGCGCAGCAGGTGCCCCCCGACCTCCTCCAGCGTGCCGCACACGGGAGTCGCCACCTCGACCTGGACCTGGAGCAGTTCGGACTGCAGTTCCTCGCCCCCGGCGAGGCGGGCCAGGTCCGCCGCCAGACGCACCTTCTCGGAGTACGGCACCGGCAGGCCCGTGGCGGGGTCGAGCAGCAGGTATTCCTCTTCCACGCCGATCGTCGTCATCGACCGCCCTCTGTTCCCCTGGGTGACTGCCGTGACCGGGCTCGCGACGCGTTCGTGCCCGTCCGGCGGTGCTGATCGCCCGGGAACGGGATACGGGTCCGGGCCGTCTCCGAATGCCGCGATCGCTTCCACACTAACCCCGCGCAGGTGCCGGGGAGAGCTCGAGCGGAGCGGGGAGGGCGCGAGCGACGTGGGCACACGGACGATGCCGGGCCGGACACGGTCCCCTCCGGCACGGAGGCGGGTCACCGGTGCGCGGCCGGCGCGCCCGGGGCGGCCGCCGCCCGGGTCACCTCGCGAGGTGGCGCTCGATCCAGTCGGCCGCGGCCCGGCGATAGATCCGCCGGCTGTCCGCGCGCAGGAAGTCGTGGCCCTCGTTGCGCAGCGTCAGCAGTTCGGCCGGTACACCGCGTTCGCGGGCCGCGCGCACGAACTGTTCGGACTCGCCGGGCGGCACGTTGGTGTCGTGTTCGCCGTGTACGGCGAGGAACGGCACCCGGAGCGCGTCGACGCCGGTCATCGGGGACAGCGCACGCAGCAGTTCGCGGTCGTGTTCGGGGTGGCCGTACTTGTGCGCCGCCGATTCCGCGATCCACGGCTCGGTACCGGCGTAGAAGGTCGCGAAGTCGGACATCCCGCAGGTCGCGACGCCGGTGCGGAAGAGGTCCGGGTGCCCGACCAGGGAGGCCATCACCAGGTAGCCGCCGTACGAGCGTCCCATCACGGCCAGTCGCCGGGGGTCGGCGAGGCGGGCCACCACGGCATGGGCGGCGCAGTCGGCCACGTCCTGGATCGCGGCGAAGCGTCCCGTGCCGAGGTCGGCGTCGACGAAGGACCGGCCGTGGCCCGAGGAGCCGCGCACGTCGGGGGCGAAGACGTCCAGGCCCCGGCCCAGCAGCTCGTGGTACAGCGGGTTGAACACCGGCCGTTCCTGCTCCTCCGGTCCGCCGTGCAGGTGGATCACGCACGGCGCCGGTTCGCCGGGTCCGCGGCCCGGCGCGCGGTAGTACCAGCCGCTCAGCGACAGTCCGTCGCGTGCCGTCGGCCGCACCGGTACGGGACGCACGGGGGGACGGCCGGGCGGGACGGCGTCCTCGTCCCGCGAGGACCACGGGGTGCGCAGGGCGGCGCCGTCGGCGAGCCACCACACGCCGGGGCGGCGCTGCGACCCGGACAGGGCCAGCACCAGTGCCGCCCGGTCGCCGGCGGGCACGATGCGTGTCACCACCTCGTGCGGCAGCGGCACCGCCCGCGGCGGGCGCGCCAGGGCGTCCCCGGTGCCCGCGGCCGGCGGGACGGCGAGGACCTCCAGCTCGCTGGCGCCGCGCACGTTCCAGGCCAGGATCGCGGTGTGCCCGTCACGGCCGAAGGCCAGCAGTTCCAGTCCGCAGTCCGCGCGCTCGGCGGCGACGACCAGTGCCCGCCGCTCTCCCTCGGCGGAGAGGCGGACGGCGAACAGCGCGGCGAACTCGCGGGCGGCGTCGCTGCGCAGCCACAGCGTCCTGCCGTCCGGCGAGAAGCGGCCGATCCACGGGTCGCCGTCGGCGACCGGCAGCGCGTAGGTGGTCCGCAGGTCGGCGGTGCGGACCACGAGGGCCTCGCGCCGTCCGCGGGGGCCGCGCCGCACCAGTGCGAGCCGTCCGTCCTGGCTGAGGTCGCAGACGCGCAGCGTGGCGGCGGCGCGCTCGACCGCCAGCAGGGTGGGGGCCGCCACCCCCTCGGGGTCGACGAGGTAGGCGGCCAGCCCTCCGCCGGCCGTCCCGTCGGGAGCGCCCGCGCCGTGTGTACCGGGCGCTCCGGCGCCGTGCGTGCCGGGGGCTCCCGCGCCGTGCGGGCCGGGGGCTCCCGCGCCACGGCCCGTCGTGGTGCCGTCGGTTTCGGCGTCCGTGAGCGTCGACGCGGTGGGGACGGTGTCCAGGGCGTGGGAGGGGCCGGCCCGGGGGATCTCGTGCCGCGGCGGCCCGAAGGGCACGTCCTGTCGCAGCGGCTCCGGGGTGCCGGCGCCCTCGTCCCTCTCCCCGGAGTGGGCGGCGGGGCCGGCGTCTCCGTGGCGCGGGCTGCCCAGCAGGACGGCCCGGCCGCCCCGGGATGCCCAGCCGGCGGCCCGCGGGGCGGCGTACGTGCCGGGATCGGCGAGGCCCTCGCGTGCCGGTGCCTCCTCCCGGTCGCCCGTGCCTCGCGCGACGACCGGCTCGGCGACGGTGACGGCCAGCGCCGAGCCGTCGTGCTGCCAGCAGCCGAGGTGCGCCGAGCCGCCCGGCTCGGCACCGGCGAGGATGCGCCGCCCGGTTCCGTCGGGGCGCACGCACAGCACACGGGTGTGTTCGCCGCCCCCGGGGGCCGTGGTGTAGGCGATCCAGCGGCCGTCCGGCGACCAGGCCACCTCCTTGACCGGGTGGGGGTCGGAGTCGAGCAGGTGCACCTCGTGCCCGTCGACCGGTCCCGTCCACAGCTGGGGCACGCCGCCCCGGTCGCAGATGAACGCGACGAACCTGCCGCTCGGGTCGACCGAGGGGTACCAGCAGCCGTGGGACGTCAGCCGTTGCGGGGTGTCCCGCGGCCCGGCGGTGTCGGGCAGGGGCACGAGCGCCGGACCGGTGGAGGGCGGCGCCGGGTCCGCGGTGGCCGGCACCGGACCGGCGGTGATCGGCACCGGCCCGGCGGTGGCCGGACCCGCGTGGTCGTCGGTCGTCGCGGTGGTGGCGGGAGCCGCGGTGGCCGCGGCGCCCGTCCGGGACGCCGTGCCGCCGTTCCGGGGCGGCCGCGGCCTCCTCCCGGCGGGATCCGCGCCGTCGGAGGTGCCGGGGGGCGGGCTCCCGTGCGGGTGCGGCGGGGCCCCGGTCGTCGGGGTGGGGGGGTGCGGCCCCGGCGCCCCGGTCATGCGATTCCGTGCGTCTGCAGCCATATCTCCAGCAAGGCCACCTGCCACAGCGCGTTCGCCCCGCGCCTGGTCCGGTGCTCGTCGGGAGCCGACAGGAGCCTGTCCAGGTACGCGTCCTGGAAGACGTCCCGTGACCTGGCCTCGGGGGCGGCCAGCGCCTCGCGGACCCGCTCCAGGACGGGACCCGCCATGTGCTTGACGGCCGGGACCGGGAAGTAGCCCTTGGGCCGGTCGACGACCTGTGCGGGCAGGACCCGGCGGCCGGCGGCCTTGAGGACGCCCTTGCCGCCGTCGGCGAGTTTCAGCTCGGGCGGGCAGGCGGCGGCGAGTTCCACCAGCTCGTGGTCGAGGAAGGGGACCCGGGCCTCCAGCCCCCAGTCCATGGTCATGTTGTCGACCCGCTTGACCGGGTCGTCGACCAGCATCACGTGGGTGTCGAGCCGCAGCGCCGCGTCGAGGGCGGTCTCGGCGCCCGGCTCCGCCATGTGCTCGGTCACGAAACGGTGGGACACGTCGTGACCGGGCAGCAGGTGGGGCCGGAGGATCCCGGTGAGGTCGGCGTGCGACCGGTCGAAGTACGTGTCGGCGTACCTCTGGGGTTCGCTCTGCCGCGGGACCGCGGCCAGGTCCGGGTACCAGTGGTAGCCGGCGAAGACCTCGTCCGCGCCCTGGCCGCTCTGGACGACCTTCACCTCCTTCGCCACCTGCTCCGACAGCAGGTGGAAGGCGACCACGTCGTGGCTGGTCATCGGCTCGCTCATCGCCTCGATCGCCGCGTCCAGGGCGGTCGACACGCGGTCCGAGGGCACCATCAGCTGATGGTGGTCGGTCCCGAAGTGCCGGGCGACCAGGTCCGAGTACGGGAACTCGTCGCCCTCCTCGCCGCCCTCCGACTCGAAGCCCACGCTGAACGTCGCGAGGTCGCGCTGTCCCTCGTCGGCCAGCAGCGCCACGATCAGGCTGGAGTCGAGGCCGCCCGACAGGAGGACGCCCACGGGCACGTCGGCGACCATCCGGCGCCGTACCGCGGTGCGCAGCGCGTCGAGCACCGCGTCCCGCCAGTCGTCCGGGCCCAGGTGCGCGTACTCGTCCCGTCGGGTGTACGACGGCTGCCAGTAGCGGATGTCGCGGTGGCGGCCGTCGGGTTCCACCACGCGCACGGTGGCCGGGGGCAGCTTGCGCACGCCCGCGAGGACGGTGCGGGGCGCGGCCACCGTGGCGTGCCAGCTCATGTACTGGTGCAGCGCGACGGGGTCGAGCGAGGTGTCGACGCCGCCGGCGGCGAGGAGCGCCGGCAGCGAGGACGCGAAGCGCAGCCGCCCCGAGGTCTCGGTGAGGTAGAGCGGTTTGATGCCCAGGCGGTCGCGCACCAGGACGACCCGTCCGGTGTCCTGCTCGACGATGACGAAGGCGAACATGCCGTACAGGCGGTCGACGCAGGCGGTCCCCCACTGCTGGTACGCCTTGAGCACCACCTCGGTGTCGGAGCCGGAGAAGAAGCGGTGGCCGAGACCGCGCAGTTCGTCGCGCAGTTCCCGGTAGTTGTAGATGCAGCCGTTGAAGACACCGGCGATCCGCGCCGTGGGGTCGGTCATCGGCTGCGCCCCGCACTCCGACAGGTCGATGATCTTCAACCGGCGGTGGCCCAGCGCGACGGCGCCCTGCGACCACAGCCCCCTGCCGTCCGGTCCCCTGGCGGCGAGCCGGTCGGTCATGCGCTCGACCGCCGCCAGGTCGGGTCGTCCGCCGTCGAAGCGGACCTCTCCGCTGAGGCCGCACATCAGAGCCCACCCCCTCGCGGGGCGCCGTCGGCCCGGCACGGCGTGGTCGCCGGCGGGGCGCCGGGCGAGCACGAGCACGTGGACGGGCCGGTTCGGTGCGGGGCGGTACTGCTGCTGGGCATGGTGAGCTGCACTCTCCTCGGTAGGGGGTCGATCGGCGGCGCCGGCCTCACGGCGGCCTCCGCCCGTTCCGGCGGCACGGCCGCGGGGGCCGTCAGCCGCGCAGGGTCGCCTGCCGGTCCGGCGCCGCATTCCGCGCCCGGAGGGCGCCGGTCGCCGCGACGGGCCTGCGCGCGGCCGCCGCGGGCCGCCGCCTGCGTCCGCCGCGGGTCTCCTCGACCAGGGTCTCGACGCCGGCGAGGAGGCCTTCCTCCTCGACGACCGCGCGCAGGCGGTGCGCGGCGCTGCCGCGGGCCAGCGCCTCCTCCATGAGGGCGCATACGGTGTCCCAGTCGCCGGCGGCCTCCAGGGCCGGGCGCAGTCGCCGGAGCATGCCGCGCAGGACGGCGGGCGCGGGCGCGGGGAGGCCGGTGGCGGGGTCGACCAGGGGGCCCTCCAGAGCGGTCCGGGCCGCCCGCCAGTTCGCGGCCCGCAGTCCTTCGTGCCGCCCGTCGCAGTCCTGGGCGCCGGGCTGCTCCAGCCGGGCGCGCGCGTCCTCGACCAGGGCGCGGAACAGTCCGGCCACGAGGACGACCGTCTCGGCGCGCGGGCAGGCGTCGCAGATGCGCAGTTCCAGCGTCCGCTGGTGGTCGGACGGCCGGACGTCGTAGTAGACCATTCCCGGATCGCTGATCACCCCGGAGCGGACCAGGTCCGAGACGGCGGCGTCGTAGTCCTCGGCCCGGGTGAAGCAGCCGGCCGGTCCCGAGGTGGGCCACCGCTGCCACAGCATGGTGCGCCAGCTGGCGTATCCGGTGTCGGCCCCCAGCCAGAGGGGCGAGCTGGCGGACAGGGCGAGCAGCGGGGGCAGCCAGGGCGAGACGGCGCACATGATCCGTACGGCCGTGTCGCGGTCGGGTACGTCGACGTGGACCTGGGCGCTGCAGACCAGGTGCTCGTCGGCGACCTGCCGGTACTCGTCGGCCATGTGCCGGTAGCGGGGATCGGCGGTGGTGTCGCCGGTGGTCACCCGCGCGAGCGGCACGGTCCCGGCCGCCACGGCGGCCAGCCCGAGGGGGGAGGCCGCCGCGTCGAGCCGCAGCCGCGCCTTGACGATGTCGTCGTGCAGCGAGTCCAGGGAGGCGTGCACCGCGCTGTTCCACTCGACGGCCGACTGCTGCAGCTCCGCGGTGAAATCGGGTCTGCGGCGCAGCCTGCCGAGGACCTCGCCCGCGCGCGGCACGAGCAGCCCGCTCTCGATGTCCAGGACATGGAATTCTTCCTCTACCCCTATGCGAACGGCCACGGTTCTCCCTTTTCCGGCCGGACGATCGCCCGCCCGGTCGGAGACCCGCGGCGATCACTGCCCACGCCGAGTTCCCAGCACACGGGCCGCTTAGTCCTCACCGGTGCACTCGGGCCGCGGCCGGGAAGGCGGAGGAGGTGCTGCCGTGGCTTCCCCGCGATGCCCGGACCGGTCCCGGCCGACGCGCCGGGCCGCGCGGTGCCGCACGCGGACGGCACTCCGCGCCGGAGTACGCGCACCCGGCCGGTCACGTCGCTCCGCTCGGCCGCGGCCGATCCGCGCGCCCGACGACGGCGGGGTCCGTCCCCGCGCCGAAAGGGGTACTCACGAGCCGTGGCCCACCGCTGCGCGCCGCCGCTGCGGAGGACCTCGCATGGATCCACGAACCGCGTCACCGGGTCCGCGCGGAGGAGCCGGGGCGGCACGCGCCCGGTCCGACGGGACGGCTCCGCGACGGACCGTTCGGTGACGACGTCTGCCTGGCCGTGCGCCTGGCCGTCTGCCTGGTCGTGTGCCTGGTCGTGGCGAGTGGCGGGTGCACCGCTCCTCGGACGACCGGACCGTCTTCCGCGGGTCGGGCGCCGTCCCGCGGACGGACGTCACCGGGACCGGCCGGGCGACGAGGGGACGCCGTGCGCGCACCCCTGCGGGTCAACCGGCCCGGCCCATCGGGACGGCCTGCCCCGTGACGCGTGTGCGGGGGGACCGGGGGTCGACGTCGACCAGCAGGTCGCTGGGGCGGCCCATGTCCTCTCCCTGCCGGATGCTGATCCTGGTGGGAGCGGTGACGAGGCCGAGCGTGCGGAGGTAGCCGCCGAACGCCGCGGCCGCCGCCCCCGTCGCCGGGTCCTCCACGACGCCACCGACCGGGAACGGGTTGCGGACGTGGAAGCGTTCCGGCGTCTCGCGCCACACCAGCATCACGGTGGTCCAGCCGTGACGCCGCATCACGTCGGCGAGGCCGTCGAAGTCGTAGGCGAGGGAGGCCAGGCGCTCCCGGGAGGCGGCGGCCAGGACCAGGTGGTCGTTGCCGCCGAACGCCACGTGCGGCGGCAGCTCGGGGTCCAGGTCGCCGGCCTCCCAGCCCAGGGCCTTCAGCGTCTCGTCCAGTTCGGTGCTCCCGGCGGGGCGGGAGCGGGTCGCGACGCTGGTGAGCGTGGCCAGCACGGCGCCTTCCTCCTCGGTGACGGCCACGGCGATCTCGCCCGCCGCCGTGTCGAGGAGGATCTCGCCGGGGCCCGTCCGCTCGGCGAGGGCGACGGCCAGGGCGACGGTCACGTGGCCGCAGAAGGCGACCTCGGCGAGCGGGCTGAAGTAGCGGACGCCGTACCGCCGGGACTCCTCGTCCCCGCCGGTACGGCCGGTGACGAAGACCGTCTCGGAGTAGCCGACCCGGGCGGCGACGGCGAGCATCGTCGCGTCGTCGAGGCCGCGGGCGTCGAGCACGACACCGGCGGGGTTGCCGCCCGCCGGATCGCTGGTGAAGGCCGCGTACCGCAGGACCTCCGTGGGCGGCCGGGCGGGGTCGACGGGACCGGTTCCCGTGGTGTCGCTGATCTCGCTGGTTTCGCTGGTTTCGCTGGTTTCGCTGGTTTCGCTGGTCATGTCGTCCACGCTGCCATCCCGGTACCGATCGGGTCCAACGATTGATGTCGATGCGATCCATCGGTGACTCGCATACCCTGGGGGCGTGGACACCCGCTTGCTGCACACGTTCACCGTCCTCGCCCGGACGGGCAGCTTCACGGCCGCCGCCGCCGAGCTGCACCTCGCCCAGTCGACGGTCACCGTGCACATCCGCACCCTGGAGCGGGACCTCGGTGTCCGGCTGTTCGACCGCCTGCCCACGGGCGCGCTGCTCACCGGGACCGGCCGACGGCTGCTGGAGAGGGCCGAGGACGTGCTCGACGCCGTCGCACGGCTGCGGGCGGACGGTGCCGGTGACGGGGCCGCAGGGGGACGCGTGGTCGTCGGCACCCCCGAGTCGCTGTGCACGACGCGGCTGCCGGGCGTGGTCGCCGCCCTGCGCACGAGCCACCCCGAGGTGGACGTCCAGTTGTCCGCGGGCGGCACCGCGCGGTGCGTCGAGGGACTGCGGTCCGGACACCTGGACCTGGCCCTGCTGCTGGAGGGGGAAGCCGATTTCCCCGACGTGACCACCGAGCTGATCGCCCGCGAGCCCCTCGCCCTCGTCTGCGCCCCCGGCCACCCGCTCGCCGCGCGGGCCGACGCGCCGACGTGGGCGGAGCTCTCCGGCGAGGACGTCTTCCTGCTGGAGCAGGGCTGCTCCTACAGCGACGAGCTGGAGCGCCGGCTGCTCGCCGTGCCCGGCGCCCGGCCGCGCCTGACCCGCTTCGGGAGCGTGGACGCGGCGCGTTCCTGCGTGACCGCCGGACTGGGAGTGACCCTGCTGCCCCTGACGACCGTGCGGGACCACCTGCGCGACGGACGGCTGCTGCGCCTCGACGGACCGCGGTTCGCCGACGCCCCGGTGCGGCTGGCCCGCCACCGCAGGCGGTGGACGTCACCGGCGGCCGAGACGTTCGTCCGGGAACTGGTACGGCACCTGCCCGGCTGACGGGCCGGGAACACCGCGCCGGTCACGGCGCCCGCCCCTGCGGGTCCCGTGACCGGACCGCCGGTGCGGCCGGTGCGGCCGGTGCGGCCGGTGGCGAGGGTCTCGTAAGGCGCGGCGGCGGGCTACTTTCCGCCGGTGAGCTTGTCCGTCAGGGCGCCGTAGGCCAGTTGCAGCGCGTCCGCCCCGGCCAGCGCGGTGAGCGCCCCCATGGCCGTCCGCGTGCCGCGCGGCCAGAGCAGCTGGCCCGCGGTCAGGGTCGAGGCCACCCAGACGCTCACGCAGAACGGGCAGGTCACCAGTTCGCCGACGGCGTCCCCGCCGTCGTCGGCGCGCGCCTCCTCGTGGAGTTCGGCCGGGCCCTGCGGACCGACGTACCGCGTGAAGGGGGCCCTGAGCGGGCTGGTCACCGACGCCTTGCTCAGCAGTCGGCTGAGCCGGAAGGTGGCCACCGCGGTCAGGACCACGTCCCAGGGCTCGGGCCGGTCGGGCAGGGGGCGCTGCCGCAGCCGTACCGCCGTCGCCCAGGCCGCCGTGTACGCGCTGAACCCCGCCATGGCCGCGAGGTAGCCGCGCAGCGGCCGCTCGTGCCCGGCCGAGTAGTCGCGCTGCGTGCGCCGGAGAAGTCCCTCCAGGCGTCCGGTGAAGCGACTGCCGGCTGCTGTGCCCATGGTTCGCGTCCGTTCCTGTCCCGCTGTCCGCAGGTCGGTTCCGTCACCCTCGTCCGTGTGCGCTCGCCGCTCCGGGGCGCCCGGGCCCGGGAATCCGGACGCCGGACGGTCGCCGTACGGCTGCCGGCGTCCGGGTCCCCGCCGGGGCACCCGGCAAACGGGGGCAGGGGGAGGCTCCGGGGTGGGACGCCCAGGACAGGAGCCGGGCCGAAGCAGGCCGGGGCGGGCAGAGGCGGGCCCTCGTTCCGGCTCGGGGTTCGGAACGAGGGCCCTGTCCCCTGCACGGACCACTTCGCCGGGAGTCCCGGGAACGGATGCACCCCGGCCGGATTCACCCGGTCGGCGGTACGGCGGCGCCGGACGGGCCGGGCCCCGCCCTCTTGCCCCCCGGGGGTTCCACGCGCCCCCGAGGGGCGATGGGCAGGCGCATCCGAGTGTCGTCCCCGGAGAGAATTGACGGGGAACAACATCCCGATATGCGGCTTTCGTCCAGGCCGGACGGGGTGCGACTCTTTCCACCTCCCGAGGAGAATCCATGATCGTCAAGAAGCTGCACGAGGCCGGCGTCACGAGCGAACACGCCTACCTGGCGGCCACCGCCTCGATCGGCCTGTCCCTGGTGTCCTGGCTCACCTCCAGCAGGAACGAGAGCCTGGAGCGCGCCGACCGCTGGGGCATCTTCGTCGGCGAGTGGGCTCCCACGTTCTTCGGTCTGGGTCTCGCCCTGGCGAACTACGAGGACCGGGAACCGGCCCGCGCCGCCGGGACCCCCTCCGGTCCCCTCCACGAGGTGTGACCATGAGCGAGCCACTGCCTCCTCCCGGCGAGACCCCTCCCGTGGAGGGGTCGACCGCCGAGGCCCACCGCGAACGGCCGGACGGCGGCGTCTGGGAGCACCCGCGCGTCTGGCTGTACCTGATCACCGTCGGCTGCCTGCTCGTCGCCGCGTTCTTCCTGGTGCGCGTCATCACCTTGTGAGTCCGCCCCGCCACCGGGACGGCCCGCCGGTACCACCGGGCGGGCCGTCCCGTCCGGATCCCGCGGCATCCGAGTCCGGCGCACGCCTCCCCGCCCAGCGCTCCTGCCCTGTCCGGCGCACTCACCCGGCGGCTGTCGTCGCGCGACGGCGACCCTCACACGTCGACGGGCTCGCGCGGCGCCGCCCGGTACTCGGCGGCCAGGGCCTCCGCCATGTCCGCCACCGAGTAGCGGGTCGCCACCGTCTCCCGGGCGGCGCGCGCCAGACGGGCGCGCCGGTCCTCGGGCAGGGACGCCAGCCGGTGCAGGCCGCGGGCCAGGCCGGAGGCGGACGAGGTGTCGAGCAGGATGCCGTTGACACCGTCGCGCAGGTAGTGGGCCACTCCCCCGCGGAGCGGGCCCGCGGCCGGCAGTCCCGCCTCCATGGCCTCCAGTACGGCGATCCCGAACTCCTCCTTGGCGCTCGGGCACACGTACCAGGCCGGCACGCCGTCGCCGCCGTCGGCCAGGGCCCGCTCCAGGCGCCTCACCTCGTCGTTCGGCATCGCGGGGAGCATCGCGAGGCGCCGTGCCGCCGCCACCTGCCCGGCCGGCAGGGCGCTGATCGTGTCGCGCATCCGCCGTTCGGCCGGGGTGGGGCGGTCCGTGCTCCCTCCGACCAGGACCAGCGTGGTCGTGCGCCACAACTCCGTCGCGAGCCAGGTGCGCACGAGCAGGTCCTGCTGTTTGACCGGGTGGAGGCGTCCCACGCACAGCAGCAGCGGGAGGCTCCGGTCGGCGGGCGCGAGCGCGTCGGGCCGGCCGCCGTCGGCGAACAGGTCGTCCAGCATCCGCCGCCGCAGTGCCGCCTCGTCGGCCGCCGGTACGTACGGGGCGATCCCCTCGGGCGGTGCGGGCGGTCCCGCGGGGCCGTAGCGGTCGCCGAGGACGGGGAAGTGGCGGAGCAGGTCGCCGGTGCCGGGGCGGCCGGGGATGCCGATCACGGTGTCGGCCCGGTCCACCAGGCGGTCGGCGCAGAAGACGCGGTGCAGATCGGCGCGCAGCAGTTCCGCGCGCTCCGGGTCCCGGGGGTCGGCCTGGGCGTACTTGCGCACCAGGTCGCGGTGGGGATCGGGGGTCGCGGTGAAGAACAGGCGTCCCCCCGTGCGGGCGGTCGCCTGCGCGAGGGCCAGGCTGCCGTCGTCGGCGTACCGCACGTGCACGACGTCGACGGGGCGGGGCAGGGCGCCCAGCAGGCGGGCGGCCCACCAGGCGAGCGCGGCGCGGTGCCCGGGCCAGGCGTCCGGCCGGGGCGGCCCGGGCGCGTCGACGGGCAGGCGCAGCACCCAGTGGCCGGGGCCGCGCTCCCGCAGGAGACGGGGGTCGCGGGCCAGGCCGTCGAGGCCCGCGGTCACCACCGTCACCACGCCGGCGATGCCGTCGCTGAGGGCGAGCCGGGCGCCGAGCCCGCCCAGCAGGACGGACATGCCGCCGCTCAGCCCCTGCCCCGGGGTGTCCAGGTCACCCTGGAGCATGGTCTGCGCGACGACGACGCCGGGGGCCGTCCAGGTGTCCTCGGCGAGGGCGGCGGGAGGGTCGAGGAGCAGCCGCTCGTAGGCATCCGTCGCGGTGCCGGCGGCGGGCAGGTGGGCGGGGCCGTCGGGGAGCCGGTGCAGGTAGCGCCAGAGGGCGTGGCGGACGCCCCGGTCGGCGGGCCCGGCGAGTGCCGCGGCCTCGGTCGCGGACAGGGGCCGCAGGCCCGCCGTCTCGGCGCAGTCCAGCAGGAAGGCGGTGCGCGCGGCGACGGGCGCGTCGCGCAGCAGCATGTGGCGCAGCGTCTCCTCGGCGTACCGGGCGCCGTGGCGGCGCACGGTGTCCGGCCACATCTCCGCCAGGACCGCACCGAGCCTCGGCCCGCCGTGGGCGTGGGCGAGCAGGGCCTCGGGAGTGAGCGGAACGGCGAGGCGGCAGGCCCGCCGCAGGGAGGCGACGGCCGTGTCCTCGCGGCTGAGCGCGGGCGCCGGGCCGTGCGGGACGGGGCGCGGGCCGAGCCCGTACTCGGCCTCCAGCAGCATCGCCGGTTCACCGCCGGGGTGCCGGCCCGCGGCGGTACCCGGCCCGTCCGCGCGCATGCCGCGGAAGAAGACGGCCCGCGCCGCGGCGAGCGGGTCTGGATCCTCATGGGACGGCGTTGCCGCCGCGGTGTCCCACGGCGGCGCTGAGGAGGCGGACACTCTGGTCTCCTTCGTGCGGAACGGACGACGTGGCGAGTTCCGGCGGGGGGCTTCGCCCGGATGCACCCGCTCCCGGCGCGCGCCCCGGCAGCCGGCCCTGCCACACCTCGGCCGCGTCCCGCCGTTCTCCGCCGTGACCTGCCGTGACCTGCCGTGACCTGCCGTTCCCCGCCCGGCTCGCAGTGAGCTGCCGTGCGCCGCGCCGCGCCGTCCCGCCCCCTCTCGCCCTCTCTCGCTCCGTTGCATCTCGCCCCGTCCGGCCCCGCCCCGTCCCGCGCCGCCCAGGACCCGCCGCATCCGTGGCACCGCGTCGTGACGAAGGAGGGGCATGCCGCGCATTGTGATCATCAGCCCGCCGTTCTTCTCGCACGCCCGCCCCCTGTCCGTCCTGGCGGCCGCTCTGCGGGCGCGGGGGGCGGACGTGCACTTCGCCTGCTCGGAGGCGTTCGAGGATCTCGCGGTCCGCGCCGGCGTGCGTTTCGTGCCGCTGACCGTGACGCGCAACGCGAACACGGGCGTGGCGGAGGACACGGAGCAGGGGGCCGCGGAGGCGGCCCGGCTGGACGAGTTCCTCGACGCCACCCGACGCGGCGCGGTTCCCGCCCTGACGACGCAGGCCCGCCACCGCCGGGCCGACATGCTGGCCGACCCGGAGACCGTGCTCGCACAGTTGCGTGCCCTCGACGAGCGGCTGCGCCCCGACTGGTACGTGGTGGATCAGCTCGGTTACGCGGTGACGCTCGGCCTGCACTGCCTGGGGGTGCGGTACGCGACGTTCTGCCCGGGGCATCCGACCTACGTCCTGGCGGGTCCCGACAGCTACTTCGGCGTGCCCTACGACTGGCCCGCCGCCCTGCGGCCCGACCCGCGGCGTCTGGCCGTCCTGACGGCCGCGGCCCGCGAGAACGACGAGGCGTTCACGGCGCTGTTCGAGGCGTTCGTGCGGACCGAGGCGCCCGGCGCCCCCGCACCGGGCCGCGCCTTCGCGCTGACGTCGCCCGAGGCGGTCCTGTACTCCTACCCGGAACTGCCCTGGCTGCCCGTGCCGCCGGCGGGCCCGGAGCAGGTGTACGCGGGGCACATGGTGGGCGCCGCCGAGCCGTTGGACGACGACTGGTCGCGACGGCTGCGGCGGCTGCGCGAACGGGCCGAGCGGGTCGTCCTCGTCGCGCTCGGCACCTTCCTGAGCGCCCGCGACGACGTTCTGCGGACCGTCGTGTCCGGGGTGGTCGACGGCACGGACGGCACGGCGGTCGTCGTGGCGGCGGGCGGGCGGGCGGCCGCCCTCGCGGACCTGGCCGGCGACCGCGTCGTCGTGGCGCCGTCCGTCCCGCAGCAGTCCCTGCTCGCCCACGTGGACGCGATGGTCCACCACGGGGGCAACAACTCGTTCACCGAGTGCCTGCGGTTCGGGGTCCCCGCGCTGGTCCTGCCGTTCTCCAGCGATCAGTTCGCCGTCGCGCGCGACGCGGAACGCGCCGGTGTCGGGGTCGTACGGGACCCCAACACCCTGTCCTCCCGCGAGGTGCCGGCGGTGCTGCACTTCCTGAGCACGACCGTCCGCGAGCGCATGGGGCGGTGGGTCCGGCAGGCCGGTGAGCGCGGCCCGGACCACGCGGCCGCCCGGCTCCTCGCCGTCATGGGCGAGCCGGTCCCCGCGCCCTGAGGCGGCCGGCGGCCCTCACCTCGTGCGGCCAGGCTTCGGCAGCGGCACGGGCGTGCCGAACCGGACCGGGACACCCGGCGCGTACAGCACGCTGTCGGGTTCCGCGCGCACCGGGGCGACCCCCGCCCGGGCGAGGAGGGACGCGTCCCGGTCGAGGAGGTCGCAGCCGCGGAAGGTCCACACCGGATGGACGTTGGGCAGGTAGTACGACCGTGTCGGCCCGCGTTCGTGCAGCCCCCAGCGGTAGGTCAGGAACTCGTCCAGCGGCCGGGGCCGCGCCACGTCGTCCGAGACCCGGACCCGCACACGGCCGCTCGGCCGGCCGTTCGGCCGCGCCCGGGTGCGGTACGTCAGATCCCGGCCGTGCCACTGCCGGGACACGCGCGCCCACCGGTAGGGCAGCCCGAAGGCCGCCCGCGCGGCGAGGACCGGCAGCAGCCGGTCGCAGTCGAGCGAGCGGAAGACGACACCGCGCCGGCCGAGCGCGTCGCGGCTGTACAGGCGCACGTTGACCTCGTTGAACGTGCCCAGGTACGGCAGCGGCGGGCCGTTGCCGAAGGCGAGGTCCTCCATGGAGAAGAACACCAGGCCCGCGTAGGCGCGGCCGCGGTACAGGTCCGGGACCGTCCCGGGCGGCAGCAGGCGGGCGACGTCGAAGGGGTCGACCTCCCAGTGCAGGAACACCAGGTCGCGCCAGGACTGCCGGAACAGCACACGGCGCAGGCGGCGAGGGGCGAGGGGGGTCAGCGACTCGACGCCGCCGGTGTGCCGTTCGCCGCGATCGCTCATCACGCGTTCCTTCCGGCAGGTGACGGTCCGTGGGCGCGGCGACGCCGCCCGGCGTCCGGCCCGCCCGGGGATCATTCGGCCGGAGACCCCGGGACGGTTGCACCGGCGAGGCGGACACCCGTTCCCGGCACGGGATGCGCGGACCGCACGCAATGCGCACGGCGCGCGGCGCGCGGCGCGCGGCGCGGGCCGGCACCCCGCACCGCGCCGGCAGCAGGCCCGCCCGGATCGGGGCGGTTCGGGGGACGTCGCGGGCCGCGCCCCGGGGACCCCGCCGTCACCGGGTGGACGGCGCACGGGACGCCGTCAGGGCGTCGACGATCATGTCCACCGCCTCGTCGACCGTACGCCCGGGTGGCAGGACGGGCGGGCGGCCGACCACGGCGCGTTCCGCGAACCCCGACTCCACGTGCGGCAACCGGATGTCCAGGACCGCCGTACCGGTGCGCCGGCGCTCGCGGCGGACCGACGTCAGCCAGGCCGCCAGCGCGGCCTTGGAAGCGGTGTAGTCGGCCGTGCCGGCCGGTGCGGCGTCCACGACGACGCCGGTCACCGCGGCGAGCGTGCCGCCCGGCGGCACGACGGTGAGCGCCGCGCGGAGGAAGGCGACGGGCGCGAGGGCGTTGACCGTCAGCAGGTGCTCGGCGACCGTGTCGCCGACCGCCTCGGCCGGACCGAACCCCGCGGCCCCGACGCAGACCACCACCGTGTCCAGACCGCCGAGCGCGCCGGCCGCCCAGGGGACCGTTCGGGCACAGCCGTCCAGGTCGTAGGCGTCGAAGCGGCGGGCCGGCGCACCGCCGCAGGCGGCGGAGACCCGTGCCAGGGAGGCCGGGTCGCGGCCCGCCACGGCGACCCGTGCGCCGAGTCCGTGCAGCCGCTCGGCGAGGGCGGCGCCGATGGCGCCGGTCGCGCCGGGCACGAGGACGCGATCACCGTTGACCTCCACCGGTCACCTCCTTGTCCCGGTACGCGGGGAGGGACGCCGGGCGCCGGCCCCGGTGGGGCCCCGCCCCGTCCGGCGGTGCCGCCCGCGACGGAGCCGGTGCTCCGTCCCGTCCGCTTTCGTCACCACTTCCCAGGACGGGGGGTGAGCGGTTGCAGCGTCCTCGTGGTGGTGTCCGTGGCGTGGCCGCGCAGCGCAACGCGGGCGGCGTCCCCGAGCGGGCGGCCCGCCGGGAGGGGGCGGCCGCGGAGGCGAGGAGGAGCTGTCACGGCGGTCCCCACCGGCTGTCCGGTGACCGGCTCCGGCCGCGTTTCCCGACCGGCGGTGCCGCGGGGCCGGGGAGCCGGACGTCCGGTGTCCGCCGCGGACGCCGGGGCGGGGCATCCGGCTACCGCCGCAGGTCCCGCAGCACCTCGCGGGCGGCCCGCGCCCCGGACGCCAGGGCTCCCTGTACGGATCCGGTGGCGCGGTGGTCGCCGCACACGTGACGGCCCGGCGCGACACGCGTGGTGCGGGTCAGGGGCCGGGGCGGGATCATCGCGGGCAGCGCGTCCTCGATCGTCCGGACGGTCAGCAGGTCCCAGCCGTCCGTGCCGGTGCCGTACGCCTCGCCGAGCGCCTCCCGCACGGCGCGCTCCCGGCCCTCCCTGTCCCGCCCCAGGACCGAGGTGGCGACGAGCGCGTGGCCGGGCGGGGCGTAGGCGGGCACGACGTCGCTGAGGACGCAGGTGTTGAGGAAGCGGCGCCGGGTGTCCACGAGGAGGGTCGGCTCGCCGAGCGGGGAGCGCGGGGCGACGTGGTAGTACGTCGTCACCACCCGGTAGTCGGGGAGGCCGACCCCGGGGAGCAGGTCCCCGGCGGGCCCGGGGCCGGTGGCGACCACGACGGCCCGGGCGGCGATCTCCCGGCCGCCCGCCGTCAGGACGCCGTCGTCGGTGAGGCGTTCGACGGGGGTCTCCAGGTGGACCGTGCCGCGCGGCAGGGCGGCCGCCAGGGCGCGCGGCACGGCTCCGACGCCCTCGGTGGGCAGGCACAGGGTGCCGCGCAGCATGCTCCGCCACACGAGGTGGAACACCCGGGCGGAGGTCTCCAGGTCGTCCTCCAGGAAGACCCCCGACAGGAACGGGCGGAAGAACCTCTCGACGAACGCGTCGGAGATCCCGGCGTCCGCGAGCGCCGTGCGGGTGGTGGTGTCCGCGAGGCGCTTGAGCAGGCGGGGCGGAGCCAGCATGTCGCGGGCGGACAGCAGGCCGAGGGCGGCCAGGTCGCGCGGTCCGGCGAGGCGGCCCGGCAGCAGGTCGGGCAGCGTGCGCGGGCGGCGGGTGGGGTCGCTGAAGCGGAGCCGGCCGGAGGGGGTGTGGATCAGGACGCCGGGGGTGAAGGGCCGCAGCCGCAGGTCCTTCAGGACCAGCCTGCGCCGGACCTGGGGGTAGGACGTGTTGAAGACCTGGAACCCGCGGTCGACGACGAAGTCCCGCACCCGGTCGGAGCGCATCCTTCCGCCGACCTCGTCCCCGGCCTCCACGACCCGTACGGCGACACCGGCCGCCAGCAGGTCCCCGGCGCAGGCGAGCCCGGCGAGTCCGGCTCCGACCACCAGCACGTCCGTCGTGTCCCGGGCTGCGGACACAAGACCACCCCTCCCGCGTCTCGGCGCGGCCGGTGCCGCGTCCGTCTGTGTTCCAGGGGTTCCCCGCCGGCGGATGCGACACCGCACCGCCCACTCGAACGCCGCCCGTCCGGGCCCGTGACCCGTGGGGCCGGCTGCGGCCGTCCGGACGCCGTGAGGCCGCAGCCGGCATCGGCACCGGTCTCCGGCCACCCGGAGCCGCAGCCCACCGGAGGCGGGCTCCGACCGGACAGGGCTCCGACCGGACGAGACACCGACCGCGTCGGCTGCCGCAGAGCCCGCCCGTCCCGCCGTCGGCCCGCCTCCCGCGCCGTCCGGACGCCCCGTCGGACCACCGGCCCCCCGAGCGCGGCCCGGGACCGGGCGCCGTACCCCCTACGTGGAGTCCCGCGGGCAAGCCGGGCACCGCCGTCGCCTACGCCGCCGGAGGCACCTACGCCACCGGAGGCACCGGGAAGATCATGCAGCTGCTGGTGGCGTGGGCGAGCAGACGTCCCGTTCCGTCGACCAGCTGCGCTTGCGCCAGGGCTGTTCGGCGGCCCTGGCTGACCACCGTGCCGACGGCACGCACCGTTCCGGTGTCCACGGTGATCGGCCTCAGGAACTTCACGGTGAGGTCGAGCGAGGTGTAGGCCATGCCCTGCGGAAGGGTGGACTGCACGGCGCAGCCGGCCGCCGAGTCGAGCAGGGTGGCGAAGACGCCGCCGTGCACGCTGCCGATCGGGTTGTAGTGCTCCTCCCCCGGGATCAGCGAGAAGACCGCCCTGCCGGGCTCCACCTCGTCCAGGGTGAAGTCCACGGTGCGGCCGACGGGCGGCCCCGGGAGCCGTCCCGCCAGCAGTTCGCGCAGGAAGTCGATGCCGGCCATGCGCCCGGCTGCTTCCGCCAGGATCGCGGGGTCGTCCCACTGATACGTACGCGTTCGTCCCACGAGCCGAGGCCTCCCCGTCTGGCTTTTACCGGTGAAGCTAGCCCTCGGCCCACCTGACTGTCAATGACGAAGCCAGCCCTCTACCATGGCGGGATGGAGTGGCTTGAGGCGAGCACGGAGAACTGCCCCGTCCAGCGCACGCTCGACGTGGTGGGGGAGAAATGGACGTTGCTGATCCTGCGTGACGCCGTCAACGGGGTCCGCCGCTTCGACGACTTCCACCGTCACATCGGCCTGTCGGAGGCCGTTCTCAGCGACCGCCTCCGGAAGCTGGTCTCGGCCGGCGTCCTGAGGACCGCGCCCTACCGGGAGCCGGGCAACCGCTCCCGCAACGAGTACCGCCTGACCCGCAAGGGCTGGGACCTGTGGCCCGTCCTCATGGCGCTCGGCCAGTGGGGCGAGGCCTACGCCCTGGGCGCCGAGGGCCCCGTGCTGGACGTCCGCCACGCCGACTGCGGCGCATCGGTCCGGGTCGTCGTCGAGTGCTCCGCCGACCACGCGGCCCTCACGCCCGGCGAGGTCACCGCCCGACCGGGGCCGGGGGCCCGCCCCCGCTCCTGAGGAGGGGCGTCCGCCTTCCGGGCCCTTACGGGGCCTGACGGGGAGCGTCCCGCCGCCGCGGGAAGGGGTCGGCAGGATCCGGACCGACCTGCCCCGCCGACTCCCCTCGCGGCAGGGGTCGGCGGGGCCGGCATCCGTGGCGGCCGCCCGGTGGCGCGGCTCGCCCGCGCGGCGCCCGGACCTGCCGCCCGGGCGGGAGAACGGGACGGCCCGCCGCGCGAAACCCGAACCGCCCGCTCAGGCGCTCGCCTGCCGGCGCGCGGCCATCCGCCGCGGCGCGGCGTGGTGCACCACCGTGCCGGCATCGGCCGGCCGCCGGTGCGCCAGCCACACGGACGTCACGGACAACAGGCCGGTGAAGACGACCAGGAAGAACACCGACACCCACATCTGCCGGCTGCCGGGGTCCTCCCATCCCGCCCAGGCGGCCGAGGCGGCCCACAGGGCGGCTCCGCCGGCGTAGACGGGGCGGACGCGCCGCAACTGCCGAGCGGCACGCACGGACTCGACGTGATCGTTCTCCGGTGTCATGGCGGCCCAGTACCCCGAAACGCCGTTCCTACCGTCCCGGAACCGCCCGGAATCCCGGAGGCCGATCCGCGCCCGGTCCCGGGGCGGGACCGGGCGGCGGCTCACCCCCGGCGGCCGGGGGTCCGCCGGAACGCCACCGCCGCGACGACGCCGCCGATCAGTCCGAAGAGGTGTCCCTGCCAGCTGACCCCGGTCTCGGTCGGCAGCACGCCCCAGAGGATCGAGCCGTAGACGGCACCGACGAGGAGACCGACCACCACGTCACCGACGCGGCGGTCGACGAAGCCGCGGACGACCAGGTAGCCGAAGAGACCGAAGACGACGCCGGAGGCGCCCGCGGTCGTGGAGTACGCCGGTGCCGTGAGCCAGACGCCCAGGCCGCTCACCAGGATGATCAGCGCGGCGACGGCGAGGAAGCGGCGGATCCCGGACAGGGCGGCGAGGAAGCCCATCACCAGCAACGGCAGGCTGTTGGCGGCGAGATGGCCGAAGCCGAAGTGCAGGAAGGCGGCGGGCACGACGTCGCGCAACTCGCCGAACTCCCGTGGCGAGATGCCGTAGGAATCGAGGGCGTGGCCGCCGGCCGCGTCGATGATCTCCAGCACCCACAGCAGGGCGACCCACCCCGCGACCAGCACCGCCGCGTCCCGGACGCGTGTCCGCCGCGACGGCGGTGCGGGCCGCGGCACGCCGTACGCGCCGGCCGGTCCGTTGCGGGATCCGGCACCGAAGTCCGATCCGTACACCACAGCTGCCCCCTCCGATGTCCTCTCGTCCGTCGATTGTGCCCGACCCGGTCGCCTCCTGATCAGCGATCACCGCGGGGAGGAGGGCCGGCCGCGCACGCGGTGCGGGACCCGTCGGCGCCCACGGAGTCCCGGCGTCCGCGGAGTCCCGTCGTCCGGTGCCGGCCGACCGATCCGGGAGCGTGCGGGCGGGCGCTGGTAAAATGGGCGGACGCTTCCGTCACCGCCGGGGTCCGTACCAACGGGTACGGACCCCGGCGCGTTGCGGGCGTCACCCCGAGGAAGGTTCCCCATGAACGCGAAGCCGCCGGCCCCTGGACTCCCGCACGCCGGCAAGCGCCGGCCGGCGACGGTGCCGCAGGGCGAACCCCCGGCGTCCCCGTCCGTCTCCCCCGGCCCGCCGGCCGTGTCCTTCGGCGCGCTCGGCCTCCCCCCGCGGCTGCTGACGGCGATGACCGGTCTCGGCGTGACGGAGCCCTTCCCGATCCAGGCGGCGACCCTGCCCGACGCGCTGGCCGGCCGTGACGTCCTCGGCCGGGCGCGGACCGGTTCCGGCAAGACGCTGGCCTTCGGCCTCGCCCTCCTCGTCCGTACGGCGGGCCGGCGGGCGGAGCCGAAGCGGCCCCGGGGACTGGTCCTGGTGCCGACCCGGGAGCTCGCCCAGCAGGTGGGCGAGGCGCTGGAGCCGTACGCGCGGGTGCTGGACGTGCGGCTGGCCACGGTGGTCGGAGGCCTGTCGATCAACCGGCAGACGGCACTGCTGCGGGCCGGCGTCGACGTCGTCGTCGCGACACCGGGGCGGCTGACCGATCTGCTGTCGCGCCGGGACTGCTTCCTGAACCACGTGCGGGTCACGGTGCTGGACGAGGCGGACCAGATGTGCGACCTGGGTTTCCTGCCCCAGGTCTCGGAGATCCTCGGGCAGATTCCCGCCGACGGGCAGCGGCTGCTGTTCTCGGCCACGCTCGACGGCGGCGTCGACCAGCTGGTGCGGGACCACCTGCACGAGCCGGTCCTCGCCTCGGTCGACCGTGCGGCCGCCTCCGTCGCCACGATGGAGCACCACGTCCTGAACATCCACCCCGCCGACAAGTACGCGACCGCGACCGAGATCGCCGCGCGGGACGGCCGGGTGCTGATGTTCCTGGACACCAAGGCCGCCGTGGACCAGTTCACCCGGCACCTGCGGGCCAGCGGGGTGCGGGCGTCCGCCCTGCACAGCGGGAAGTCTCAGCCCCAGCGCACCCACACGCTGGCGCAGTTCAAGAAGGGCGAGGTCACCGTGCTGGTGGCCACCAACGTCGCCGCGCGGGGCATCCACGTCGACGCGCTCGACCTGGTCGTCAACGTCGACCCGCCGGCCGACGCCAAGGACTACCTGCACCGGGGCGGGCGTACGGCGCGGGCCGGGGAGTCCGGCAGGGTGGTCACGCTGGTGACGCCGGGCGAGCGGCGTGAGGTGAACCGTCTGATGTCCGAGGCCGGGATCCGGCCGACGGTCACGCAGGTGCGCTCGGGTGAGGCGGCGCTGACCGCGATCACCGGGGCGAAGCGCCCGCCGGCCGGGACGAAGGGCGGCGGCAACGCTCCCTTCCGCGGGCTGGGCACCCGTCCGGCCGGTGCGGGCAAGGAGTCCCGCAGGACCTCCGATGCCCGCAGGACGGCGGAGGCCCGTGCGGCGGCCCGGGTGCGCAAGGGCCGCTGACCGGGTTTTCACCGCCTCACCACCCCTCTTCCGTGCCGAGGGCCGGGGGCCGGGGCCGTCGTCGCGGGCCGGGGGCCGTCGCCGGGGTCAGGCCGAGGTCCTGCGCCGGTCCGCCTGCTCGCGCAGTTCCTCGTTGATGCGCCTGGCCTCTTCGAGCTGGTCCTCGAGGATGATGATCCGGCAGGCGGCCTCTATGGGAGTGCCGGCGTCGACGAGTTCCCGCGCGCGGGCCGCGATGCGCAGCTGGTACCGGGAGTAGCGACGGTGCCCGCCGCCGGAACGCAGGGGCGCGATGAGGCGGTTGTCCCCCAGCGTGCGGAGGAAGGCGGGGGTGGTGCCGAGCATGTCGGCGGCCCGACCGATGGTGTAGGCGGGGTAGTCGTCGTCGTCGAGCGGGTCGAGGGTGCGGGGATCAGCAGGGGGCATAGACCTCTTCTTTCCGGGGACGCGTCGGGGGGCCCTGGACGCTCGTCTGCGTCCAGGGCCCCGAGGTTTCAACACCATCTACCGGCTGACCTGCACCGGCTTCCTTGTTCCGCCTGTCCGTCCACCGGGACGGGACTGCGGGGATCGCGAATGCGTGACCGTGGACCACCTTCCGATCTGGGGTCTGCGGTACCCGGGCGGTAGTCCGTCCTCACCCGGGCGATCCTGATGGCGTCTGCTCCTCACCTCATTCGGTTGCGCGGTGTCGACATGTGCGGTCATTGCACGGCAGCTCGTCCTGCCGTTCGTTCGGACTTCCTGACCACGGACCCAACGTTAGCCCCCGCACCGGGCAATGTCTACTGTCACCAGGACAGATTTACTCCCGCTCGAAGAGATCTTCTTCTGTCCCGGCAGCGACCTTTTCGACGGCTGCCGGGACCGGGCGCCCCCGGATGGCCCGACCGCCGCGTTCCGCCGCGTTCCGTCGTGTTCCCTCACGTCCCGTCGTGTTCCCTCGCGTTCCGCCCGCCGTTTGCGGCGCCCGCGCTTCGGGGACCCGGCTGCGCATGAACACAACGCCACGACGCCGTCGTCCGAAGCAGATCCGACTGCTGGAGCTCCTGGACCGTCTGGAGCGCGGTCCGCGGGCCGATCCCCTGATCGACGCCCTGCGCGGCGGGGTGCGCGCCCTGCCGCTCGGACCCGGACGGGACGCGCTGCACGGCCGATGGCTGGGGCACCCGGTGCATCCGCTGATGGTGCAGGTGCCGATCGGGAGCTGGCTGTCCGCGGCCGTCCTCGACACCCTTCCCGGCCGCTCCCGCGAGGCGGGTCTGCTCGTGGGCGTCGGCCTGGCCACCGCCGCGCCCGCGGCGCTGGCCGGCGCGGTGGACTGGGCGGAACTGCACCGGGAGCAGACCCGGGTGGGGCTCGTGCACGCGGTGGCGAACCTCGCCGCCGTCGGTCTCTACGCGACCTCCCTGGCCCGTCGCCTCAGGGGCCGTACGGCCGCCGGCCGGGCCTACGGCTTCCTCGGCCTGACGGCGGTCGGGCTCGGCGGGATGCTGGGCGGGCACCTGGCCTACCGGCAGGCGTCCGGCGCCAACCACGCGGAGGAGGTCCCGCACGTCGTGCGCGAGGGCTGGCACCGGATCGGCGCCGTGAGCGAGTTCCCGGCCGAGCGGCCCGTACGGCGCGTCGTGGACGACGTCCCGGTCCTGGTGGTCCGCCGGACCGGCGGGGCCGTCCACGCGCTGGCCGAACGGTGCAGCCACCTCGCGGGTCCGCTCTCCGAGGGCACCGTGTCCGAGGGGTGCGTGCGGTGCCCGTGGCACGGGAGCGTCTTCCGGCTCTCCGACGGCTGGAACGTGCACGGCCCGGCCACCGCGCCCCAGCCCGCCTTCGAGACCCGCGTCGTCGACGGCCACGTCGAGATCCGCCTGCCCCGGCACGACCGGCCGAGGCGGCGGCACGCGAGCGGGGCCGGCTCGGGCGCGACCGCCCTCCTGCGCCGCCACCACGACTGACGTCCTCCCGTGCGCGGCACTCCGGCCGGTGCCGGCGGCGCCCGTGAGCGCTACGCCCGGCGGGCGAGCAGGACCACCGCCGACCCCACCGCGGCGGCGCAGGCGAGGACCGCCGACGCGACCGCGGCGTGGCGCCTGAGCAGGTCACGGCGCAGGGTCGCGTAGCGGGCCTCGTACTCCTGCCGCAGCTCGGCGGCCCGGCGGACCGTGTCCCGCAGCATCCGGCGGGTGAGGTCGGTGCGCTGCCGGACGTAGTGGCGGGTCAGGTCGTCGGCCTGGCCCGTGGTCAGCCAGGGCAGCCGGGCACAGAGTTCCTCGGCGTCACGGTGCGCCTGGTCGTGGTGGGCACGGGCCAGGAGGTAGCCCTCGGCCTCGGCGGCCAGGGCGCCCTCCCGCCCGTCGGGCACCGGGTGTCCGCCGGCCGTCACCGCGGTTCGCCCTTGTGTCCCTCGGCGTCGACGGCGTCCCGCTGACCGGCGTTGACCTCCTGCTCCATGTACGCGAGTTCGGGGTGGTGCAGGTCGAAGGCGGGGGATTCGGAGCGGATGCGCGGCAGGGTGACGAAGTTGTGGCGCGGCGGCGGGCAGGAAGTGGCCCACTCCAGCGAGCGGCCGTAGCCCCAGGGGTCGTCGACCCCGACCCGCTCGCCCTTCTGGGTGGTCCACCAGACGTTGTAGAGGAACGGGAGCGTGGACAGGCCGAGCAGGAAGGCACCGATGGAGGAGACGGTGTTGAGGGCGGTGAAACCGTCCGCCTCGAGGTAGTCGGCGTACCGGCGGGGCATGCCTTCGGCGCCGAGCCAGTGCTGGACCAGGAACGTCAGGTGGAAGCCGACGAACAGGGTCCAGAAGTGGATCTTCTCCAGCCGGGGGTTCAGCAGCTTGCCGGTCATCTTCGGCCACCAGAAGCTGAACCCCGCGAACATCGCGAAGACGATCGTGCCGAACAGGACGTAGTGGAAGTGGGCGACCACGAAGTAGCTGTCGGTGACGTGGAAGTCCATCGGCGGGGAGGCCAGCAGGACGCCGGTCAGGCCGCCGAAGAGGAAGGTGACCAGGAAGCCGGCCGCCCACAGCATCGGTGGCTCGAAGGAGATCGAGCCCTTCCACATGGTGCCGATCCAGTTGAAGAACTTCACTCCGGTCGGCACGGCGATCAGGAAGCTCATGAAGGAGAAGAACGGCAGCAGGACGGCCTGGGTGGCGAACATGTGGTGCGCCCAGACGCTCACGGAGAGGCCGGTGATGGCGATGGTGGCGCCGACCAGGCCCATGTAGCCGAAGATCGGCTTGCGGGAGAACACCGGGAGGATCTCGGTGACCACCCCGAAGAACGGCAGCGCCAGGATGTACACCTCGGGGTGGCCGAAGAACCAGAACAGGTGCTGCCACAGGATCGCCCCGCCGTTCTGCGGGTCGAAGATCTGCGCGCCGAACTTGCGGTCCGCCTCCAGGGCGAGCAGGGCGGCGGCCAGCACCGGGAAGGCCAGCAGGACCAGCACCGAGGTGAGCAGCACGTTCCAGGTGAAGATCGGCATCCGGAACATGGTCATGCCCGGTGCGCGCATGCAGAGGATCGTGGTGATGAAGTTGACCGAGCCGAGGATCGTGCCGAAGCCGCCCAGCGTGAGCCCCATGATCCACAGGTCGCCGCCCACCTGGGGACTGCGCTCGCCGCCGCTGAGGGGCGTGTAGGCGGTCCAGCCGAAGTCGGCGGCGCCCTCGGGCACCATCAGGCTGCTCATCGCGATCAGGCCGCCGAAGAGGAACAGCCAGTACGCGAACATGTTGAGCCGCGGGAAGGCGACGTCCGGAGCACCGATCTGCAGGGGCATGATGGCGTTCGCGAACCCGGCGAACGTCGGTGTGGCGAACAGCAGCAGCATGACCGTGCCGTGCATGGTGAACGCCTGGTTGTACTGCTCGTTCGACAGCATCTGCAGGCCCGGCCTGGCCAGTTCCGCCCTGATCGCCAGGGCCAGCGCTCCGCCGATCAGGAAGAAGCAGAACGACGTGATCAGGTAGAGGTGACCGATCTTCTTGTGGTCGGTCGTGGTCAGCCAGCTGACGATCACTCGGCCTCGGCTGCGGCGCGCCGCGGCCGGCACGGGAGCAACGGGTTCGGTCTGGGTCGCCATCAGATCCCTCGGTCGGCAGTGGGGGGTCCCGGCGGCCGAAGGGGCACCGGGGGTCCTGCCCGCCCGCCGAGCCGGGCGCTCGGGTGCGGCAGTCTGCGACCAGCCCACCGGAGACCGCGACGGCCGTGCAAGCGCTACGCCCGGCAGCGTTCCTTTTTCAGTCGAATGGCGGACGAAACGCCCATTCCGCGTCGGTGGACGCCGTGGCCCGCGGATCCACCGGCTTCCGGGACACGGACCGCTACCGTGACCCGTATGCCCGAAATGCCACAAGAGACCAGCGGTGAGCCGGCCGTGCCGCCGCGGGGGTGGGCCAGGTTCAAGGAGTCCCCGCTCCTGCCCGCGGCCGTGCTCGTGCTGATCCTGACGGCGGCCGCGGCCCTGTTCGCCGGTTCCTACACCTACTCCATGGCCGACCCCACCCCGCGGTCGATCCCCACCGGGCTGGTCGGCTCCCCCGATCAGCCCGAGGGCCGGCGCTTCGTCGAAGGCATGGAGGAGGCCCTCGACACGGCGGTGAGGATCCATCCCTACGACACGGCGGCCGAAGCCCGGACCGCGATCGCGGAGCAGCGGGTCTTCGCGGTCGTCGACGTGCGCAGGGGGGAGCGGGCCGTCGTGCTGGACCTCTCCGCGGCGTCCGGCGCGTCGGTCGCGGAGGTGCTGGCCGAGGCGGCGCCCGCGGTGGGCCGGCGGACGGGCGTGGCCGTCGCCGTCCGGGACGTCAACCCCCTCCAGGAGGGCGACCCGCGAGGCCTGGCCATCTTCTACGTCTCCCTCGCGGCGGTGATCGTCGGGTTCGTCGGCGCGATCCAGCTCAGCGTGCACGCCCGGGCCCTCACACCGGCCGAGCGCGTCGCCTGCACCGCCCTGTACGCGCTGCTGGGCGGGTTCGCCGTCGCCGCGACGGTGGACTGGCTGCTGGGCGCGCTCGATCTGCCGTTCGTCGAGTCGTGGCTGATCCTGGCGCTCACGATGTTCGCGAGCGGCATGGTCTTCACGATGTTCAACACGATCGTGGGCCGCTGGGCGATGCTGCCGACCTGGGGGCTGATGGTGCTGCTGGGCAATCCGTCGTCGGGCGGCGCGGTGTCGTGGCCGCTGCTGCCCTCCCCGCTGGGGCTGATCGGCCGGTGGCTCCCGCCCGGCGCGTCCGTCAACGCCCAGCACACGGCGGTGTACTTCGCGGGACACCAGCACGCTTTCCCCTTCCTGGTGCTGGCGGGGTGGGCCGTGGTGTCCTGCGGGGTCTTCTGGACGTGGCGCCACCGGCACCCAGGAGGCCGCGAGACCGGGCCGGAGGCCGGCGCCGAGGCCGGGACCGCGTGATCGGCTCGAGGCCCCCGGCGGACCGACGGCGTCCGCCGCGCCGGGGGACCCGTTCCGTCAGGCGTCCTCGACCGTGACCGTGACGGGCGTCCCGGCCTCCACGGTCCGGCTGACCGTGCAGAGCCTGTCGTGGGAGACCTTGACCGCCCGGGGGAGGATCGCGCGGGCGCGGTCGCCGGCCTCGCCGTCCGGGAAGGCGACGGAGAAGCCGACGGAGAGGCCGGTCAGCCGGTTGCCGAGTTCGTCGCCGATCTTGTCACCGGTCACGGTGACCGTGAAGCGGGTCGGCTCGCTGTGGCGGGCGGTGGCGACGTCGACGTCGACGGCCGTGCAGCCCCCGAGCGCGGCGAGCAGCAACTCGACGGGGGTGAAGTCGGTTTCGCCGTCCTCCGTGGAGCCGGTGCCGAAGGAGATCGTGCCGCCGCGCGGGTTGGTGGCGGTGAAGTGTCCGGTGCCGGTCCGTTCGACGGTGACGGAGCGCAGGGTGTTCTCGGTCATGCGACGGACAGTAGCGGGCGCGGGCGCCGGAGGCGATCGCCGGGGGCCGCGGCCGGGGCGCTCAGTACCGCTGGGCCTTGGCGATCTCCGCCGTCAGCTGCGGCTCGGGGGGCTTGCGGCTGACGGCGAGGGGCTGTGCCCGCTCCCCCGGCGCGAGGTCCTCGGCGCCGACGTAACGGGTTTCGACGACCTTCCCGTCGGGGTCGCGGAAGTCGACCCGGACGGCGTACGAAGCGGTGTCGCCGGACCGGTTGGTGATGTTCACGACGACGGCGAGCAGCCCGCCGGTCTGCGCCCGCGGCTTGCCGGTGAGGGAGACGTCGGCGGTGGCGTTGCCGCGGCCGTCGACGTCCTCGAGTTCCTTCTCTGCGGCGGCGCCGGCGCGGGCCGCCTCGGCGGAGACCGACGCCTCGAACTCCGAGGCGCGGGCCGAGGCGGAGGACGCGGCGGCGGAGACCGAGGCCTTCGCGGACTCCGCGAGCGACCGCAGGGCGGACGGTGCCGAGCCGGTGAAGGAGGCGGTGGCGGGCGCGGAGGGCCGTACGCTCGCGGACGAGGTCGTGCCGCCGCCGTCGTCGTCCGCACCGCACGCGGCGAGCGCCGCCGTGCCGAGGACGGGGGCGAGCGCCATCGCCACGGCCGCCAGGGGCCCCCGTCGTGACGCCGTCCGGGTCCGGTGCGTGTCCATCCGTGCGGTCCTCCCACGTCTTGACCCGGTGTGACCCACGGCGGTGCGGCCGGCCGCCGACGGCGCCCACAGTGCCTCTCGCCCGTCCCACGGGTGGGGCCTGCGGCCCTTCCCCCATGAGACGGGTGATGCGGCGGTCCAGCCACTCGGGACGGCCGGGTGGGCGGGCGGCCCGGTCCCCCGGCATGCTCCCACCTCTCGTGACGTGTGGCGACGGGACGAATACGGGGGGCTACGGAGTTCCGCATTCCGGCGTTGACATGATCACGCGCCCGCCGCCCAGAAGATCGTGGACATTACAACTGGATCATTGGCAGCATGCCGCACGTCTGTTCCCCTCGTGATCGAAGGAGTACGGCGTGCACAGATCCACCAGCCGGTCCGACCGACCGGCTCGGCGCGGCCGGAGACCCGGCCTCGCGTTCTCTCTGGCACTGGCCCTCCTCGCGGAAGCCGGCGTCGCGCTGAGCCTCTCCCCCGTCGCCGGCGCCGCCGAGCCGGCGGCCGCCCCACGGGCCGGAGCCACCGCTCCCGTCGTGTCCGCCACCGCGCGGGAGGAGGCGAACGCCCGGCTCACCGCCCAGGCGCAGGGGCGCCGCATCGAGGTGACCGGTGCCCGCACCGAGAGCACCACCCTGTGGGCGAACCCCGACGGCACCATGTCGCAGGAGTCGTTCGCCGGTCCCGTGCGCTACCGGGACCACGGCCGCTGGGTCGACGTCGACACCGACCTGGTGAAGAACCCGGACGGCTCGGTACGGGCGAAGGCGCACCCGCGCGGCCTGCGCCTGGCCGGGCGCACCGGGGCCCTCGGCGGTGACCTGGTCAGCCTGGGCAGCGGCGACCGGGAGATCGCGCTCGGCTGGCGGGGCGCGCTGCCCGAACCCTCGCTGGACGGCCCGAAGGCCACCTACGCGGACGTCTCGCCGGGGACCGACCTCGTCGTCGAGGCGACCCGGACCGGCTTCGAGCAGTACCTCGTGGTGGCGGACCGTCAGGCCGCGCAGCGCGCCGCGGCCTTCACGCTCCCCGTGCGCGCCGAGGGGCTCCGGGCGAGCCGGGAGGCCGACGAGACGCTGGTGCTGACCGACTCCCGCACCGGCGAGGAGGTCGGCCGCGCGCCGACGCCCTTCATGTGGGACGCCTCCGCGAAGGACGGCGACGCCGCCGGCGCGCGCCGGGCCCGGGTGGACCTCGACGTGGTCCGGCGGACGGACGGATTCGACCTCACGGTCCGGGCCGACAAGGACTTCCTGGCCGACAGGGCCACGAGGTACCCGGTCACGATCGACCCCGCGGTGTACTTCGGGACCAACTTCGACACCACCGTGCGCAACGGCGAGACCGCGGACCTCTCCGCGGGCACCGGCCTCAACGTCGGCCGCGAGTGGCAGAAGACCGAGGCCCGCTCGTTCATCAACTTCCCGCGCAGCTCCGCGGTGACCGGCCAGGACGTCCTCAACGCCGAGCTGAACCTGTACGCCACCTGGTCGGACTCCTGCGAGCCGCGGTCGTGGGAGATCTGGGACACCGGAACCGCGTCGGCCGCCACCCGCTGGAGCGACCAGCCCGCCTGGCGCTCGAAGGTGACCACGTCGACGCAGACGCACGGGCACACCGACTGCGGCACCCGGTGGATCACCGAGGACATCACGCCGCTCGTGCGGCAGTGGTCCCGGACGGACCGCGCGGTGGACACCGTCGGCCTGCGGGCCACCGACGAGGCGGACTACAAGTCCTTCAAGATCTTCGCCTCCGCCGACGCGCCGCAGGCACCGTCGGTCCTGGTCACCTACGAGACCCCCGCGGACCCGGTGAAGGACCACGTCGTCTACTGGAACGACGTGCTCCAGGCGACCTTCCGGCAGGTGGGCGGGGCTCCCGGTCCGCTCGCCCGGGCCGGCGCGATGATGCACGGCGCGATCTACGACGCCGCGAACTCCGCGCGCTGCGCCGAGGGCGCGACCCGGTGCCTGGGGGACGCCTACCTGGTCAGGGCCACGGCCTCCAACGGGGCCCTGCCGGACGTGAACAGCGCCATCGACCACGCCGCCTTCGACGTCCTCAGGTCGGTCTACCCGGGTTACGACTTCGACGACGAGATAGCCGCCGCCCGTTCGACCATCCCCGCCGCGGTCACCGCGGAGCAGCGGGCGGCCGGCACCGAGGTCGGCCAGAAGGCCGCCGCGGCCATGCTCTCGGCCCGGCAGAACGACGGCTCGGCGCCCGCCGCCCCGTACACCGGCAGCACGCAGCCCGGTTACTGGAGGCCGACCGGCACCGGCGACGGGGCCACCCCGGAGTGGGGCGGGGTCAAGCCGTTCGGCATGGCGTCCGGCACCCAGTTCCGTCCGGCGGGTCCCGGCGGGCACACCCTGATGAGCACGCTGCTGCCGAGCCAGGCGTACGCCGACCAGGTCGACGACGTGAAGAGCCTCGGCGGCGCGGAGTCCGGCACCCGTACCGCCGACCAGACGCAGGCCGCCCTGTTCTGGGCGAACGACCTCGACGGCACCTACAAGCCGCCGGGCCAGCTGTTCGAGCAGACCCAGATCCTCTCCCGGCAGCAGGGCACGACCGTCTCGGGCAACGCCAAGCTGTTCGCCCTCACCGCCTTCGCGATGGCGGACGCGGCCGTCGTGGCCTGGGACACGAAGTACCGGACGGACATCGACCTGTGGCGCCCGGAGAGCGCGATCCGCCTCGACGGCGACGGCAACGCGGGCACGACCGCCGACGCCAACTGGCAGCCGCTGTCCCAGGACCGCAACGGCAACCACTTCAGCCCCGCCTTCCCGGCCTACATCTCGGGTCACGCGACCTTCGCGGGCGCCTGGGCCCGGGCTACCCGGGACTGGTTCGGGACCGACCAGCTCTCCTGGACGGCCACCACCGAGGACCCGAACGCCGTCGGGGTGACCAGGACGTTCTCCAGCGTCTCGGCCGCCGCGGCGGAGAACGCCGTCGGGCGGGTCTGGCTGGGCGTGCACTACCGGTGGGACGGCACCGACGGGGTCACCGCGGGCGGTGCCGCGGCCGCCTACACGACGGCCAACCGGCTGAAGCCCAACACGGCGGCCTCCTGGACGAAGTACGAGGACCTGCACAACCTCGCGGGCTGCCAGGAGACCGGCAAGCGGCTCGTCGCCGAGCACCGCTGGACGTCGTACCAGTGCACCCAGGTCCAGGCTCCGGAGCCCGACCACACGCTCTACGTCAAGTAGCCGCCCCATGAGGAGAGAAGAGACAGTGATGCGTGGACGGAAGACGTTTCGCGAACGCCCGGGGCGCGCCGTGTTCGCCCTGGTGGCGGCCTGTGCCATGGGTGCCGTCGCGGCCCCCTTCGCCGTGGCCGGCGCCTCGTCGCAGCCCGCCGCCCGGCCCGCGGCGGACGGCGGGCCGGGCGACCTGCTGCTGCCCACCCCGGAGGCGCCCCGGATCTCCGACGGGCCGTACGCGGGCTTCCAGCTCTGCGGCGGTCCGGCGGGGGACCCGGTGGTGACGTCCGGGTCGCCGACCCTGGCCGCCACCCTGGAGGCGGTGGCGCCGCCCGGGACGGTCGAGTCCGGCGGGCCGGGGCCGCGCCGCAAGGTGGTCTTCGAAGTGGACACGGCCGCCGGGGAACCGGTGTCGCACAAGCAGCTGACCAGCGACACCAGCCACGACGCCGCCTACCAGCTGCCCGACGGCACGCTGGCCGACGGCGCCTACCGCTGGCGGGTGCGGGGCAAGGACGGTGCCACGGAATCGGCGTGGACGGCGTGGTGCCCGTTCACGGTCCGGCGCGGCTGAGCGTTCCGCGGGGGACGTACCGGCCCGGGGGGGGGGGGGCCCCCCCGGGGGCGGGGGCCCCCGCGCGGGGGGCGGCCGGGGGCGCCGGCCCGCCGGCGCCCCCCCCCCCCCCCCCGGGGCCCGGGGAGGGGGGCC
>NZ_JBIBWL010000008.1:274230-352781 GCF_043081325.1 Streptomyces sp. NPDC014882
GCCGGCCCCCGGCCCCCGGGGGCGCCGGGGGGGCCCCGGGCCGGGCGCGGGGGGGGCTCCGGGGGCGGGGGGGGGCGCCCCGGCCGGGGCCCCCGGCGCGCTCGTGCGCGCCGGGGCACCGGGCCGGGCCCGTGCCGCGGGCTCCCGGCGCCTGCCGGCTCCCCGCCCGGAGCGGGACTCAGTGCAGTGTCCGCAGCGCGCCGGGCAGCACCGTGGCGGTGACCGGGAGCTCGGCGTCGACCTCGCCGTCGGCGCCGTAGGGGAGGCCGCGGTCGGCTTCGACGCGGACCTGGGTGCCGCGCAGGACGAGCACCTCGGGGCGGTGGACGTGGGCGCCGGTCCTGAGCTCGTTCATCAGGGCGAAGAACAGGTGCCGGGGAGCGTGCCGGATCAGCACGACGTCCAGCAGGCCGTCGTCGATCCTGGCCTCGGGGGCGATGACGCGGCCCGAGCCGTAGAAGCCGGAGTTGGCCGCGACGACGGTGTAGCCGTGGTGGGCGTGCTCGACGCCGTCGACCGTGACGCGGTACCGGACCGGGCGCCAGTCGGCCACCGCGCGCAGGCCTCCGGCGTAGTAGGCGGCGGCGCCCCTGAGCAGTGCGGCCCGGTTGGCGTGGCGGTTGGCGAGCGCGTCGACCCCGGCGTAGACGCTGCCGAGGACGACGGTGCGGTCGTGGACCGCGGAGCGCACCTCGATGGTGTCGACGGGGCGCGGTTCGGCCTCCAACAGGAGGCGGGCCAGGGCCTCCGCCCCGGTGGGCAGCTTCAGGGCCCGGGCGAAGTCGTTGCCGCGTCCCGCCGGTATCAGGCCCAGGACGGCGTCGGTGCCGCTGAGGGCTCCGCCGACGGCGCCGGTGATGCCGTCGCCGCCGACCGCCAGGACGATCCGCCCGCGTTCCCCGGCGGTCCGGGCGAGTTCCTGGGCGTGTCGCAGGCTCCGGCTGTAGGCGGTCTCCAGGTCGGCGCCCGCGTCCCGCAGCAGCCGGGCCACCCCGAGGAGGGCCGCCGCGCCCGTGGCGGCGCCTGCGGTGGGGTTGACGACGGCCGTGAACTGTCGCATCGGGTGGGCCTCCGGGCGGTCGGCGGGTGGACGCGTGGGCGGGCGGACGAGGAGCGGTGCGGCCGGCGGTGGGGCGGGGGTGCCGGGCCGGTTCAGTCTGCGGGAAGCAGGACGCCGGGGCTGAGCACTCCGGCCGGGTCGAGGCGCCGCTTGACGGCTCGCAGGGCGTCGACGGCCAGGTCGCCCGCCTCGCGCACGTACCAGTCGCGGTGGTCGGTGCCCACCCCGTGGTGGTGGGTGATGGTGCCGCCGGCGGCGAGGATCGCGTCGTTGGCCGCGTGCTTGGCGCGGGTCCAGTGGGCGAGGGGGTCGCCGCCCTGGGCGCTGACGACGGTGAAGTAGAGGGAGGCGCCGTTCTCGTAGACGTGCGAGACGTGGCACATGACCAGCGGCGGGGTGCCCGCCCCGGTGAGCGCCGCGGTCAAGGCGTCGCGGACACCGGCGTACAGCTCCGGCAGGCGGGACCAGAACGCGGCGGTCTCCAGCGTCTCGGCGAAGGCGCCCGCGTCGAGCAGCGCGTCCCTGAGGTAGGGGGCGGAGTAGCGGCCGTGCGCCCAGCGGCGGCCCGGCTCCTCCCCCAGCGGCTCTCCGCCGGCCTCGCGCAGCACCGCGGCCGCCGCGGCGCGGCCGCGGGCGGTGTCCTCGTCGGTGCCCTCGAAGCCCACGACGGCCAGACAGCCGGCGTTCCCGTCCGGGGCGCCGGAGCCGATGGCGTCGGGCTGGGCGAGGCCGACGAGGGTCTCCGTCTCGTCGGACAGGCGCAGCACCGTCGGCCGGGGCCCGTCCTGGGCGAGCCGGCGCAGGGCGTCGGTGCCCCGCCGGAAGTCCGGGAAGCGCCAGCCGTCGTAGCGGCGGGCTCGGGGGACGGGACGGACGCGGACGGTGACCGAGGTGATCACGCCGAACGCGCCCTCCGAGCCCAGCAGGAGCTGGCGCAGGTCGGGTCCGGCCGCCGAGCGCGGGGCGCGGCCGGTCTCGACCGTGCCCTCGGGGGTGGCGAGGGTGAGGCCGAGGACCATGTCGTCGAAGCGGCCGTGGCCGGCGGAGGCCTGTCCGCTGGAGCGGGTGGCGGCGAATCCGCCGATGGTGGCCCACTCGTAGGACTGGGGGAAGTGGCCGAGGGTGAAGCCGTGTGCGGCGAGCAGTTCCTCGGCGTGCGAGGCGCGCAGTCCGGCCTGGAGGGTGGCGGTCCGCGAGACGGGGTCGACGGCCAGGAGGCCGTTCATGCGGCGCAGGTCGAGGGAGACGAAGGCGCCGCGCCGGGCGGGGGCGAGCCCGCCGACGACCGAGGTGCCGCCGCCGAAGGGCACGGCCGCCAGCCCGTGGGCGGCACAGGCCCGCAGGACGGCGAGGACCTCGTCGTGTCCGGCGGGGAGCACCACGGCCGCCGGGAGGTCGTCGACCTCGCCGGCGCGGATGCGCAGCAGGTCGGGGGTGGACTTGCCGCGGGTGTGCCGGATGCGGGCCTCGGCGTCGGTGCGGACGTGCTCGGGGTGTCCGCCGACGGCGGCCAGCAGGGCGTCGTACGCCTCGGTTCCGAGGGGTGCGGCGGGGACCTGGATCCGGTCGAGCGGCACCGGGGCGGCGGTGCGCGGCTCGACGCCGAGCAGGTCGTGCAGCAGCCCGACCACCGTGTCGGGCAGCGCCGTCGCCGCGGCGGGATCGCCCCAGCCGCTCCAGAGCATGTCCATCGGTGTCGTCCTCCAGGTCGGCGGTACGGGAGGCCGGCTCGTCGCGCCCCCCGTGAGGCGTTACACTGTGACACATGACGCCTATTCGTCACAACCAGTCGGACGGGGACGCGGTGCTCGACGCGGTGCGCGACTGCGTCCTGGCCGTCGGGGTCCGCCGTACGACGCTCACCGACGTGGCCCGCCGGGCGGGGGTCTCCCGCATGACCCTCTACCGGCGCTGGCCCGACGTCCGCTCGCTGGTCGGCGATCTCATGACCCGGGAATGGGTCGGGGTCGCCACCGGCGCCATGCCCGAGCGGCGCCCGGACACCGACGCCCGCACCCTCCTCGTCGACGGCCTGGTGGCGGGGGTGACCGCCTTCCGCGCCCATCCGCTGTTCCACAAGATCGTCGACGTGGACCCCGAACTCCTCCTCCCCTACGTCCTCGACCGGCGCGGGGCGAGTCAGGAGGCCCTGCTGGAACTGCTCGCCGCCGGAGTGCGCGAGGGCCACGCCGACGGCTCGGTGCGGCCCGGCCATCCGGAGCGGCAGGCGCGCTCGCTCCTGCTCGTCGTCCAGTCGTTCACGCTGTCCCTGCGGACCATGACCGACGAGGACGACCCGGAACTCGACTCCGCGGCCTTCCTCGGGGAGTTGCGGACCCTTCTGGAGAGGACCCTCACGCCATGAGCCGCACCGGCAGCCCCGCCCCGCCCCGCGGTGCCTCCCCACCCCGCGGCGCCTCCTCGCTGTCGGCCGCCCGGCGCGCACGGGAACTCGCCGAGGCCGTGGGCGGGCCGGCGGTGGACGTCCTGGTCGTCGGCCTGGGCGCGACCGGCGCCGGAGCCGCCCTCGACGCGGCCGCCCGGGGCCTGACGGTCGCCGCCGTCGACGCCCACGACCTCGCCTTCGGCACCTCCCGCTGGAGTTCGAAGCTCATCCACGGCGGCCTGCGCTACCTCGCCTCCGCGCAGTTCGACGTCGCCCACGAGAGCGCGGTGGAGCGCGGGCTGCTGATGGAGCGCACCGCGCCGCACCTGGTGCACGCCGAACCCTTCGTCCTGCCGCTCACCCCGCTGGTCCCCCGCGGCCAGGCCGCCCTGGCCTGGGCGGGTTTCCGCGCCGGGGACGCCCTGCGGCTCGCCGCCCGCACCGCGCGGGCGACGCTGCCGGCGCCCCGCCGCCTCTCCGCGGCGGAGGCCCGCCACCTCGCCCCGGCCGTGCGTCCCGAAGGACTCCGCGGCGGTCTGCTGTCCTGGGACGGCAAGGTCACCGACGACGCCCGCCTGGTCACCGCCCTCGCCCGGACGGCCGCCGCCCACGGCGCCCGCGTCCTCACCCGGGTCCGGGCGCTGCGGCTCACCGGCCGCGGAGCCGTGGTCCGCGACGAACTGACCGGCGAGGAGGGCGAGATCCGGGCCCGCACGGTCGTCAACGCCTCCGGCGTCTGGGCCGGCCGGCTGGTCGAGGGCATCCGGATCCGGCCGTCCCGGGGCACCCACCTCGTCCTGCGCTCGGAGCGCCTCGGCGCCCTCCCGGCCGGACTGCACGTCCCGGTCCCGGGCGAGACCAACCGCTTCGTCCTGGTCCTCCCGCAGGGCGACGGCCGGGTCTACGTCGGGCTCACGGACGAACCCGTCGAGGGCGACCTGCCCGACGTCCCGGCCGCCCCCGAGTCGGACATCGGCTTCCTCCTCGACGTCCTCGGCTGCGTGCTCGACACCCCCGTGCACCGCGGCGACGTGGTCGGCGCCTTCGCCGGGCTGCGCCCGCTGCTGGACTCGGCGGACACCGGCCGCACCTCGGACATCTCCCGGCGGCACGCGGTCGTCGGCCGGGGCGACGGCGTCGTCACGGTGGTCGGCGGCAAGCTCACCACCTACCGCAGGATGGCCCAGGACGCCGTCGACGCCGCCGTCACCGCGGGCCGCCTCACCGCCGCCCCCTGCCGCACGGCCCGCCTCCCCCTCGTCGGCGCGGCGCCCCCGCGGACGCTGCGCGCCCTCGCCGCTCCCCGCCGCCTCGTCCGGCGCTACGGCACGGAGGCCCCGGCCGTCCAGGCCCTCGCCACCGCCCACCCGCACCTCGCCGGGCCCGTTCTCGAGGGCCACCCCGTCACGGGCGCGGAACTGGTGTGGGCCCTGCGTCACGAAGGCGCCCTCGACGAGGACGACCTCCTCGACCGCCGCACCCGCCTCGGCCTGGTGCCGGACGACCGCGACCGGGCCCTGCCCGCCGTACGCCGCCTGCTGGACGGTGCCCGGGACCGGCCGTCCCCGGGACCGTCGTGAACCACCTCGCCGGCCGGGGACGGCGGTGCCCGCCGGGCGCGGGCCTCAGCCGTCCGTGAGGCCCAGGCGGGCGAGGGCACGCCGGCCGTCCTCCCGGTGTGCGGGGCCGGCCAGCAGCAGGGTGCGTGCCGACTGGTAGGGGCAGCCCGCCGCCTCGAAGGCCGCCGCGGCGGCGAGCTGACGTGCGGGGTCGCCGTCCAGCAGCGCCCCGGCCCGGTCCAGCTGGGCGGTGGCGACCGGGTTGCCGGCGACCGTGGTCCGGGCGGCGGCGACCCGGTCCCGGGCGTCCGGGTGACCGGCGAGCACCGAGGCCTCCGCCCGCAGGGCGACGTACCAGTGCAGCCAGATCCAGGAGACCCACTTCCACACCCGGTCCGGCTCCGGCGCGACCCGCTCCAGGGCCCGCTCCGGGTCGCCGTGGTGGAGCAGGACCATCGCGTCGAAGACCGCGCCGTAGCCGTGGCGGTGCTCCGACTCGGTGCCCGCCCGGCCGACGATGTCGAGCCAGGCCGTCCGGGCGTCGTGGTCGCCCCGCAGGCCGTGGACCATGGCGACCGACGCGGCGGCCGGACCGAGCGAGAACGACCGTTGCCGGCCGCTCCGCCGCCACGCGTCGAGGAACCCCGCGCTGCCCGTGAGCACGTCGTCGGCGCGGCCCGCGAACGCGTCCGCGATCAGCAGCCAGGACGTGGCGTGGTGGCCCACCTCGGCGAACAGCGGGTGGGCGGCGAGCTGCCCGCCCCAGCGGCGGGCCCGCGGGAGGTCCCCCACGCCGAGGGCGGTTCCGGCGGCCATGGCGAGGGCGTCCATCCGCTCGTGGGTGGCGGCGGGGGTGTGCGGCACCGGCTCCAGGACGGCGATCCGGCGCCGGGCGGCGGCCGCGGCGCCGAAGGAGTCGCCGGCCCAGGTCAGGGCGCCGGACAGGGCGTCGAGCGCGGCGGACTCGGCCACCGGATCACCGGCCCGGCGCGCGAGTTCCACGGCCCGCTCGGCGCGCGCGACGGTCTCGTGCGCGGTGTTGTCGGTGTCCCCCTGGACCGCGCCGAAGGCGTCCGCGAGCACGGCCGCCTCGGCCAGCGCCAGGGCCGCTCCGGTCGCCGGGTCGCCGGGGCCGGAACCGTGGCCGTAGCTGGGGCCGGGGCCGGGGGCTTCGCCTTGGCCGTCGTCGCGGTCGCCGTGGCTGTCGCCGTCTCCGTCGCCGCGGCCTTCGTGGTCGCGGTGGCCGTGGCCGTGGTCTTCGCCGGCGCCGTCGCCACGGCTTTCACGGGCGCCGTCGCCACGGCCGTGGTCCTTGCCCCGGCCGCCGCCGTGGCCGTCTCCGTCCTCGTCGCCGTGGCCTTCGCCGGACAGTTCCCGCGCCGTCCCCAGCATGGCCCTCGCCTCGGCCGCGGTGGGGACCCGGGTGAACTCGCTCGAGAAGCGGTACGCGACGGTGGCGGCCGTCGCCAGGTCGCGGCTCGCGCCCACGAGGTCACCGGCCCGCCGGGCGGCCTCCGCGGCGCCGCGGTGCAGGCGGAGCATGTCGTCGCCGAGCCTGCGGCAGCCGGCCACCGCGGCGGCCTCCCGCAGCGCCCCGGCGCCGGCCGCGTCACCGGCGAGGGCGGCCGCCTGTTCGTAGCACTGCTGGGCCTCGCCGAGCAGGTGGTGGGCGAAGGTCAGCCCGCCCATGGCCAGGGCGAGGCGGTGGGCGTCCGCGCGCTGCTCCGGCCGGTCGGCGGACCGGGCGAGGGCGGCTCTGACGTCCTCGGCCAGCGCGTCGAACCGGGGACGCCGGCCGGCGTCCCCGTCCTCCGCCGCGAGGAGGGCGGTCGCGCCGGCCAGGCACCAGGCCAGGTGGCGGGCCCGGACGTCGGCCGATTCGCCGGCGTCGGCGAGCCGCTCCGTGCCGTACTGGCGGATGGTCTCCAGCGCCTGGTACCGGGTGCCGGTCGCGGCGGGGATCGCGGTGAGCAGGCTCTGGTCCGCGAGCCGGCCGAGTCCGTCGGCCACCGCCGCCCGGTCCAGCGGGGCGAAGGCCGCCACCTCGGCGGCCGCGTCGGCGGTGAACGCCGTCGCGAACACCGAGACCCGGCGCAGCAGGGCCCGCTCGCGCGGCTCCAGCAGGTCGTGGCTCCAGTCCAGCGCCGCCCGCACCGACCGGTGCCGGTCGTCGGCGCGGGGGCCGCCCGCGAGGATGCGCAGCTGGTCGGAGAGGCCGGCCGTGAGTCCGTCCGGCCCGAGCGTGGGCCAGCGCGCCGCGGCCAGTTCGATGGCCAGCGCCATGCCGCCGAGCCGTTCGCACAGGCCCGCGATCCGCTCGCGCGCGGCGGGGTCCGGGGGCGGGCCGACCGCCGCCGCCCGTTCCGTGAACAGGGTGACGGCCTCCGACTCGTCCCCGTCGGCCCAGGACAGCGGCGGGACCGGGAAGACCCGTTCGAACGGCACCGTCATCCGGGCCCGGCTCGTCGCCAGCACCCGCAGCCGGGGACAGGCCGTCAGCAGGCGTTCCAGGAACGGCGCCACCCCGTCGCGTATCTGCTCGCAGTTGTCGAGCACCAGCAGCGCCCGCCGGTCCGCCAGCGCCGCCAGGACCGCCTCGTCGACGCCCCGGCCGGGCTGCTCGCCCACCCCGACGGCCGCCGCGACCGCCGCCCCGACCCGGCCCGGATCGACGACCGGGGCCAGGTCGACGAACCACACCCCGTCGGCGAAGTCACCGGCCGTCTCCGCCGCCACCGCGAGCGCGAGCCGGGTCTTGCCCACGCCGCCCGGACCGACCGCGGTCACCTGCCGGCAGGACCTCACCGCCGCGGCCAGCTCGGCCCGCTCCCGGACCCGGCCGACGAACGCCGTCAGCGGCACGGGGAGGACGGGGGCCGGCCGCGGCCGTTCGGCGCGGGCGAGTTCGGCGGCACGGCGGGCGAGCGCCCGCCGGTCGGGCACCTCCAGCTTGCGCAGCAGCGCGGAGACGTGTGACTCGACCGTGCGGACGGAGATGAACAGGCGGGCGGAGATCTCCGCGTTGCTGAGGTGCTCCCCGAGCAGCGCGAGCACTTCGCCCTCCCGGGCCGAGATCACTGAGGTGGACACGGGCTCATTATCCGTGGTGATCTCCGTGGTGGGCACGGAGGCGGGGACCGCCCCGGCCGGGAGAGGGTGTGACCACGGCGATCGAGCCCGGCGGGACCGGCCGGGCGGATCGTGACCCGCGACCGCAGGAGTGACCATGACCGGCTCGTCCGCCCGCGCCCCGAGGACCGTTCCGCATCCCGCCGGCCAGGACGCCATGGATGCCGGTCCGGTCCGGGACGGCGACGCCATCGGCCCGGCCGGGGACGGCGGGAACGCCGGACCGGTCCAGGACGGCGGGAACGCCGGGCCCCGCTCCCGCGCCCTGCGTCGCCGTGACACCGAGTACCGGCTCGCCCACGACGTCGACGTCTGGGTGGCCACGGCCTCGGCGGACGGCGTGCCGTACCTGGTGCCGCTGTCCTTCGAATGGGACGGCCGGACGCTGCTGCTCGCCACCGCGGCCGGCGGTCCGACCGGCCGGAACCTGGCCGCCGCCGGGACCGTCCGCCTGGGGCTGGGGCCCACCCGGGACGTGTCGATGATCGACGGTGACGTCGAGGTGCTGGAGATCGACGCGCTGCCGCGGGAGCGGGGCGACCGGTTCGCCGCCCGCACCGGCTTCGACCCGCGCACGCCGGACCCGGCCGGCACGCCGTACCGCTGGTTTCGTGTCACCCCGCGCCGCGTCCAGGCCTGGCGCGAGGCGGACGAACTGACGGGACGTGAGCTGATGCGCGACGGCGGCTGGCTGGACCGGCCCGGCCCGGACGACACGAGAGCCACGTCCCCCCGACCGACCACATCCCGACCGACCACATCCCGACCGATCACGCCCCACCGAGAAAGGCACCTGCCATGACCGGCACGCCCGAGTCCGCACCGAAGCCCGCGTCGAAGTCCGCGCGGGAGACCGGCACGTCCGGGAAGAGCTTCGAGGGGTTCACCGCCGAGGAACGCGAGGCGATGAAGGACCACGCCCAGGAGCTGAAGGCGGCCGCGCGCCGCGGTCCGCGCTCGGCCAGGGCGGACGGGGAGAGCGACGTCCGCGCGAAGATCGCGGAGATGGAGGACGCCGACCGGGTCCTCGCCGAGCGGTTCCACGAGATCGTCCGGACCACCGCGCCGCACCTGACGCCGAAGCTGTGGTACGGCATGCCCGCCTACGCCCGCGACGGCAAGGTCGTCTGCTTCTTCCAGAGCGCGCAGAAGTTCAAGTCCCGGTACGCCACGATCGGTTTCAGCGACCAGGCGCACCTCGACGAGGGCGCCCTGTGGCCCACCTCCTACGCCCTGACGGCGCTGACCCCCGCCACGGAGGCGCGGATCGTCGCGCTCGTCGGAAGGGCGGCCGGCTGAGCGGGCCCGCGCCCCGCCGATTACCGGTACGGGGCCCGGCTTGGGCAGGATGGCCCCATGACCGAGATCCGCACCCCCCGCCTCCTCCTCCGTCGCTGGCGCGACGACGACCTGGTCCCCATGGCCGAGATCAACGCGGACCCGCGGGTGATGCGGTGGGTCGGCGACGGCTCGGTGCTCGACCTGGACGGCACCGCGGAGGCCCTCGAGCGGTGGGAGGAGGAGTGGGACGAGGAGGGCTTCGGCCTCTTCGCGGTCGAGTTGCTCGCCTCGGGCGAGCTGGCCGGCTTCACGGGCCTGTACGTGCCCGGGTACCTGCCGGACGTGGCCTCCGAGGTGGCGGTCGGCTGGCGGCTCGGCACACCGTTCTGGGGCCAGGGGTACGCGTCCGAGGCCGCTCAGGCCACGCTGGAGTTCGCGCTCCAGGACCGGGGCCTGGAGCGGGTCGTCGCCCTCTGCCGGGTGGGGGACGAGGCCTCGGAGAACGTCATCCGCAAGCTCGGGATGGTGCCGGAGCGGGTGACGACCCACCCCGTCCACGACGTCCCGCTGGCCGTGCACGCCATCGACCTCACCGAGTACGAGGGCTGAGGGCGCGGGCGGCCGGCCGGGGCCGGGCCGGTCACTGCGGGCGGGCCATGAGGACGGCGACGTCGTCCTGCGCGGGGTGCGGCAGCATCCGTGCGAGGACGTCGTCGCAGAGTTCCGCCAGTGAGCGCGCGGGCGTCCGCAGGGTGCGGGCGAGCCGGTCCAGGCCCTGGTCGAAGTCCCGGCCGCGGGCTTCGACGAGGCCGTCGGTGTACAGGACCAGCAGGCTGCCCGGCGGCAGCGGGACCTCCTCGGTGCGGAACTCGTGCCCGCCGGTGCCCAGCGGGGTGCCGGGCGGGCCGTCGAGGAGGACGACCGTCCCGTCGGGCGCCCTGACGGCCGGCGGCGGGTGGCCGGCCCGGGCGACGAGGCATCCGCCGGACACCGGATCGTGGACGGCGTAGACGCAGGTCGCCATCTCGTCCTCGCCCATGTCGGCCACGACGGCGTCCAGCGAGCGGAGCATGCGGGCCGGAGGGACGTCGTGCCGGGCGAGGGTGCGCACCGCCGTGCGGAGCTGGCCCATGACGGCCGCCGCGTGGATGCCGTGGCCCATGACGTCCCCGATGACCAGTCCGGTCCTGCCGTCGGGAAGGGCGATGACGTCGAACCAGTCGCCGCCGACGTCGTGTTCGCTGGCCGGCAGGTACCGGCCGGTCAGTTCGAGGCCGGGGACGACGGGCAGCGCGCTGTTGGTCAGGCTGCGCCGCAGGGTGAGGGCCGCCGCGCGCTGGCGGGTGTACATCAGGGCGTTGTCGATGTTCAGGGCGGCGCGCGCGGCCAGTTCGTCGATGAGCACGCAGTCCTGCTCGTCGAAGGGTTCGCGGGTGCGGAGCCGGGTCACGATGACCGCGCCGAGCACCTTGCCGCGGGCGACCAGGGGGACCAGCCGCGCGGAGCCGAGGCCCATCAGGTACGCGCGCAGGTGGTCGGAGCGGGGGTCGGTGACGAGGGCCGGGACGTCGGAGCGGTAGAGGTTCGTGGGGCGCCCCTCGGTGATGACCGTCTCGTACAGCGAGCCGTGCGGGATCCGGGACGTCATGCCCGGCAGGAGCTTCGCCGTGGGGGCCGCGGGGTCGGGGAAGTGGGCGGCCGTGCGGCGGACCACGCCGTGGGTGGAGGCCGCGGACTCGTCGGGCCGCAGGACCTCCTCGAGGAGCTGCACGTCGGCGGAGTCGGCGAGCTGGGGCACCAGCATCTGCACGATCTCCTCGGAGGTCTGCCGCAGGTCCAGGGTGGTGCCGATGCGGGTGCCCGCCTCCGCCAGCAGGGCGAAGCGGCGTCTGGCCCGCTCGGCGTCGGCCTCGGCGCGCTGGCTCTCCGTGATGTCGATGAGGGAGGCGATCAGGCCGAGGGTCCGGCCGGTGCCGTCGACGAGGGGGGCGTAGGAGCAGGACCAGGTCCGGTCGTGGCGGGGGTCGGAGGCGGTGCGCCCGGTGCGGCGGACGTCGACGACGGCGGTGCCCCGGTCCAGGACCTGCCGCATCGTCGATTCCAGGGCGGCGGCGTTGACGTCGGGCACCACCTCGGTCAGGCGCCTGCCCAGGTGCTCGGCGGCGGAGCGGCCGTTCATCCGGGCGAGCGCGTCGTTGACCCGCAGGAAGCGCAGGTCGGTGCCGAGGGTGGCCAGGCCGATGGGCGACTGGCGGAAGAGGCTCTCCAGGGCCGCCAGCGAGTCCCGCATGCGCAGGACCTGGGAGGTCTCCACGGCGATGAGCAGGGCGCCGGGCCGTCCGAGCGCGTCGGCGGCCGGGACGATCCACATCTCCATCGTCACCTGGTGGCCGTCGCGGTGGCGCACCCGCAGGGTTCCGCCGACGGTCTCCCCGGCGTGCACCCGGCGGGTCAGCCGGTCGGCGAGTTCGCCGTGGCCCTCGGGGACGAGCAGGGTCGAGGCGGGCCGGCCGAGTACCTCCTCGGGCCGGTAGCCGAGCAGGTCCTGGGCGGCCAGCGACCACTCCGCGACGCGTCCGTCGGTGTCCTCCCGCCAGAGCGCGATCGGCAGCAGTTCGCGCAGCACACCCGCGTACCCGACAGCCGTGGAGGGCTGTTCCGGCACCGGTCCCGCCGTCTGGTGAGCGTCCACCGCACGTCCTGACCACCAGGCAACATTTCGTATGAAAACACCCTATCCGGAAGAGCGGAGTCCACCAGACGGCAAAGCCGTGGCGGCCGAACCACCGAGGGCCGCCGGGGGCCGACGGGACTGCCGGGGCCCGCCGGGGACCGCCGGGGACCGCCGGGGGAACCCTGTGGGGGTCGCCGGGGACCGCGCGAGAGTCGCCGGGGCCGTGCAACGACGACAGCGGCGGTGGAGGCATTTCTTGCGGTTTGCGACCGTAGGTGACTGTTCGAGCGATTTCTTTACTGCCGACTTATCCTGACGTCGGAAGGGCTCGGTAATCGAGAGCCGGTCCTTCGACCGGCGGGAAGCGAGCTTCCATGGCTGAGCGTTTGAAAAGGTCGGGACTGGCCGGCGAGTTGTCGGCCGAGTTCGCCGGCACGATGGTTCTCATCCTCTTCGGATGCGGAGTCGTGGCCCAGGTGGTCGCCGGCGGGGCCCTGACGACACCGCCGGGCGGCCTCGGCAACCACGACAGCATCTCCTGGGCGTGGGGCCTCGGCGTCACCCTCGGCGTGTACGTCGCGGGGCGGCTGAGCGGCGCCCACATCAATCCCGCGGTGACCCTCGCCCTCGCGGCGTTCAAGGGGTTCCCCTGGCGGAAGGTCGCGCCCTACATGGTGGCGCAGACGGCGGGCGCCTTCGTGGCGGCCCTGATCGTCCGGTGGAACTACACCGAGGCGCTGGCCAAGGCCGACCCGGGTCACACCATCAAGACGCAGGGTGTGTTCTCCACGCTCCCCGCCAACGGCAACCCGAACCTGCCGGTCCACGAGTGGGGCGCCTTCCGCGACCAGATCATCGGCACCGCGATCCTGCTGCTGCTGGTCATGGCCGTCACGGACCTGCTCAACAACCCGCCGGGGGCGAACCTGGCCCCGTTCATCGTGGGCCTGATCGTCGTGGCCATCGGCATGGCGTGGGGAACCAACGCGGGATACGCGATCAATCCGGCGCGTGACTTCGGCCCCCGGCTGGCCAGCTTCCTCACCGGCTACGGCGGGGCGTGGCGGGATCAGTACGGGAACTTCTACTTCTGGGTGCCGATCATCGCCCCCCTGATCGGCGGCCTGCTCGGCGCCGGCCTGTACAAGGCGTTCATCGGCCGGTTCCTGCCGACGGCGGAGGCGGAGCCTCCCGGCCGCGTCCCCGCCCCCGACTCCGAGCGCTGACACCGGCAGCAAAGGCGGCATCCCATGGCTGACTTCGTGGGCGCGGTGGACCAAGGCACCACCAGCACCCGATTCATGATCTTCGACCACGACGGGAACGAGGTGGCGAAGCACCAGTTGGAGCACGCCCAGATCCTCCCGCGGTCGGGATGGGTCGAACACGACCCCGTCGAGATCTGGGAGCGCACCAACTCGGTGATGCAGAACGCCCTGCGGCACGGGAACCTGTCCCCGGAGGACCTGGCGGCGATCGGCATCACCAACCAGCGGGAGACCACGGTGGTGTGGGATCCGCGCAGCGGACGCCCCTACTACAACGCCATCGTCTGGCAGGACACCCGCACCGACTCCATCGCCGCGGCCCTGGAACGCTCGGGCAAGGGCGACGTCATCCGCCGCAAGGCGGGCCTGCCCCCGGCGACGTACTTCTCCGGCGGCAAGATCCAGTGGATCCTGGAGAACGTCGACGGGGTCCGCGAGGCGGCGGAACAGGGCCACGCGGTCTTCGGCAACACCGACAGCTGGGTCCTGTGGAACCTGACGGGCGGCCCGGACGGCGGGATCCACGCCACCGACGTGACCAACGCCAGCCGGACCATGCTGATGGACCTGGAGACGCTGGACTGGGACGACGAACTGCTGGGTTTCTTCGGGATCCCCCGGTCCATGCTGCCCGTCATCAACTCCTCCTCCCACCGCGAGGCGTACGGCGTCACGCGCACCTCCCGGCCGCTGCGCGCCGCCATCCCCATCACCGGGGTGCTCGGCGACCAGCAGGCGGCCACGGTGGGACAGGTCTGCTACGCCCCCGGCGAGGCCAAGAACACCTACGGCACCGGCAACTTCCTGGTCCTCAACACCGGTACCGAGCTGGTGCGTTCGCAGCACGGACTGCTCACCACGGTGGCGTACCGGTTCGGTGACGAGCCGGCGGTCTACGCCCTGGAGGGCTCCATCGCGGTCACGGGGTCCGCGGTGCAGTGGCTGCGCGACCAGATGAAGATCATCAGCAGTGCCGACGAGAGCGAGACGCTGGCCCGTACCGTCGAGGACAACGGCGGCATGTACTTCGTCCCGGCGTTCTCCGGCCTGTTCGCCCCGTACTGGCGTTCCGACGCCCGCGGCGCGATCGTCGGTCTGGCCCGCTACAACGACAACGGTCATCTGGCCCGGGCCACGCTGGAGTCGATCTGCTACCAGAGCCGTGACGTCGTCGAGGCCATGGAACAGGACTCCGGGGTCCACCTCGACGTCCTCAAGGTCGACGGCGGTGTGACGGCCAACGACCTGTGCATGCAGATCCAGGCCGACGTCCTCGGGGTGCCGGTCAGCCGCCCGGTCGTCGCCGAGACGACCGCGCTCGGCGCCGCCTACGCGGCGGGCCTGGCCACCGGTTTCTGGCGCGACACGGACGAACTGCGCACCCACTGGCAGGAGTCCAGGCGCTGGCAGCCCCAGTGGTCCGACGAGCGACGGGCCGAGGGCTACGCCGGCTGGAAGAAGGCGGTGGAACGCACCCTCGACTGGGCCGAGGTCGGGTAGGCGCCTTCTGACGGATCTCCCGAGAGCCCTCCCGAGCCGGGGCCGACCGCACGTGTCGGCCCCGGCTCCGTCGTGCCGTCGGCCCCGGCTCCGTTGTGCCGTCGGCCGTGTCGTCCGTCGTGCCGTCGGCCGGGCACGGCCCCGGTCGCGCCGTGCGAAAGGTCTGGACAACTCCCGAACACGCATGTTGTCATTCCGCTTGCGCGCACGGTCCGCCCTGTCCGAAGAGCCGCCGCTCCCCTCCCCTGCCCGTGATCAAGTCCCCTGCTGCACAAGGCCGTTCGTGGAGTGAACGGCCGTGAGGACACCGTTCCCGCGTCGACGCCGCCCGGTTCCCCCTCGATGCCCGCTCGATGCCCCTGCGCGAGAAAGGTCTCGATGACCACACCGACCACACGACACGGCCGGCCGGCCACCAGAGCGTGGGCGCTGCTGATCGCGGCGGTCCTCCTGGTGCTGCCCGTCGGCGGCCTGTCACCCACCGCCTCGGCCGCGGAGCCGGTCGCCGGCACGCCGGCGCCCTCCCCCGGCCGGGCCGCCGTCGAGGTGCACGGGCTGAAGGGCGAGTACTTCAGCATGTCGGCGCCGGGAGCCCGCGACTTCGCCACGCTCGGGGGCACCCTGCTCGAACCGCAGATCGACTTCCCCGGCCTGACCGGCACCTTCGAGGAGCTGACCGGGCGGACCGAGCACACCACGGCCCGCTGGACCGGCCGCATCGAGGCACCGGCGACCGGCGACTACACCTTCCACGCCATCGGCGACAACGGCTTCCGGCTGTTCGTCGACGGCCGGCCGGTCATCGACCACTGGGAACCCGACTGGGACCGGGAGCAGACGAGCGCGCCGGTCCGCCTGGCCGCCGGTGAACCGCACGACTTCCGCCTGGAGATGTTCCAGGACCTCGGCGGATCCAACATGTTCCTGCGCTGGTCGACCCCGGCGATGCCCAGGCAGCTCGTCCCCGAGTCGGCGTTCACCCCTCCGGCGGGATTCGAGGTCTACCCGGTCGACCTCTCCGTCAGCGAGGACGGGCGGCACCTGCGGGCCCGCTTCGAGAACGAGGTCGGCGGCCTCCGGGACGCCGGGGACCACCTGAAGGTCGAGGCCGACACCACCGCGATGCCGCTCGCCTCGCTCGCCGTCTCCCCCGGTGACGGCGACACCCTGGACGTCACGCTCGCGGAGCCGGTCCAGAAGGGCCAGCGGGTCCGCGTGACCTACGACGGCCTCGGCGGCCTGACCTCCGGCGCCGAGACCGTCCCCCGGATCGCGCGGTCGGCGCGGAACGCCTCCGCGCACCGGCTCACCACCGCCTGGGGCGACGCCCTCGACGAGAAGAACCCGCTGCCGGAGTACCCCCGTCCGCAGCTGGTGCGCGCCACGTGGAAGAACCTCAACGGCCCCTGGCAGTTCAGCGGTGCCGAGGCGGGTGAACAGCCCGTGTTCGGCAAGGCCCTCGACGAGCGGATCGTCGTGCCGTTCCCGGTCGAGTCGCAGCTCTCCGGGCTGGAACGGCACGAGGACCACATGTTCTACCGCAGGCTGGTCGACGTGCCGAAGAACTGGAAGGTCGGCAAGGGCAACCGGCTGAGGCTCCACTTCGGTGCCGTCGACCACCGGGCACGCGTCTGGGTCAACGGCCGGCAGGTCGCCGAACACACCGGCGGCTACACCGCGTTCGACGCCGACGTCACCGACGCCCTCACCGGCACCGGGCCGCAGGAGATCGTGGTCGCGGTCACCGACACCGGCGGCGCCGACCAGCCGACGGGCAAGCAGTCCACCGCCCCGGGCGGCATCTTCTACACCCAGTCGTCGGGCATCTGGCAGACGGTGTGGATGGAGCCGGTCGCCGACACCTCCGTCGACAACGTAGTCATGACCCCCGACATCGACACCGGCAGCCTCGCGGTGACCGTCGAGTCCGAGGGCGCCTCCACGAAGGCGCGCGTGGCGGCCGTCGCCCGTGACGAGCGCGGCAGGGTCGTCGGCCGGGTCAGCGGGCCGGCCAACAGGGAACTGCGTCTGCCCGTGGCGAAGCAGCACCTGTGGAGCCCGGACGACCCCTACCTCTACGACCTCGACGTCACCCTGACCGACGGCAGGTCGACCGACCGGGTGGGCAGCTACTTCGGCATGCGCGAGGTCGGCATCGCGGACGTCGGCGGCTACCGCAAGCTCGTGCTCAACGGAAAGCCCGTCTTCTCCCTCGCCACGCTCGACCAGGGCTTCTGGCCCGACGGGCTGTACACCGCGCCCAGCGACGAGGCCCTCGCCTTCGACCTGGAGGCGCACAAGCGGCTCGGCTTCAACGCGGTGCGCAAGCACATCAAGGTGGAGCCGGCGCGCTGGTTCTACCACGCGGACCGGCTGGGCCTGCTGGTCTGGCAGGACTTCGTCTCCGGGAACATCACCAGCCGGGCGGGGCAGAAGGCGTTCGTCGACCAGGGCAGGGAGATGATGCGCCAGCACCACGACGCGCCCTCCGTGATCGGCTGGATCGTCTTCAACGAGGGCTGGGGCGAGTGGGACCGCGAGGAGAGCGGCCGTATCGCCGAGGCCGTGAAGGCCGCCGACCCGTCCCGGATCGTCAACGCCCACAGCGGGGTCAACTGCTGCAACTCCAAGGGTGATTCGGGCAAGGGCGACATCATCGACCACCACGACTACAACAACACCGACCCGGCCTTCCCCGACCGGACACGGGCCGCGATGGACGGCGAGCACGGCGGTTTCACCCTGCGCGTCCCGGGCCACATGTGGCCCGGCACCCCGACGGTGATCTACAGCGGTGTCACCGACAAGGAGGCGCTGACCCGCACGTACGTCGAGAACACCGAGCGGTACTACCTCGACCAGGCCGGGGCCGAACTGTCCGGCTCGGTCTACACGCAGATCACCGACCTCGAGAACGAACTCAACGGCCTCTACACCTACGACCGCAGGGAGATCAAGGTCGACCCGGCCCGGGTCCGGGAGATCAACCGCAAGGTGATCGCGGCCGGTGCCGCGGCCGGCGAGCGCGAGCCGCTGAAGGGCGGCGGCCACTGGAGCCTCGACGAGGGGGCGGGCGGCACGGCCCGCGACGACGGACCGAACGACCGGCCCCTGACCCTGTCCCCCGGAACCGCCTGGGCTCCCGGGGTCAGCGGCAGCGCACTCGCCTTCGACGGCGACGGGCAGTACGCGGAGACGGCCGGCCCGGTGCTGGACACCACGGGCAGCTACTCCGTGTCGGCCTGGGTCACCCTCGACGCGCTGCCGGGCAACTACGCCACCGCGGTCAGCCAGGACGGCCGGCGTCAGGCGAGTCCGTTCTACCTGCAGTACGGCCAGGGCGCCTTCGCCTTCAGCACCCCCGGCGAGAAGCGCGCCCGGCTGGCGGCCACCCCCGAGATCGGCCGCTGGTACCACCTCGTCGGGGTGCGGGACGGCGCGCGCGGCACGATCACGCTGTACGTCGACGGCGTACCGGCGGCGACGGCCGAGTCCGGTCCCGCCCATGTCGGCTCCGGTCCCCTCGCCGTCGGCCGCGCCCAGTGGAACGGCGCCGACACCGATTTCTGGAACGGAGCGGTCGACGAGGTCCACGCCTTCGACAGGGCCCTCACCGCGGAGGAGGTGAGCGCCCTGCACGACCGGGAGAAGCCGTGACCGCCGGTTAGCGACGGGCGGCTCCGGCCCTGCCCGGCTCCGGCTCCGGCTCCGGCTCCGGCTCCGGCTCCGGGGCACGGCTCCGGACCGGGGTGCCGGCCACCCCGGTCCGGCGACCGTGCCGGCGGGGATCCGGAGGCGGCACGGGCCGGGCTCGGGGCTCCCGTCCGGGTCGGGCCGGGACCGCCGGCCGTGCTCGGCGCCCCGGTGCCGGACGGCCCGCGGGAGCGGCCGGGGGGCTGAGCGCGGGGCGGCCGGAGCCGCCCCGCGGGCCTCCCGGCGGCGGACCGGGCCGGCCGGCGTGCCGTGGGGGTGCGTGGGCTCAGATGCCGCAGGTGGGGGCGGACCAGTACGGGGACGGGTCGAAGGCGACGTGGGTGTGGTCGTTGTGGCCGGGGTAGCCCGGGCCGAGGATCTCCGAGAAGCCGTGGGTCCTGGACTGCTGGGCGAGCCGGCACAGGGTCGGCGATCCGGTGAGGTCGGCGGCGTCGCCGTAGAGGTGGCGGCTGGTGGACGATCCACCGACCGCGCTGTTGCAGGCGTAGGAGCGGAAGCCGCTGGAGATGTTGATCGACACGTCGCCGAGGGCGTGCCGCATGGCCTCGAGCTTCCACATCGTCTTGAGGGCGTTCGCCTTCGCGGTGGCCGCGGAGACGGCGCCTCCGGACCAGTCGGAGTTGCACCGGTTGAGTTCGGCGTAGCTGAAGTGGACGGGTGTGCAGTCCGCGTCCTGGAGGGCGTAGAGCTTGCTGAAGGTCTGCGATCCCGCGACACCGTCCGCGGTCAGGCCGTAGGCGGCCTGGAACTTCTTGACGGCGGCGGTGGTCCGCGCGCCGAACTGGCCGTCGTAGGAGAGCCGTTCGCCGGAGGTCACCCATCCCGCGACGCGGATCTGGAGCTGGGTGACGTCGCTTCCGGAGGACCCCTCGGACAGGGTGCGGCTCCAGGTGTAGCACTCGTCGGCGTGCGCGGTGCCCGAGGTGGCTCCCACCCCGATCACCGCACCTGCCATGATCATGACAAATGAGACAAGCAGACGTGACACGCGTCCGAACATCCCGGCCTCCCGACCGTCGACTCCGTTACCGACCGGCCACCGCCTCTCGACGGCGGCCCGTGCACAGCCTGGAGCACCGCGCTACGCGCGTCAACGGCGCCCGGGCACGGCGGCTCCGGCAGCGTGCCCGGCCCTCGCCCCGCCGTGTCCGGCCGGCCCACCGGGGCAGCGGGTCCGCCGCGTCGGGGCGGTCGCCGGCGGGGCCGCCGGGGCCCGCCGGCGTCATCCGGAGGACGGCCTCGGCACCTCACGGCGTCCCGCGGCGCCTCACGCCGGACGCGGGGGACGGCCCGGGCGGACGGCGTCAGGTGCGGGAGGCCGCCTCGAGCTCCCTCTTGAGGTTGCGCAGGGTGATCTCGATGTTCCGCACCTGGAACTCGGCGAACGTACGGCCCCCGGTCACCGTCCTGTCGAAGGCGCGGGCGACCGCGTCCGGCCAGGCCCGGCGGTCGTCGGTCCAGGACTCCGTCACCCGCGTCCCGTCGCCGGCCGGTTCCAGGCGGTACTCCCACGTGGCGATCGGTCCGCGCAGGCGGGGCCGCCGGATGCCGATGGCGTGGACGCGGAAGGCGAACCGGCGGCCCGGCTCGGCCGCCGTCACCGTGCAGCGCGTGACCCAGCGGAACCCGCCCCGCTTGTTGAGGCCCTCGAACGACGTCCCCACCACGGCCGGCCCGACGGGCGTCCGCCGCGAGGTGCCGAGGTTCTCCGGGCTCCAGCGCCCCATGTCCGCCGGGCGGCTGACCGCGTCGTAGACCGCGGCGGGCGGGACGTCGACGACGATGTCACGGCTCACGGTGAGGATGCGGGCCACGGGGCCTCCTGCGGGACGGGAACGCACGACCGGCACGTGCGTTACTGGCAAGTAGCGTCGATCGTACGACGTGCCTCCCGTGGGCGGCCGGGCGCCGGCCCTCAGTGCCGTGCGAACTGGACCCCGGTCGGCTGCAGGACGTCCGCGCGCACCGCGAGGCCGTCGAGCCGGAGCTGTTCGCCGTGGATGTCGGTGATCCGCAGGGCGCCTCCGCAGCCGGTGCCCCGTTCGGAGAGGAAGTAGTTGAACTCGGCGCGGGGCAGCGGGTGCCAGGTGCCGCCGTCCCGGACCTCCAGCCGTGCCACCGGGTTGCGGTGGCCCACGACCTGGATGCCGCACCAGTACCGCGTGGAACCGGTCTTGTACCGGACCGCGACGGTGTCGGAGGTGCCGGGGCTCGTCAGGGTCCACGTGATCGGCAGCTCCCCCGCCGAGAGAGCACCGAGTTTCGCGAACGCCTGCTTGCTGAGGTCGAGTTGGCCGGGCGCGCAGGGCAGCGGGCACTCGTTGGTGACCTTGACCGTGACGGAGGCGCCGTTGGCCGCGCGGACGCGGAGGTAGGCCCCGCACGCCCTGGACGTCTCGTAGTCGGTGTGGTTCATCGCCGCGACCATGAGGTCGTCGCTCGGGCCGAAGAGGCAGGCGCCGTCGCCGTCCCCGGCGTCGTAGTGGGTGGCGAGTCCGCGGTAGGTGACACCGGGTCGGATGCGGCCCGCCGCCGGCGGCTGCGCGGCGACCGGCCGCGCGGGGCCCGACGCCGACGCACGCGCCCGCGGCGTCGCCGCCGGGGTCCTCGACGGGCTCGCGCCGGGGCTCGCCGTGGGGGACGCGGAGGACGGGCGGGACGGGGAGGGGGGCGGCGGGGCGGAGGGCGGGCGCGTCGCGGTGCCCGACGGGGCGACGGCGGCGGGTGCCGTGACGGTGCGTCCGGTACCGGCGTCGCCGTCGGGGCGCAGGGCCACCACCAGGCAGACGAGTACGCCCGTGGCGACCAGCGCCGCGGATGCCGTCGTCCACCGTGCGCGCGTGTTCGGGCGGCGTCGGGCGGCGTGCCTCTTGGTCCTCATGTCCGTCCGTTCGAAAGAGCGGGTCGACTTCACGTCACCCGGTCGCCGCCCGACGGGAAAAGGTTGCCGCCCTCCTTCTGACGCCCTCCCCCACTCGCTCCTCTTCCGGTGCCCCTCTCCTCGTGCTCCCCTTCCGTGTCCGGACGCGGCGTGCGGACGCGGCGTGCGGTCCGGGCGTGCCACGCGGTCTGCCGGGCGGCACGCCTCACCCCGTCGAACCGGGGTACACGCCCACCCGTCAGGGCACATCCAGGGAAGGGGTCACGATGGACGACGGGTCGGCGCTGCGGGCGGTCGGATGGGCGCGCACCCTGCCGATGGACAGTTCGGTGAAGGCCGCCCGCGACTGGACCCGGGAACACCTCGACTCGCTGGGCTGGACCACCGAGGCGCCGGAGACCGCGGACGCCGTTCTGCTGACGGTCTCCGAACTGGTCACGAACGCCCACCGGCACGCCCACAGCAACGCGCAGCTCGTCATGGCGTGGGACAGCAGTTGTCTGCACATCGCGGTCCACGACAACTCGGACGAACTGCCCGCTCCCCGGGAGCCCAGCACCGACCGTGTCGGAGGGCGGGGCATGTTCCTGGTCGACGCCCTGGCCGACAGCTGGGAGGCCCACCCCTGCCCGCACGGCAAGACGGTCACGGCCTGCTTCACCCCGCCCGCGGCGGAGGAACAGCGGAGCTGAACGGCCCGACGGAGCCCAACGGCCCGACGGAGCCCAACGGCCCGACGGAGCCCAGCGGTACGGCGGAGCCGAACGGTAGGATGCCCGAAGTCCTGCGGGGTGAAGTGAAAGTGACGGCGGATCAGGTCATCCGAGACCCTGGCCGCCGGACAGCGCCTCGCGGATCCCCTGGGCCGTGCGGCCCGCGTCGTAGTCCGCGGGGACGCCCGCGACGAGGATGATGTCGCCCTCGATGTGCCGGGCGCGCAGGGGCGCGATCTCCCGGTAGGCGGCGGAGGCCCACCAGGCCCGCGCGTCGGTGACCGACGGGAAACCGATCACCACGACATGGCCGGGCCAGGCGCCCTCCAGCACCTCGTGCTGTGTGCCGTGCACGAGGAAGCGGCCGCCGTACGGCTCGAAGGTCGCGGTGATGCGCTCGATGTACTCGGCGATCTCCTGGTGCGGCGCCGCCTCCCGCAGGTGGGCGATCGCGTAGGCAGACATCATGGTGTCCTTCCGGCCGGTGGTGTTCTCGACGACCACGATCCTGCGCCGCGGGAGGGCCGTGGTCGATTACCCGGGAGGTAAGCACGGCGACGGCGGCGGCCCGGCGGGGCGTGCGCCGACAGGCGGCCGGTCCCCTGCCGAAGGGAACCGGCCACCGGCTTCCGGGAGGCGTCCCGGCCCGGGTCAGGTGCCGACCGGACGCACGGGGAGGCCTGGCGCGGTGGCCGCGGTGCGGTGCGGCGGGCGCCTGGTCAACGGGTCACCGTCCACTTCTGGTTGACCGCTCCGGTGCAGGTCCAGATCTGCAGCCGGGTCCCGTTGGCCGAGCTGCCGCCGGTCGCGTCCAGGCACTTGTCGGCCTGCGGGTTGACGATGTCCCGCGCGGCGGGGACGGCCCACTGCTGGGCGGCGGTGCCGTTGCAGTCCCAGAGCTGTACGGGGGTGCCGTCGGCCGTGCCGCCGGAGGCCACGTCCAGGCACTTGCCGAGCGCGCGGATCGTGCCGTCGCTCCCCACCGTCCACCGCTGCGCGGCGGTGCCGTTGCAGTCGTAGAGCTGTACGGGCGTGCCGTTCGCGGTGTCGGCCCCGGCCACGTCGACGCACTTGCCGCCGACGCCGGTGACGGGGCCGCTGCCGCCCGGCTGGGCGGTGTCGGTGCTGACGCGGACGTGGTCGACCAGGAGCTGCTGCGGGAAGGCCGTGCTGCCGTCGGGGTCACCGGGCCAGTAACCGCCGACCGCGAGGTTGAGGATGAGGAAGAAGGGCTTGTCGAAGACCCACTGCCGACCGCCGAGGTCGGCGGGGGTGCGCCGCTGGTAGACCGTGCCGTCGACGGACCAGGTGATCGCGTTCGGGCTCCAGTCGACGGCGAAGGTGTGGAAGGCGTCGGCGAAGACCTGCCCGCCGGGCAGCGTGTACCCGGCACCGATGCCCCCGGAGCCCGAGTAGCCGGGCCCGTGCAGGGTGCCGTGCACGGCGGACGGCTCGAAGCCCACGTTCTCCATGACGTCGATCTCGCCCGAGTTCGGCCAGCCGACCTGGCCGATGTCGTTGCCCAGCATCCAGAAGGCGGGCCACATGCCCTGGCCGCGCGGGATCTTCATCCGGGCCTCGACGTGCCCGTACGTCGTGGTGAACCGGCCCGCCGTGTTCAGCCGGGCGGAGGTGTACTCGCACCGCCCGTACCAGCACCGGTAGTCGCCGGGGTTCTCGCGGCGGGCGGTGATCACCAGATGGCCCTGGCCGTCCAGGGCGGCGTTGCGGTTGCCCGCCGTGTAGTACTGCCGCTCGTGGTTGTCGACGTTGTCGCCGGTCTCGATCTGCCACTTGGCGCCGTCCACGGCGGCGCCCGCGGGCCCGTCGAACTCGTCGGAGAAGGTGACGGCGGCCGCCCGGGCCTCGGCGACGGTGGACACGGCGGTCTCCGGCGCGGGTGACGCGCCCTGCGCGAGCCCGGTGGACAGCGACGCGAAGGCGAGGAGCGGGGCGAGGGCCCACAGGAGGCGGCGGGGAGAACGCGGGGAGTCCATGACTCTCCCTTCGTCGGGCATGACACGAAGACCAATAACGGCATGCGCATGACAGATGCGCGTGCGGGCGGGGTGCTGGTCGGCGCGACATGGGTGCGGTGGGGGGACACACTTACTTCACCGTGTGATTTAAGAAGTGAACAATGCGCCTGTCAAGAGTTCGGCATGGACCGCCACGGGGCCTCGCCCCGGCCGGCTGCCCACCTCCCTTGAGAGCCGAAGCCGAGAACAGAGCGTGAACCCCGGCCTGGTGGTGACTTGTCAGCGTGGACCCCTGGACGAGAGCGATGGGTCGCCTTCAGGGGGTGCGCGCGCTCCGAGCCGCGGACCTGGACGTGTCCGTGGTGGGTGACGGTGCGACCTTCCAGGTCGCGGCCCGTGCCCGCACGGCCGGTGCGGAGGTGATCACGCGTCATAGGATTCGGCCTTACGTTCGTGACCTACGTCCAGAGGGGTTCACCCATGCGGCTGGCAGGCAAGACGGCGCTGATCACGGGGGCTGCGCGCGGCATAGGCCGTGCCACGGCCATCGCCTTCGCGAAGGAGGGCGCGGACCTGGTGCTGCTCGACATCTGCGCCGACGACCCGGGCTGTCCGTATCCGCTCGGTACCGCCAGCCAGTTGAAGGCCACCGCGGAGGAGTGCCGTGCGGCCGGTGCCTCGGTCGTCGAGCAGGCCGGTGACGTACGGGTCGCCGAGGATCTGCGGGCCGCGGCGAACAGCGCCCTCGACCGTTTCGGTGCCGTCGACGTGCTGGTGAACAACGCCGGGATCGCGGCGCCTTCGGGCCGGCCGGTGCACGAGATCGAGGAGGACGAGTGGGCTCTGATGCTGGACATCGACCTCAACGGCTCCTGGCGGGCCATGCGGGCGGTGCTGCCGGCGATGGTCACGCAGCGGTCGGGCAGCGTCATCAACGTCTCCTCGACCGCGGGTATGGTCGGCTACCGCTACTTCGCGGCGTACGTGGCAGCCAAGCACGGGCTGATCGGCCTCACCCGGGCGGCGGCGCTCGACTACGCGCCGCACGGCATCCGCGTCAACGCGCTCTGCCCTGGTTCGGTGCGCGACGAACCGGCCCTGGAGGGGCGGATGCTGGTCGAGATCGCCCGCTGCCTCGATGTGCCCGCCGCCGACCACGAGCGGACCTTCGCCGAGTCCCAGCCGATGAACCGCCTCGTGGAGGCCACCGACATCGCGTCCACGGCGGTGTGGCTGGCCAGTGACGAGTCCCGTCAGGTGACCGGCGCGGTGGTACCGGTGGACGGCGGCTTCACGGTGCGCTGAGAGGCCGGTGCAGCCCCTCGGGGTGACCTGGGGGTCACGCCGGGACCTCACGCCGGGTCCGTCGCCCCCGCCGCGATCGGTTCCTGCTCCGGCTCGGGGGCCGGTGCCGCGATGGCGGCCGTGCGCAGGGGGCGAGAGCCCAGGGCGGCGCAGCCGGTCAGGGCGATGGCGGCGCCGCAGGCCAGGAGGGCCGTGTTGGGGCTGGTGAGCCGGGAGAGGTTGCCGAGGACGTTGTTCATGGCCAGCAGGGCCACGCTCTGCACCAGGGTGAGCAGGGCCTGCATACGGGCGAGGTGCGAGTGCGGGGCGCTCATCAGCACCAGCGGGCCGATGTGGGAGGCGAAGAACCCCGACCCGACACCTACCAGGACGGCCGCGAGGACCGCGGTGCCGGGGGCCAGGGCGAGCAGGCCCAGGCCCCCGGCCGCGACGAGCACGCCCGCACCGGCGGCCAGTCCGGGCCGGCTGAGGGCACCGCGGACGATCACCAGCAGGATCACGCCGAGCAGCCCCAGGCTCTGCGCGCCGAAGATCACGCCGGTCCGCTCGGCGCTCCACTGCTCCTGGCGGGCCAGCAGCGGCAGCAGCAGCGGGATCACCGGCAGCAGGAAGCCCGCGACGCCGCCGGTGACCAGGAGCGCGGCCCGCAGGACGGGGTCCTTCATGCCGGTGCCGACGCCGTCCATCGCGTCGCGCAGGAAGCTGCCGCTGCTCTGGGCGGGCGGGATGTCGAAGGCGGGGCGTACGGCGATCACGACGATCAGGATGACGGTGAAGGTCGCCGCGCTCAGCAGAGCCGTCCCCGTCAGGCCGGCGGCGGCGACCAGCGCGCCGCCCAGGGGTCCGGCGACGAAGGTCACCAGCTGGGCCCCGCCCTGCCGCATCGCCAGTGCGCGCGGCAGCGGTTCCCTGCCGACCAGCCGCAGCGGCATGGAGCCGGAGGCGGGCAGATAGAAGGCGTCCTTCACACCGACCAGTACGCCGGTGGCCACGAGCAGCCAGACGACGGGGCCGGTCTGACGGGAGACCGCGGCGAGCACGAGCATACCGACCAGCATGACCGCGTCGCCGACGATCATCACCCGCCGGGCACCGAACCGGTCGCCGACCGTGCCGCCGACGATCAGCAGCAGCACCCGAGGCAGGTTGATCGCGGTGAGTACCAGACCCGCCACGGTGCCGCCGTGCGCGGCCGCCGCCCAGCCGAGGGCGAAGTACAGGACCGCGTCGCCCAGGATGGAGGCGAGTGCTCCTGACAGCCAGAGGTAATAGGTGCGCGGCATCGGGCTTTTGGCCCGGTCTCGTCGTCCGATCATGCGGGGACCCTATAGTCGCCGGACGCCGCAGGTGCCACGGCATCCTCCTGATCCGGCCACAGATGCTCCGCCGCCGCCAACTGCGCAGTGGCACAGGTCACTTGCCGGGTGGCTTGCTGCCGTTCGCCTGGCGTTGATCAACTGTGAGGCGTCGTCGACGGCAGCGCAGGCGGCGACGGCGTGGCTACCCCAGGGCTCCTGTCGCAACGGCTCCTTCGGAGGGCACCGTGTCGCTTGACTCCCCCGACGACGACATCACCGCTTGGCTCCGCTCCCGCCCGCGCCGCACGACCATGCCGCGGGCCGACCGGTCCCGTCCGCTGATCGCGTCGACCGCCCAGCGTCGGCTGTGGTTCGACCACCAGTTACGCTCCCAGGCCGACCTGGACGGCGGCACCGTCTACCACTCGACGCTGGCGCTGCGCCTGCGCGAGGAGGTGGACATGACGGCCCTGCGGTCGGCCGTGGAGTTCCTGGTCGCCCGGCACGAGTCGCTGCGCACTCGCTTCGTCCTGGCCTCCGACGGCGCGCTCCATCAACTGGTCGACCCCGTCGAGCCGGTGGAGCTGCGCGTCGAGGACTGCGGCGGGTACGACGAGGTGCGCCGGGCGCGGATGGCCGAGTTCTTCGCCGCGGGGTTCGACCTGGAGCGCGGCCCGCTGCTGCGTGCGGGGCTGTTCTCTCTGACGGACCGGGACCATGTCCTCTTCCTGGTGATCCATCACATCGCCACCGACGGCTGGTCGATGGATCTGCTGCACCGGGAACTCGGCGAGTCCTATCGCGCCGGTGTCGAGGGCCGTACGGCGGATCTGCCGGAACTCGCCCACCAGTATGCCGACTTCGCCGCCTGGGAGCAGTCCGAGTTCGAGCGCGGGGTCTTCGCCGACGACCTCGCGTTCTGGCGGGAGCACCTCGCCGGGGCGCCTCAGGTGCTGGCGTTCCCCACCGATCTGCCCCGGCCCGCTGAGCGTACGTTCGCCGCCGGATGCCGGCGTTTCGAGGTACCGGCCGCCACCGTGGCCGCCCTCGAACGGACCGCGAGGGACTGCGGGGCCTCGGTGTTCCAGACGCTGCTGGCGGCCTTCCAGGTCCTGTTGGCGCGCTGGACCGGGCAGCCGGATCCGGTCGTGGGCTCGGTCGCGGCCAACCGCCGTTCCGCGGAGACCGAGGCGATCGTGGGCCTCTTCGTCAACCTGCTGCCGCTGCGCGGCCGGGTGGACGAGTCCGAGTCGTTCGCGCGGCTGGTCGCCCGCACCCGGGACACCGTCCTCGACGCATACGACCACCAGGGGGTGTCCTTCGACCGGCTGGTCGAGGCCGTGGCACCGCCCCGTGATCCCGGGCACAACCCGCTCGTGCAGGCGGTGTTCACCCTGGCCGAGTCCGTCCCCGGGGCCGGTTCCGGGTGGGGTGAGCGGCTGGAGTACCGGGAGACCACCAGGACCCAGTTCGACCTGGCCTTCGCCGCGGGCCCGGGCGACGGGGGCGCGCTGGCCGTCGACGCGCACTTCGCGGCCGATCTGTTCACTCCTCGTACGATCGAACGGCTCGCGGACCGATTCGTGTCGCTTCTGGGGGAGTTGACGCGCGCCCCCCGGCAGAGGCTGTCGCTGACGGCGACGGTCACCGCCCAGGAGGCCACGGAGCTCGACGCGTTCGCCACCGGGGCCCCCGCCGGTGAGCCGCCGACGGTCCCGGACCTCTTCGACCGCCAGGTGCGGGAGCGCCCCGACGCGCCGGCGGTGGTCGACGGCGACGCCCGGCTGACCTACGCCCAGCTGGGCGCGGAGGTGGACCGGATCGCCGGGCTGATCGGCTCCCGTCTCACGTCCCCGGGCACCGCGGTCGGGGTGTGCCTGCCGCGTTCGGCCTCGCAGGTCGCGGCGCTGCTCGGCGTACTGCGCGCGGGGGCGGTCTATCTGCCGCTCGACCCGTCCTACCCCGCCGAGCGCCTCGGCCATCTGCTGCAGGACTCGGGCTGTCCGCTGGTACTCACCGACGACACCACCCGGTCGCGGCCCGAGTGGCCCGCGCACGTCGAACTCCTCGACGTGTCGGCCCCGCACCCCGCTCGGCAACCCGCCCCGACGATACGGCCGTTGCAGCCCGCTTACCTGATCTACACCTCAGGTTCCACCGGCCTGCCCAAGGGCGTCCTGGTGACGCACGAGGGCATCGGCAACTTTGTCTCCTGGTACGTCGACCACTACGCGCTCACGCCGGACGACCGTCTGTCGCAGCTGGCCGGCCCCGGCTTCGACGCGGGTCTGCTGGACACCCTCCCGGCGCTGGCCGCGGGGGCGAGCCTGACCGTGCTGCCGGAAGAGGACCGGCTCGATCCGGGCGGACTCTGGTCGCGGCTGGCGGAGGAGGGTGTCACGGTGGCCTTCCTCACCACCCCCCTCTTCGCCGCCGCGGCGGCCTCGGGCCTGCCGTCCGAAGGTCTCGCTCTGCGCTCGGTGCAGATCGGCGGGGACAGCCTGGCCGGTGTCCCGTCGGAGCCGCCCTTCGTCCTCGACAACCTCTACGGGCCCACCGAGGCCACCATCGCGGCCAGTTGCGGCCGGCTGGAGCCGGGCGGGTCCGTCCACGTCGGCGGGCCGCTGCGCGGGATGCGGGTGCGGGTCCTGGACGTCTGGCTGCGTCCCGTCCCGGTGGGCAGTCCGGGCGAGGTGTTCCTGGCCGGGCCCGGTGTCGCCCTCGGTTATCCGGGGCGCCCCGGTCTGACGGCGGGCCGGTTCCTGCCCGACCCGTGGGCCGGGGACGGCAGCCGTATGTACCGCACGGGCGACCGGGCGCGGTGGCGCGCCGACGGGTGCCTGGAGTACCTGGGCCGCACCGACGCGCAGGTGAAAGTGCGCGGGCACCGGATCGAGCCCGGTGAGATCGAGGCCGTGCTCGCGGCATGCCCCGGCGTGGCCGAGGCCGCGGTCGCGCTGCGCACCCCGCCCGGCGGCGAGCCGCAGCTGTGCGCGTACCTCTGCCTGCGGGGCGGGGCGGACGTGGACACCGTACGAAAGGACACCGAGCGGGCGCTGCCCGGGTGGATGCACCCCGCGGCCTACACCGTGCTGCCGGAGCTGCCGCTCACCGCGAACGGCAAGGTCGACCGGGCCGCCCTGCCCGCTCCGGAGTTCCGTGCCGCCGTGTACCGGGCGCCGTCCGGCCCGGTCGAGGAACTGGTCGCCGAGGTGTGGCAGGAGGTGCTCGGCCTGGAACGGGTCGGGGCGGACGACGACTTCTTCCGGATCGGCGGTCACTCGTTGCTGGCGACCCGGGTGCTGTCCCGGCTGACCGAGCTCAGCGGCTGCCGGCTGCCGCTGCGGACCGTGTTCGACCGTCCGGTGCTCGCCGATCTCGCGCGCGAGCTGGAGGAGGCGGTCGTCGCGGCCGCCACCGGCCAGCCGTGAGGCCGGGTGCGGGCTGTCGTCGCGCACGGCCCGCACCGCCCTCGCCTCAGACCGGGCGGGCCAGGAACCCGTCCAGTGCCGCGCCCAGCGCCTCCGGGTCGTCCAGCCACATGTAGTGACCCGCGCCGGGCTGGACGTACGACCGCCCGTGCGGGAAGAGCGCGGCGAGCCGCTGCCCGGTGGCCGGGGTGGGGAACGGGTCCAGCTCGCCCGTCACCACGAGCACCGGTGTCGCCGACGCGGCGGCGTCCGCCCGGACCTCGGCCGGGTCGAGGGTGAGGTCGGCGTAGAAGCCGGCCGCGGCCGGCGCCGACAGCTCCGCCGCCTCCGCGCGGGCGTGGTCACGGGCGGCCTCGTCCCAGCGGCCGTAGAAGAAGGGGGCCGCCCGCTCCCGGTGGAGCAGGCTGTCGGCGACGGTGGGCGCGCCCAGCCAGCCCTCGATCCCGGCCCGCGCGCTCTCGTACCAGTCCTCGTCGGCCCGCCGGGCCAGCGCCTCCTCGAAGTCGTCGACCCCTATCCCCGCCGCCCGCGTGCTCGGCGCGAGCAGCACCAGCCGCGCGACGCGCTCCGGCCTGCGCAGTGCGTACAGCAGCGCGGTGTTCCCGGCCGAGGAGTGGGCCAGCAGGTCCATCCGCTCCAGCCCCAGATGCGCACGCAGCGCCTCGATGTCGTCGACGAGCCGCTCCATCCGGTACGACTCCGGGTCGGCCGGCTCCTGGGAGGCGCCGGTACCCCGGTTGTCGAGCACGACCAGGGACCTCCCGCGCACGGCACCGGCCAGCCCGGCCGCATAGGCGCCGGCGCGGCCCGGGCCACCGGGCACACAGACGAGGGGCGGCCCGTCGCCGAGCACCTGATAGGCGAGCCCGGTCCCGTCGGACGCTGTGAAAGTGGGCATGTCTCCTGCCTTCGGTCTGAGGACGGCCTGTCCGGGGGTGGTCCGGGGGTGGTACGGGTCAGGGTGTACGACAACCTGTGCCGGGATACGCCGGTGGGGAACGGCGCGGGCACGCCGACGGGCCCCGGGCGGCTGCGTGCCGCCGCCCGGGGCCCGTCGGCGTGCGGTCATGCGCCGGGTGCGGCCTCCCGTTCGGCCGCCAGCCGGTCCAGCTCGGTGGCCAGTGCGCCCACGGTGGGGTGAGCGAACAGCAGCCGCATCGGCAGCCGCAGCCCGGTCTCCTTCCGTAGCATCGACACCACCTGGGTGGCGACCAGGGAGTGGCCACCGAGTTCGAAGAAGTTGTCCTCGACGCTGTCCACCGGCTTCTTCAACACGGTGCTCCACGCCTTGGCGACGAGCTGCCCGGAGGGCGTCGAGGGTGCCTCGCCCGCACCGTCCCGGTCGGCGTCCTCCGCGCAGAGGACGACGAGGGCTGCCTCGTCGACCTTGCCGGTCGCGGTGAGCGGAAGCCGGTCCACGCGGACGACGTGGGAGGGCACCATGAAGTCCGGCAGTGCCGCTCTCAGCGCGGTGCGCACCTCGGCCTCCAGCTTTTCCCCCGTTGCGTCCTCGGGGACGACGGCCAGGCCGAGCGCGAGCGCGCCCGGGCCCGGCACGGTGAAGACCGCCGCGCTGCGGACCCCTGCGACCGCGCTCGCCGCGCGCTCGATGCCGGCGGGCTCCACCCGGAAGCCACGGACCTTGATCTGCTGGTCGGCCCGGCCGACGAACTCCAGCATCCCGTCGGACCGCAGCCGCACCAGGTCGCCGGTGCGGTACATGCGGCCGCCTTCGCCGAGCGGGTCGGGCAGGAAGCGGGAGGCGGTCCGGCCGGGCAGGTTGCGGTAGCCGCGGGCGACGCCCTCGCCGGCGATGAACAGCTCGCCCGGCGTGCCGGCCGGGACAGGCCGCAGGTAGCGGTCGAGCACGCGGACGCGGTAGTTGGGCAAGGGCCGGCCGATGGTCACCGGGTCGTGCCCGGCCGCGGAGTCGGCCCAGGTGGCGCAGATGGTCGTCTCGGTGGGGCCGTACGCGTTGACGAACCGCCGTCCCCGCGACCAGCGTTCGACGAGCGCGGGCGCGGGCGCCTCGCCCGCGACGACCACGGTCCGCGGTCCCGCTTCCGGTGCGGGCGTCGGGTGCGCGGCGAGCAGTGAGGGCGTCGCCGTCACCAGGTCCACGGAGCCGTCGAGGACGGCGTCCATGCCGTCGAGCGGGTCGGCGAGCACGACCCCGCGGCCGTGGGCCAGCGGCAGGACGGTGGACCAGATCCAGCCGTCGAAGGCCGGTGCGAGCACATTGCCGCCGAATCCGTCCTGCGGCGGGGCGAGCGGGGCGACCGCACCGACCAGGTTGGCGAGGTTGCGGTAGCTGACGCCGACGCCCTTGGGCTCGCCGGTGGTGCCCGAGGTGTAGACGAGGTAGGCGAGCGCGTCGGGCAGGCTGCGCTCCGGGCGCACCTCGGGGACCTCGGTCGCCGTCAGGGCGGCCGGGTCGACCACCGGCACACCGCCGACGGCCGGTGCGAGCGGCGCGGCGGCGTCCGCGACGAGGACCGTCACCCCGGCGTCCCGCACGGTTCCGGCCAGCCGGTCGACGGGGTGGGCCAGGTCGAGCGGCACGAAGGCCGCCCCGGTCTTCCACACCGCGAGCAGCGCCGCGACCAGGTCCTGCGAGCGGCCCAGGTGGACGCCCACGGCGCGCTCGGGTCCGGCGCCGTGCTCGCGCAGGGCTGCGGCCAGGACGTCGGCGCGCGCGTCCAGCCCGGCGAAGTCGACCTCGCCGTCGGGTGCGCGTACGGCGACCCGGTGCGGGTCCTGCCGGGCGACCCGGGCGACCAGGCCGGCGACGTTCAGGCCGGTGTCGAAGCCGACGGCGGGGCCGTCGAGCGCCGCCTCGCCCGGGTCCCCAAAGGACAGGCGCAGCAGGGGGAGGTCCGGTTCGGCGACCAGGGCGCGCACGGTCGCGAGGTACTCGGCGGCGAGCCGCTCGACCGTCGAGGCGTCGAACAGGTCCGCGTCGTAGACCACTTCGCCGTGCAGTCCCTCGCCCTCCGGAGCCAGGGCGAGCACGAGGTCGTAGCGGCTGGAACGGCCGGCCACCGGGTGGTCGGCCAGTTCGAGGCCGGGCAGCGGGCGGGCCCGGCCCGCTGCGGCGGCGTTCAGCGAGAACGCCACCTGGACCAGCGGGTCGGCGGCCGTCGACCGCTCGGGAGCGATCAGCTGCACCAGGTGGTCGAACGGCACGTCCTGGTGCTCCATGGCGGAGAGCACGGTCTCCCGTACCTGCCGCAGCAGGGCGGCGAACGGAGCCTGCGGGTCGACCTGGACGCGCAGCGGGACCGTGTTGACGAAGAAGCCGATGAGCGGTTCCAGCTCGGACAGGCCGCGGCCGGCGACAGGGCTTCCGATGACCAGGTCGCGGCTGCCGGAGCGGCGGGCGAGCAGGACGGCGTAGGCGGCCAGCAGGGCCATGAAGGAGGTGGCCTTCTCCCGGGCGCACAGTTCCTCGACGGCCCGGGCCGTCGAGGCGTCCACGTCGAGCGGGGTCCAGCCCGCCCGGTGGCTGCTGTGGGCGGGGCGCGGCCGGTCGGTGGGCAGGTCCAGGACCGTGGGCGCGCCGTCCAGGGCGCGCAGCCAGAAGTCGATGACCGGCCGGAGCCCTCCGTCGTCCAGGCGGGTGCGCTGCCACTCGGCGAAGTCGGGGTACTGCACGGCCAGTTCGGGCAGGTCCGGGCGCTCACCGGCCGTCAGGGCCGCGTAGCCGGCGGTGAGCTCGTCGAGGAGGACGGCTGCCGACCAGTCGTCGACGACCAGGTGGGGTGCCACCAGCAGCAGCACGTGCTCGTCGGCCGCGACCCGGAACAGCCGGGCCCGCAACAGTCTGCCCTCGGTCCAGTCGAACGGCTCGTAGGTGGCGTTCTCGACCGGCCCGGCGAGCGTCCGCGCGGAGACCTCGACGATCGTCCGGTCGAACGTGTACGGGTCGCGCACCTCCTGGAGGAGCTCGGCGCCTTCCTCCCGGAAGGCCGTGCGCAGGGCCTCGTGCCGGCGCACGGTCAGATCCAGTGCCCCGAACAGCGCGTCGGTGTCGAGTGCGCCGGTCAGCCGCCAGGCGAAGGGGATGTTGCGGTCCCCGGAGACGTCTTCGGCGTGGTCCTGGAGCCAGAGCCGGCGCTGCCCGGAGGACGCGCGCAGCGGTGCCGAGCGGTCGGCGCGCGGGACGGCGGGCGCGTCCGGGGATTCGCGCCGGCCGGCCAGCCAGCGCCGCAGCAGTTGGGCCCGGTCGTCAGGGTCGGCAGCCGGTTGCTGGGACGAGCTCATGGGGATCCCACTTCTCCTCGGTGTGGCTGAAGCCGGTCGGCGACCCCGGCCCTTGCGCCCGCCCGGGGCCGCGACCCGGCCTCCAGGAATGTCGGGGAAGGGTTCGCAGCGCGGCACCAGGACGACGGTCGGTGCTCACTGGTGCGACGGAATGGGTGCCTGACGTCCGAAAAATATGCGGTGCGGGTCGATGCCCACGGCAACATATGCTTCAAAAAACGCGAGAGTCAAGACTGGATCTTGTCCGGGGTCGTCCTTATGGTTGGCACCGACCAGCAATGGACACTGGTGTATTGACTGATCGCCACTTTGACTTCAGGCGTTTCCGTACCGCTATCCCGGGGGAAAGGGCGCTTCTGCATGGCTGATCAACAGTCTGATCCGGCCGTCGACATACTCCAGGCGTGGCTCGATCGTGCCGGAGAGGCTCCGGCCTGTACGGTGCCCCGTGCCGACCGCGAGCGGCCGCTGCCGGCCTCGCACGCCCAGCAGGGCATGTGGCTCGCCCAGCAGGTCGCCGGGGACGACGACCGTTCGCTGACCGCCCCGCACGCCTACCGGCTGACCGGCCCGGTGAACGTGGACGCGCTGGCCGCAGCGCTGGGCGCCGTCCTCGCCCGGCATGAGGCGCTGCGGACCGGCTTCGTCGTCCGTCAGGGCGAGTTGTTCCAGGTCGTCGCCGATCCGGAGCCCTTCCGGCTGGTTCTCGAGGATGTGGCCGGGCCGGCGGAACTGAACGCGGCGCTGCAGGATTTCAGCCGGCTGCCGTTCGACCTCGGACGTGATCCCCTGCTGCGGGCCCGGCTGTTCCGGCTCGGCGCCCAGGAGCACGTGCTGGTCGCGGTGTTCCATCACATCGCCAATGACGGCTGGTCGATGGACGTCTTCCACCGGGAACTGGCCGCGCTCTACGACGCCGCGACCGAGCTGCCTTCGGTGACCGACGCCAAGGATCTGGCGGATGTCGCGGAATTGGCTGAAATGACATTGCAGTATCCGGATTTCGCCGTATGGCAGCGTTCTCTCGCGGACGATCAAGACGCGCACGAGAAAGCCCTGACATATTGGCGTGAGGTGCTGGCCGGGGCGCCGGACTTTCTCGCGCTGCCGACCGACCGGCCGCGTACGGCCTTACGTTCCAGCTCCGGCGACCGCATAGGTTTCACCGTCCCGCCGACCGTTTCGGCCGCCGTGGCGAACCTGGCGACGGCCCGGGGGACGACGCCCTTCGCGGTGCAGTTCGCGGCGTTCCAGACGCTGCTCGCCTCCTGGTCGGGGCAGTGGGACCTGGTCACCGGCATCACCACGGCCAACCGTGCCCTGCCGGAGACCGAGGAGCTGATCGGGTTCTTCGTCAACGTGCTGCCCATCAGGGGCGTCCTGTCTCCCGAGGAGAGCTTCACCGACCTCCTGGTCCGCACCGGGCGGAGCCTCGTCGACGCCTACAAGCGGGACGAGGCGCCCTTCGAACTGCTGCTGGAGCGACTGGAACTGCCGCGCGCCGCGGGCCACAACCCACTGGTCCAGGTCACGGTCGCCTCCCACCAGGAACTCACCGCGCCGCTCTCCCTGTCCGGCCTCACCGTCGAGCACCTGCCGCCGGGCGGGCTCGACGTGCAGGAGGACCTGACCTTCTATCTGACGTCCGGTGCTCAGGGCGTACGCGGCGACCTCGCGTTCCGCACCGACCTGTTCGACCGGTCGACGATGGAGGAACTGGGCCGGGCCTATCTGCGGCTGCTCCAGAAGTCGGCCGCGCAACCGGAGACGGCGCTCCGCCGGCTCGCCGAGGAGGCCGCCGTCCCGGCCGGGCGCGCGGCGGCCGAGGCTTCCACCGACGCCCCCGAAGCCGCGGGCACCGCGCCCCGGGGCGTGCTGGAGGAACTGATCGCCGCCGTGTGGAGTGATCTGCTCGGCTGCGACTCCCCGCCCCGTGAGGCCAACTTCTTTCAGGTGGGCGGCACTTCGCTCGCCGCGTCCCGGGTCGCCAACCGGCTCTCGGACGAGGTCGGCATACGGGTCCCGGTGAGGGATGTGTTCCGCCACAGCGAGCTCGCCGCGCTGGCGGCACATCTGACGGAGCTGATCCGGAAGGCGGCCGGATCACAGGCCGCCGCGACCGGATCCGGCCCGGGCGGGGAAGGCCACGCGTGACCGAGATCCCGAACCTGACAGCCGACAGAGACCCCGGGACGCCGGGGAGCGCGGGGAACCGCGCGACCGACCACACCCGGGCCACGCCCACCCCGGCACCCCGGCCCCGCGACTGGCTCTGGGACGTCACCCCCCGAGCCGAGGCCGCCGAAGCCACCCTCGTGCTCCTTCCGCACTCCGGCGGCTCCGCCCAGGCGTACGGCGACTGGGCCCGGTGGTTCCCCATCAGTGTCCGCGTGGTCGCCGCGCAGTACCCCGGCCGGGGCGCCCGCTACGGGCAGGAACCGGCCACCGGGATCGCGATGCTGGCCGATCCACTGGCCGAGGTGCTGGCCGGCCTGGACACGCCCGTGCACGTCTTCGGGCACAGCCTCGGCGCCCTGCTCGGCTTCGAGGTGTGCTGGAGGCTGCAGCAGGCCGGACGCCCCGCGGCCGCGTTCCATCCCTCGGCCGCCGCGGCGGCGCACGCCCACCGCTCGGCAGCGGTGTCCCCGGCCCGGCTCACGGACGACGAGCTGCTGGCGCTGCTGAAGGAGCGCGGCGGCATGCCGGAGGACATCCTGGCGGAGCCCGATCTGATCGACCTCGTCCTCGACGCCTGCCGTTCGGACATGGCCGTCACCGACAGCTACTCGTACGGCGACGAGGACCGCCGCCTGGACTGCCCCGTCGTCGCGTTCGGCGGCGACAGCGACTCGGCCGTCCCCGTCGACCGGCTTCTGCGATGGCGCGAACTCGGCACCGGGCACAGCGAGATCCACGTCCTGTCCGGCGGCCACTTCTATCTCCACGACCACATGGCCACCCTCACCGCGGTGGTGCGCCGCCACCTGCAGGAGCGGAGTCCCCTCACATGACCCCCGTCACACTTCCCCCCACCGAGCTGCCCCTGGTCCTGGAGCCCGGCAAGCCGCCGGTCCTCCTCACGCCCGAGCTGCCGGACCTCGTCGGGGCCCGCGCCTGGCTGTCGGAGCAGCGGGCGGCGATCCGTACCGAACTGCTGCGCCACGGACACCTGCTGGTCCGCGGGCTGCCCATCGCCCGGCCGGAGGAGTTCGCCGAGTTGCGCGACGTCCTCGTGGAGCGGCGGGCCGCCTACAAGGAGAAGGCCACCCCGCGCAGCGCGTACGGCGACGACGTGTACTCCTCCACGGATCTGCCGCCCGCGCAGCCCATCCACCTGCACAACGAGAACAGCTACACCCTGGACTTCCCGGGTCTGCTGGTCTTCTGCTGCCTGGAGGCTCCGGAGAAGGGCGGCGCCACCACGGTCGCCGACGTCCGCGAGGTGCTGGCGGCGCTGCCCCCCGGCCTCGTGGAGCGGTTCCGCGAGGCGGGCTGGCTGCTCACCCGCAACTACCACAGCCATGTGGGGCTGCCCTGGCCGACCGCGTTCGCCACCGACCGCCGCGAGGCGGTGGAGGAGTACTGCGCACGCAACCTCATCGGCTTCGAGTGGACCGGCGAGTCCGGGCTGCGCACCGTCCAGCGCCGCTCCGCGCTGGTCCGCCACCCGGTGACGGGCGAGGAGGTGTGGTTCAACCACGCCGCGTTCTGGAGCCGCTGGTCGCTGGACGAGGAGGTCCTCGAGGTGCTGGCCATGACCTACGGCGAGGACGGCCTGCCCTTCGACACCGCCTTCGGCGACGGCACCGAGCTGACCGCCGAGGACGTGGCCGCGCTCAACGCGGCCTACGACACGTCCACCCGGCGCGAGAGCTGGCAGCCCGGTGACCTGATGCTCGTCGACAACGTCCTGTCCGCGCACGGACGCGACGCCTACCAGGGCAGCCGGAAGATCCTGGTCGCCATGGGTGAGCCGGTGACCCTCCAGGAGTGCGCACCGACCGTGCGGCCGGCTCCCGGGCTCCTCGCCTGACGTTCCCCTCCCCAGACTTGGAGCATCCACCAGATGCCGGAACTCGACTGCGTCGTCATCGGTTACAACGAAGGCGACTTCCAGGACTACCGCCTGATGTGCGAGCGGAGCGGCCCGACTTCGCCCGAGTGGCAGATCTACCGCAAGGAACACCTCGAGATCGACGGCCGCCCGATGCCGTGGATGGACGTTCTGAGTACCCTGCGCAACAGGGTGACCGGACGCAACGACCGCTATCACGTCGGTGAGGTCTTCAACCTGGCCGGCCTGTATCTGACCAACTTCCTGCGCCGGCACGGCATACGCACCGACGCGGTGTCACTGTTCGGGGCCGAGCAGGAGCGGCTGGCGCGGCTGCTCGCCGAGCGCCCGGCGGTCGTGGCGATCACCACGACGTTCTACGTCAACATCCTCTCGGTCACCCCGATCGTGGACTTCGTCCGGCGTCACTCCCCCACCTCGCACATCGTGGTGGGCGGCCCGCTGATCGACAACCTGTGCCTGGACGGCATCACCGACGAGGTGCAGGACCTGTTCCACGGTATGGGGGCCGACTCCTACGTCCGTGAGTCGCAGGGCGAGCACGCGCTGGTGGAGCTGTGCCGGGCGGTGCTGCGCGGACGGCCGCTGGAGGAGGTCGCCAATCTGATCACCTGCCCGGAGGACGACTGGGTCGCCAACCGGCGCAAGCCCGAGGCCAACGACCTGGACGCCTGCGCGATCGACTGGCAGAGCTTCACGCCCGAGCAGATCGGCGTGACCGCCCAGACCCGCACGGCCCGCTCCTGCGCCTTCAAGTGCAGCTTCTGCGACTACCCCACCCGGGCGGGCGCGCTGACCACCGCGTCGGTGGACACGGTCCGCCGAGAGCTGCGGGCGATGGCCGAACTCGGCGTCGAGAACCTGGTGTTCGTGGACGACACGTTCAACGTCCCGCCGAAGCGGTTCAAGGAACTGTGCCGGATGATGATCGAGGAGGACCTCGGTCTCGATTGGTACTCGTACTTCCGCTGTTCCAACGCCCGCGACGAGGAGACCTTCGACCTTGCCGCGCAGAGCGGCTGCCGGGGTGTGTTCCTGGGCATCGAGTCGGGTGACGCCGACATCCTCGCCAACATGAACAAGCTGGCGCAGGACTCGCAGTACCGGGCCGGCATCGCCCGGCTGAAGGAGCGCGGCATCACCACGTTCGCGTCGATCATCGTCGGCTTCCCCGGCGAGAACGAGCGCACCATGCAGAACACCATCGACTTCGTCAACGAGACCGGCCCGACCTTCTGGCGCGCCCAGCCCTGGTGGGGCAACCCGCGCTCTCCCGTCTACCGCAACAAGGAGGTGTACGGGATCGAGGGCGCCGCCTACGACTGGTCGCACGCGACGATGAACTCGGCGGAGGCCGCCGCCTGGTGCGACAAGATGTTCGACCGGGTGACGGAGTCGGTGTGGCTGCCGCTGTACGACTTCGACTTCTGGTCGCTGCCGTACCTGGACGGCAAGGGCCTCGGTGTCGACGAGCTGGTGCCACTGCTGCGCACCACGCAGGAGCTGATGCGCGAGCGCGACGGTCGGCGCCCGGACCCGACGCGGCTGGCCGTGCTGAACGAGCAGCTCGCCAAGGACGTGGCCGCCCTCGACATGGCCCCCGCGCGTTTCTCGTACGCCGCCTCATGAGCGCAGGTGTCCACACGGCGGTCTCGGCCGTGGCGCGGGCCCATCCGCGCCGTGCGGCGGTCGTCACGAACGACGGCGAGCTGACCTACGCGGAGCTGGACGAGCTGTCCGACCGGCTCTGCGCGCACCTGGTGCGCACGGGCACGGCACCGCGGTCGGTGGTGGGTCTGCACTTCGCCCGGGGCGCCGAGCAGGTCGTCGCGCTGCTGGCCGTGCTGAAGGCGGGCTGCGCCTATCTGCCGCTCGACCCCCGCTACCCGGCCGGCCGGCTGCGCCACATGGCCGCGGACTCCGGCGCCGCGCGCGTCCTCACCGGGCCGGGCCTGAAGCCGCCGCAGGACTGGCCGGTGGAGTGCCCGGTGACGGAGGTGGCGCTGCCGCTGCCGTCCGCGGGCGAAGCCGCCGTACGCGGCGTCCGTCCCGACGACCTGGCGTACGTGCTCTGCACCTCGGGCACCACGGGCCGTCCCAAGGCGGTCGAGGTCACCCACGCCAACGTCCTGAGCCTGCTGCGCGGCCTGGAGGCGACGGTCCTCGGCGGTGTCGGTCCGGCACGGGTCGCCTGGAACGCGAGCGTCTGCTTCGACGCCTCGGTCCAGCAGTGGGTGCGCCTGTGCCGCGGCGACACGCTGGTCCTGCTGGACGAGGACGTCCGCGCCGATCCGACCGCTCTGGTCGACGGCCTCGTACGGCACGGCGTGACCGACATGGACGTGGTGCCCTCGCACCTCGCCCTGCTGACCGGGCCGCTGGCCGCCGCGGGCCTGCCGCTGCGGCTGCTGGTCGGCGGCGAGCCCGTACCGCCCGCCCTGTGGGCCGAGCTGCGCCGGCTGGGGCGTGTGCAGCGTCTGCGCGCCTGGAACATGTACGGCCCGACCGAGTGCACGGTCGACGCCACCACGGCCCCCGTCGACGCGGAGACACCGCACCTCGGCGTGCCGCTGCCGGACGTCCGCTGCCATGTGCTGGACGCCGCCCTGCGACCCGTGCCGGCCGGCGAGACCGGGGAGCTGTTCATCGCCGGGCCCGGTGTCGCACGCGGCTACCACGGGCTGCCCGGGCGGACCGCGGCCGCTTTCCTCCCCGACCCGTTCGCCGGAGACGGCAGCCGGATGTACCGCACCGGAGATCTCGTACGGTACGACGCCCAGCGTCGGCTGGAGTTCGTCAGGCGCCGCGACCGCCAGGTGAAGGTGCGCGGTCACCGGGTCGAACTCGGCGAGGTGGAGGCGGCGCTGACCTCGCTGCCGGAGGTCGCGGGCGCCGCGGTCGTGCTGCGTGACGACCTCCCGGCGGGCCCGGGCCTCGCCGCGTACGCCGTGCCCGCCGCGGGCGTGGCCCGGGCCGTGGAGGGGCCCGCGCTGCGCGAGCGGCTGCGCGCCGTGCTGCCCGGGCACGCGGTCCCCGCGGTCGTCGTCCTGCTGGACGCGCTGCCCGTCGGCCCGCACGGCAAGGTCGACCACGGCGCGCTGCCACGGCCCGAGTTCACCGCGGCGACCCCCGAGGCACCCGAGCGCCTGCTGGAACGGGACGTCGCGCTGATCTGGACGCACGTCCTGGGCGAGCGGCGCATCGGCGCCGCCGACAACTTCTTCGACCTCGGCGGCGACTCGCTGGCGGTCGGAAGGGTCCTCAACCGGTGCCGGGAGCGTTTCGGAGTGCGGCTGAGGGCCAGGGCACTCTTCGAGAACCCCACGCTCCGCGGTTTTGCCGCGGCCGTACGCCACGAGACCGAACGGCTTTCCCCTCTACCGGACGACGAAGGAATCCCGCCCCGTGACTGATCAGCCTGAGCAGCGTTCCCTCCCGACCAGCCTCGGCCAGGACGGTCCGTCCCCCGCTTCCTTCTCCCAGGCGCGCCTGTGGTTCGCCGACCAGATGGGCCGGCGCGGGCTGGAGTTCGTCTATCCGTACGCGCTGCGGCTGACGGGCCCGCTGGACGTGCGGGCGCTCGCCGGAGCGGTCGACGCCGTCGTCGCCCGGCACGAGACGCTGCGTACCACGTTCGTCTCCCACGACGGCGCGCCGCTGCAGTTCGTGGGCGAGCCGTTCTCGCTGGGCCTCGAGGTCACCGCGGTCGAGCCGGAGACGCTGGAGAGCGAGATCCGTGAGGTCGTGGCCCAGCCCTTCGACCTGGCGACGGGACCGGTGCTGCGCGCGCGGCTGTTCCAAGTCAAGCCGGACGAGCACGTCTTCCTCCTGGTGATCCACCACATCGCCACCGACGGCTGGTCGATGGAGATCGTCTTCCGGGAGATCGGCGAGGCGTACGAGGCGCTGAGCGCCGGACGTGAGGCCGAATTCCCGGAGCTGTCCGTGCAGTTCGTGGACGTGGCTTCCCGGGAGCGGCAGCGGTTCGCGGCCGGGGAGTTCGCGGAGGACCTGACGTTCTGGCGCGAACACCTGGACGGCTGCCCGCATGTGCTGGCCCTCCCGCTGGACCATCCGCGGCAGGCCGTGCAGTCCTTCGACGGGAAGTTCCTCACCTTCGAGGTGCCCGCGGCCGACGCGGAGGCGGTGGCCGTGCTGGCGAAGGAGTGCGGCGCGTCCACGCACATGGTGCTGCTTGCCACGTTTCAGCTGCTGATCGCGCGCTGGTCGGGGCAGCACGACTTCGTCGTCGGCATGCCGGCCGCGAACCGTGAGGCCTCCGAGACGGAGGAGCTGGTCGGCTTCTTCATGAACCTGCTGCCGCTGCGCGCCACCGTGGATCCCGCGGGCTCCTTCCGTGAACTGGTGGCACGCGTCCGCGAGGCGTCGCTGGACGCCTACGACCACCAGGGGCTGTCCTTCGACCGCCTGGTGGAGGAGATCGCCCCGGAGCGGACGCTGGCCCACAACCCTCTGGTGCAGGTGGCGTTCAACATGGAGAAGCAGCCGCGGCTGAGCATCGACGGCGTGGCGGTCGAGGCGCTGGACGTGCAGCCCGACATCACTCGCTACGACCTCGCGGTCGACTACATCGTGCAGCCTTGGGGCGCGCTGCGCTGCGACTTCTACTACGCCAGCGACCTGTTCGAGCAGGAGAGCATCGAGGCGCTGGCCCGCCGGTTCGCGTCCCTGCTGCGCACCGTCACCGAACGGCCGGGGGCCCCGCTGGCGGTGCTGCCCGTGCTCGACGCCCAGGAGGAGGCCCGCGTCCTGGGGATGGGCGCCGGAGCGCGGGCCGCCGCCGACGTGCTCATGCTCCCGGAGCGGTTCCGCGACGCGGTCGAGGCACGCCCGGACGCCCCGGCGGTCGTGGACGGCGACACCGTCCTGACCTTCGCCGAACTGGACGCGCGCGCCGACGACATCGCCCGGATCGTGACGGCCCACGGCGCCGGCCGCGACACGGTGGTCGGCCTGTGCCTGCCGCGCTCCGCCGAACTCCTGGCCGCCGTCCTCGGAGTCCTGCGCGCCGGTGCCGCCTCCTTGCCGCTGGACCCGCAGTACCCGGCCGAGCGCCTGGACTTCCTGATCAGCGACAGCGGGGCGCGGCTGGTCCTGACCACGTCGACGACCTCGTACGACGGCCGGTCCGGTGACCTCGCCACCGTCGTGACGCTGGACTCCGAGCAGCCCCCCGCGGGGACGCCCGGCCCGGTCGCCGAGATCCACCCGGACCAGTGCGCGTACGTCATCTACACCTCCGGCTCCACCGGGCGCCCCAAGGCGGTCCAGGTCAGCCACCGTGCCGTGGCCGGCCTGCTGGCGGGTTTGGAGCAGGCGGGGGTCGTCCGCCCGTCCGCCGGCCGGGTCGGCTGGAACGCCAGCCCGTCCTTCGACGCCTCCGTGCAGCAGTGGACGCGGGTCTGCCGCGGGGACACGGTCGTGATCGTCGACGAGGCCGTGCGCCGCGACCCCGAGCGGTTCGCCCGGTCCGTCGCCGGGCAGCGCCTCACCGACCTCGACCTCACCCCCTCGCACGCGGAGCACCTGGTCGGCCCGCTGGCCGAGGAGCTGGAGCCGGGCAGCGGACTGCGGCTGTGGATCGGCGGCGAGCCCCTGCCCGCCGCGCTGTGGCAGCGGCTGGGCGAGCTGACCGGCCGGGGCGTCCTCGACGCCGTCAACGTCTACGGCACCACCGAGACGGCCGTCGACACCACCTGGGCGGTCGTCGGCGGGGGGACCGCGCCGCACCTCGGCGCCGCCCTGCCCGGCCAGACCGTGCGCGTGCTCGACGCGGGCCTGCGGCCGGTGCCGGTGGGCACACCCGGTGAGCTGTGCGTCAGCGGCCCGTCGGTGGCGCGCGGCTACCTCGGCCGGCCCGGCCCGACCGCGTCCCGGTTCGTCCCGGATCCGTGGGCGGCCGACGGCTCGCGCATGTACCGCACCGGTGACCGGGCGCGCTGGACCTGGGACGGGCGTCTGGAGTACCTGGGACGCACCGACCACCAGGTGAAGGTGCGCGGCTACCGCATCGAGCCGGGCGAGATCGAGGCGGTGCTCGCCGAGTTCCCCGGCACGCTGGACTGCGGGGTGGTCCGCAAGGAGCACGAGGGCGAGGCCGTCCTCGCGGCGTACCTGCGTACGGTCCCGGGCACGTCCGTGCGCGAGCTGCGTGAGCACGCCGAGCGGCAGCTGCCCGAATGGATGCGGCCCGCCACGTACACCCTGCTGGCGGAGATGCCGCTGACCCCGGCGGGCAAGCTCGACCGGGTGGCGCTCGCCGCACTCGGGACGGCCGCGCCCGGCGAGGCGGAGGAGCCCTCGGAGCAGGCCGTGCAGGACGGTCCGCGCACCGCGACCGAGGAGCTGCTGATCCGTATCTGCGAGGAGGTGCTCGGCGTGGAGGGGCTGCGCCCCACCGACCACTTCTTCGAGATCGGCGGCCACTCGCTGCTCGCCATCCGGGTGGTCGCCCGGCTCAAGCGCCAGGCCCAGCTCGTCATCCCGATGACCGCCGTCTTCGAGAACCCCGTCCTGCGGGATCTGGCGGTCCACGTCGAGGAGGCCATCCGCGAGCGCATGGCCTCCTCCTGAGCCGACTGCGAAGACTGGAGCACCCCATGAGCCCCATCCCGTTCCTCTGCCTGCCCCACGCCGGTGCGGGCGCCACCTTCTACCGCGGCTGGCCCGCGCCACCCGCGGGCGTCGAGCTCGTCCCGCTGCAGCCCGCGGGCCGCGAGGAGCGCTACCACGAGGATCCGTACACCGACCTGGAGTCGGCGGTGGCGGACCTGTCGAAGCCGGCCGCCCCGTATGCCGAGGCCGGGCCGTACGCCCTGTTCGGCCACAGCTTCGGCGCGATCCTCGCCTACGAACTGGCCCGGGCCCTGACCGCCGCCGGGCTGCCCGCGCCCGCCCTGCTCGTCGTCAGCGGCTCCGCCGCCCCCGGGGTGCCGCTCGGCCGGCATTCGGCCGGCCTGGACGACGAGGAGTTCGTGGCCCGGGTGGAGCAGCTCGCCGGATACGTCCATCCCGCGCTGGCCGACCCCGACCTGCGCGAAGTGGTGCTGCCGGTGCTGCGCGCGGACGTCGGCCTGCACGAGTCCTACCGGCCCGCCGGCAGCGAGCCGCTGCCGGTGCCGGTCACCGTGTTCCGCGGCGCTTTTGACCACCTGGTCACCGAGGAGGACTGCCGGGGCTGGGCCGACGTGTCCGCGAAGGGCTGCTCGCAGGTGACGTTCGAGGGCGGCCACATGTACCTCGCCGAGGACCCGCTGCCCGTGCTGCGCGCGATGGCCGAGCTGGTCGCCGCCCGGCCGCTGCCGGAGCGCCTGTGAGGTCCCTCGTGCTCCGCGCGCTGCGGAGGCTGGACGCGGCCGCGGTCCGGCGGCGTCTGGACGGGCTCTTCGGCCCGTGCGCGCGAGGGCCGGTCGTGTGGACCGAGGCCCTGCCGTATCCGAGCACGGACCCCCGCGCCGACCGGCTGCGCAGGCGTACGGCCACCCGCCCGCTCGCCCCGGGCGACAGGCCCACCGTCCGGGTGTGCCTGCTGACGTACACCGATCGTGTCCAGGACCTGATGGTGGGCGCGCGTCCCGAGGTGCTCGACGAGGGCGGACTGGCGGGCCTGGCCTGTCTGCTGGTGGAAGAGTCCCCGGGGTCCGGGCCGCTGTCGCCGCCCGAGCCGGTCGAGGACGGCGGTGGGGAGCGGATCACCCTGGAGTGGGCGTCGGGTGCGTGCGCCGGACCTGGGACACGGGAGGAACTGACCGTCGCGCTGGGCTCCGATGCCGGTGAGGCCGCCGTCCTGGCGGCGCTGACCACGGCTCTTGTCCGCAGGACGGGCGCCGCCCCGGCCCTGACGGTACGGCGGCCGGGCCCGGCCGCCCCCGGCGCGGCGAGGACGGACAGCGCCGCGACGGTCCGGCTGACCGGCCCCGGGGGGCCGCGTGCGGCCGAGGAGGCGTTGTCCGGTACGGACTGGACGTCCGGGCCGGTCCCGGCGCACTCCGTGGAGCTGCGGCTGCCCGCCGCCCCGGCGGCCGTCGAGCGCCTGACGGCGGCGGGCCTGCGTCCGCTGCTGCGCACGGCGCCCGCGCCCACGTCGGCCGTGCTCGCCCTCGGCCTCGACGCCGCGGCCGACGCCTACGTGCTCAGCTGCGACTTCGCCGCCGATGTCGTGGCGCGTGAGGCGGTGGAGGCGCTGCTGGCGGAAGTGGCCGGGTACGTCTCCGGGCAGCCGGAGGCGACCGTCGCCCCGGGCGGCAGCCCGGTGGAGGCCGATGCCCCGGGCGGCAGCCCGGTGGAGGCCGATGCCCCGGGCGGCAGCCCGGTGGAGGCCGATGCCCCGGGCGGCAGCCCGGTGGAGGCCGATGCCACGAGCGGCAGCCCGGTGGAGGCCGATGCCACGATCCACGGCCTGGTGTCCGCCCGGGCCGAGGAGCGGCCGGACGCCGTCGCGGTGTCGGCGCCCGACGGCGATCTGACGTACCGCCGACTGGACCGCAGGGCCGACGCGATCGGGCACGCGCTGCGCTCGCGCGGCGTCGGCCCCGGCGACCGGGTCGGCGTATGCCTGCAGCGGGGCCCGGAGCTCGTCGCCGCGCTGCTCGGCGTACTCAAGTCCGGTGCCGCATATGTGCCGTTGGACCCGTCGTACCCCGAGGACCGACTGCGCTACCTCGCGCGGGACGCGGGCCTCTCGCTGGTCCTGGCCCGCGACCCGCACGCGGCCTTCGACGGGTGCCCGCGTCTGGAGCCGCCGCCCGAGGCCGAGGACGTGTCCGCCGTGGGCGAGGACGTCGCACCCGAGGACCCGGCCTACGTCATCCACACCTCGGGCTCGACCGGCCGGCCCAAGGGCGTGGTCGTCGAGCACCGCAACTTCGCGGCCCTGCTGGCCGGCACGCGCGAGGAGTTCGGGTTCGGCGGCGACGACGTGTGGACGCTGTTCCACTCGTTCGCGTTCGACTTCTCGGTGTGGGAGATCTGGGGCTGCCTGGCCACCGGCGGCCGGCTGGTCGTCGTACCGGAGGACGTCGCGCGGGTGCCTGAGGAGTTCCGGGAGCTGCTGCACGCCGAGCGGGTCACGGTCCTCAACCAGACCCCGTCCGCGTTCGTGCAGTTGCTGTCCACCGAGACCGCCGGGGCGTCCACGCTCGACGTGCGGCTGCTCGTGTTCGGCGGCGAGCCGCTGGACTCGCGCACCCTGCTGCCGTGGTTCGACGCGCACCCGGAGGACCGGTGCCGCGTGGTGAACATGTACGGCATCACCGAGACGACCGTGCACTGCACCTGGACCGACCTGACCCGGCGCGACGCGCTCGCGGGCAGCCGCTCCATCGGCACCCCGCTGCCCGGCTGGACGCTGCACGTTCTCGACCCGTACGGCCGTCCGCTGCCGCCCGGCGTGCCCGGTGAGATCCACGTGGGCGGCGCGGGAGTGGCCCGGTGCTACCACGGGCGGCCCGGGATGACCGCGCAGCGGTTCCGTCCGGACCACCTGTCCGGGATCCCGGGGGCCCGGCTGTACCGCAGTGGTGACCGCGGGCGGCTGCGCCACGACGGGCAGCTGGAGCATCTGGGACGGCTCGACGGGCAGGTGAAGGTGCGCGGGTACCGGATCGAGCTCGACGAGATCAGGAACCGCCTGCTGGAAGCCGCCGAGGTGCGGGCGGCGGCCGTCGTCCTGCGGCACCGCGGCGAGGCCGGGGACGCGCACCTGGACGCGTACGTGGTGGGCCCGGGCGCCGATCCGGCCATCGTGCGCGAGCATCTGGAGCGGACCCTGCCCTCGTACATGGTGCCCAGCACTCTCACCGTCCTGGACCGGCTCCCCGTGACCGGGAACGGCAAGCTGGACACCGTGCGTCTGCCGGAGCCGGGACGGGCCGCGCCGTCCGCCGCCGCGGCACCGGCACCCGCGGCCGCATCCGACGCCCCCGATCTCGCCTCGAGGATCGCCGGGATCTGGCAGGAGGTGCTGGGCACCCCGGTCGGACCGGACGACAACTTCTTCCTGACAGGCGGCAATTCGCTGCTGGCCATCCGGGTGATGGTCCGGCTGCGGGAGCAGGGCATCACGGACGTGCCCGTGCGGATGCTCTACCGCCACCCGACCGTCCGGCGACTGACCGAGGCGCTGCCCGCGTCCTGACCCGGCGCCTTTCGCCACCCCCTTCACCCCATACACCGGAGGAACTCCAGATGAGCGACAACGGCCCCGAGCGCTGGACCGTCCTGATCAACGCCGAGGAGCAGTACGGCCTGTTCCCGGCCGAGCTGCCCACCCCGGCGGGCTGGCGGCCGGCCGACTTCACCGGCACCGAGGAGGAGTGCGTCGCCTACGTCGACGAGCACTGGACCGACATGCGGCCGCTGAGCCTGCGCCAGGCCCTCGACGGCTCGGCGGCATGACGGCCATGGAGACGATGAAACTGCCCAACGGCCTGACGGTGTCCCACGTGAGCATGGGCGAGACGGCCTTGCTGTACCGAGACATCTTCGCCGAGCGCTGCTACATGCAGCACGGCATCACGCTGAGCCCGGGCGGCACCGTGTTCGACGTCGGCGCGAACATCGGGATGTCGACGCTGTTCTTCCACACCGAGTGCGCGGGGCTCGCCTTCCACGCGTTCGAGCCGGCGCCGGACCCGTACGCGGCGCTGAGCGCGAACATCACGGCGCACGGCATCGATGCGACGGCCACCCGGTGCGCGCTGTCCGACCGTGCGGGCACCGCGGTGATGACGTACTACCCCGACTCCACCGTGATGTCCGGCTTCCACGCCGACGCCGCGTCGGAGGCGGCGCTGACCCGGACCTTCCTGGTCCGCAGCGGCTTCGAGGAGGAGGACGTCGAGGACATGCTGGCGGGCCGCCACGAGACCGTGGAGATCGAGGTGCCGGTGCGGACGCTGTCCGACGTCATCGCGGAACGCGGCGTCACTTCGATCGACCTGCTCAAGGTCGACGTGGAGAAGAGCGAACTGGAGGTGCTGCGGGGCCTGTCGGAGGCGGACTGGCCCCGGGTGCGCCAGGTCGTCGCCGAGGTCCACGACCTCGACGGCACGCTGAAGGCGTTCGTGTCGCTGCTGGACGAGAACGGGTTCGACGTGGCGGTGGAGCAGGACGCGTTGCTCGCGGACACGGAGATCCACGAGGTCTTCGCCGTACGGAAGGCGGGCTGAGGCGTGGCCGACACGAGGGGCCTCGCGGCCCTCGACCCCGCCACGATCGATGTGGCGGACCCGGCGCTCTACGAGTCCGGGGACCCGGTGGCGCTGTGGGCGCAGCTGCGGGCCTCTTCGCCCGTCCACTGGAACAACCACCCGCCGGGGCCCGGCTTCTGGGCCGTGATGGCGTACCAGCCGGCGCTGCAGGTGTACCGGAACACCGACGCGTTCACCTCCGAGCTGGGCATGCGCGTCGACTCCGATCCGGCCGCGGTGGAGGCGGCCGCGGGCAAGATGCTCATCGTCACCGACCCGCCGACGCATCCCCGGCTGCGCCAGCTGATGAACTCGGCCTTCCTGCCGAAGGTCGTCGCCACGCTGGAGGCGTCGATGCGCCGGGTGATCGAGCCGCTGGTGGAGGAGGCGCTGCGCAAGGACGTGGTGGACTTCGTCAGCGAGATCGCGGCGGTGCTGCCCGCGGCGATCATCTGCGACATCATGGAGATCCCGCAGTCGGAGCGGGCCATGATGATCGACCTGACCAGCAAGGCGTTCGGCGCCTCGGTCGGCGGCGAGGCCAAGTGCCCGATGAGCACCATGGAGAAGACCGAGGCGCACGCGGAGATCTTCCTCTACTACACCGAACTGGTGGAGGAGCGGCGGCGCAACCCCGGTGCGGATGTGGTCAGCGCGCTCATCCGGGGTGACCTGGACGGGCGCCGGCTCACCGACGAGGAGGTCCTGCTCAACTGCGACGGGCTGCTCACCGGCGCCAACGAGACGACCCGCCACGCCTCCGCCGCCGGTCTGCTGGCACTGATGGAGCATCCGGGCGAGTGGGGGCGGCTGCGCAGCGGGGCGGTGGACATCGAGTCCGCGGTCGACGAGGTGCTGCGCTACACCAGCCCGGCCCTGCACGTCACCCGTGTCGCCAAGAAGGACGTCCAGGTCGGCGACCAGCTGGTCCGCGCCGGGGAGACGGTCGCCCTGTGGAACTCCTCCATCAACCGCGACGAGACGGTGTTCCCCGACCCCGACCGCTTCGACCTCGGCCGCACCCCGAACCGCCATCTCACCTTCGGCATCGGCCCCCACTTCTGCCTGGGCGCCCCCCTGGCCAAGGTCGAGCTGAAGGTCCTCCTGGAGGTGCTCGCCGAGAAGGTGACCCACATGGAACTCGCCGGCCCCGTCGAACGCCTGCGCTCCAACTTCATGTGGGGCATCGAACGCCTCCCGGTCACCCTCCGCTGACCACCCCACCACCCCACCACCCGCACCGGGCCTCGGGAAGCAGCCCCCGAGGCCCCGGCCGTCGCCGATCCCGAACACTGCTCGCCGACAGGAAACGCACGCGCACCAGGCAGACGGCAGCCGGCCGTCTGCCGTACCAGGGGCGTCCGTGGTGGCGGCACGGCCGGCCCCCGCGAGACGGACGGCGGACGTCGACGCCCTCGTCGGCGGACCGGCGGCGGACCTCGCGGCCGCCGCCGGACGGCCCGTCAGCCGAGGCCCAGGACGCTCATGGTCTGTTCGGCCATGCGCCGCTCACCGAGGGCGTTGGGGTGGACGGGGACGACGCTGTTGCCGAAGAGGAGCGGCTCGATCCACCGGGTGCCCACAGGCTTGCACGCGTCGTGGCCGTCGGAGGCGCGGCTGAAGTCGACGTAGGTGGCGCCGGTCTCCTCGGCGGCGCGCCGGACGACGGCGTTGAGGTGGGCCTGGATGCCGCGCAGGTAGGGCACGTCGCCGGTGGCGACCGGCAGTTTCGCGAAGCAGGACGGATCCGCGGTGGCGGGGGTGATCCAGGGGTAGCCCAGCACCGCCACCCGGGCGCCGGGGGCCTTGGCGCGGACGCTGCCGAGGGCGGCCTTGAGGGCGGGATAGGTGCTCGCGTCGATCCGGTCGTCGAAGCTCGTGCCGTTGGCGTCCTTGCAGGGGCTGCCCCGGCCGCCGCTGAGGACGCCCGCGGCGGCGCACGCCGTCACGGCGTTGACGAAGGTCCCGTTGTCGTTGCCGCCGATGGTGAGCGTGACCAGATCAATCTCCGCGTCGAGGGCGTTCACCTGGGGGGCGACGGTCGGGTACTGCGCCTGGGTGAAGTCCTTGGTCTGGGCGGCGCCGCAGGTCACGTCCGTGAGGCGGGCGCCCGTCCGGGAGGCGAGGACATGGGGGTAGTTGGCCGTGGACCGCAGGCACAGCGGGCTCGAGAGGTCCACCGGGAGGACTCCGGAACCGGCGCTGTAACTGTCACCGAGGGCGGCGTAGTCGAGGGGGGTGGCGGCCTGCGCGGGGGTCCCGGTGAGGCTGAGGGCCAGCGCACCGGCCGTCGCGAATGACGCGGCCATGACATGACGCAGGGCGGACTTCGGCATGTGCTCTCGATTCTCGGGAGTACGGACGCGACGAAAGCGGGCGGGGCGGCGCCCGCGGACGCGCGGAACGCGGGGAACGCGGGGAACGCGGGGAACGCGGGGAACGCGGCGGCTCGAGCGGAGGAGGGGCGCCGACGGTTCGCACGTGCGCGAGGGCGCACGCCGACGACCGGGCGGCGCGGTGCGGGTCACATGGTTACCGGGTGGTTCTACCCATAGGTAATGTGCAGGCGCCCGACAGTCGAGTCAACATGCTCGACCGAACTCCTTGAAACCCTCACCGACTTCCCTGCCGGAACCTCGCCGAGGCGTCCTCCGATCGCCCTCGGCCGGCCGCCGCCCCGGCCCTTCCCCCTTACGGAGTGGTGACGTGCCGGGCGGGTCACGGTGCGCGGCGGGACGGCGGTCCTAGCGTGGGCGCATGCGTGTACTGGTCACCGGCGGTGCCGGGTTCATCGGGTCCCATGTCGTCGACGCGCTGCGGGCGCGCGGGCACGAGCCCCTCGTGTTCGACGTGCGGGAGGATCCGGCCGCGGACGTCCGTGATCCGGCGGCCGTGGCCGCCGCGCTCGCCGGTGTCGACGCCGTCTGCCACCAGGCGGCGATGGTCGGGCTCGGCGACGGGGTCGCGGACGCGGCGGAGTACGTCTCCCGCAACGATCTGGGGACGGCGGTGCTGCTCGCCGCCATGGCCGGAGCGGGCGTACGGCACCTCGTGCTGGCCGGGTCGATGGTGGTGTACGGCGAGGGGCGTTACGCGTGCGCGCGGCACGGTGTCGTACGGCCGGGTCCGCGGGCCGTCGCCGACCTGGACGCGGGCCGGTTCGAGCCGCCGTGTCCGGTGTGCGGGGAGAGCCTGTCCCCCGGGCTGGTCGGCGAGGACGCGCCTCTCGACCCGCGCAACGTGTACGCGGCGACCAAGCTCGCGCAGGAGCACCTGGCCGCCGCGTGGGCACGCGCCACCGGCGGTTCGGCGGTCTCGCTGCGCTACCACAACGTGTACGGACCGCGGATGCCCCGCGACACGCCGTACGCCGGTGTGGCCTCCTTCTTCCGTTCCGCGCTCGCCCGGGGCGAGGCCCCGCGGGTCTTCGAGGACGGACGGCAGCGGCGGGACTTCGTGCACGTGCGGGACGTGGCCGCGGCCGACGTGGCCGCCCTGGAGGCGCGGGGGCCGGCCGGCCTGCTCACGGCGTACAACACCGGCAGCGGCGAGCCGCGCACGGTGGGCGAGGCCGCCCGTGCGCTGGCCGCCGCGTACGGCGGCCCCGAGCCCGTGGTCACCGGGGAGTACCGGCTGGGCGACGTACGGCACATCACCGCGGACTCCGCCCGGCTGCGGGCCGACCTCGGCTGGAAGCCCGAGGTCGGATTCGCGGAGGGGATGCGGGAGTTCGCGCGGGCCGGGCTGCGCGAGGCCTGAGCCGGACCCGGCAGGGGGCCGGACAGGCGGGCCGGAAAGACGGACGGGCGAGGCCGGACCGGTCGAGTCGGACGGCCGGGCCGGACGGCCGGGCACGGCCGGCTACGGCGCCGTGGGCAGGGTCACCTCGAAGCGGCAGCCGCCCGGGATGTTGCGGACGGTGGCGCGCCCCCGGTGGGCCTCCACGATGCCCCGCACGATGGCGAGGCCCAGGCCCGCCCCGGCCGGCGGGGTGCGCGCGTGGGTGCCGCGCCAGCCGGTGTCGAAGACGCGCGGCAGGTCCTCCTCGGGGATGCCTCCGCAGCCGTCGGTCACGGACACCACGACCCCGTCCGGACCGCTCTCTGCGGTCACCGCGACCGTGCCGTCGGCGGGGGTCCGCCGGATCGCGTTGACCAGGAGGTTTCCCAGGACGCGGCTCATCTCCTTGCCGTCGACCTCCACCGGCACCGCCTCGACGGGGTGGCCGACGAGGCGGACGCCGTGCTCGCGGGCGAGGGGGTCGGCACCCGCGAGGGCGTCGCCGACGAGGTCGTACAGGGACATGCGGGCGGGGGTGAGCGGGAGGGTCCCCGCGTGGATGCGGGAGAGTTCGAAGAGGTCGCCGACCATGTCGTTGAGGCGTTCGACCTCGGTGCGGATCTGCCGCAGATAGCGGCCGGGGTCGGCGGCCACCCCGTCCTCCAGCGCCTCCGACATGGCGCGCAGGCCGGCGAGCGGGGTGCGCAGGTCGTGGGAGATCCACGCGACCAGTTCGCGCCGGGAGGTCTCCAGGGCGCGCTCGCGGTCGCGGGACTCGGCGAGCCGGGCGCTGGTCGACGCCAGCTCACGGGTCAGCGAGTCCAGTTCGGCGGTCGTCGGGCCCGCGGGGACGGCGAAGGAGCCGCCGTCGCCGAAGGAGCGGGCGGCGGCGGTGAGGGCGCGGCTGCGGGCGACGACCCAGCGGCCCAGCAGCAGCGCGGTCGCGAGGGAGACCACGGCGGCCATCGCCACGACGGTGGTCACCACGGTGAGGTCGTGCGGGGACAGGAACATCGCCCACGCGACGGCGAGGGTGCCCGCGAGCATCGCGACCACTCCGACCGCGGCGACGACGGCGAGCGAGGCGGTGAGCGAGCGGCGCCGGATCAGGCGCAGCGCGGCCGCGCCGGCGACGCCGGTGGCAGCGGCGCCGGCGAAGGCGTACAGGGCGATGAGGAGGGTGTCGCGCACGGTCAGCCGGCTTCCTGTCCGCGGGGGTCGAAGCGGTAGCCCACGCCCCACACGGTCCGGATCAGGTGCGGGCGGGCCGGGTCGTCCTCGACCTTGCCGCGCAGCCTGCGGACGTGGACGGTGACGGTGGACAGGTCGCCGAAGTCCCAGCCCCACACCTCCCGCATCAGGTCCTCGCGGCCGAACGCCCGTCCGGGGTGCCGCAGGAGGAAGGCGAGGAGGTCGAACTCGCGCAGGGTGAGGGCGAGTTCGGCACCGTCCTTGGTGGCGCGGCGGGCGGCGGGGTCGACCGTCAGGCCGGCCGCGCGCAGCGGGGGCGCCGTGGCGGCGGGCCGGGCGCGGCGCAGCACGGACTCCACGCGCAGGACGAGTTCGCGCGGGCTGAAGGGTTTGGTGACGTAGTCGTCGGCGCCCACCTCCAGGCCGAGGATGCGGTCGTCCTCGTCGCCCCGGGCGGTGAGCATGATGACGGGGACGGGTCCGCTGCCGCGCAGCCTGCGGCAGACCTCCAGGCCGTCCATGCCGGGCAGCATGAGGTCCAGCACCACCAGGTCGGGCCGGTGGGCGGCGGCGCGGGCCAGGGCGGCGGGGCCGTCGTCGGCCCGGTCGACGGTGTAACCGGCCCGGTCGAGGTAGCCGGCGACGACCTCCGCGACCGTGGGGTCGTCGTCGACGACCAGGACGCGGGCGGTGGCGCCCGGCGCGTGCCCGGCGGTGGCATCCGGCGCATGCGCGGCGGTGGTATCCGGCGCGTGCCCGGCGGTGGTTCCTGCCTGCGGGGGCTCGAACGGCAGCTGCATGACCCCAGCCTCGCACCACCGCGTCGTCGGCGGGGGCAGCGGGGCGTGCGCACGGCGTCGACGTCCGCGTTTCGTAAGGAGCCGGAGTCCGGTTCGCCCGGTTCGCGTTCGTAGGGTGAACGGCGTGACCCTTTCCCCCTCGCCCCCTGACGGCGTCGACGTCGTCCTGCCCTGTCTCGACGAGGCCGAGGCCCTGCCCTGGGTGCTGGCCAGGATCCCGGCCGGCTGGCGCGCGCTCGTCGTGGACAACGGCTCCACCGACGGTTCGGCGGAGGTCGCCCGGGGGCTCGGCGCGACCGTCGTCCACGAGCCGCGCCGGGGCTTCGGCGCGGCCTGCCATGCCGGGCTGACCGCCGCCACCGCCGAGGTGGTGTGCTTCTGCGACTGCGACGCCTCGCTCGACCCGTCCCTGCTGGAGCCGTTCGTCCGGGAGGTGCGCGCGGGCGGGGCCGACCTGGTGCTCGGCCGCAGGCGGCCGCGGGGCCGGGGCAGCTGGCCCGCGCACGCCCGGGCCGGCAATCTCGCCCTGGCCCGGCTGCTGCGCCGCCGCACCGGCCTGCGGCTGCACGACCTGGGCCCGCTGCGGGCCGGCCGCCGCGAGGCGCTGCTCGGCCTCGGCCTCACCGACCGGCGCAGCGGCTACCCGCTGGAGATGGTGGTGCGGGCGGCCGACGCGGGCTGGCGGATCACCGAGCACGACGTCCCCTACCTGCCCCGCACGGGCGCCTCGAAGGTCACCGGAACCTGGCGCGGGACCTGGCAGGCGGTCCGGGACATGAGCCGCGTCCTGAACGACGTCCCCGTCCGCGAAGGGGTCCCGCGGTGATCCGGCCGGACCCGGTGACCGCACCCGCCCCGGTGACCACGCTCCTCGTCATCGCCAAGGAGCCGGTGCCCGGCCGGGTGAAGACCCGGCTCACCCCGCCGTTCGCGCCGTGGGAGGCGGCGGCCCTCGCGGAGGCCGCGCTCGCGGACACCCTGGCGGCCGTCGCCGCCGCCCCCGCCGTCCGGCGGCTCCTCGTGCTGGACGGCGCGCCCGGACCGTGGCTGCCGCCCGGCTTCGACGTCGTGCCGCAGTGCGCGGGGGGCCTGGACGAGCGGCTGGCGGACGCCTTCGCCCGCTGCGAGGGTCCCGCGCTGCTGATCGGCATGGACACCCCGCAGGTGACGCCGGACCTGCTGACGGTGGACTTCGCGGGCTGCGACGCGTACTTCGGGCCCGCGGAGGACGGCGGCTTCTGGGCACTGGGACTCGCCGAGCCGGACCCCGCGCTGCTGCGGGGGGTGCCCATGTCGACGCCGTCCACCGGGGCCGTCCAGCGCGAGCGGCTCGTCGCCGCCGGACTGCGGGTGCGCGCCCTGCCGCGCCTGCGGGACGTGGATGAGGCCGGGGACGCGCGTGCGGTCGCCGCGCTGGCCCCGCACGGCCGGTTCGCCGCCCGGCTGGCCCGCTGCGCGGCGGCGCGCCGATGAGGGCCCGGCAGAGCGGCGCCGTCCCCTGGGCCGCGGCCGGCCCGTACTCCACCGCGCTGCGGGCCGGTCGCGGTCCGCTGTTCCTGCGCCGCGCCGACGGCCGGCTGCTGCCGCTGGAGGTGGAGCGCTGGTGCGCGCGGGCCGACCGGGTCGACCGGGAGGTGCTGGACCGGTGCGAGGGCGCCGTGCTGGACGTCGGCTGCGGGCCGGGGCGGCTGGTGGCGGAACTCGCCGCCCGGGGCCGTACCGCCCTCGGCATCGACGTGAGCGAGGCGGCCGTCGAGCACACCGTCCGGCTCGGCGGGCAGGCGCTGCGGCGCTCGGTCTTCGAGCCGCTGCCCGGCGAGGGCCGCTGGGGCACCGTCCTGCTGATGGACGGCAACGTCGGCATCGGCGGCGATCCGCGCGCCCTGCTGGACCGGGCGGCCCGGCTCCTCTCCCCCGGCGGACTGCTGATCGCCGAGACCCTGCCGGGGGACGTCGACGAACGCGCCGAGGTGCAGGTCGTCGACGTCCCCGAGGCCCCCGCGGGGAGCGGCGGTGCGTTCCCGTGGGCGCGGCTCGGCACCCCGGCCCTGTCCCGGTACGCGGGCCGGTCGGGCTGGGGTGCCGTCGATCAGTGGGCGGCGGGCGGGCGGTGCTTCGTCGCCCTGCGCAGCCGCAGCGCCAGCAGCAGCGCCGAGGTGCCGAAGAGCACGGCGGTGATCAGCAGCCAGCGGGCCGCGAACCCGTCCGCGGGGAGCCCGGTGGCCGACCGGTAGCGGCCGGCCACCGTCCCGCTGATCAACGGGAACCACACCAGCAGGAGCAGTCCGGACAGGGCGGCCGGGACCCGGACGTACATGGTCCACTCGCCGCGGCCGGCCGTGCGCAGCCCCCGGACCAGGGCCCGGTCCGCCGTCGCGTACAGGGGCAGCAGGACCAGGTCGTGCAGGACGGCGGCCCCCGCGAACCACAGGACCACGCCGAACCGGTCGCCGGCGAGCAGCCGTACGCCCGCGTGGCCGGCCAGTGCGAACGAGCAGGCGAACAGGAGGACTTGGAAGGGGCTGCCGACGGGGAACCGTCGTCGCGCCGGACTCGTCGCGGGGGTCCGGCTCATCACAGGTCTCCGAACGTCAGGCGGGCCACCCACTTGGTGTTGAGCACACCGGGCGCGGCGGGCACGATGATCCGCGCCGGGTGCCCGTGGTCGGGGGAGAGTTCCTCGCCGTTGACGTACAGGGCGAGCAGGGAGCGCGGGTCCGCCACCTGGTCGGCGCGCAGGGCGGCGCGGCGGAAGGCGCCGCGGAGCTGGAGGGACTCGACGAACACGTCCGGCGGATCACCCTCGTGTCCGACGAGCGCCGCGAGGTCCCGCAGCCGTACGCCGCGCCACCGCTGGTCGGACGTCGACCAGCCCTCGACGCAGGCGATGGGCAGCGACGCGCTGTGCGGCGGGAGGCGCAGGAGGTCGTCGCGGGTGAGGCGGACGGTGCCCGTGCGCCCGGTGACGACGAGCCGCCAGACGTCCGGGCCCGTCTCCGACGGGCGGATGCCCGCGTACCGGGCCGTCTTGTTGATCTGGAAGCCGTTCGGACCGGTGCCGGGGTCCGGTCCGCCGTGCGGCGCGAGGAGGGCGGTGCGCCGCAGCGGGCCGTCGGTGGTCTGCCCGGCCGTCGTCGCGAACAGCAGCAGCGAGCCGCCGCCCACGAACCCCAGGGCGCCGCGCCGGGAGACGGTCGGGGCGTCGGGCCGCGGGGAGACCAGCGGGTCCGCCCCGGGGCCGGGGTCCCGCTCGGTGCGCGGTGCGCGTTCGTCGCGCGGCCCGTGCTCGTCGCGCAGTGCGCGCAGGTTCCGTACGGCCGCCGGGGTCTTCAGGACGGCGTGGGCGGCGAACGCGGCGAAGAACACCCACGCGCCGTAGAAGTGCAGCGGGTAGAAGGAGCCCGGGAAGACGTAGTCCAGCTGGACGTTGAGCACGCCGGTCACGAACTCGAAGAGCGCTCCGCCGACCAGGAGCAGCAGGGAGATCCGCTCCAGCGCGTGCGCGAGCGAGCGGGCCGGCGGCAGCGCGAACAGCTTCGGCACCACGGACCACAGTTTGGCCAGCAGCACCGGGATCAGGGTGACGCCGAGGGTGACGTGGACGCCCTGGTTCAGCCGGTACAGCCAGTGCGGGTCCGTCGGCCAGGCGAAGAGGTAGAAGCCGAGGATCCCCTTGTCCGGGGTCTTGTCGTTGACCGGTGCCAGGTCCGGGTTGTAGGCGGCGTACGACAGCAGGCCCGTCACGAACAGCACGGTGAGGCCGGCCAGGAGGACGAGGCCCAGCACCGAGGTGAACCAGGGGCCGCGCAGGGGGCTGCGCCAGAAACCGGGTGCGGTGGGAAGCCGCGGGTCGTCTCGCATGCCCCGACCGTAGGCCCGCGCACCCCGGCGAACGGGCGCGCGACCCATGACGAAACGCTGACGTCCGGCGTCGCGGGCCGTCCGGCGCGGGCCTCGCGGCCTAGCGTTCCGGTGTGACCCGCACCCCGCGCCCCGCCCGGCCCCGCGCCCCGCACACAAGCCCCGAACCCGGCCCCGAACCCGGCCCCGGCTCCGAACCCGGCCCCGGCTCCGGCTCCGAACCCGGTTCCGGCCCCGGTGGCGTGCGCCTCGACCGGTACGCCGTCGGGGCGGCCGTCCTGCTGGTGACGGCGGCCGTGCTGATCGGCCGTCACCTCCAGCACAGCCGCCACACCCTGTTCGTCGACTGGCCGCCGCTGCTGGCGAGTTGGGGACCCCACGTGGGCCCGGGCACTCCGGCGGCGGTCCTTCTGGCGGTGGCCTGCGCGGCGTACGGCCCCACCGTGGCGGCCCGCCTGCCCTGGCGGGCGCTGCTCGCGGCGGTCTGGGGCACGGCGACGGCGTGGATCCTCTCGCTCGCCCTGGTCGACGGCTGGCGGCGGGGCGTCGCCGGCCGGCTCACCACGCGCCACGAGTACCTCCGGGTCGTCGACCGCTTCCCCGACATCCCGGCCGCGCTGCGCGACTTCGACGGGCACATCCTCCTCGATGCGCCCGACAACTGGCCCGCCCACGTCGCCGGTCACCCCCCGGCCGCCACGCTCACCTTCGTGCTGCTCGACCGGGCCGGTCTGCAGGGCGGGGGCTGGGCCGGGGCCTGGTGCGTCACGGTGGGCGCGACGGCCTGCGTGGCCGTGCTGGTGGCGGTGCGGGCCCTGGCCGGCGAGGAACTCGCGCGGCGGGCCGCCCCGTTCCTCGTGGTGGCCCCGGCGGCGGTGTGGATGGGCGTCTCGGCCGACGCGTACTTCGCGGCCGTCGCGGCCTGGTCCGTGGCCCTGCTGGTCCTCGCCGTCACGGCCCGGTCGGCCCGGCGTTCGGCCGGCTGGGCGGCCGGCTCCGGCCTGCTGTTCGGCCTGACCTGCTACCTCTCCTACGGCCTCACCCTGTTCGCCGTCGTCGGCGCGGCGGTGCTGCTGCCGGTCCGGCGGCGCGTGCGGGAGCGGTCCGCGGCGCTGCTCCCGCCGCTGCTCGCCGGCCTCGCGGTGGTGCCGGCGCTGTTCTCGCTCGCCGGGTTCGACTGGTGGGAGGCGTACCGCCTGCTCGTGACGCGCTACCGCCAGGGCGCGGGTGGGGTGCGCCCCTACGGCTACTGGGTGTGGGCCAACCTCGCCTGCACCGTCCTGATCATCGGCGCGGCCTCGACGGCGGGCCTGGGCCGGGCCGGTGCGGTGCTGCTGCGGCATCCGCGCGCGGCTCTCTCCGCCCCCGGCGCCCCGGACCGGGCCGGTGCCGCGGCCCGGCTGGCACTCCTGGCGGCGTCGGCGTTCCTGGCGCTGCTGGCCGCCGACCTGTCCGGCATGAGCAAGGCGGAGACGGAACGCATCTGGCTGCCGTTCGCGCTGTGGCTGCTCCCGGCCTGCGCGTTCCTGCCCCGTCCGCGTGCCTGGCTGGCCGCGCAGGCGGTCCTGGCCCTGCTGATCAACCACCTGCTGAGGACAGGCTGGTGAGGCGGGGGCCAGGACGCGCCGGCGACGGCGGGGGCGCGGACGCGGGACGGGCGCGGCGGGTCAGCCGGTGGTGGCGAGGAGTCCGAGCGTGTCGATGACGCGGTTCGAGAAGCCCCACTCGTTGTCGTACCAGGCGACGACCTTGACGTGCCGGCCGTCGACGCGGGTGAGGGCCGAGTCGAAGATCGACGAGGCCGGGTTGCCGACGATGTCGGCGGACACGAGCGCGTCCTCGGAGTACTCCAGGACCCCGGCGAGGGGGCCCTCGGCGGCGGCGCGGTAGGCCGCCAGCACCTCGTCGCGGGTCACGTCGCGGGACACGGTCGTGTTGAGTTCGACGATCGAGCCCACCGGGACGGGCACGCGGATCGAGTCGCCCGACAGCTTGCCCTCGAGGTTCGGCAGGACCAGGCCGATCGCCTTGGCGGCGCCCGTCGTGGTCGGCACGATGTTGACGCCGGCGGCGCGGGCGCGGCGCAGGTCGCGGTGCGGGCCGTCCTGGAGGTTCTGCTCCTGGGTGTAGGCGTGCACCGTGGTCATGAAGCCGTGCTCGATGCCCGCGAGGTCGTCGAGGACCGAGGCCAGCGGCGCGAGCGCGTTGGTCGTGCAGGAGGCGTTCGAGACGATCGTGTGCAGGTCCGCGTCGTACGCGTCGGTGTTGACGCCGAACGCGAGCGTGACGTCGGCGCCGTCGGAGGGCGCGCTGACGAGCACCTTCCTAGCGCCCGCGTCGAGGTGGGCGCGCGCGGCCTTCGCCGACGTGAAGCGGCCGGTCGCCTCCAGCACGATGTCGACGCCCAGTTCGGCCCAGGGCAGCCGGGCCGGCTCGCGCTCGGCGAGCACCTTGATGCGGCGGCCGTCGACGACGAGGGTGTCCCCTTCGGCGCTGACCGGGCGGCCGAGGCGGCCGGACGTCGAGTCGAAGGCGAGCAGCCGGGCGAGGGCGGCGGGCTCGGTGAGGTCGTTGACGGCGACGACCTCGAGGTCGGTGTCGCGTTCCAGCAGCGCACGCAGCACGTTGCGTCCGATACGGCCGAATCCGTTGATGGCGATGCGAGTCATGTGTGGTGTCCCTTCCGTTCGCCTCCCCAGGTTCGCGCGCCGCCCGCGGCCCGGACAGCGGCGAGATCGCCACGGTTCGAAAGGATCGTGCCAGGAGGGCGGGGCCGGGTGGACGGCCGCCGGACCGGTCCGCCCGCCCGGGGTGGACGGGCCGGTCTACTCGCCCCGGGTGAAGGTGCGCCGGTACTCGCTGGGGGTGGTGCCGAGGATGTGCTGGAAGTGCGTCCGCAGGTTGGCGCCGGTGCCGAGGCCGACGTCGGCGGCGATCTGCTCGACGCTCCGCTCGGACCGTTCGAGCAGTTCCCGGGCCGCGTCGATGCGGGCGCGCATCACCCACTGCATGGGGGTGTAGCCGGTGTCCTCGACGAACCGCCGCGAGAAGGTGCGGGGCGAGACCGCCGCGTGCCGGGCGAGCGCCGTGAGGGTGAGGGCGTCGTCGAGGCGGCGCAGCGCCCATTCGCGGGTGGCGGCGAACCGCTCGCCGAGTGGTTCGGGCACGCTGCGCGGCACGTACTGCGCCTGGCCGCCGCTGCGGTAGGGGGCCGCGACGAGGCGCCGGGCGGTGTGGTTGGACGCGGCCACCCCGAGGTCGCCGCGCAGGATGTGCAGGCACAGGTCGATGCCGGAGGCGGCGCCGGCCGAGGTCAGCACGCTGCCCTCGTCGACGAAGAGGACGTTCTCGTCGACCCGCACCAGCGGGTGCCGGGCGGCCAGGGCCCGGGTGTAGTGCCAGTGCGTGGTGGCGCGCCTGCCGTCGAGGAGGCCGGTGGCGGCGAGCGCGAAGGCGCCCGTGGAGATGGCGGCGAGGCGGGCGCCGAGGCCGTGGGCGGCGATCAGCGCGTCCACGACGGCCGGCGGGGGGTCGTCGCGGTCGGGGAAGCGGTAGCCGGGGATGAAGACGAGGTCGGCCCAGCTGAGGGCGTCGAGCCCGTCCGCGACGTGGTAGGAGAGGCCGTCACCGCCGGTCACGGGCCCCGGCGCCGCGCCGCAGACCCGTACCTCGTACGGCATGCTCGCCCGCGTCGTGAAGACCTGCGCGGGGATGCCCACGTCCAGCGGTTTGGCCCCTTCGAGGACGAGGACGGCGACACGACGGAGACGGGGGGCCTGCACGGGGCCAGGCTACCCGGGCGGGCACCGGCGGCCGCGCCGTTCCGCGGCGGACCGCCGCCGCGGAACGGATCCGGGGCGGACGGGACGGCGACGGTCCCGGCCGCGCCGCGGGACAGGTCCCCGGCAGGGCCGGGCCGTCTTCCCGCCTGGTCGCCGCCTCACGGGTCACAGGCTCGTCAGGATCTGCGGCGACAGGGTCTTGATCATGGTGTTGGTCCAGCGCAGCTGCCGCAGGGTCTGCGGGTGGCACGCGGAGGCCAGGGCGAGGAGGTCGCCGTCCCGGGTGGCCTGCGCGGCCTGGGCGAGCATCTCCCAGTGGAGGGAGTTGCCGGTGGCGTCCAGGTGCAGCTGCCGCAGGTCGCGCAGGAGCAGCAGGCCGGGCTCGGGGCGGCGGCCCACCGATTCGGCGGCCTTCTCCCGGAGCGTCGACAGGACGCCCGGCGCGGAGGCCCCGGTGGAGTCGTCGAGGTCGAGGCCGTGGGCCCCGCCCGCGTCGGCCAGGCGCCGGACGTGCTCGCGGGACCAGCCGGCGAGGTCGGTGGCGACGTGGTGGATCTCGTGGTCGGCGCGGTGCCGTTCGGCGACCGTCGTGAGCTGCCCGGCGAGGTGCCTCTCGCCGTGGTGCAGGGCGCGCAGGGTCAGAGCGATGCCGTTCATCCGGCGTCCTCCTCACGGCCGTGGCCGCCCGTTCCCGCGGCCGGGGCGGACGTGGCGAGGGCGGCCGTCCCGCCCGTGGTGGCCGGTACGGAGCCCGTGCGTGCGGGGGCGGACGCGGTGGTGGTCGGCGCGGGGGCGGGAGTGCCGTCGCCGCGTGCCACGAGCCGGAGCGCGGCGGCCGCGGTCTTGAACAGCGGCTGCTTGGAGGCGGGGTCCCAGTCGGTGACGGTCGTCTCGTTCGCGGCACGCGGGGGCGTGCCGTCGTCCGGGCCGTGTCCGCCCTCGGTGTCCCAGTAGCCGTAGTGGAAGGGGACGAACAGCAGGCCGGGCCGGATGCCGGTCACCCGGAGCCGGCCCCGCAGGGCGCCGCGCGGGGTGCCGACCTCCACCAGGTCGCCCTCGGCGAGTCCGAGCAGGGCCGCGTCGGACTCGGACGCCTCCACCCACACGTCGGGGGCGGCCGCGTCGAGCTGGGGGGCGCGTGCCGTCTTGGTCCGGGTGTGGAAGTGGTAGAGGGTGCGGCCCGTGGTCAGCTGGAACGGGTACCTGTCGTCGGGGATCTCGTGGGGCGGCAGGTAGCCGGCCGCCTTGATGACGGCCTTCCCGTCCGGGTTGAGGGAGCGGTACTCGACCGCGTCGGCGCTCGCGCCGGTGACCAGGTCCTTGCCGTAGCTCTCGCAGACGTCGGGGTGGGCCCAGCTGATCCCGTCGGTGTAGAGGCGCTCGGTGCCGTTCGGGGCCTGGTCGTTGCAGGGCCACTGGATGCCGCTGCCGCCGCGCAGCATGTCGTAGGTGATGCCGGTGTAGTCGCACGGCCGGCCGGCGCTGCACCGCTTCCACGCCTCGAACGCGGACTCCGGGTCGTGCCAGGTGACGAGCGGTGCCCCGTCCTTGTCGCGGAAGTCCATGCGGGCCGCGTAGGAGAGGAAGATGTCCAGGTCGGGCCGGGCCAGGCCGGGCGGTTCGACGGCCTTGTCGGACAGGTGGACCGTGCGGTCGGCGTTGGTGAACGTGCCGGTCTTCTCGCCCCAGGTCGCCGCGGGCAGGACGACGTCGGCCAGCTGTGCGGTCTCGGTCGGGAAGAGGTCCTGGACGACCACGAAGAGGCGTTCCTGCTCCAGGATCGAGCGGATCCGGGCCAGTTCGGGCAGGGACACCGCCGGGTTGGTGCCGCTGATCCACAGCATGCGGATCGAGCCCTGCTCGGCGTAGCGGAACATCTGCAGGGCGTGGGTGGGCGGGGCGTGGTGCGGGATGGTCTCCGGTTCGACGTTCCACACCCGCGCCAGGTCGGCGACGTGGCTGTCGTTCTGCCAGTTGCGGAAGCCGGGGAGGTCGCCGTTCGCGCCGCATTCGCGGGTGTTCTGGGCGGTGGGCTGGCCGTTCATCTGCAGGACGCCGGCGCCGGGCCTGCCGAGCATGCCGCGGACGAGGTGCAGGTTGTTGACCTGGACGGCCGCCGCGGTCGCCTGGTGGGACTGGTACACGCCCTGGAGCACCGTGGACAGCAGCCGCTCGGCGGTGCCGAGGAGCTCCGCGGCCTCCTCGATCCGCGCGGCCGGCACGTCGCAGATCCTGGCCGCCCACGCGGGGGTGCACTCCTCCACGCGGGTGGCCAGTTCCTCGAATCCGACCGTGTGCGCGGCGAGGAAGTCGTGGTCGACGCGGTCCGTCCGGATGATCTCGTGCAGGAGCGCGTCGAGCAGGGCGACGTTGGTGCCGGCGCGCGGGGCCAGGTGCACGGCCGCCCTGCGGGCCACCCGGGTGGGGCGCGGGTCGACGCACACCAGGCGGGGCGGGGCGGCGCCCTCCAGCCGGTCGAGGATCCGCATCCACTGCACGGGCTGGGTCTCGGCGATGTTGTGCCCGAACAGCGCGATGACGTCGGCGTGGTCGATGTCGTCGTAGCTGCCCGGCTGTCCGTCGCAGCCGAACGACTCCTTCAGCGCCTCGCCCGCCGTCGCCGTGCACAGGCGGGTGTTGCCGTCGAGGTGGTTGGTGCCGATCCCCGCCCTGGCCAGCACCGCGAGCGTGTAGTACTCCTCCAGGAACAGCTGTCCGCTGGTGTAGAAGCCGATCGACCCCGGGCCGCGTTCGTCCAGCAGGTCGCGGGAGCGGGTGACGATCCGGTCCAGCGCGGTGTCCCAGTCGCACGCGACGAGGCGTCCGTCGCGGCGGATCAGCGGCGTGGTCAGCCGGTCCGGGGAGGCGTTGGCCTGCCAGCCGAAGAGGTCCTTCGGTCCCAGCCGTCCGTGGTTGACCCGGTCGTCCGCCCTGCCGCGCACGCCGGCGATGCGGCCGTCCAGCACGGCGATGTCCATGGCGTCGCCGTCGGAGTGCAGGATCGACGCCGCCTGCACCCACCGCTGGACGTGCGCCGGATCGACGCCCGCCGCCAGGTGGGTGTCGACGCGCACGGGCCACGGTTCGTGCGGCCCGTAGGGGGTGCGGCCGCCCCACGGCCGTGCGATCCGGTCCATCGAAGCGTCCATCTCCGCCTCCCGGCAGTACGTGCGTCGTCTCGCCCGGTGCGGGCGCGCCGTCCGGGCGGCCCGGGCGGCGTCCCGCGCGGTGCCGGCGACTCCCGCGACATCGCGTGGCGCGCCGCCCGCCCGTCACCGGTACCCCTCGGGGCCGCGCCGTAACGGGGCCCCGGCCGTGCCCCGCGCGGCCCCTCGGGGCGGCTCACCCGATTGGCGGCGACGTCGCAGGGGCACCCGGGCGCCACACCGGCCGCCCCGGCCGCCCCTGCCGCGACCGGCCCGGAACGCTCCGGCGCACGCGTCCGGACGACGACACGATCCAGGAGTGCCTCCCATGAACGACCACACCCCCAGCCAGGCCGAGGGCGAGCCCGAGGAGCCCGACACCGCGAACAGGACCGACACGCCCTCCCCCGACCACCCGACGCCGTCCCAGGCCGAGGGCGAGAGGGACGACGAGCCCGACACAGACACAGACACCGACCCCGGCACCGGGGCAGGAGCAGGGGCCGACACCTAGACCGGTGGACCGAGCCGCCGGTCCGGCGCCGTACCGATGGTCCGGAAGCGGCGCCGGACACCGTCGCGGACAACCGTCTTTGCATGATCATGCGAGATGCTGCATACTCTTCCTATGTCCAAGGTCCTCACCTCCCTTCCCGCCGGCGAGCGCGTCGGCATCGCCTTCTCGGGCGGCCTCGACACGTCCGTCGCGGTCGCGTGGATGCGCGACAAGGGCGCCGTCCCCTGCACCTACACCGCCGACATCGGCCAGTACGACGAGCCCGACATCGCGTCGGTGCCCGGCCGCGCCAAGACGTACGGCGCCGAGGTCGCGCGTCTCGTCGACTGCCGCGCGGCGCTGGTCGAGGAGGGCCTGGCCGCACTCACCTGCGGGGCGTTCCACATCCGCTCCGGCGGGCGCGCCTACTTCAACACGACGCCCCTGGGCCGCGCGGTCACGGGCACCCTGCTGGTCCGGGCGATGCTCGAGGACGACGTCCAGATCTGGGGCGACGGCTCGACGTTCAAGGGCAACGACATCGAGCGGTTCTACCGGTACGGGCTGCTCGCCAACCCGCACCTGCGGATCTACAAGCCCTGGCTGGACGCGGACTTCGTGACCGAGCTGGGCGGCCGCAAGGAGATGTCGGAGTGGCTGGTCGCGCACGACCTGCCCTACCGCGACAGCACGGAGAAGGCGTACTCCACCGACGCCAACATCTGGGGCGCCACCCACGAGGCCAAGACCCTGGAGCACCTCGACACGGGCGTGGAGACCGTGGAACCGATCATGGGCGTGCGGTTCTGGGACCCCTCGGTCGAGATCCCCACCGAGGACGTGACCATCGGCTTCGACCAGGGCCGCCCGGTGACGATCGACGGCAAGGAGTTCGCCTCCGCCGTGGACCTGGTGATCGAGGCGAACGCCATCGGCGGCCGGCACGGCCTCGGCATGTCGGACCAGATCGAGAACCGGATCATCGAGGCCAAGAGCCGCGGCATCTACGAGGCGCCCGGCATGGCCCTGCTGCACGCGGCGTACGAGCGCCTCGTCAACGCCATCCACAACGAGGACACCCTCGCCCAGTACCACACCGAGGGCCGCCGACTGGGCCGTCTGATGTACGAGGGCCGCTGGCTGGACCCGCAGGCGCTGATGATCCGGGAGTCGCTGCAGCGGTGGGTCGGCTCCGCCGTCACCGGTGAGGTCACCCTGCGGCTGCGGCGCGGTGAGGACTACTCGATCCTCGACACCACCGGCCCGGCGTTCAGCTACCACCCGGACAAGCTGTCGATGGAGCGCACCGAGGACTCCGCGTTCGGCCCGGTGGACCGGATCGGCCAGCTCACCATGCGCAACCTGGACATCGCCGACTCGCGGGCCAAGCTGGAGCAGTACGTCGGACTCGGTCTGATCGGCACCGGCGGCCCGGCCGTCGGCGCCGCGCAGGCGGCCGCGACCGGCCTCATCGGCACCATGCCGGAGATGCCGCGGGGCGGCGCCGAGGCCATCGCCTCGCGCGGCGAGGTCACCGGGGACGACGAGCTGCTGGACCGCGCCGCCATGGAGTTCGGCACGGACTGACGTCCCGGCACGCGAAGGGGGGTCCGGCACCCGCGGGTGCCGGCCCCCCCTTCGCGTCCGTCGCGCGCCGCCGGGGCGTCGGAGCCGCGGACGGCCGGGCGTCGGGCCACGGGCACGGCGGTCCGGCACGAGCCCGTCACCTCGGCTCGGACCGCGTCGGATCTCGTCGGACCGCGTCGCCGGAGGCTCAGTGGGAGGAGAAGCCGCCGTCCACGAAGAGCGACTGGCCGGTGACGTAGGCGGAGGAGCGGCCGGCCAGGAAGACCGCGGCCCCGGCGAAGTCCTCGGCCAGCCCGTTGCGGCCGACCATCGTGCGCGCGGCCAGCGCCGCCACCTTCTCCGGGTCGGAGGACAGCCGTGCGTTCAGCGGCGTCATGACGAACCCGGGCACCAGCGTGTTGCAGGTGACCCCGTACGGCGACCACGCCTCGGCCTGGGAGCGGGCCAGCGACTCCAGCGCGCCCTTCGAGACGCCGTAGGCACCGCTGTCGGCGAACGCCCGGTGCGCCTGCTGGGAGGTGACGTGGATGATCCGCCCGTAGCCCCGCTCGGCCATGCCGGGTCCGAAGCGCCGGCCCAGCAGGTGGGGCGCCTCCAGGTTCACCGCCATCGTCGTGTCCCACACGTCGTCGTCCAGTTCGCCCAGGGGCGGTCGCAGGTTGACGCCGGCGCTGTTGACGAGGATGTCGGGTTCGCCGAACACCGCGACCGCCCGCTCCGCCGCCGTACGCACCCCGTCGCGGGTGCTCAGGTCGGCGCTCACCCATCCCGCGCGGCAGCCGTCCGCCGTCAGCTCCCCGACGGTGGAGGCGAGTTCCCGCTCCTTGCGGGCCACGATCACCACGCTCGCCCCCGCTCGCGCGAGCGCCCCGGCGACGGCCCTGCCGATGCCGGAGCTGCCGCCCGTGACCAGGGCGGTCAGGCCGTCCAGCGAGAACAGGTCCGAGAGGTGGTCGCGCGAGGTCATGACCGCACCCTAGACGCCCGGTGCGCGGCGACGGCCCCGGGGTGCCGGGAGGCGCCGGCACGGCCGCCGCCTCCCGGCGCCGCCGCCTCCCGGTGCCGGTGCGGACCGCGAGGCGGCGGCGCGTCAGACGGCGGCCGTGCCGGCGGGGTGCTCCAGGAGGCTGAGGTAGGGGAGGTCCGTCAGGGGCTCGCCGGTGCAGAACCGGACGATGAGGTCGGCGTGGGCGACGTCCTGTTCCAGGGTGAACATGTGGTCGGCGTCGCGGAACGTCGCGAACGGGGCCCGCAGTTCGCGGGCCAGCCGCCGTCCCTGGGCCGGGGTGGTGAGGTGGTCCTGCTCGCCCGTGTAGACCACGGCGGGCACGTCGAGGGCGATCGGCTCGTACCACTCGTGCAGCAGCATGCGGGCGTTGTGCTCGCAGGCCTTGGCGAGGTCCTGGCCGCTCTGGGTGCGGAACTGGTGGCTGAGCATCCGCCAGACGGCCGAGTGCCGCGGGATGCGGCGGTCGGGAGGCCTCACGAACGTCGCCGTCAGGCTGTCGGCGAGTTCGTCGCGCCGGCCCTCCTCGACCATCGCCCGCCACCGCGGGATCATGCCGAGATACGGCTGCGGCAGCCGCCCGGTCATCGCGCCGAGCAGCAGCCGGGACACGTGCCGGGGGTAGCGCTGGGCGCAGCGCAGGGCGATCGCGCCGCCGTAGCAGGTGCCGAGCAGGTTCGCGTCGCGGAGGTCGAGTTCGACGAGCAGGTGGCGCAGGGCGGCGGCGAGGAAGTCGTAGCCGTGGGCGGCCGGCAGCGGGTCGGCCGCGCCGAAGCCGGGGAGTTCGACGGTCACCAGCGAGGCGTGTCCGAGCAGCAGTTTCTCGTAGTTGGCCCAGGAGCCGCGGTCCTGCATCATGCCGCCGATCACGACGAGCGGCCCGGTGACCGGGTCGGGCGCCTCGGCCACCCGGCAGAGGTAGGTGAACCCCTCGTACCGCAGCCGGTGTTCACGCCTGTGCCCGGTCATCGGCGGCTCCGTCCGGCCGTCGGGCCGCGGTCGTGACGAGCACGGGACCACGAGCTCGCACGGTCGCTCGGCGTCGGCGGGGCAGCTGTGGTGAGGGCATGTTCCATGGGCGGTTCAACGCCCGCCCGGCCCTGTTTGTCACGCTCGCCGGTGGGGCGACTTCCGCCGCGGGACCCGGCGGGAGGGGCGGAGGTGCCGCTCGGAGGCTTCACACGGGGCGGCCGAGGAGTTAACCTACAACCAAATGGTTGTAGATGATGCCGCCGACGGTGACCTGAACCGCCTCTTCCACGCCCTGGCGGACCCGACCCGCCGGGACGTCCTGCGCCGCTGCGTGTCCGGCGGCCTGTCGGTGTCACGACTGGCCGACGAGTACGCGATGAGCTTCGCCGCGGTGCAGAAGCACGTCACGGTGCTGGAGCGGGCCGGACTGGTCTCCAAACGGCGCCGGGGACGCGAGCAGCTCGTCCGCACCGAGCCCGCCGCCGTGACACGGGCGCGGCAGGCCCTCGACGAGCTGGAGGACCTCTGGCGGGGCAGGGTGGACCGCATGTCCTCCCTGCTCGCGCCGGAACCTCACGCGCCGGAACAGGAAACGGGACGAGAACCGGGACGACAACAGGATCAGGAACCCGGCAGGGCGCACACCCCGAGGACCCCGAGGACCCCGAGGAAAGGACCGGAGAGATGACCGTGACCAGCGTGGACAAGGACTTCGACCGCCTCACCCTCACCCTCACCGCCGACTTCACGGCCCCGGTGGAGAAGGTGTGGCAGCTGTGGGCCGACCCCCGCCGGCTGGAGCGCTGGTGGGGACCGCCGGCCTACCCGGCGACCTTCGAGGACCACGACCTGACCCCCGGCGGGGAGGTCTCCTACTTCATGACCGGCCCCGAGGGCGACAAGCACCGCGGCTGGTGGCGGGTCACCTCGGTCACGCCGCCGGACTCCCTGGAGTTCACCGACGGCTTCGCCGATCCGGACGGGACCCCCAGCCCCACGATGCCGACCACCACCGTGCGCGTGCGCCTGACCGGGCACGACGGCGGCACGCGCATGGAGATCAGCTCCGCCTTCGGGACCCGTGAGCAGATGGAGCAGCTGATGACCATGGGCATGGCGGAGGGCCTCGGGCAGGCGGTCGGCCAGATGGACGCCCTCCTGACCGGCTGAGGCGAGGGCGGACCGCGCGCCCCGTACGACGTCCGACCGTGCCCGGCGCCCCGCGGACCACGGCACGGGAGGACCGGGAGGGCGTGCCCGCGGACCGCACGCCGGTCCCGCTCGCACGCCCTCCCGCGGGGACGCCCGCGTCGGCCGGTCAGCCGCCGAGGGGGCACTCCCTGAGCAGGGTGGCCGGGTCGGCGTCCGCGGGGCGCGCGACCGTACGGCTCGCGGGCGGGCGGTGGCCGGTGGCGAGCCAGGTCTCCAGTGCGGTGAAGGCCGAACGGTGGCAGGGCAGCAGGGGGCGCAGCCGGTCGGGGAAGGCGTCGGCCAGGGAGTCGGTGTGGGTGCCGTCCTCGACGCGGTAGTAGCGCAGCAGGCCGCCGCGGCCGGCTTCCCGGACCATCCGGGCGTACACGTCGGAGTCGCGGGTGACGGGCAGCAGGACGTCGAGGGTGCCGTGGATCGTGATCAGCGGCTTGCCGATGCGGCCCGTCAGCGCGACGCGGTCCACCGCCGCGCGCACGTCGGCGGGACGGGCCCGGTAGTCGTAGTCGGCGTCGCAGCCCGGAACCGAGCCCGGGGCGCAGTACGGCGTGCCGGCCTCGGTGGGGCCGTCGAAGGCGGGGTCGAACTCCTCGCGGTAGACGCGCTGGGTCAGGTCCCAGTAGACCTGGTGGTGGAACGGCCACAGGAACTCCGAGCCGGCCGGGAAGCCCGCCCGGTGCAGTTCCGTCCGTGCCTGGTCGGCCGCGGGGCCGCCGGCGGCGTAGGTGGGGTAGTGGCGCAGGGCCGACGGCAGGAACGTGAACAGGTTGGGGCCCTCCGCACGCCAGAGCGTGCCCTCCCAGTCCACTCCCCCGTCGTACAGCTCCGGGTGGTTCTCCAGCTGCCAGCGCACCAGGTAGCCGCCGTTGGACATGCCGGTGGCGAGGGTGCGGGCGGGCGGCCGGTGGTAGCGCTGGGCCACCACCGCGCGGGCGGCGCGGGTGAGTTGGGTGAGGCGGGTGTTCCATTCGGCGACGGCGTCGCCGGGGCGGGCGCCGTCGCGGTGGAAGGCGAGCCCGGTGTTGCCCTTGTCGGTGGCGGCGTAGGCGTAGCCGCGGGCGAGCACCCAGTCGGCGATGGCCCGGTCGTTGGCGTACTGCTCGCGGTTGCCGGGGGTGCCGGCCACGACGAGGCCGCCGTTCCACCGGTCGGGCAGCCGGACGACGAACTGGGCGTCGTGGTGCCAGCCGTGGTTGGTGTTGGTGGTCGAGGTGTCGGGGAAGTAGCCGTCGATCTGGATGCCGGGCACCCCGCTGGGGACGGTCAGGTCCTTCGGCGTCAGTCCGGCCCAGTCGGCCGGGTCGGTGTGCCCCGAGGCGACGGTTCCGGCCGTGGTCAGCTCGGCCAGACAGGCCGTCTCCTGGTGCGCGGCGCCCGGCACCCGCAGGCGGGACAGGCCCGCGCAGGGGCCGTCGGGGGCGCCCGCGGCGGGACCCGCGTCCGCGGGTGAGGGGAGCAGGGCCGCGGCCGCGGCGAGGGCCACGGCGCCGAGGACGGTGCGCCGTCTCGTCGGCGGGGCGGCGGCGGGGAGCGGAGCCATGGACGACCTCCAGCGGGAGCGGACGTGACGGCTGGAGGCTAGGCGGAGGAGGAGGGCGCCGGACATGTGTGCGCCCTCCATGCCTGCCCCGCGCTTCAAGTGGGCTGACGCCATGCATGGTTGCTCCGCACACGGCCACTCCGCACACGGCCACTTCGCACACGGCCGCTCCGCGTACGGCCGCTCCGCGTACGGCCGACGTCCGTGGCGGCGCCCCCCGTGGCGGCGACGTTGTCGGAGTCGCCGGCCTCGGACGGCGCCGGTGGCGGCCGGGCACCCCGGGTCGGCCCGGCCCCAGGTCGGCCAGGCCCCGGCTCGGGCCCGGCCCCGGCTCGGGCCCGGCCCCGGCTCGGCCCCGGCCCCGGATCAGGGGCAGGCGGTGTCGGCGAGGGTGAAGTGGCCGACGGGTGACTCCTTCAGGGTGTGGGTGACGAAGGTGTTGTACAGGCCCATGTCCTGGCCGGAGCCCTTGGCGTAGGTGCGGCCGCCGGCGGTCGTGGCACGTCCCGCCTGGACGTGGGCGTAGTTGCTCGACGTCCAGCAGGCGGCGCCGGCGCCCGTGGTCCGCGCGGTGACCGCGGCGGACAGGGCTCCCGTGCCGCCGTCGGCGTCGCGGGCGGCGACGGCGTAGGTGTGGGCCGAGCCGGGCGCCAGACCGGTGTCGGTGTACGACGTCGAGGCGGGCGTGGCGACCGGCGCGCCGTCGCGGTGGAGGACGTACCCGGCGGCGCCGTCGACCGGGTTCCAGCTCAGGGTGACGGCGGTGTCGGTGGCGCCGGTCGCGGCCAGGGCGGTCGGGGCGGGCAGCGAGCCGGGCGGCGGGGCGGACTCCGTCAGCCCGAAGAAGCGGGCGATCCAGTGGCTGGAGCAGATCGAGTCGAGGAAGTAGGGGGCTCCGGTGCTGCCGCACTGCTCGGCGCCGCTGCCGGGATCGACCGGCGTGCCGTGCCCGATGCCGGGCACCCGGTCGACCTCGACGGCCACCGAACCGTCCGCCGCCGCGTACTCCTCGTGCCGGGTCCCGTCGGGTCCGATCAGGGAGGTGCGGGTCGGCACCTGGGACAGTCCGTGCAGCGCGGTCCACTGGTCGCGCAGTTCGTCGGCGTTGCGCGGCGCGACGGTGGTGTCCCGGTCGCCGTGCCAGACGGCCAGGCGCGGCCACGGGCCGGTCCACGAGGGGTGGGCGTCCCGGACCCGCTGCGCCCACTGCGCCGGGGTCAGGTCGACACCGGGGTTCATGCAGGTGTAGGGGCCGGTGTCCTTGGTGCAGTCGTACGGCAGCCCGGCGACGACCGCGCCGGCGCGGAAGACGTCCGGGTAGGCGGCGAGCATCACCGCCGTCATGGCGCCGCCGGCCGACAGACCGGTGACGTGGATCCGGCGGGGGTCCGCGCCGTAGGCGGAGACCGCGTGCGCGGCCATCTGCCTGATCGAGGCCGCCTCGCCCCGGCCCCTGCGGTTGTCGGTGGCCTGGAACCAGTTGAAGCACTTGTTCGGGTTGTTGGAGGACGTGGTCTCGGCGAGGACGACCAGGAACCCGTACCGGTCGGCGAGCAGGGGCAGCCCGGAGTGGTCGGCGTAGCCCTGGGCGTTCTGGGTGCAGCCGTGCAGCGCGATCACCACGGCGGGGTTCGCGGCGAGGGAGGCCGGGCGGTAGACGTACATGCCCAGTCCGCCGGGATCGTCGCCGAAGTCGGTGACCCTGGTCAGACCGACGGCGGCGTGGCCGGCCGGCGCGGGGCCGGCCAGGGCCAGGGCGAGCGCCAGGGCCAGGGCGGCCAGGAAGCGGGACAGCGGTGCGACGGCTCTGCGCGATGACGGTGGCTGCATGGCGGCTCCCTCGGTGACCTGCGGGGACACCGGCCCGCCGAGCGGCCCGGTGTCCGGCACCGTAGGGGTCGTGCACCGGACGGCGGTATGGCCGTGGGCACCACAGCCTGCCGGGCACCGGGCGCATCCGGACGGATTGCGCCGGCCGACGGCGGCTGCTACGCCCCGGTCGACGGGGCGGCCCCGCGGCGCCCGCAGTGCCCGATGACGGGTGATGACAGGTGATGGCGGGTGATGGCGGGTGATGGCGGGCGATAAGGGGAGATGACGGGCGGTGGAGACTCGGTGCGCGCCCGTGCGCGCCCGTGCTTCCCGACACGTGAGGGGGCTGGATTCGGCAGCGGCCGCCGGAACGTGCAGGATGGGGGCATGACGACCAAGGTCTATTTCGACATCACCATCAACGACGAGCCCGCCGGGCGCATCACCTTCAACCTGTTCGACGACGTCGTGCCGAAGACCGCGGAGAACTTCCGCGCGCTGGCCACCGGCGAGAAGGGCTTCGGCTACGCCGGTTCCTCCTTCCACCGCGTGATCCCCTCCTTCATGCTGCAGGGCGGCGACTTCACGCGCGGCAACGGCACGGGCGGCAAGAGCATCTACGGCGAGAAGTTCGCCGACGAGAACTTCACCCTCAAGCACGACCGGCCCGGCCTGCTGTCCATGGCCAACGCCGGCCCGAACACCAACGGCTCGCAGTTCTTCATCACCACGGTCGTGACCGGCTGGCTGGACGGCAAGCACGTGGTGTTCGGCGAGGTCGCCGACGACGCGAGCATGGAACTCGTCCGCAAGATCGAGTCCCTCGGCTCGCAGAGCGGCAGCACCTCCGCGAAGATCACCATCGCGGCCTCCGGCCAGCTCTGATCCGGCGCCCCCGGGCCGTCCCGCGGCCGGCCGGCCCGTAGGGGCCCGTCGCATCCCCCGGATCACCCGCGCGCGGGCGCGTCCCGCCCGGGTGTCCGGGCGGGACGCGCCCGCGTGAGCACGCCGCGCGCACGGCCCCGCGGCACGCCGTGTGCGCGGGCGTTCGGGTACGCCGCGGCCGCGCGGGGCGGCGTGCCCGCCTGTTCGACCGTGAGGGGCTTCGGCCGGCCGTGGCGACCCGTCCGCCTCGGCGAAGAGGTGCTCGGTGGCGGCCGGCTGACGGCTGAGGCCGGTGCCGGGCAGGAGCCCGGCCCGCCGGCCGGTACGGCGTCCGCTCAGAGCTTGGCGCCGAAGTTCTGCGTCCACCAGGGGCCGCCGCCGCCGTCGTGGATGCCCACGCCGATGTTCTTGAAGGCGCAGTTGAGGATGTTGGCGCGGTGTCCGGGGCTGTTCATCCAGGACGTCATCACCGACTCGGCGGTCTGCTGGCCCTTGGCTATGTTCTCCCCGTAGGTGGACCAGCGGTAGCCCGCGGCGGTGATGCGCTTGCCGGGGTCGGCGCCGTCCGGGTCGGTGTGGTCGAAGAAGTCGCGGGCGGCCATGTCGTCGGAGTGGCCCTGCGCGGCGTTCCGCAGTTTCGCGTCATCGGTCAGGGGGCCGCAACCGGCCGCCGCCCGTTCCTTGTTGACCAGGGCGATCACCTGTGCCCCGAGGCCCGACGGAGCCGCCTGCGCGACCGGCGTGCGCGAGGCCGCCGGCTTCGGCGCGGGGGCCTTCGCCGTGGCCGGCGGCGTGCTCCTGCTCGCCCGGGGACTCGGGGAGGCGCTCGGGCCGGACGACGCGGACGCCGACGCGGACGCGGACGCGGACGCCGACGGGGAGGGAGACGCGGACGGGGAGTTCCCCGGGGTGGTGCCGGGCGTGGCGGGGTCCGTCAGGAGCACCTCGTCGGCGGTCCGCGCCGCGGTCCCGGCGCCGGGTTCGTCGCCCGGCCGGGTGCCGAACCAGTAGAGGCCGCCGCCCGCCACGCAGGCGGCCACGACCGCCGCGCCGGCCGCCCGCCGCCGGACCCGGCGCCTGCGCCGCGCCGCGCCACGGGCGTCGGTCCGCCCGCCCGCGGAGCGGTGTGAGCGGTGTCCACCGGACGGGACGGCCCCGGCGGGGTCCTCGCCGGCGCCGGAGTGGTCACCGGTGCCGAATTGGCCACCGGTACCGGAGTGGTCGTCGATACCGGGGTGGCCATCGGCGCCGGGATTCCCGCCGGCGCCGAGCGGCGCGGCCGATCCGGCCACGGCCACGGCCACGGCCGAGGGGTCGTAGGCCGCGCGGATGCTCGCCGCGAGCGCGGGCGACGCCGCCACCAGTGCCAGGCCCGCGAGCAGTCCCTCCGCGGGCAACAGCCCGCTCCACAGGCCCGAACAGCGCGTGCAGCCGCGCGCGTGCCGGGCCGTTCGCTTGCGCCACAGCGCAGACGGCCGTCCGTCCCAGCTCGCCAGCACGTCCCGCAGTTCCTCGCAGCGGGGCCGGGCGTCGAGCGCCCGCACGACCACGCGTGCGGCTTCCAGCTGCGCCTTCATGCGCTGCACGCGGACGGCGGTGTGCTCCGGGGACAGTTCCAGGGCCTCGGCCACCTCGGCGCGGGTCAGCGCGCCCGCGCACTCGAGCCACCACAGGGACAGCAGGCTCCGGTCGTCGGGCTCGAGCCAGCGCGTGGCGCGCGCGGTCTCCTGGCGCTGGCCCGACAACTGGAGCCGCACCATGGTGAGATCGACGAAGTCGGCGCCGGGGTCGGCCAGGTCACCGGCCTCCTCCACCGGGCCCTGGGCGAAGTCCCGTTGCCGCCAGTGCGCCCGGATCTGGTTCATGGTGATGGCCACCAGCCACGACCGGAAGCTTGCGGGGTCACGCAGCCCGGCCAGCGAGTCCAGGGCGCGGAGCATCGTCTCCTGGACCACGTCGTCCACGTCCACCGAGCCGTTCAGCGCCCGGCCCACGATGTTGTAGACCAGCGGGAGGTACGCGCCGACCAGGGCGTCCTGTGCCGCCGGATCGCCCTTTCGGGCAGCGGTCACCAGTGCCGCCGGCTCCATCGTGTGCTGAGTACTCATTGCAGCTTCCCTGTCGTCGATGCCGAACGTTGCTGTCCGTGACAAGGGAGATCTCCGGGGCGGCCTCGGATAACAGTTATTCGGAAATTCGTGTGGTGCGATGTTCACCGCACCGCCCCGCCGCCGCAAGGGGGAAAGTCACACCGGGCCCGCCACCCGCCTCGACGGCCTGACCCCGCAGGACCGTCGGCGGGCCGTCCGGCAGCCCCTCCGGGCGCATCCGTACGGGTGGCATCGGCCGGGTGGCGAAGCGACACGGGGCCGGGCGGCGTTGTGCAGGGCCCAACCACCGTCATCGGGAAAGGCACTTCGATGCGACGTACGATCCTCCTCTCCGTCTGCACCCTGATCGCCGCGGCCGCCACCGGCTTCTTCGCCACCAGCGCCATGCGCAGCCGCTGAGGCACCCCACCGGGCCGGCCACCGGACGGACGGACCCGAACGAACCCTGACGGACGGCCCCTTGCGGACGGAGGCAGAGGCCGCCCCGCGACTCCGCGCCGCCGGCCCGGCCCGGCGGCGCCCCCCCGGGCGGCGGGCGGCCCCCGGGCCGGGGGGCGGCGGGGCCGCCGCCGCCGGGGGGGGGGCGGGCCGGGCGCCCGCGGCGGGGCGGGGGGCCCCCCCCCCCGCCGCGCCCCCGGCGGCCACCG
>NZ_JBIBWL010000009.1:0-44479 GCF_043081325.1 Streptomyces sp. NPDC014882
CCGACCCCAAGCCCTACATCTGGACGAAGACCGCGGACGAGATCCTCGAACGTCTCGCCAACTATCTGAACAGAATTCCTGACTCAGAAGACTAGGGCGTGTCCGACACGTGCCCGCGGCGTCGCGGTGTCCGGCACACACGCTCGCGGCGTCGCCGGAACGCCTCCGTGGCTCCGCCACGAGGACGCTCCGGCGCCTTGCGGCCGCACGCACCGGACACCGCTCCTTCTCCCGCGTTCACGTGTCGGACACCTCCTGGCCGGCGTCCGCCGGCGCAACCCGTCGGCGCGGGCCGGTGTTCCTCCTGACGTACCGCATCCGAACGGATGCTCACCGTGTCGTCCACCACCCCAGGAGCCCCGATGCCGAACAGCCCAGCCGTGGACACCCAGGTCGCCGTCGTCGGCGGCGGGCCCGTCGGCATGCTGCTCGCCCGGGAACTGGCCCTGCTGGACGTACGCGTCACCGTCCTGGAGAGGCTGCCCGCGCCGACCGGCGAGTCGAAGGCGGGGACACTGCACGCCCGCACCGCGCAGACCCTGCACCGGCGCGGACTCCTCAAGGCCGTGCAGCCCGGACCGCCCGCCCCGCCGGTGGGCCGCGGCCCCGTGCCGTTCCACTTCTCCGGCATGTTCGACCTCGACCTGAGCACGGTCGTCACCGAGGGCCCCGTGATGGTGGGCAGCCCGCAGGCATGGGCGCAGGAGGTGTTCGCGGCCGACGCCGAACGGCTCGGCGCGCGCGTCCGGCGCGACCGCGAACTCGTCGGCCTCGACGAGGAGGCCGACGCGGTACGCCTGACCGTACGCGACTCCCGGGGCGCCACGGAGACCCTGCGCGCCTCCTGGGTGGTCGGCGCGGACGGCGCCCGCAGCGCCGTGCGCAGACTGACCGGCATCCCGTTCACCGGCACGCCCGCCCGCGTCGGCGCCCTGATCGGCGAGGTCCGCCTGCTGGACCCGGCGCGGGTGCCGCAGGGCTGGCAGCGCAACCCGCGGGGCTGGACCCTGGTGTGGCTCAACCTGTTCGGGCGCAGCCGGGTGTGCACCTACGACTTCCGCGGCCCGCACCCGGACCGGCAGGCGCCCGTGAGCCTGGACGAGTTCCGGGCGGAGGTGGAGCGGATCGCGGGCCACCCGGTGCCGATGGACTCACCGAGCTGGCTCACCCGCTTCAGCGACGCCGCCCTGCAGGCCGAGCACTACCGCCTCGGCCGGATCCTGCTGGCCGGCGACGCGGCGCACGTCCACTTCCCGGCCGGCGGCCAGGGCGTCAACCTCGGCCTCCAGGACGCCGTCAACCTGGGCTGGAAACTCGCCGCCGAGGTGCACGGCTGGGCGCCGCCCGGACTGCTCGACACGTACGAGACCGAGCGCGCGCCCGTCGCCGAGGCGGTCCTGGAGAACGTGCGCGCCCAGGTGGCCCTGATGGACCCCGACCCCCGCATGGACTCGCTGCGCACGCTGTTCGCCCGGATGATGCACTTCGACGACGTCAACCAGTACCTCGGCGGCATGATCAGCGGTGTCGACGTCCGCTACGACACCGGCGGTCCCGGCGACCCGCTGGCCGGCCGCTTCGCCCCCGACGTGCTGCTGAAGACCGGCGACTCGGTCACCAGCCTCGCCGAACACCTGCACGGCGCACGGCCGTTGTTGCTGCTGCTGACCGACTCGGAGGAACTCCTCGAGGTCGTCGAGCCCTGGCGCTTCCGGGTGGACGTGGTGACGGCGACGGCGGTCGAGCAGATCGGCACGGACGCCCTGCTGGTGCGGCCCGACGGGTACATCGCCTGGTCGGCCCTGGGCGAGCCCGGGGACGCGGACGCGCTGGCCGGGGCGCTGGGATGCTGGTTCGGGGACCCCGCGTAGGCGGCGGGGCCCCCACGGCGGCCGTCACGGCACCGTAGGGGCCCCGGCCCTCCCGGCGGATCGCTCGCCCGGCGACCGGGAAGACGGTGGACTCAGCGCGGACTCACGCTCCTGGCCGCGCCGCCGGCGTACGCCGGCCGTACGTTGCGATGGATGTCGAGGGCCGCGGTGGACTTGTTGAGCGTGATGTAGTGCAGGCCGGGTGCGCCTTCGGCGAGGAGGCGTCCGGCCATGGCCGTGGCGTGCTCCACGCCGATCCGGTGGCCCTCGGCGGCGTCGTCGCGGGCGTTCTCGAGCCGGTGCGCGAGGTCTTCGGGGAAGGCCGCGTGGGACAGTTCGGCGAAGCGGCGGATCTGACGGACGTCGGTGGCCGGCATGATCTCCGGGACGATCGGGACGTCACAGCCGGCCGCGGCCACCCGGTCGCGCAACCGCAGGTAGTCCTCGACGCGGAAGAACATCTGGGTGACGGCGTAGTCGGCGCCCGCCCGGCACTTGGCGACGAAGTGCCGGATGTCGCTGTCCCAGTCCGGCGAGCGCGGGTGCATCTCGGGGAAGGCCGCCACACCGATGGTGAAGTCCCCCAGCGAGCGGACCAGTTCGACCAGTTCCCGGGCGTAGGTGAAACCGGCCGGGTGCGGCGTCCAGGGGCCGTTCGGATCGCCGGGCGGATCACCCCGCAGCACCAGGACGTCCCTGATCCCCGCGTCCGCGTACTGGCCGATGATGTGCCGCAGTTCGGCCACCGAGTGCCCGACGGCTGTCAGGTGGGCGACGGGCCGCAGGGTTGTCTCGGCGGCGATGCGCCGGGTGACCTCGACGGTCCGCTCGCGCGACGAGCCGCCGGCGCCGTAGGTGACGGACACGAACGTGGGGGAGAGGGACTCGACGCGGCGCACGGAGTCCCACAGGGCACGCTCGCCCCCGTCGGTTCTCGGCGGGAAGAACTCGAACGAGAACGAGGGAACGCCGCTCGCCAGCGCCTCGCGCAGGGAACTCATGGACGGCCTCCCGCGTGGACGTGGCCGGCCGCGACCACCCCGCGGGCGGCCGGTTCCTCCCGCGGCCCGCTCATGACAGCCCCGCCAGGCGCGGCTCCATCTCACGGGCCGCGTCGTGCCCGTACGCACGCTCGACGCGGTCGATCAGATCCGCCGCGAGCAGCTTGTACTCCTGCGTACCGACCGTCTCCAGGACGACCGACGCCAGTGCGCAGCCGAGCTGCGCCGCCCGCTCCTCGGGCCAGTCCCAGCCGAGGCCGGCGAGGAACCCGGAGCGGAACGCGTCCCCCACCCCGGTCGGGTCGGCGATCTTCGCCGTGGGGACGGCGGGCACGTCCAGCCGGGGCAGACCGCACCGGGCCAGGGAGACGCCGTCCGCGCCCCGGGTGGTGACCCACGTACCGACGCGTTGCAGGATCTCCCGTTCGCTCCAGCCGGTGCGCTCCCGCAGCAGGGCGGACTCGTACTCGTTGGTGAACAGCAGGTGCGCCCGGTCCACGAGGCGGCGCGCCTGGGCGTCGTCCAGGCGGGCGAGCTGCTGCGAGGGATCGGCGGCCAGGCGGGTGCCGGTGCGCCGGGCGGCCTCGGTGTGGCGCAGCATCGCCTCCGGGGCGTCGGCGCCGACGAGCACCAGGTCGAAGCCGCCGCAGCGGTCCGCGACCGCGGCGAGGTCGATCTTCGCGGCGTCCGCCATGGCGCCGGCGTAGAAGGTGGCGATCTGGTTCTGCGCCTCGTCCGTCGTGCACACGAACCGGGCGGTGTGCAGCGTCTCGCTGATCCTGACGGAGTCCGTGTCCACCCCGGCGGCGCGCAGCCAGGCACCGTACTCGGCGAAGTCGGCGCCCGCGGCACCGATCAGACGCGGGGTCAGTCCGAGCCGCGCGAGACCGAAGGCGATGTTGGCGGCGACACCGCCGCGCCGCACGTCGAGACGGTCGGCGAGGAAGGAGAGGGACACCTGTTCCAGCCGGTCGGCGATCAGTTGGTCGGTGAACCGACCGGGGAAGGACATCAGATGGTCGGTGGCTATCGAGCCGGTCACGGCGATTCGCACGACGCTCTCTCCTTGAACCCGGGGTCGAAGGGTGCGGCCCGGTGCCCGGCGGCCGGGTCGCGCGGGGCGCCGGGGACGGGCCCCGGCAGCGGGGAACCGCCCCGGCACGCAAGCCTGCCGCGCGCCGCTGAAGCGCCGCTCGAAGCCGCCCGCTGTCCGCCGCCGCCCGCTGTCCGCCGCCGGTCGCCGCCCGCCGCTGTCCGCCGCCGGCCGCGAGGCAGACGTCCGGATACCGCTGGTACGACCGTCCGGGATGATGCACAGTGCCTTCATGGACGGACGACGGCTGGACGGTGCGGCCCTCGCGGCGGCGCCCCGCGGATACACGCTGACCGGCGGCGACGGGCGGCCCCGCCGCAGCGACGTGGCCGGCCGGTTCGGCGGCTACCGGCGCGGACGGATCTACGGACGGCTGGACTGCCCCTCCGCCCTGCGGCACATCGCCCGCGGGAACTACGTGCGCCACCGTGTGTTCTTCGCGGACGAGGCGACCGCCGTCGCCGCGGGATACCGGCCGTGCGCGGTCTGCCTCCCCGAACGCCACCGGGCGTGGCGCACGGGGGAGCCGTCGTGAACGAGCCCTCTCCCCGGCTGCTCCCGGAGACCCTGTCCGACTACGCCCCCTGGCCGGTGGCCCGGCCGCACACCGCCCGCGAACTCGCCCGGCTGCTCGCGCTGCTGGAGGGCTGCGGGTTCCGCGGCGGCAGCGTCGCGCTGGGACACGGCCGGGACGCCGCGTCGAAGGACGCCGCCGCCGCGTTCGCCGACGCCTGGCAGAGGAGCGGCGGACAACTCGCCGCGGTGGCCGACTGGCCGGAGGACGCCGCCTCGTGGCTGCGCCAGGCTCGCCGGCTGACCCGTCCCGAGCCGGACGCCTGGGTGGTGGCCGCGGGGGCGGCCGGCTGGGTCCAGATGAGCCGCCGGCTGCGGCACAGCACCGACTGGGACCCGCGCCGCACCTTCGGCTTCGCGTCCGCCGGCGACTCGCGCGTGGTGACCGCCGCGGGCCCGGGAGTGCTGGACGGGATGCGCGGCGCGACGGCGGACGGCAGGCTGTGGACGATCCGCCGGGGCTGGGTGGTGGAGTCCGACGCCGAGTGACCGCCGGCCGGGCGCGGGGGAACGGATTCCCCGTTCCCCCTCCACTCCTCCTCCGTTCCTCGTGCGCCGCGGTCTCGTCGCGGGAGGTCTCCTCGAGGATGCCGACCCCGCGTTCCCGCCCGGCGGCCGACCCGGTCACGGTGAACCGGGCGGCAGAGGAATCCCACAGGCACGACCGAACCCCTCCCGGCTCGCAGGCACGCAGGTCAGGAGGGGGGACAGCGGTGTAGATCCTGACGGCTCCCAGATGCCCCGGGAGGGACCGGGGAGCGCGCTGACCTGCCGTGATGGGCATGTGATGGCTGCTGACCTGCGTGAATGATCTTTTGGTCTTTTCGCGCTCGTGCCGGTCGATGAGGCTGGAAGTCCCAGAGAAGTCCCAGGGGACTCCCCCTGCTGACGTGCGTCTTTCGGCTCTGTACGTCCGCGCGGGATCGTCGGCGCCTCGTTTTCGACGAGAGCACTGCAACCTTGACGTCGAGCGCCTGGCGCTCAGCCGATGCCGTGCGAGACCGCGGGGTCCTGATGATCGACGACACCCGTCGGCTCCCTCGCCGGCTGGCGCACGTCGGCTCGGGCATCGTGGCCGGCGCCGGTTTCCTCGGCACGGAGGCGACCGGTGCCTGCGCCGCCCGCGGCATCCCGGTCACCGTCGTGGACACCGCCTCACCGCTGGAACGCGTCCGCGGCGGCTGCCTGCCCGCCGCGATCACCGCACACGCTGCGGCGCGCCGTATCCGCTTCGCGCAGTCCACCGGCCTCGTCACCCGACCGGCGATTCCGTCAGCGGTGTGGTACTGCCTGACGACCCTCACGCCGGGAAAACTCAGTCCCTTCGGTGGATCGGTGGATGAGGTACCCCCGGGGGGTGCAGGGGACGCGGGGGGTGCAGGGGACGCGGGGGGTGCGGGGGACGCGGGGGACAAGGGACGGGGGTGCCGGGGGCGGCGAAGCCGGGGAGAGGGGGGTGGGGTGGAATCGGGGGCGTGTCTTCGCGGTGTTTGCGGGTGGTGGTGGGGGTGCCGGGGGCGGCGAAGCCGGGGAGAGGGGGGTGAGGCGGGACCGGGGGCGTGTCTTCGCGGGGCTTGCGGGCGGCGGCGGCCTTGGCACGGTCGAACGCAGCCCGGCCCTTGTTCGCCGCAGCGCGGTTCAGTTCGGAGCCGACGACTCGCCGCATGGTCTCGTGTCCGGCGATCCCCTGCCCGCCGTCCTGGGCGTTCCGGACCGCGTTCTTCCAGGCTGCCCGGCCATCACGGGCCTTGGTGAGCCCCAGGTCCATCGTCTGGGAGAGGCCCTGCCGTGTGGCGCCCCAATCAGGCGTGGGCAGCGTGATGTTGTCGACGGTGGTGCCGGCCAGGCGGTCGGCGAGGGAGCGCCTGCGGCCTCGGAGGGCGGGGACGCCATTGGCCCAGAAGACGGTCACCGCGACCATCCAGCACAACACCGACAGCGCGACTGAGCCGCTGACCAGCACGCAGCAGGCCACCGCGAAGCAGCCGACGTCGGCCAGCGTGGTGACACCGGCTCGGATCGCGGCCCGGCGAGGCCCGAGGACGCCGGGCTCAGTGGGGGAGACGCGCAGGCCGACCAACAGCTTGCCCACTGTGCGGTTGGTCACCACGAGCGCCGTGAAATGGTAGGCAAAGGTGATGAGTACCAACGCGACGAAGGCCTGCTGGACGGCACTCACAGCGGAGCCCCAGACGTGGTCCCACACCTGCTCGGTGGCATCGAGAGGGTGACCTCCCGAGGTGAGAACCTCCCAGGCGCTGCTGCCGACCAGCTCGGTGGTGTCGGTCATCTGCGCGCTGATGCGATCGAAAGTGAAGGAGCCCAGAAGCACGGCCACCACGACCGCGAGGGCGAAATCGATCAGCCAGGCCATGATCCGTCGACTGGCCCCAGGCATATGCGGCCCGTCGGCTAAGACGAATTCTCCGGATGCTCCTGTCCTCGCGGACCTCGAATAGCGAGACATGCACGCCCCCGTGATGAAGAGTCAGCAGGCAAGAGCCGACAGCCACACGTTAGCGCAGCCTCATGGCGTCGGGCAGGTGCGCATGGGCAACGGGAACCGGACGCGGACCGGGGTGCGGTCGTGCGCCGTACAGGGAAGATCGGTGTTTGCTGGTTGTGGCCCCCGGGGAGATCGGGACCGGATACGGTTCGAATCGAGGGGGTAATCGACGTGCCGCAGGAACCGTGGGCCGAGCTGGGGGAGACCATCAGCGTGATTCGCGCCGAGTTGCAGAGCGCCATGGAGACGGGCAAGGAGGAGTCGCTGAAATTCAGGACCGGGCCGGTTGAACTCGAGTTCACGGTGGAGGTCAAGAAGGACAGTGGAGTCAGGACCAGAATCTTCGTTCTTCCGTGGACGGTTGAGGCCCAGGGTGCTGCAAGTTCCAGTCGGAGCCATCGTGTCAAGCTCACTCTGCAGCCGGTCGACGGCGACGACAACGATCTGAAGATCTCCGCCGACTCCCCGCAGCGTCCGAAATAGCGCGTAATGGCGCGTACGGTCCGTGTGGAGACCAGCTCGTCTGGTGAGGGGCAGGACGGGGGATGGACCAGGCACGGGTCATGGAGATCTGGAATCCGGTCTCGAAGAGGTCGGGCAGCGGGTACCTGATCGGTGACCACGTGGTGCTCACTGCGCACCACGTCGTGGCCGGAGTTCCCCTGCGCGGCGGCGTGGAGGTCCGGCAACTGGATCCGGAGGGTGGCACGGACTGGACGGCCGCCGAACCGGTGTGGCTGCCGGAAGCAGCGGCTCCGGGGGTGCTGCCGGACGTGGACGGTGCGCTGCTGCGGATCACCGGGCCGAACTGGCGACCGCCGGTGACTCCCCCGGTGCGCTTCGGGCGGGTCGTGGGCAAGCACCGGTTGCCCTGCCTCGGACTGGGTTTTCCCGACGCGGTGACACGTCCCGGCCACGCACGGGACACCATGCCCATACGCGGACATGTGGACCCGTTGCACGGCATGAAATCGCGGATGACGACGGTGCAGGTCGACGAGGGCATCGTGCCCAGCCGCTCCGGCTGGAGCGGCAGTTCGGGGACCGGGCTACTGTGCGGACCGCACCTGATCGCGGTCGTGACCACGGAGAAGAGCTTGGCCCCCGGCGTGCTGGAGGCCGTTCCCGTCAGTGCTCTCGCCGAACTGCCGGGATTCGAGCAGACCCTGAACGCCCACGGCGTCCACTTCGTCACCGAGGACATCGACGGGGCGCCTCCGGATCCCGACGACGAGCCGGACTACACGCCGATCGCCATGCCTCCGCCCTCCTTACGGCACCGCCTGAGGAAGCTGCTGGCGCCCGCAGCGGCAGGGACGACGACCCTGGCGCTCTTGGCGCTGTCCCCGCCCTCGCCGGGGGTCGCTTGGCCGGTCGGGTCGGCACTTTCCGGTCTTCTGGCCGGGTGGAGTATGGGTTGGTTCCGTGGCCCGCGGTCGGCGGGAGACGGTCGGGAAGCCGCCGTCGGAAAGCTGCGGGAGGCCGTTCGAGCAGAGGTGGGGCGACGTCGCCGGCAACTGCTGGGCAACGACAACAAGGCCATCAACGTCACTTTCGTCACCCTGCCGCAGGACGGCAGGGACGCGGACAGGGCGTGGCCGCGCGGTGATTTCGACGGCATCGCCCGTTACCTGGACGCCCTCCGGCCCCAACGCCTGGTCATCACGGGCGGTCCCGGCTCGGGCAAGACGCTCCTGGCTTATGAACTCGTTCATCGGTTGCTCGCCCGTAAGCACTACAACGGTCCGGTTCCGGTCCCGGTCGACCTGTCGGGGTGGGACACCAGCGTGATGTTCGCCGACTGGTTCAGCGCTCGCCTGGGTCAGGAGTATCTGGGCGGTTCCGAGACCAGGGCACGGGACTTGTTGGCCTCCGGCCGCGTCATGCCGGTCCTGGACGGCCTCGACGAGATGGACCCCGCGGACGGCGCGCGGCCCAGGGCCGTCGCCGCACTCGCCGAGTTCAACCGGTTCTCCGGGCCGTTGGTTCTGACCTGCCGTTCGGACGAGTACGCCGGGCTCAGCCGCGCCGGTCAGCGTCTGCTGGACTGTGCGACGGTGCGGATCGAGAGGGTCCGTCCCGTCGACGGCTGGCGGTTCCTGGACGGGCGGACGAGGGACAGGGCCCGGCTCGCCGAGTTGGAACACGATCTCTGCGCAGCGGGAACGGCCATGGGAGCGGTGCTGTCCTCACCCTGGATGCTCACGCTGGCGTCGCTGGCCTCGCAGACGGAAACCGGAGCCGCGAGACTCCTTGCCTTCATCGGGACGCCGGCCTCGGGTGGCCGAGCGCAGGAAGAGTTACGGGCGACCTTGCTGGAGGAGCTCATTCCGTCCTTGTGCGAGCCGGATCCGGCCGACCGGCGCCGGCGGTACCAGGCGGAAGCCGTGACCCAGTGGTTGCGGCTGCTCACCGCGGGCCTGCGCGGCGGCCACGGGGCACCAGCCGACGGCAGCGGCGCCGTCATGCCGTCCCGAGACCTGGCCATCCACACGCTGTGGCCGGTCGCGGGGCCGCGCAGCGCCCGCTACGCCGCCGCGGCGATCACCATGGCCTGCTGGCTCCCCGCCCTGTTTTCCCTGGCGGTCTGCCTCCACCGCAACCACGCCCTGCCCCTGCCCGGCGCAGTGCTGCTCGCACTGCTGATCCCTGCGCCGCTGCTGTCAGCCTGGAACGCACGCGCACGGTACGTCGAACCCCGCCGCATCCTGTTCCAGCGGCTTGGCAGCAGACTCGGCTGGAGCCGGGTATGTCTGGGGGCCACACTGGGCGGCGTCCTCATGCTGCCGCTGACGCCCGTGTTCGGTCCGGGTTTCGCGTTGGCCGCGGGGACCGGTTCCGCCGCAGTCTTCGGCTTCGGCCTGGCGCTTTCGGTGCGGGCGGACATCGACCGCCCTCATCTGATGGCCGTCAGCATCCCGACCGCCCTGTCGGTGGCAGCGGGGGCGGGATTCCTCGTCGGCCGACTCGGCGATTTCATCGGGCTCATCGCGGGATGCGGTGCCGGAGCGATCGGGTTGGCGGTGGGGGTACCTGCAGGGCTGCGCGCAGCTCGGCGCAACAATGGCGGAGAGCCGGACCCGGATCCGCCCGGGGTGCCAACGCCGCTGTCTCCCTTGCGCAATGACGTGATGGCAGGAGTGGTGTCCGGCGTCGTCGTCGTGGTACTCACGCTCTACGCGACGCTGTGCGTCGAGTGGTTGCGGGTTCCCTGGCCCTTCGCTGTCCTCACGGCCCTGGCCTGCGGTCTGGCTGCCGGGCCCGGTTTTGTCGCAGTCACCGGTCGCCAGTACCTCGGGCTGCTTCTGGCCATGCACGGAAAGCTGCCGTGGCGCCTGACCGCATTCCTCCGCTGGTGCCACGAACGCGGTCTGCTGAGGTCAGCCGGCACCGTCTACCAGGTACGTCACGACGAACTTCTTGAGTGGCTCCGGCGCTGACCCCTGTCGGCGCACCCCGCTTCGGCACGCGGCGTGGTGACAGCCCGCCACCGGCCTCCGGTCTGCGCAGTCAGGACCGGGACGGCGGTCCCCCGGGGTCGAACGCGACCGGGAGACCAGTGAGGCCCCGTCGGCAGGCGCAAGCGCGGCTGCCAGGTGTCCGACGCCGGGTGGAGTACGAGTCGGCCGGGGGTTGTCGCTCTGGTTCGGACGTGATTACTCGATGTCCGGATCATCGGCTTCTTCGAGGAGACGGGCCGCGAGGTCGTCGGCCCACTCCACGGCCCAGGCGCGGAGAGCGGTGATGGTGGCGTCATCGAGCCCGTAGGCGGCGAAGGCTTCGTCGTCGGTCCACTCGGCGCCGGTGAGGTTCGACTGCAGATCCTCGCGCTCGAAGCGGCCGCGGGCGTGGCGGCGGCCGAACTCCTCGAGCTCGGCGTTGGTCCAGCGGCGGGAGGCTGCGAACACGTCGATCAGGTCGCGGGGCGCTCCGCGGTCGGCGAGGGCACGGACTTTGGTCCCGATCACGTCCTCCTCCGCGAGGACGGGTCCGTACGGGCTCTGGGCGACGGGCCGCCAGAAGATCTCCTTGAGGATGTCGACCTCGCACTCCTGCCCGGTGGCCGCGTCGGACACGCTGAAACGGGCGGACAGCGGGGCGGTCTCCAGGGCGTGCACCTTCCAGCCGCGGGCTTCCAGGCCGGCGCGGAGCGTGGCTGCGATGTCGGCCATGGGTGCCGGGTTCTCGGTGGCGACATCGAGGTCCTGGCTGGGGCGATTCACGAGGCGGTGCGCCCGCACGGCATATCCGCCGGTGAGGACCAGGGGATACGGCGAGCCGAGCGCGATCACATCCGCCAGGAGCCGCGTGTGCAGCTCCGGCATGTCCGTCACGCGGCTGCCCGGCTGCCGGAGGCGAGCTGGGGGAAGGCGTCTTCCCACACCGTGCGCACGGTGCGGCCGACGAGGGTGCGCAGCACCGGCCACATCTGGAGGAGAAGATCCCGGTTGAGGAATTGGGGCAGATCGTCGCGCAGGCCCTCGTGCAGGACAGTGCGGTACAGGCCCATGCGCTGACGAGGCTTGCTCATGTCGTACGAGGTCATCCCCGACCAGGCCATGTGCAGCGGCAGCTCCACGACCCCCTGGGTCGGGCCGCGCAACTGGTCCAGCGACTCCGGTAGACGCCGCCGGAACTTCTCCCGGTACAACGCGAGATCCTCGGCGACCGCACCCGAGAGGCCGCTCGGAGCGGGTGCGGGATGCTGTGTGCTGGAGGCCATGACTCCATTATGGCGGCCGGCAAGCTGTGCGGGCACATGATGTGCGAGCTGACGTCTGGAGTGGGTAGCCGGGACCTGTGGTGCAGGGTCATTGAGAAGTGATCTTGTGTCCGGGGTCGTCATGCCAGGCCGAGGGTGGTGAGGGGCGGCAGGTGGTCTCGGGCAGTGTGGCGGAGGGCGGCGGTGATGTTGGTGTGGCTGTTCTGGCGGTGGATGCCGATGGCGAGGTTGCGCAGGCCGGCCATGACGCGGGGCAGGTGGTGGGTGCGGATCTTGGAGGCGTCCTCGTGGAAGGTGCGGTCGCGGACGTGGTGGAGTTGGTTCTCGGTGCGCTAGTGGCCGCGGATCCAAGCAGCGAGTTCGCTGCCGTCGGCCGCGCCGGGCGGCAGGCTCGTGACCAGATGGACTCGCTCGATCGAGAGCTTGCCGGTTCCCAGGTCCCGTCTCCGGCGCACGACTTGGAGGGCCTGGCGGGCGTGCAGGTAGTCGAGGTGGGCGAACGCGGCCGTCTTCAGACGGCGGACTTCGTCGCGGTGGTGGCCCCGGCCGCGTTCGTAGTGGTCCAGGCGGACGTCACGCCAGGGCAGGCGTCGGACCTTCTCGTGGAGAGCGGGGTGGTTCCGCTTGATCATGGCCAGGTAGTGAGCCCCGCGTTCGTGCAGGTAGGTGGCGTGGTCGTGCTGGGTGTGCAGGACGTCGGCGGTGATCACTGCGCCGGTCAGGTTGATGCCGTCGAGAAGTGGGGCGAAGGCCGGGATCTCGTTGCTCTTCGCGTCGATCTGCCGTTGGGTGAGGACTTGGCCGCTGTGGGCCATCGCGGCGATCAGGGCGGTGGCCGTCCGCTCGGCGGTGCGGGAGCCGCGGAGCGTCTTGCCGTCGACTGCGATGACCTTCCGTCCCGGGGCCGGGGACTTGCGTTCCTGGAGGAAGTCGCCGATGGCGCGGTTGAGGGCGTCGTCGTCCGCGGCGGCCAGGACGAGGCGGATGGTCGTGGCATGGGGTGGGCGGATCAGGCCGGTCAGCGGGTCGGGGTGGAACCCGAGCAGGGCCAGAACGGCGGCGGCCGCGGCGGTGACCACTCGCCGATCGTCGTGATCGAGGCGGCGCCGGACAGAACGGCGGCAGTCAAAGCGGTGAGCATCGCCGTCCACGGGTAGCGGATGCCACGACGGGCCCGCGGATCAGGTACTTCGCCCAGATGCTTCCGCAGGTCAGCGCAATGCCGGTGATTTAGGGCATCAATGCAGGTAGAGCACGCGATGACGAGTGTCCTGGGTGAGTGGAACCCTGGGATGCACAGGCGGTCCTCCACGGACTGATGATGCGCCAGGTGATCTCGGGACAGGGCAACGGGGCTCCCGGTAGGACAGGAGATCGACCAAGATCCGACTGCCTGCGAGGGAGCCCCGTTGGGGCTCAGTCTGCCATCGCTGCTGCCCCAGCCGTCACCACGGCGGTCCGTCCGGTGCCATCCCGAAGTCCCCGAAGGCGGTCGGAGCCGCAGTTCGGCGACCGGATCCGGCTCGGCGTACTCACCGAGGAGATCACGCCGGAAGTAGTCGACGAAGTACTGGAGTTGACCGGAAGGACCGAGCGCCGCCGCAGGCTTCTGCCGGCCCGCGCGGCGGTCAGACCGCCGCCATCCGCGTACCTCATGACGAGGATGTAGCACCGCCAACGCCTCCTGTCACTCCACCCTTTCAACCTCGGCGGCAGCCTCGTCAAGTCCATGACCGTCTGGAAGACGGTCAGCATGACCGACTGACCCAGCCGTCCCGCTCGGCAGCCCCGAGCATCCATGCCCATGCCAGCCCGGTCCACGACCTCATCGCGGCCGGGCCGGCGCATGGTCCGGTCACGCTGTTCGCAGGCCTGTACGGCGCGGGCCGCCGCCTGCGAGAGCGGTGACCCGCGTCGTGCTCCGACTCGGGCGCAAAGTCCCAGAGAAGTCCCACGATGTGTCGTCACACCTCCCGGCGGTGTGCATTGCCGCAGTTCAGAGAGGTTTCTCCAGCCATTACCTGATGGTCTTTCAGATGTCCCGGAAGATCTCGATCTGCGCCCCGATCGAGTTCAGGCGCTCGGCCAGGTCCTCGTAACCGCGGTTGATGACGTACACGTTGCGCAGCACCGACGTGCCCTCCGCCGCCATCATCGCCAGCAGGACGACCACCGCGGGCCGCAGGGCCGGCGGGCACATCATCTCGGCGGCGCGCCAGCGGGTCGGGCCCTCCACCAGGACCCGGTGCGGGTCGAGGAGCTGGAGCCGGCCGCCGAGGCGGTTGAGGTCGGTGAGGTAGATCGCGCGGTTGTCGTAGACCCAGTCGTGGATGAGGGTCTTGCCCTGGGCGACGGCCGCGATGGCCGCGAAGAACGGCACGTTGTCGATGTTCAGGCCGGGGAACGGCATCGGGTGGATCTTGTCGATCGGCGCCTCCAGCTTGGAGGGCCGCACGGTCAGGTCCACCAGGCGGGTACGGCCGTTGTCCGCGAAGTACTCGGGCGTGCGGTCGTGGTCGAGGCCCATCTCCTCCAGGACCGCCAGCTCGATCTCCAGGAACTCGATCGGCACCCGGCGCACCGTCAGCTCCGACTCCGTGACGACGGCGGCGGCCAGCAGGCTCATCGCCTCGACCGGGTCCTCGGAGGGGGAGTAGTCCACGTCGACGTCGATGTCCGGCACGCCGTGCACGGTGAGCGTGGTGGTGCCGATGCCCTCGACCGCGACGCCGAGCGCCTCCAGGAAGAAGCAGAGGTCCTGGACCATGTAGTTGGAGGAGGCGTTGCGGATGACGGTCACCCCGTCGTGCCGGGCGGCGGCCAGCAGCGCGTTCTCGGTGACGGTGTCCCCGCGCTCGGTCAGCACGATCGGACGGTCCGGGCGGACGGACCGGTCGACGACGGCGTGGTACTGGCCCTCCGTCGCGGCGATGTCCAGCCCGAACCGCCGCAGCGCGATCATGTGCGGCTCGATGGTCCGCGTCCCGAGGTCGCAGCCGCCGGCGTACGGCAGCATGAAGCGCTCCGTGCGGTGCAGCAGCGGGCCGAGGAACATGATGATCGAGCGGGTGCGCACGGCGGCCTCGGCGTCGATGGCCGCCATGTCCAGCTCGGCCGGCGGCACGATCTCCAGGTCGACGCCCTCGTTGATCCAGCGCGTGCGGACGCCGATCGAGTTCAGCACCTCCAGGAGACGGTAGACCTCCTCGATGCGGGCGACCCGGCGCAGCACCGTGCGCCCCCGGTTGAGCAGCGAGGCGCACAGCAGTGCCACGCACGCGTTCTTGCTCGTCTTCACGTCGATGGCGCCCGACAGCCGTCGGCCGCCCACGACGCGCAGGTGCATCGGCCCGGCGTAGCCCAGTGAGACGATCTCACTGTCCAGGGCTTCACCGATTCGGGCGATCATCTCAAGGCTGATGTTCTGGTTCCCGCGCTCGATGCGGTTGACGGCGCTCTGACTGGTTCCGAGCGCCTCGGCCAGCTGCGCCTGTGTCCAGCCGCGGTGTTGCCGCGCGTCACGGATGAGCCTGCCGATGCGTACGAGGTAGTCGTCTCCCATGAGGCTGAGGTTATCTCAGATATGAGATCGCGCCTCTCGGGGGGTCCGTCCGGGTGACGCCCCGTCAACGCCGCTTGGCGGTACGCGTACGACGCCACCCGAAAGGTCCGGGCAAATCCATCGATGTCGTACGACGTCCGGTGCTGCTGTGGGTGTGGCGCGGGCCGTGCGAGCCGCCGCCGGTGGTGATGGACCACGAGCGCTTGTTGATGTTCAGGCGCACCCCCGGAAGGATGCGGAAGCTCTTGCGGAAGGTGAGGGGCATCGGGGCCTCCTTCTCGTCGGTACGTCGGGAGCGCTCCGAGGGGTGCCGGGGGTACCGGTTCGGTCGCGCAGGTCGCGCCCGCCCCGTCCGCCGCATCCGTCGCGTCCGTCGGATGTGCCGGGCCGGGTGGGTGCGCCGGGAACGCTCCGCTTCCGTCTACCCCCGCCCGGCCGGGTCATGGCCGCCACGCCGCCGTGCTGACGCGCCGTCGGCTGACGCGCCGTCGGGCGCCCGACGGGCCGAGGCGGGCCGGGAAGGGTCGGGTCGGGGTGGGGTGAAGAGGGCCCGGGAGGGTTGGACCGGGCCGAGGCGGGTCGGAGCGGGCCGGGAAGGGTCGGGTCGGGTCGGGATGGGGTGGGGTGGGTCGAGGCGAGGCGGGCCAGAGCGGGTCGGGGTGGAGGGGGCCCAGGCGGGTCGGACCGGGTCGCAGCGGGCCGAGGCGGGTCAGGGTGGGGCCGGGGCGGATCGGAGCGGGCCGGCGTGGGTCCGGGAGCGCCCTCCCGCGGCTCCGCCGCCCCGCCCCGCCCTCGCCCACATCACCGCCCCCGCCCCCGGGAAGGTTCCGTGACGCGGCGGGCCCGGGCATGACCAACCAGCCCCCATGTACTAGAGTTATCTCGACATCGAGATATCTGCCGAGGCGCACCGCAGCCGCCACCCGAGTAAGGGTGACCTAACTTAGCTTGTCCTAAGTGATCGGTCGAGCCCGCGTGACGGCAGGATGCGGTGGTACGCGCACATCAATGAAGGAGACTGTCGTGTCGGCGAACAGCTTCGACGCCCGCAGCACGCTGCAGGTGGGCGACGAGTCGTACGAGATCTTCCGGCTGGACAAGGTCGAGGGCTCCGCGCGCCTTCCCTACAGCCTGAAGGTGCTGCTGGAGAACCTGCTCCGCACGGAGGACGGCGCGAACATCACCGCCGACCACATCCGCGCCCTCGGCACCTGGGACTCGCAGGCCCAGCCCTCCCAGGAGATCCAGTTCACGCCGGCCCGCGTGATCATGCAGGACTTCACCGGCGTGCCCTGCGTCGTCGACCTCGCCACCATGCGTGAGGCCGTCAAGGAGCTGGGCGGCGACCCGGACAAGATCAACCCGCTCTCCCCGGCCGAGATGGTCATCGACCACTCCGTCATCGCCGACAAGTTCGGCACCAGCGACGCCTTCAAGCAGAACGTCGACCTGGAGTACGGCCGCAACCGCGAGCGCTACCAGTTCCTGCGCTGGGGCCAGACCGCCTTCGACGACTTCAAGGTCGTCCCGCCCGGCACCGGCATCGTCCACCAGGTGAACATCGAGCACCTGGCCCGCACGGTCATGGTGCGCAACGGTCAGGCGTACCCCGACACCCTGGTCGGCACCGACTCGCACACCACCATGGTCAACGGCCTCGGCGTCCTCGGCTGGGGCGTCGGCGGCATCGAGGCCGAGGCCGCGATGCTCGGCCAGCCGGTCTCCATGCTCATCCCGCGCGTCGTCGGCTTCAAGCTGACCGGCGAGCTGCCGGCCGGCACCACCGCCACCGACCTCGTGCTGACCATCACCGAGATGCTGCGCAAGCACGGTGTCGTCGGCAAGTTCGTCGAGTTCTACGGCGAGGGCGTCGCCGCGACCTCGCTCGCCAACCGCGCCACCATCGGCAACATGTCGCCGGAGTTCGGCTCGACCGCCGCGATCTTCCCGATCGACGGCGAGACCATCAAGTACCTGAAGCTCACCGGCCGTTCCGAGCAGCAGCTCGCGCTCGTCGAGGCGTACGCCAAGGAGCAGGGCCTCTGGCTGGACCCGAAGGCCGAGCCGGACTTCTCCGAGAAGCTCGAGCTGGACCTGTCCACCGTCGTCCCCTCGATCGCCGGCCCGAAGCGCCCGCAGGACCGCATCGTCCTCGCGGACGCCGCCGAGCAGTTCGCCAAGGACGTCCTCAACTACGTCGAGGTGCCCACCGTCCAGGCCGGCACCGCCGCCTCCCCGGTGGACGAGGCGAGCGCCGAGTCCTTCCCGGCCTCCGACGCCCCGGCCTACGGCAGCCAGGAGAACGGCGCCGGCGCGCCGCAGCACGCCGAGGGCACCGGTGCCGCCGTCCCGTCCCACCCGGTCACCGTGACCGCCCCCGACGGCTCGACGTACGAGATCGACCACGGTGCGGTGACGGTCGCGGCCATCACCTCCTGCACCAACACCTCCAACCCGTACGTCATGGTCGCCGCCGCGCTCGTCGCGAAGAAGGCCGTGGAGAAGGGCCTGACCCGCAAGCCCTGGGTCAAGACCACCCTCGCGCCGGGTTCCAAGGTCGTCACCGACTACTTCGACAAGGCGGGCCTGACCCCGTACCTCGACAAGGTCGGCTTCAACCTCGTCGGCTACGGCTGCACCACCTGCATCGGCAACTCCGGCCCGCTGCCGGAGGAGGTCTCCAAGGCCGTCAACGACCACGACCTCGCGGTCACCTCGGTCCTCTCCGGCAACCGGAACTTCGAGGGCCGGATCAACCCCGACGTCAAGATGAACTACCTGGCCTCCCCGCCGCTGGTCGTCGCGTACGCCATCGCGGGCTCCATGAAGGTGGACATCACGCGTGACGCGCTGGGCGTCGACCAGGACGGCAACCCGGTCCACCTGAAGGACATCTGGCCCTCCGAGGCCGAGGTCAACGACGTCGTGGCCAACGCCATCGGCGAGGACATGTTCAGCAAGTCCTACCAGGACGTCTTCGCGGGCGACGCCCAGTGGCAGGCGCTGCCGATCCCGACCGGCAACACCTTCGAGTGGGACGCCGAGTCGACCTACGTGCGCAAGCCCCCGTACTTCGAGGGCATGACGATGGAGACCACCCCGGTCTCCGACATCACGGGCGCCCGCGTCCTGGCCAAGCTGGGCGACTCGGTCACCACCGACCACATCTCCCCGGCCGGCGCCATCAAGGCCGACACCCCGGCGGGCAAGTACCTCACCGAGCACGGTGTGGAGCGTCGTGACTTCAACTCCTACGGCTCGCGCCGGGGCAACCACGAGGTCATGATCCGCGGCACGTTCGCCAACATCCGCCTGCGCAACCAGATCGCGCCGGGTACGGAAGGCGGCTACACCCGCGACTTCACCCAGCCCGACGCGCCGGTGTCGTTCATCTACGACGCCTCGCGCAACTACATCGAGCAGGGCATCCCGCTGGTCGTCCTGGCCGGCAAGGAGTACGGCTCCGGCTCGTCCCGCGACTGGGCCGCCAAGGGCACCGCGCTCCTCGGCGTCAAGGCCGTCATCGCCGAGTCGTACGAGCGCATCCACCGCTCGAACCTCATCGGCATGGGCGTGCTGCCGCTCCAGTTCCCCGAGGGCCGGTCCGCCGCGACCCTCGGCCTGACCGGCGAGGAGACCTTCTCCTTCACCGGCGTCGAGGAGCTGAACAACGGCACCACCCCGCGCACGGTCAAGGTCACCACCGACACGGGCGTCGAGTTCGACGCGGTCGTCCGCATCGACACCCCCGGTGAGGCCGACTACTACCGCAACGGCGGCATCATGCAGTACGTGCTGCGCAACCTGATCCGCAAGTAACCGGCCGGCCGCACGGCGGTCCGGCAGGCGTACGAGGGCCGTTCCCCCGGTGACGGGGGTGCGGCCCTTCGCCGTGCCCGGCCGCGGACGTCCCGGGGCGCCGGCCGCCCCCGACGCCGCTCGCGGGAGCCGTTGATACGGTCCGGGCATGCCTGAGACCTCCCCGGCGAGCGGCTCGTCCGCGGCCGGCTCCGCCACCACCGGCTCCTCCACGACCGACGGATCCGTCACCGGTTCGCCCACGACCGGTTCGCCCACGACCGGTTCGCCCACGACCGGTTCGTCCACGACCGGTTCGCCCACGACCGGTTCGCCCACGACCGGTTCGTCCGCGGTCGGTGGATCCGTCACCGCCGCCGACGTCGAGTACGCCGTCCGGCTTGCCGTGGACACCCTGCGGGGAGCGGAGGCGCCGGACTGGGACGCCAAGGCCGGCGGCCTGGAGTGGGACTGCTGGGAGACCGTCGAGCACCTCGCCGACGACCTGTTCTCCTACGCCGCCCAACTGGGCCCGCGCAACCCGCCGTCGGACACCCACGTGCCGTTCGTGTGGAGCCGCGCGAGGCCGGGCGGTCCGGCCAACGTCGTCCTCGCCGACCGCGCGGCCGGCCCGGCGGGCCTGCTGCAGGTCCTGGAGGCGTGCGGCGCACTGCTCGCCGCCGTCGTGCGCACCACGCCGCCGACGGTACGGTCGCACCACGTCTTCGGCGCGGCCGACCCGGAGGGCTTCGCCGCGATGGGCGTCGTCGAGACGCTGGTGCACCTGCACGACGTCGCCGGGGGACTCGGCCTCGCCTGGACGCCCGACGCCGCCCTGTGCGACCGGGTACTGGCCAGGCTCTTCCCGGACGCCCCCGCGGACACCCCCCGCTGGCCCACCCTGCTGTGGGCCACCGGCCGCACGGACCTCCCGGACCGCCCCCGCCCCACCCGGTGGCGCTGGTACGGCGCGCCAGCCCACGAGAGGCAGCCGTGACGCGTCCCGGCGCCCGCCGCACGGCCGCTCCCGAAGCCCGGACCCCCGCCCCGCGACCACCGGTCCGGTGCTGCCCGGCCGCGGACCGCGCCCGGCCGCGGACCGCAGGTGTCGGTGCCGTGAGCCATACTCGTGCCGCGACGCCGTCCGGGCGCCGCGGCACGAGGGGAGAGACATGGCCGAGGTGCTGGTTTTCCATCACGGGCACGGACTGACCGACGGAGTCCGCGAGTTCGCCGAGCAGCTGCGACGGGCCGGACACACCGCCCATGTCCCCGACCTGTTCGAGGGCCGGGTGTTCGACAGCCTCGAGGAGGGCATCGGCTACGCCGCGAGCACCGGGTTCGGCACGATCACCGAGCGCGCGACCGCCGCCGCCGAAGGGCTGCCCGCGGAACTCGTCTACCTCGGGTTCTCGCTGGGCGTCCTGCCGGCGCAGAAGCTGGCCCAGACCCGTCCCAACGCGCGGGGCGCGCTGTTGCTCGAGGCGTGCGTCCCGGCCTCGGAGTTCGGTGGCGCCTGGCCCCGGGGCGTCCCGGTCCAGGTCCACGGCATGGACGCCGATCCGTTCTTCGCCGGGGAGGGCGACGTGGACGCGGCCCGCGCGCTCGTCGAGACGGCGCCGGACGCCGAGCTGTTCCTCTATCCCGGCGACAGGCACCTGTTCACGGACGGCAGTCTCCCGTCGTACGACGAGCACGCTTCGGCGCAGGCCGTCCGCCGGGTGTGCGACTTCCTCGACCGCGTCACGGGGCCGACACCCCCGGACCCCCGGGGGGAACCGGCCTGACCCCCGCCGCTCCCCGGCCACCCGCGGTCCGCCCGCGACGCCGGCCGGTGGACCGCACCCGTGCCCGGTCGTCCCGAACCCTCCGCAGGCCGATGCGGGCCTCCCCTTCCGTCCACCGCCGCCGATTCCGTTTACACGTCGGCCCGACAACGCTACTGTGCGCCACGGGTGAGGTGGGAGCGCTCCCACTCGGCGGACCGGAACCTGCCGGGACCGCTCCCGCCTCCCCCCTCCCGCCTCCCCCCTCCCTCCTCCACGCGCCCGCGCCTTCCTCCACGCGCCCGCGCCCGCCGCGTCGTCTCCGGTCCGGTGGGCGGCGAACCGCCCACCGGACCCGCCCGCGGTCAGGACAGCAACTCGACCTCCGTGACGGCCGCCCGGCCGTCGAAGGCCAGCCGGTAGTGCCGGTACGAGGCCGGGCGGGGGACCGAGAACGCCCGGGTCTGCCGGTCCCAGCGGAACGGCTCGGCGGTGCGCCGGTCCAGGTCCGTCCACGTCACGCCGTCGGAGGAGCCCTGGAGCGTCCAGGCCGTGGGCGCGTCGGAGTGCTTCGCGGACGTGAGCGTGTACTGCACGGCCTTCTCCGCGGCGCCGACCGGCAGGTCGACCGTGCCCGACACCTCGGCACCCGTCGCCGACGTGTCGTCGAACAGGGGCCCCTCGCCGGCGAGCACGTCCGTGCGCGGGGTGGGCACCTCGTCGTCCTCGGTGATCGACACGGGGGCCGCGCCCTTCCCGCTGCCCCACGCCGAGGGCCGCGGCCCCATGTCGAAGTCGAGGACCGCGCCCTTCGCCAGCAGCGAGTGGGGGAGCGAGGTCGACGTCCAGGGCCGCCCGTCGACCCTGAGGCCCTGCACGTAGACGTTCCGGGCGCTGTTGCGCGGCGCCCGGATCACCAGGTCCCTCCCGTTCTCCAGGTGCACGGTGGCCTTCGTGAACAGCGGGGAGCCGACCGCGTACTCGCCGCCGCCCATCACCAGCGGGTAGAAGCCGAGCGCGGAGAAGAGGTACCAGGCCGACTGCTCGCCGTTGTCCTCGTCACCGTGGTAGCCCTGCCCGATCGCGCTGCCGGTGTACAGGCGCCCCAGCACCTCGCGGACCCTGGCCTGCGCCTTCCAGGGCTGCCCGGCCGCGTCGTACATGTAGATCGCGTGGTGGGCCACCTGGTTGGAGTGCCCGTACATGCCCATCCGCACGTCCCGCGCCTCCGTCATCTCGTGGATGACGCCGCCGTAGGAGCCGACGAACTCGGGGGAGGCGGTCTCCGGGGTCGTGAAGTAGGTGTCGAGCTTGTGCGCCAGGCCGTCGCGGCCGCCGTAGAGGTTGGCCAGGCCCCGGCTGTCCTGCGGGGCGGTGAAGGCGTACCCCCAGCCGTTGGTCTCGGTGTAGTCGTGGCCCCACACACGAGGGTCGTAGGCCGACGACTCCACCCGCCGGTCGCCCGCGGCGTCCCGGCCCTGGAAGAAGCCGGCCTCCGCGTCGAACAGGTGCACGTAGCCCTGCGCGCGGTTGAGGAAGTACTCCGACTCCTCCTCGTACCGCCGCTCACCCGTCCTCCTGAACAGCTCCCGCCCCATCCGGGCGATCCCGAAGTCGTTGAGGTAGCCCTCCAGGGCCCAGGACAGGCCCTCGTGGGTGTCGGTGGCGGTGTAACCGAGGAAGGGGGAGGTCGCCATGCCCTTGCGGCCCACGCCGGACGACGGCGGCACGACGGTCGCGTTCTTCACCGCCGCGTCGTACGCCGACTCCGCGTCCAGGCCGACACCCTTGACGTACGCGTCGGCGAAGGCGACGTCCGACGAGGTGCCGGTCATCAGGTCGGCGTACCCCGGGGAGGACCAGCGCGAGGTCCAGCCGCCGTCCTTGTACTGCTGCACGAACCCGTCGGCCAGCTCGGCCGCCCTGCCCGGCGTCAGGAGCGAGTACGCCGGCCAGGTCGTCCGGTAGGTGTCCCAGAAACCGTTGTTGACGTACACCTTGCCGTCCACGATCTTCGCGCCGGTGTGCGTCGGGGTGTCCGGGCCCGGCATCGGCGAGAAGGGCGAGGCATACTTGTACGTCGAACCGACCTTCTCGAAGCCGGAGTTGGGATACAGGTACAGCCGGTACAGGCTGGAGTACAGCGTCGTCAGCTGGTCCGGGGTGGCGCCCTCGACCTCCACCGTGCCGAGCAGCTCGTCCCACTGCCGCTGGGCCCGCCGCTCGACGGTCTCGAAGGAGGTCCCCTCCGGGATCTCCTGGCGCAGGTTGTCGCGGGCCTGGTCGACGCCGATCAGGGAGGTCGCCAGCCGCAGGGTGACCGTGCGGTCGGCGCCCGCGTCGAACCGCAGGTACCCCTTCGCCCCGTCCGACGATCCCGCCGTCACCGGCGCGTCGAACTCGCCGTACACGAACAGCCGGGTGGCGCCCGTGGAGAGCCCCGACTTGACGTCCGACCAGCCGGTGACGACGCCCCTGCCGGTGTCGAGCGTGAGACCGGCCTGGTCGGTGACGTTGTCGAAGACGACGCTCGCGTCGTCGCCCGGGTAGGTGAAGCGCAGGGCCGCCGCGTGGTCGGTCGGCGCCATCTCCGCCGTCAGCCCGTTCTCGAACCGCACCCCGTAGGAGTACGGCCGGGCCGTCTCGTTCGCGTGCCGGAACGGCAGCGTCCGCGCCGTCCGCCCGGTGTCCGGGACGCCGGCCGCCGCGGACGGCATCACCTGGAACGTCTGCCGGTCGCCCATCCACGGACTGGGCTCGTGACTCGCGCTGAACGCCTGGATCGTCGGCAGGTTGTCGGCGTTGTTCGCGCGGGAGTAGTCGTAGAGCCAGCCCAGGCTGGAGGCGTCGGTCACCGGGGTCCAGAAGTTGAAGCCGTGCGGCACGGCGGTCGCGGGGAAGGTGTTGCCCCGCGAGAAGCTCCCGCTGGAGTGGGTGCCGCGCGTGGTCAGCGCGTAGTCCGACAGGTGCGCCTTCGGGGCCTCGGGCGGGACCGCGCGCAGCGCGACGTCGTCCACCCAGCCCCGGAACCGCGCCGGCCCGCCGGGGGAGTCGTAGGCGAGGAGGATCCGGTCGACGGTCTTCCCGGCCGCCACCGCACCGATCCCCGCGACGACGTCGTTCCACTGGTTGACGTACAGCGACCTGGCCGCGCCCTGCCCGCGGGGCGACAGCGCGAAGCCGTACTGGTCCCTCGCCCCGAGGTCGCTCAGGTAGGTCCCGTCCGTGAACGCCAGGTCCACCGACACGTTCGTCGCCGCGTAGTCCAGGTCCCCCTCGGCCATCGCCGGGAAGACGCGGTACGCCAGGCGGGTGCGCGCGACGACCCGCACGTTCACGTCGAAGACCTTGTTGTACGAGTAGCCGCGCCCGCCGGCGGTGTGGCGCCCGGCGTAGCGCAGGGCCCGCAGCCCCGTGAAGCCGGCCCGCGCCTTCGCGGTGGGGGACCCGCTCGGGCCCCGGTCGACGACGGTCTGCATGTCCGGCGGCACGGGGTCGCCGTCGCCGCCCGTGCCGAACCGCACGTCGGCGAGCTGGAGGATCCCGGCGCCGTGGTTCCTCGTCACCTCCAGCCGGAAGTGCCGGTAGGAGGCCGGCGCGCCGAGCGCGTACGTCTTCGTCTGCAACCGTCTGTCGAAGGACTCGCCGGAGCGGGTGTCGACGGTCGTCCAGTCGCCGCCGTCCGCCGAACCCTTCAACGTCCAGTCCGCCGGGTCGCGTGCGGCGGCGTCGTTGGCGGACGTCAGCGCGTACGCGGTGACCGCCGCGGGTTCGGGCAGGTCGAACTCCACCCAGCCGGTGGCCTCGAAGGCCAGCCACTTGGTGCCGGCCTCGCCGTCGACGAGGTTCTCCTTCACCTCGCCGCCGGCCGTGTTCTCGGCGCTCGCCCGGACGCCGGTGACCCGGTCCGTCACGTCGCCGGGGAGTCCGCCGCCGTAGCCGCCGTCGACGCCCGACGCCCGTCTGCCGCCGCCCGGCACCGACTCGACGGTGCTCCGCCAGTCGGGAGCCCGCTCACCCTCCTCGAAGGAGGAGGCGAACTCCCGGTCGGGCACCGGCACCCGGTCCGGCAGGGCGACCGCCGCCCCCGGCGCGCCCGCCGCCATGACCAGGGCGGCCGTGCCCACGACCGCCCGTCTCCATCGGATCCACCTCGACCGAGCTCCGAAGCGCTGCATCCGCGAGCACCCTCCCTGCGCCGGACAACGTTGTCTTCTTCGATGCGCAGGAATCAGTAGGTGGCCAAGTGGCAAGTGATGTCAAGGATGTTGAGCGCGCCATCCGAGTCCTCCGCGGTGGAGTCCTCCGCGGTGGCCGGGACGGGCGCCGCGTGCGCCGCGCCGCGCCGCGGGCCGCCTCCGGTCGTGCGCCGCACCGCGCCGCGGGCCGCCTCCGGTCGTGCGCCGCACCGCGCCGCGGGCCGCCTCCGGTCGTGCGGGGCGTCCCGTCCGGCCTCGCCGCGGACCGTCCGGGGCGTCCCGCCGGGCCTCGCCGCGGATCGCCGAGCCGTCCTTCCCGGAGCCGACGCGGACCGCCCGGACCTCCCGCCCCGGGCCCTTCGCGGATCGCCCGGACCTCCCGTCCCCGGTTCGCCGGAACTCCGTCACGGGCTCGTGTCCGGCCTCGCCGCGGACCGCCCGGACCTCCCGCCCCGGGTCCTTCGCGGATCGCCCGGACCTCCCGCCCCGGGTCCTTCGCGGATCGCCCGGACCTCCCGTCCCCGGTTCGCCGGAACTCCGTCACGGGCTCGTGTCCGGCGATTTTCCGGCCGGACGGCCGCGGCGGGTTCGTATTTCCGTCAGGTCTCAACTCGGAAAAGACCCATGGCCAACCTTGCATTCGATCTTGTCCGGTGGCGGGAAGTGGACTATACCTGTCGGCGATTCACCCGATCCGCACGACCCTGCTTGACCCGACCGCGGTGCCGGGAAGGATCCGGTTCACCGCCTGAGTCCTGGAGAAGGCGAGGACTTGAGCATGGGATCCACTTCTGTGTCCGATTCGGCTGATTCAACTCGTTCAACTGGTTCGACTGGTTCGACTGACGCGACGGGTTCGGCCGGGCCGACCGGTTCGACCGGGAATCGCGGCGCGAAAGGCGTCGGCCGCCGCGATCTGATCAGGAGATCGGCCGCGCTCGGACTGATCTCCGTCCCCGCGGTGGGTTTCCTCTCCGCCTGCGCCAGCAGCGGGGGCGGCGGTGACGAGGACAAGGCCGCGGCCGGGAAGAAGACCGACAAGAACCCGCTCGGCGTGAACGACACCACCCGAATGGAATTCGTCCTGTTCGACGGCGGTTTCGGCAAGGAGTACGCCGAGGACGCCGTGAAGATCTACGAACAGCGTTTCCCGAAGGCCGAGGTGAAGTTCTCGGCCACCCAGAAGATCCAGTCCACCCTCCAGCCCCGGTTCAACCAGGGCACCCCGCCGGACCTCATCGACAACTCCGGCGCCGAGCAGATGGACATGGGCGTCCTGGTCGGCAAGGGCCAACTGGCCGACCTCACCGCGCTGCTGGACGCGCCGTCCTACGACGACCCGGCGAAGAAGGTCCGCGACACGCTGCGCCCCGGCATCGTGGAGATGGGCCAGTTCGACGGCGAACCGGTCTGGATCATGTACTACGCCTACACCGTGTACGGCGTCTGGTACTCGCAGAAGGCCCTGGACTCGCTGGACGCCGCCTACCCCGAGACCTGGGACGAGATGCTCGCGGTCTGCGAGAAGGCCAGGAAGAAGGGCATGGCGGCCTGGACGTACGCGGGCAAGTACCCGTACTACCTGCCCTTCTCGCTGTACCCGATGATCGGCAAGGTCGGCGGCCGCGAGGTCCTCGACGCCATCGACAACCTGGAGCCGAACGCCTGGAGGCACCCGGCGGTCAAGGCCTGCTTCGACGCCTACTACGAGCTGTACAAGAAGGGTTACGTCCTCCGGGGCACGCCCGGCCTGGACCACATCCAGTCGCAGACCGCGTGGGCCCAGGGCAAGGCCCTGTTCCTCCCCAACGGCTCCTGGGTGGAGAACGAGTCGGCCAACGTCATCCCCGACGACTTCGGCCTCGCCGTCTCCGCGCCGACCGGCCTCGACGGCTCCGACAAGCTGCCGTTCGGCACCATCTGGGCCTCCGGCGGCGAGCCGTTCGTCGTCCCGGCCAAGGCGAAGAACCCGGCCGGCGGCATGGAGCAGCTGCGCATCATGCTCGGCGAGGCGTCCTCGAAGAACTTCACCTCCAAGGTCAAGTCGCTGACCGCGTACGACGGCGGCACCGACGGCATCACCCTCACCCCCGGCCTGAAGTCGGGTGTCGCCGCGCTGGAGAAGGCCGGCCGGAACGTGGTGAACCCGCGGCTCCAGGACTGGTACGTGCAATTGCAGAAGGAGAAGATCGGCGTCTCCGGCCTCGGCGAGATGATGGCCGGCCGGCTCACCCCGGCGGAGGCGATCAAGAAGATCCAGGGATACGCCGACGAGGCGGCCAAGGATTCCTCGATCAAGCACTACAAGCACCAGTGACCGGCGCCATCACGCCAGACATCACGACACCGGAGTGGCGATGCAGCACGGCAAGTACCGGTTCATCGCGGGGTTCCTGGCGCCGCCCCTGGGACTGTACGCGCTTTTCGTGGTGTGGCCGTTCGTCCAGTCCATCTACTACTCGTTCACGGACTGGACCGGCCTGAGCCCCGAATTCGAGATGGTCGGCCTGGACAATTACCGCAGGATGCTGGACGACGACATCTTCTGGAAGTCCCTGCGGCACAGCCTGGCGTTCGCGGTCGTGCTGCCGCTGGTGACGATCGGCCTGGCGCTCTTCCTCGCCTTCATGATCAATGTCGGGGGACGGCGGAGAAGGGGCGGACCGGTCGTCTCCGGTGTGCGCGGATCGGCCTTCTACAAGATCGTCTATTTCTTCCCGCAGGTGCTGTCGATCGCCATCGTGGCGCTGTTGTTCGCCTTCGCCTACAACCCCGACAGCGGCGCCCTCAACTCGTTGCTGCGGGGGGTCGGCCTGGACGGCGTGCAGCCGTTGTGGCTGGGCGATCCGGATCTCGCGCTGTGGTGCGTGATGGCGGTGCTCGTCTGGTCGACGGTCGGCTTCTTCGTGGTGCTGTTCTCCGCGGGCATGGCGTCGATCCCCGTGGACCTGTACGAGGCCGCGCTGCTCGACGGAGCCGGCCGCGCCGCCACGTTCTTCCGCATCACCCTGCCGCTGCTGTGGGACACCGTGCGGTCCGGCTGGGTCTACCTGGGCATCCTCGCGCTCGGCGCGGAGTCGTTCGCGGTCGTCCAGATCATGACGACCGGCCCGGGCGGGCCCGACTACTCGACCACCGTCATGGTCCTGTACGTGTACCAGAAGGCGTTCCGCGACGGTCAGGCCGCCTACGCCACCACCATCGGAGTCGCCCTGCTCGTCGTGACGCTGGCCTTCGCCGCGCTGGTGCTGCGGCTGGGCCGGCGCGAACGGCTGGAGTACTGATCATGAGCCTCGAGAAGACCGCGGAACCCCCGGCGCCCGTCCCCGTCACGAAGACGGACGCTCCGCCGGCCGCCGCACCGCCCCGGGCGCGGAGGGAGGGGCAGGTCCTCAACGCCTTCTCGCACGGCATCCTCGTCCTGTGGGCGGTGATGGTCGTGCTGCCGCTGCTGTGGGCGGTGATGACCTCCTTCAAGGACGACGCCTCCATCTTCGGCTCGCCCTGGTCGCTGCCCGACACGCTGCACCTCGACAACTGGTCGCGGGCCTGGACCGAGGCCGACATGGGCGACTACTTCCTCAACACCGTGCTGGTGGTGGGGGGTTCGCTCGTCGGCACCCTGGTGCTCGGCTCGATGGCGGCGTACGTCCTGGCCCGGTTCGACTTCCCCGGCAACCGGTTCGTCTACTACCTGTTCGTCGGCGGCATGAGCTTCCCGATCATGCTCGCGCTGGTCCCGCTGTTCTACGTGGTGAACAACATGGGCCTGCTGAACACGATCCACGGCCTGATCCTGGTCTACATCGCCTACTCGCTGCCGTTCACGGTGTTCTTCCTCACGGCGTTCTTCCGCACGCTGCCCTCGTCGGTGGCGGAGGCGGCCTTCGTCGACGGCGCCTCGCACAGCCGGACGTTCTTCCAGATCATGCTGCCGATGGCCAGGCCCGGCCTGATCAGCGTGGGGATCTTCAACTTCCTGGGCCAGTGGAACCAGTACATGCTCCCCACGGTCCTCAACACCGATCCGGACAAGCGCGTCCTCACCCAGGGGCTGGTCCAGCTGGCCGTCAGCCAGGGCTACAAGGGTGACTGGTCGGGTCTCTTCGCGGGCCTGGTGATGGCGATGCTGCCGGTGCTCGCCGCGTACGTCGTCTTCCAGCGGCAGGTGGTGCAGGGGCTGACCGCGGGGGCGCTGAAGTAGTCCTTCCCCTTGATCACTTGGACGCCGCGGTAGCACTGCGCAGCCGCCCGTACGCGCGCCGTTCCCGACTCGGGGGACGGCGCCGTTCAGTGTGCGCATGAATGCGATTAGTGTTCAACCTCTTGACGGGAGGCAACCCGAACAGCTCAGCTTAGAGTTCACTAGTTGGACATAGACGGGGCCTCATCGAAGCGGTCCCGCGCGCAGGAGGTCGTCGTGGAGACTCCGGGGTCGCAGTCGTCGCTGCACCGAGCCAACCTGGAGCGGGTGGTGCGTGCCGTGCGCCTGGCCGGGTCCCTCACGCAGGCGGAGATCGCCCGGACGACGGGCCTGTCCGCGGCGACCGTGTCCAACATCGTGCGTGAGCTGAAGGACCGCGGGACCGTCGAGGTCACGCCCACCTCGGCGGGCGGCCGCAGGGCCCGCAGCGTCAGTCTGAGCGGGGACGCCGGCATCGTCATCGGCGTGGATTTCGGGCACACCCACCTACGGGTCGCCGTGGGCAACCTCGCCCACCAGGTGCTGGCCGAGGAGTCCGAACCGCTGGATGTGGACGCCTCCTCGGCGCAGGGCTTCGACCGGGCGGAACAGCTGGTCAACCGCCTGATCGAGGCCACCGGGGTGAGCCGTTCGAAGATCGCCGGAGTGGGCCTCGGGGTTCCCGGGCCGATCGACGTGGAGTCCGGCTCGCTCGGCTCGTCCGCGATCCTGCCCGGCTGGATCGGCGCCAAGCCCGCCGAGGAGCTGCGGGGGCGGCTCGGCGTGGCCGTGCACGTGGACAACGACGCCAATCTCGGCGCCCTCGGCGAACTGGTCTGGGGCAGCGGCAGAGGCGTTCGTGATCTTGCTTACATCAAGGTCGCGAGCGGTGTCGGAGCCGGTCTGGTGATCGACGGGAAGATCTACCGGGGCCCCGGCGGCACCGCGGGAGAAATCGGGCATATTACACTCGATGAATCCGGCCCCGTCTGCCGCTGCGGAAACCGGGGCTGCCTGGAGACCTTCACGGCCGCGCGCTACGTGCTGCCGCTCCTGCAGTCCAGCCACGGCACGGACCTGACCATGGAGAAAGTCGTGCGGCTGGCCAGGGACGGAGACCCGGGCTGCCGTCGGGTGATCGCCGACGTCGGCCGACACATCGGCAGTGGAGTCGCCAACCTCTGCAACCTGCTGAACCCGAGCCGGGTGGTCCTGGGCGGTGATCTCGCCGAGGCCGGGGAGCTGGTGCTCGGGCCCATCAGAGAGTCCGTCGGCCGCTACGCGATCCCCAGTGCGGCACGGCAACTGACCGTTCTCCCGGGGGCACTCGGGGGCCGTGCGGAGGTGCTCGGAGCGCTCGCTCTCGCACTCGGCGAGATGGGTGATTCAACCCTTTTGGACGGCACGCTCTCGGCCAACACCCCTGTCTTCACTTAGAGAACGAATGACGCCGTTGCCATCTCGTTAAGTATTTACTTCTTGACGTCGCACGCGTGGCCGAGTTGACTTCCAGCCACCTCGGCCGCAGCGTTGCGGCCCTGTCAGGGAGGCACACCCCAATGAACGCAACGATGCGTAGAGTCGTGATCGGCGCCACCGCCGTCTCCATGGCCCTGTCGATTGCCGCATGCGGCAAGGCGGGCGACGACGACTCCGGCAGCAGCAGCTCCGACAACAAGTCGATCGGCCTGCTGCTCCCCGACAGCGTCACGGCGCGCTACGAGAAGTTCGACAAGCCGCTCTTCGAGGCCAAGGTCAAGGAGCTCTGCTCCGACTGCGACGTGCAGTACGCGAACGCCGCCGCCGACCCGGCCAAGCAGGCCCAGCAGATGAGCAGCATGGTCACCAAGGGCGTCAAGGTGATCGTCGTCTCCGCGCAGGACTCGGCCGCCATCAAGTCCTCCATCAAGTCCGCCGTGGACAAGGGCGTCAAGGTCGTCGCCTACGACCGCCTCGCGCAGGGCCCGGTCTCGGCGTACGTCTCCTTCGACAACGTCAAGGTCGGCGAGCTCCAGGGCCAGGCCCTCCTCGCCGCGCTCGGCTCGAAGGCCACCCCCTCGGCCAACGTCGTCATGATCAACGGTGACGACGCCGACCCGAACGCCGGCCAGTTCAAGGAAGGCGCCCACAAGGCCCTCGACGGCAAGGTCAAGATCGCCTACGAGCAGTCCGGCCTGTGGAAGGACACCGTCGCCGCGCAGAAGATGTCCGCCGCGATCACGCAGCTCGGCGCGAAGAAGATCGCGGGCGTCTACGCCGCCAACGACGGCATGGCCGGTGGCATCGCCAACACCCTCAAGGGCGCGAAGATCAGCGGCATTCCGCTGACCGGCCAGGACGCGGAGCTCGCGGGCATCCAGCGCATCGTCGCCGGCACCCAGTCCTCCACCGTCTACAAGGCCTTCAAGCCCGAGGCCGACGCCGCCGCCCAGCTCGCGGTCAACCTGCTCGAGGGCAAGGACATCAAGTCCCTCGCCACCACCGAGCTGACCAGCGGCTCCGGCGACAAGGTGCCCTCGCAGCTGCTGACCCCGGTGTCGGTCACCAAGGCCAACATCAAGGACACGGTGATCGCGGACAAGCTGTACACGGTCGAGGAGATCTGCACCGCCGAGTTCGCCGCCGCCTGCAAGGCCGCCGGCCTCCAGTAGCGGCCCCGCGCCCCGCGCGCACCCGGCTCGGGTCCCCCCGCGGGTCCCGGGCCACCGGCCGCACAGCGGCCCCGTGAGACCCCGCCGACGCTCGCCCCACCTTCACACCCCGCTGCCGGGGCGGGCGTCGGACGGAACCGTTGCCAAGTGCGGCGGACTCGCGCATGTTCATCTTGTAAACCTCGTGCGTCAGCGCCCGCAGCAGTCGGCGCTGAGCACACCCTTCCGCGCCTGTCCCACAGCGCGGCATCCCCGCCGGTCAGGCGGCGAAGGAGATGGTTCACGTGTCCGCTACGCCCGTGCTGGCGTTGCGCGGAGTCTCCAAGCGATTCGGTGCGGTGCAGGCACTCACCGACGTCGAGCTGGAGGTCCACGCCGGAGAAGTGGTCGCCCTGGTGGGCGACAACGGCGCCGGAAAGTCCACCCTGGTCAAGACGATCGCGGGTGTCCACCCCATCGACGAGGGCGTCATCGAGTGGGAGGGCAAGCCGGTCAGCATCAACAAGCCGCACGACGCCCAGGGCCTCGGTGTCGCGACGGTCTACCAGGACCTCGCCCTCTGCGACAACCTCGACGTCGTCGGCAACCTCTACCTCGGCCGCGAACTGCTGCGCCGCGGTGCCATCGACGAGGTGGCGATGGAGAAGAACGCCCGCGAGCTGCTGTCCACGCTCTCCATCCGCATCCCGAGCGTGCGCATCCCGATCGCGAGCCTCTCCGGCGGCCAGCGCCAGGTCGTCGCCATCGCCCGCGCGCTCATCGGCGACCCCAAGGTCGTCATCCTCGACGAGCCCACCGCCGCCCTCGGCGTCGAGCAGACCGCGCAGGTCCTCGACCTGGTCGAGCGGCTGCGCGAGCGCGACCTCGGCGTCATCCTCATCAGCCACAACATGGCCGACGTCAAGGCGGTCGCCGACACCGTCGCCGTCCTGCGCCTGGGCAAGAACAACGGCTCCTTCCCCGTGAAGGACACCAGTCACGAAGAGATCATCGCCGCGATCACGGGTGCCACGGACAACGCCGTGACCCGTCGTGCGGGGCGTCGCACCGCGGAGGCGGCAAAGTGAGCGACACGTCCAAGACCGTGAAGAGCGACACCACCAAGGTGGAGAAGACCGAGGGCGTGGTGGAGGACCAGACCACGGTCGCCCCCGCCGACGACCCCACGGCCGCCCCGGTCGCCGTCGTCGACCCGCGCCTGCTGGTCCGCGAAGAGGGCCTCAAGGGCTACGTCACCGAGTTCAAGCGCAAGGTCAAGGGCGGCGAGCTGGGTTCGCTGCCGGTGGTCCTCGGCCTGATCGTCATCTGGACGATCTTCCAGCTGAACAACGACCGCTTCCTGAGCGCCGAGAACCTCTCGAACATCAGCTACTACATGTCGGCGACCGGCATGCTGGCCATCGGCCTGGTGTTCGTGCTGCTGCTCGGTGAGATCGACCTGTCGGTCGGTTCCGTCAGCGGCCTGGCGTCCGCGCTGTTCGCGGTGTTCGTGGTGGACCACTCCATGAACCCGTGGCTGTCGCTCGCCCTGACGATCCTCACGGGCATCGCCATCGGCGCCCTGCACGGCTGGTTCTTCGCCAAGATCGGCGTACCCGCCTTCGTGGTGACCCTGGCCGGCCTCCTGGCCTGGAACGGCCTGATGCTGTGGCTGCTGGGCTCCAACGGCACCATCAACCTCCCGTCCGACTCCGGCCCCATCCACCTGTTCGGCCAGAACTCCTTCTTCATGGACCAGGCCATCATCGGGGCCTACCTGCTGGCCGGACTCGCCGTCGTGCTCTCCCTGATCGGCAACTTCGGCGAGCAGCGCCGCCGCCGGGCGGCGGGCGTGCCGTTCCGCGCGACCGGCGAGATCCTGCTGCGCGTGGGCCTGCTCGCGCTGGCGGCGTTCGTGTCGGCGGCCGTGCTGAACAACGCGTCCGGTGTCTCCAACGCGCTGGTGCTCTTCCTGACGGCGCTGGTGATCGTGGACTTCGTGCTCCGTCGTACGACGTACGGCCGCAAGGTGTTCGCGGTCGGCGGCGGCATCGAGGCCGCCCGCCGCGCCGGTATCAACGTTCCGATGGTCCGGATCACCGTGTTCGCCATCGCCGGCGGCTTCGCCGCGCTCGGCGGCATGTTCTTCGCCGGCCAGACCGCGGGCGCCTCGCTGAGCGCCGGTGCCGGTGACACCCTGATGCTCGCCATCGCGGCGGCCGTCATCGGTGGCACCAGCCTCTTCGGCGGCCGCGGTACCGTCTGGTCCGCCCTCCTGGGCATGCTGGTCATCCAGTCCATCCGGACCGGCCTCGACCTGCTGAACATGAACACCTCGATCCAGTACATGATCACCGGTGGTGTCCTGCTCGGCGCGGTCGTCATCGACTCCGTCTCCCGCAGGAGCCAGAAGGCCGCCGGTCGCGGCTGACCACGGCGGCGACCGACCTCGTGCCCGGTACCCGCGTGGGTGCCGGGCACAGGCATGCCGGGCCCGTCCGGGGAGACCCGCATCCGGGGGACGGCCGATCCGTGAATCCCCGAGGACCCCTTGAACCAAGGGGTGGGCGCCGCCCGCCGGGGCGGAAGATTAGACTCGCAGGGCCCGGCAACAGCTCGATCAGCTCTACTGCAAGGAGGCACGGGTGCCGCTGCTGACCCGCATCAGGGGACCGCGCGATCTGGACCGGCTCAGCCTGGAGGAGCTGGACCAGCTGGCAGGGGAGATCCGCACCTTCCTCGTCGACGCCGTGTCCAAGACCGGCGGCCACCTCGGCCCCAACCTCGGCGTGGTCGAGCTCACCATCGCCCTGCACCGGGTCTTCGAGTCCCCGAAGGACAAGGTGCTCTGGGACACCGGCCACCAGTCCTACGTGCACAAGCTGCTCACCGGCCGGCAGGACTTCTCCCGGCTGAAGATGAAGGACGGCCTGTCCGGCTACCCCTCGCAGGCCGAGTCCGAGCACGACGTCATCGAGAACAGCCACGCCTCCACGGTGCTCGGCTGGGCCGACGGCATCGCCAAGGGCAACGAGATCCTGAAACGGGACAGCCGCGTCGTGGCGGTCATCGGCGACGGCGCCCTGACCGGCGGCATGGCCTGGGAGGCGCTGAACAACATCGCCGAGGCCAAGGACCGCCCGCTCGTCATCGTCGTCAACGACAACGAGCGTTCCTACGCCCCCACCATCGGCGGCCTCGCCAACCACCTGGCGACCCTGCGCACGACCGACGGCTACGAGCGCTTCCTCGCCCGCACCAAGGACATCCTCGACCGCACCCCGGTCGTCGGGAAGCCCCTCTTCGACACCCTGCACGGCGCCAAGAAGGGCCTGAAGGACTTCATCGCCCCGCAGGGCATGTTCGAGGACCTCGGCCTGAAGTACGTCGGCCCCATCGACGGCCACGACATCGAGGCCCTGGAGTCGGCGCTGACCCGCGCCAAGCGCTTCGGCGGCCCCGTCATCGTGCACTGCCTCACCGAGAAGGGCCGCGGCTACCAGCCCGCCCTGGCGGACGAGGCCGACCGCTTCCACGCCGTCGGCAAGATCCACCCCGACACCGGCCTGCCGATCACCAGCAGCGGCGCCGACTGGACCTCCGTCTTCGGCGAGGAGATGGTCAAGCTCGGCACCGAGCGCGAGGACGTCGTCGCCATCACCGCGGCCATGCTCCAGCCCGTCGGCCTGGACAAGTTCGCCAAGGCCTTCCCCGAGCGCGTCTACGACGTCGGCATCGCCGAGCAGCACGGCGCCGTCTCCGCGGCGGGCCTCGCCCACGCGGGCGTGCACCCCGTCTTCGCGGTCTACGCCACCTTCCTCAACCGCGCCTTCGACCAGGTCCTCATGGACGTCGCCCTGCACAAGTGCGGGGTCACGTTCGTGCTCGACCGGGCCGGCGTGACGGGCACCGACGGCGCCTCCCACAACGGCATGTGGGACATGTCCATCCTCCAGGTCGTCCCGGGCCTCCGGCTGGCCGCGCCGCGCGACGCCGACCAGGTCCGCGCCCAGCTGCGGGAAGCCGTCCAGGTCGACGACGCGCCGACCGTGGTGCGCTTCTCCAAGGGCGCCGTCGGGCCCGCCGTACCGGCCGTGGGACGCGTCGGCGGCATGGACGTGCTGCGCGAGCCGGGCACGGACCGGCCCGACGTGCTGCTCGTCTCCGTGGGCGCCCTCGCCCCGATGTGCCTGGAGATCGCCGCCCTCCTCGACCGGCAGGGCATCTCCACCACCGTCGTCGACCCGCGCTGGGTCAAGCCCGTCGACGAGGCCATGGCCCCGCTCGCCGAGCGCCACCGCGTCGTCGTCACCGTCGAGGACAACTCGCGCGTCGGCGGCGTCGGCTCCACGATCGCCCAGGCCCTGCGCGACGCCGGGGTGGACGTGCCGCTGCGCGACTTCGGCATCCCGCCCCGCTTCCTCGACCACGCCTCCCGCCCCGAGGTCATGGCCGAGATCGGGCTCACCGCCCCCGACATCGCCCGCCAGGTCACCGGCCTGGTCTCCCGGCTCGACGGGCGGTACGACAGGACGGCCGCCGAGGTCGAGCCCGCGCGCGACTGACGGGAACGCACGCGACCGGCGGGAGGCGCACGACGCGCGCCGCCACACCGTCGCCGGGCCGGTTCCACCGCTGAGAGAGTGGTGGAACCGGCCCATTTGCGTGATGGAGCACGCTCCGGGGCATACGGACTACGGCCCCTCTCGATCATGTCGGGGACGACACCGCGTGGGAGGTAAACCCGTGAGCAACGCCCTCTTCCGGACGAAGAAGGTCGAGCAGTCCATCCTCGACACCGAAGAACCCGAGCACGCGCTCAAGAAATCCCTGTCCGCGCTCGACCTGACGGTCTTCGGCGTCGGCGTCATCATCGGCACCGGCATCTTCGTCCTGACCGGCACGGTCGCCAAGAACAACGCCGGCCCCGCCGTCGCCCTGGCCTTCGTGGCGGCCGGCGTCGTCTGCGCGCTCGCCGCGCTCTGCTACGCCGAGTTCGCCTCCACCGTCCCGGTGGCCGGCTCCGCCTACACCTTCTCCTACGCCTCCCTCGGAGAACTGCCCGCCTGGATCATCGGCTGGGACCTGGTCCTGGAGTTCGCGCTGGGCACGGCGGTGGTCGCGGTCGGCTGGTCCGGCTACATCGCCTCGCTGATGGACAACGCGGGCTGGCACCTGCCGGAGGCGCTCAGCGGCCGGGACGGCGCCGAGGGCTTCGGCTTCGACATCCTCGCCGCCGCGCTCGTCCTGGTCCTCACCGCCATCCTCGTCGTGGGCACCAAGCTCTCCGCGCGCGTCACCTCGGTGGTCGTCGCCGTCAAGGTGACCGTGGTCCTCGTCGTGATCATCGCGGGCGCCTTCCTCATCAAGGGCGACAACTACGACCCGTTCATCCCGAAGGCGCAGGAGGTGCCGGCCGGCGACAGCCTCCAGGCCCCGCTCATCCAGCTGATGTTCGGCTGGGCGCCGTCCAACTTCGGCGTGATGGGCATCTTCACCGCCGCCTCCGTGGTCTTCTTCGCGTTCATCGGCTTCGACGTGGTCGCCACGGCCGCCGAGGAGACCAGGAACCCGCAGCGCGACATGCCCCGCGGCATCCTCGGCTCCCTGATCATCTGCACCGCCCTCTACGTCGCGGTGTCGATCGTCGTGACCGGCATGCAGAACTACACCGAGCTGTCCATCACCGCGCCCCTCGCCGACGCGTTCAAGGCCACCGGCCACCCCTGGTTCGCCGGCTTCATCAGCTTCGGCGCCGCCGTCGGCCTCACCACGGTCTGCATGATCCTGCTGCTCGGCCAGACCCGCGTCTTCTTCGCGATGAGCCGTGACGGCCTGCTGCCGCGGTTCTTCTCCCAGGTCCACCCCCGGTTCAAGACCCCGCACCGGCCGACCATCCTGCTCGGCGTGCTCATCGCGATCCTGGCCGGCTTCACGCCCCTGAGCGAACTCGCCGAACTCGTCAACATCGGCACGCTCTTCGCCTTCGTGGTCGTCGCCATCGGCGTGATCATCCTCCGCCGGACCCGTCCCGACCTGCCCCGCGCCTTCCGCACCCCCTGGGTGCCGGTGCTGCCGGTCCTGTCGGTGCTGGCCTCGCTGTGGCTGATGCTCAACCTGCCCGCCGAGACCTGGCTGCGTTTCGGGATCTGGATGGTGATCGGCTTCGTCGTCTACTTCCTCTACGGCCGCTCCCACAGCCGCCTGGGCCGCGGCGAGACCACCCCCGCCGGCCGGACGGCCGCCCCCGGCGACGGCCACTGAGGCCCCCGGCCGCACGGCCTGCCGCACTCCGGCGCACGGCCCCGCACGCTCCGCCCCGGCGGCGCCTGCGGGGCCGTGCGCCGTGCTCCCGGCCGTGTCCCCGCCCGGTCGTGCGCCGTCCGACCGCGTGCCCGCCCGGTCGCGTGCCGTCCCGCCGCGCGTCGTCGGCCGGGGTGCGTGCGGGTGCCCCGGCCGCCTACGCCCGCACGGTGCGGGGCCCCGCCACCTCGGCGCCCAGCGCGGTGACCCGTCGGCGCAGCTCGCGGTCGGCCGTGACGACCAGGCGGCGGCGGTCTCCCGCCCCGGCCGCCAGGCCGACGATGTGGTCGTCCCCGCTGCCGGACGCCGACTCCACCCGTACGCCGGGCACCGACGCCACGCCGCGTGCGGCGCCCTCGACGACCAGGACGAGCTCCACGGGCCCGGAGTGCCCCGGCAGCCCGTCGGCGGCCAGCCGGTCCCGCAGCCGCTCCGCGGCGCCCCGCCGGTCGCGCCACCACCCGTCGGGCACCGACCCCACGACGTTCGCGGCGTCGACGATCACGAGCAGCGGGCCGTTGTCGTCGTCCATGGCGCCCAGGGTGCCACGGACGACGGCCGGTGACGGCCTCGGCGCAGTCCTGCCCGGGGGGCGCCGTCGACGGGCCGTCATAAAGTGACCGGGTGAACGGCGAATGGCTCGTACGTGGCCGCGACGGGCGGCTCTGTGTCTACCTGACGTCGGACGACGCGCTCCTGCGCCGCGCGGAGCGCACCCCGGGCGGCGCCTGTGACCGGCCCCGCAGGGTCGGTGGCGACCAGAAGCTGCGCGCGGTCCCGGCGGTCGGCCGAGGGGCCGGGTGGCCTTCGCGGCGTACCCCACCGAGGAGGAGGGCGCCGGCGCCCGGTGGACCGAGTCCGGACCGGCTCCGCCCGCCGACGCCGAGGTGGCCCTCGCCCGCGACCACGAGGACCGGGTGGTCGCCGTGACCCTGTCCCCGTCGGCCGGCCGGCTCCTGGTCACCCGCCGCAAGGACGAACCCGGGCTGGCGCTGACGGCGTGGCAGGAGGTCTGAGGGGCCACACCGGGAGGCCCGGCGGGAACGTGAGGAGGGCCCCCGCCGACCGGCGGAGGCCCTCCTCACGTCGTGCGCGCGCGTCACACCGGGATCGACGCCACGCCCGGGGCCAGGAACCTCTTGCCGTTCACCCGCTCCGACACGCCCTCGCGGTCCAGGTACGGCGTGATGCCGCCCAGGTGGAAGGGCCAGCCGGCACCGGTGATCAGGCACAGGTCGACGTCCTGCGCCTCGGCGACGACGCCCTCGTCGAGCATGAGCCCGATCTCCTGCGCCACCGCGTCCAGGACGCGCGCCCGCACCTGCTCCTCGGTCAGGATGGTGTCGCCCTGCTTCAGCAGTGCGGAGACCTCCGGGTCCAGCTCCGGCTTGAAGCCGTTCTCGGCGGAGTAGACGTAGAAGCCGCGCTTGCCCGCCTCGACGACCGCCTTGAGGTTCGGGGAGACCGTGAAGCGGTCCGGGAACGCCCGGTTGAGCGTCTCCGAGACGTGCAGACCGATGGCCGGGCCGACCAGTTCGAGGAGGACCAGCGGGGACATCGGCAGGCCGAGCGGTTCCACCGCCTTCTCCGCGACCTCGACGGGGGTGCCCTCGTCGATGACGTTCTGCACCTCGCCCATGAAGCGGGTCAGGATGCGGTTCACGACGAACGCCGGGGCGTCCTTCACCAGGACGGCCGTCTTCCTGAGCTTCTTGGCGACGGCGAAGGCGGTGGCCAGCGACGCGTCGTCGGTCGCCTCGCCGCGCACGATCTCCAGGAGCGGCAGGACCGCGACCGGGTTGAAGAAGTGGAAGCCCACGACCCGCTCGGGGTTCCTCAGCTTCGACGCCATCTCCGTGACGGAGAGGGACGAGGTGTTGGTGGCGAGGATCGCGTGCGCCGGGGCGACCGCCTCGACCTCCGCGAACACCTGCTGCTTGACGCCGATCTCCTCGAACACGGCCTCGATGATGAAGTCCGCGTCCGCGAAGCCCTCGGCCTTGTCCAGCACACCGGTCACCAGCGCCTTGAGGCGGTTGGCCTTGTCCTGGTTGACGCGGCCCTTGCCGAGCAGCTTGTCGATCTCGGCGTGGACGTAGCCCACACCCTTGTCGACGCGCTCCTGGTCGATGTCGGTCAGCACGACCGGCACCTCCAGGCGGCGCAGGAACAGCAGGGCGAGCTGCGAGGCCATCAGGCCCGCGCCCACGACGCCGACCTTGGTGACCGGGCGGGCCAGGCTCTTGTCCGGGGCGCCGGCCGGGCGCTTGCCGCGCTTCTGCACCAGGTTGAACGCGTAGATGCCGGCGCGCAGTTCACCGCCCATGATCAGGTCGGCGAGGGCCTGGTCCTCGGCGTCGTAGCCCTGCTGGAGGTCGCCGTTCTTGGCGGCGGCGATGATGTCGAGGGCACGGTAGGCGGCCGGGGCCGCGCCGTGCACCTTGCCGTCCGCGACGGAGCGGCCCCGGGCGACGGCCTGGTCCCAGGCCTCGCCGCGGTCGATCACCGGGCGGTCGACGACGATCTCGCCCCTGAGGACGGACGCCGTCCAGATCAGCGACTGCTCCAGGAAGTCCGCACCCTCGAACAGGGCGTCGGCGATGCCCAGTTCGTAGACCTGGGCGCCCTTGAGCTGCTTGTTCTGGTTGAGCGAGTTCTCGATGATCACCGAGACGGCCTTGTCGGCGCCGATCAGGTTCGGCAGCAGCGTGCAGCCGCCCCAGCCGGGGACCAGACCGAGGAAGACCTCGGGGAGCGAGAAGGCGGGCAGGGCCGCGGACACCGTGCGGTAGGTGCAGTGCAGACCGACCTCGACACCGCCGCCCATGGCCGCGCCGTTGTAGTAGGCGAAGGTCGGCACGGCCAGGCCGGAGAGGCGCTTGAAGACCTCGTGGCCGCCCTTGCCGATGGCGAGCGCGTGCTCGTGCTCCTTCAGCAGCTCGACGCCCTTGAGGTCGGCGCCGACCGCGAAGATGAACGGCTTGCCGGTGACACCGGCGGCGACGATCTCGCCGGCCGCGGCCTCCTTCTCGACCTGGTCGATCGCGGTGTTCAGGTTCGCGAGGGACTGCGGGCCGAAGGTGGTCGGCTTGGTGTGGTCCAGGCCGTTGTCGAGGGTGATCAGGGCGAAGCGCCCGGCACCCAGCGGCAGGTCGAAGTGGCGTACGTGCGCCTGCGTGACGACCTCGTCCGGGAACAGCTCGGCCGCGCCCTTCAGCAGTTCAGCGGTGGTGCTCACTTGTCCCCCTCGAAGTGCGGGTTCTCCCAGACGACCGTCGCGCCCATGCCGAAGCCGACGCACATGGTGGTCAGGCCGTAGCGGACGTGCGGCTGCTCCTCGAACTGACGGGCCAGCTGCGTCATCAGCCGGACGCCGGAGGAGGCCAGCGGGTGGCCGAAGGCGATGGCGCCGCCGTACTGGTTGACGCGCTCGTCGTCGTCGGCGATGCCGTAGTGGTCCAGGAAGGCCAGGACCTGGACGGCGAAGGCCTCGTTGATCTCGAAGAGGCCGATGTCGGAGATGGACAGACCCGCCTGCGCGAGGGCCTTCTCCGTGGCCGGGATCGGGCCGTAGCCCATGACCTCCGGCTCGACGCCCACGAAGGCGTAGGAGACCAGGCGCATCTTGACCGGCAGGCCGTTCTCGCGCGCGAAGTCCTCGGAGGCGATGAGGGAGGCGGTGGCGCCGTCGTTCAGACCGGCCGCGTTGCCGGCGGTGACCCGGCCGTGCACGCGGAACGGGGTCTTCAGCCCGGAGAGGTTCTCCAGGGTCGTGCCCGGACGCATCGGCTCGTCGGCGGTGACCAGGCCCCAGCCCGTCTCACCGGCCTCGGGGCTGGTGCGCCGCACGGACACCGGCACCAGGTCGGCCTGGATCTTGCCGTCGGCGTAGGCCTTGGCGGCCTTCTCCTGCGAGCGCACCGCGTACTCGTCGGCACGCAGCTTGGTGATCTGCGGGTAGCGGTCGTGCAGGTTCTCCGCCGTCATGCCCATGAACAGGGCGGACTCGTCGACCAGCTTCTCGCTGACGAACCGCGGGTTCGGGTCGACGCCCTCGCCCATCGGGTGGCGGCCCATGTGCTCGACACCGCCCGCGATGGCGACGTCGTAGGCGCCGAAGGCGACGGAGCCGGCGACCGAGGTGACGGCCGTCAGGGCGCCCGCGCACATGCGGTCGATCGAGTAACCGGGCACCGAGGTCGGCAGACCGGCCAGGATGCCGGCGGTGCGGCCGATGGTCAGGCCCTGGTCGCCGATCTGCGTGGTCGCGGCGATGGCGACCTCGTCGACCTTCTTGGGGTCGAGACCGGGGTTGCGGCGCAGCAGCTCCCGGATCGCCTTCACGACGAGGTCGTCGGCCCGGGTCTCGTGGTAGATGCCCTTCGGGCCCGCCTTGCCGAACGGGGTACGGACGCCGTCGACGAAGACGACGTCCCTGACGGTACGAGGCACGATGGCTCTCCTCCAGGTGCGGGATGGCACTGCTGCGTGGCGCAAGCGCTGAGCGCGCGCTCAGAACCCATGCTACTTGTGGGTAACGTAGCTGCACACCCCCATCCGGCGGAGCGGTGAATGTCACACGTCCGGCGTGACCGCCGCTCCGCGTCCCGGGCGCCGGTCCGCCGCGTACCCGCACGAGATCTTGGCCGGATCCCGACCTCGCGGCACCGCTTCCGCGCCCGCGGCCCGGTCGCACCGCGGGTGCGGGCACCGCACGCGGCACCGCTCACGGTCGGTGGCCGCCGTATGACAGCGATGTCCACGGCGGCTACGCGGACCCCTGACCCCCGGCCTCCGGCGCACCGCTTCCCTGCGCGCCCGCGCCCGTGCCCGCGCCGGTGCCCGCGTCCTGGCCCTTCGCCGACAGCGCCGACACCAGCAGGGGCGTCGCCTGCTCCACCTGCCAGGGGCGGGCGCCGAGGGCCGTGAGCGCCGAGGCGACGGAGTCCGCCGCGGCCGGCTGGGGCGGCTCCCAGCAGACGCGCCGGACGGTGTCCGGGGCGATCAGGTTCTCCTGCGGCATGTTCAGTTCCTCGGCCAGTGCCGAGACGGCCGACCGCGCCGCCGCGAGGCGGGCCGCGGCCTCGGGGTCCTTGTCCGCCCAGGCCCGCGGCGGCGGCGGCCCCGTGACCGACTGCCCCGGCTGCGGCAGCTGCGACTCGGTCAGCGCCCTGGCCCGGTCGACGGCAGCCTGCCACTGCTCGAGCTGGCGCCGGCTCATCCGGTGCCCGAAGCCGTTCAGCGCGGCCAGCGCGTGCACGGTGGCCGGCACGGCGAGCGCGGCCTCCACGATGGCGGCGTCGGACAGCACCTTGCCGGGCGACACGTCCCGCCGCTGGGCGATCCGGTCCCGCGTCTGCCACAGCTCCCGCACCACGCCGAGCTGGCGGCGCCGGCGCACCTTGTGCATGCCGGACGTACGGCGCCAGGGGTCCTTGCGGGGCTCGGGCGGCGGCGCGGAGGCGATCGCGTCGAACTCCTGCCGGGCCCACTCCAGCTTGCCCTGCCGGTCCAGCTCCTTCTCCAGCGCGTCGCGCAGGTCGACGAGGAGCTCGACGTCCAGGGCGGCGTAGCGCAGCCACGGCTCGGGCAGCGGGCGGGTGGACCAGTCGACGGCGGAGTGCCCCTTCTCCAGGACGAAACCGAGGACGCCCTCGACCATCGCGCCGAGTCCGACGCGCGGGAACCCGGCCAGCCGTCCGGCCAGCTCGGTGTCGAACAGCCGGGTGGGCACCATGCCTATCTCCCGCAGGCACGGCAGGTCCTGGGTGGCCGCGTGCAGCACCCACTCCACGTCGGACAGCACCTCGCCGAGCGCGGAGAGGTCGGGGCAGGCGACGGGGTCGATCAGCGCGGTGCCGGCGCCCTCGCGGCGCAGCTGCACCAGATAGGCGCGCTGGCCGTAGCGGTAGCCGGAGGCGCGCTCGGCGTCCACGGCGACGGGGCCGGTGCCGGCGGCGAAGGCGGCGATCGTCTCGGCGAGCGCGGTCTCGTCGGCGATCACGGGCGGAATGCCCTCGCGAGGTTCGAGCAGTGGTGTCGGCGCCCCGGTGGCAAGCGGTCCGTCGTCTTCCGGAGGGGCGCCCCCGGTGGTTCGCAGTGAGCTGGCTGCTGCGGTTTCTTGGGCGTCGGTCACCTGTCAAGGGTATCCGTGTGCGGACGGGGGGCGCCCCCCGGACGGTGAGGCGGGGGGCCGCCCCGGGGGGGCAAACACACCAGGGCGGGGGGGGGGGGGGGGAACCCCCGGGGCGCGCGGGGGGGCCCCGGGGCT
>NZ_JBIBWL010000009.1:44489-215971 GCF_043081325.1 Streptomyces sp. NPDC014882
TTGGGGGGGTGGGGTCCGCTGGTGGGGTTGTGGGGGGGGGGGGGGGGGCCCCCCCCGGCCGGGGCGGGGGGGCCCCCGCCGCAGGGTCGCAAACCAGTCAGGCCGGGGGAGGGGGAGGGAAACCGGCCGGGCCGACGGGAGCGAACGGGGCGAACCGGTGGGGTGGGTGAAGAACGGGGAGGGATCGGGGCGGATCGAAGGGGAGGGAAGGGAGAAGGGTGTAGGAGAGATGGAAGGGTGCGGGGGGAGGAGGGGAAAGAAGGGAGAAGGGGGGAAGGGAGTCGCAGGGGATCAGTGGATGATGCCGGTGCGCAGCGCCACCGCGACCATCCCGGCGCGGTCGCCCGTGCCGAGCTTGCGGGCGATGCGGGCGAGGTGGCTCTTGACGGTCAGCGCGGACAGGCCCATCGAGACGCCGATCGCCTTGTTGGACTGGCCTTCGGCGACCAGTCGCAGCACCTCCACCTCGCGGCCGGACAGTTCGCGGTAGCCGCCCGGGTGGCTCGGGGCACCCGGGGGGCGGCGGTGGAGGCGGGCGGCGGCCGCGCCGATGGGGGCGGCACCGGGCCGGGTGGGGAGCCCGACGTTGGTGCGGGTGCCGGTGACGACGTAGCCCTTGACGCCGCCGGCGAGGGCGTTGCGTACGGCGCCGATGTCGTCGGCGGCGGACAGGGCGAGCCCGTTGGGCCAGCCCGCGGCGCGGGTCTCCGACAGCAGGGTGAGGCCGGAGCCGTCGGGAAGGTGGACCTCGGCGACGCAGATGTCGCGGGGATTGCCGACGCGGGGACGAGCCTCCGCGACGGACGAGGCCTCGATGACATCGCGCACACCGAGCGCCCACAGATGGCGGGTGACGGTGGAACGGACGCGCGGGTCGGCCACGACCACCATGGCGGTGGGCTTGTTCGGGCGGTAGGCGACCAGGCTTGCGGGCTGCTCGAGGAGAACGGACACCAGGCCTCCTGGGAGGGGGGGGGAGGGAACGACGGGGCCGGTTCGCGGGGATGGAGCGGGGGACGAACCGTGCTTTCAAGGTCACAGTCGTCTTCGGCACCGGACCGTGGGTCCTTTAGAAAATGATCACGATCTAGTGAGTAAAAATCTGTGCAATTCGGACGCTTGATCGATCGCCCGAAGATCGAATCGGTTTGGGCGGATGTCGTATGGGATCGAAAGTGGCCGTATCGACAAAGAGATGGTCAATCGGGGCGGCCGTTCGGGGGACTCCGCGGTTGTCGGACCCGAACACGGCGTGCGAGCACGCGCGGTCGACAGGCCTCGACGGGCCTCGACGGACCGCGACGGGGTGGCGGAGCCGGTGTGAGGGGTGGGTGGGATCGGTGAAAGCCGGACGGCCGGCCAAGCCGGGAACCGGGGCAGCCGGGCAGCCCGGGAACCGGGGCAGGTCAGGGGGTGCCGGGCGGTGACGGGACCCGTCGCCGCCGGTGCGCGCGGTCAGCGCGACTGCGGCCCCCGCCGTTGCGGCAGCGTCACCACGGACGCGTCCCCCGGACCGGCCGGCGGCAGCCCCGCGACCTGCGCCAGCAGATCGCACCAGGACGCCAGGTGCGCCGCCGTGTCCGGGACCGAGCCGAGCCCCTCGCGGGGCGTCCAGGAGGCCCGGATCTCGATCTGCGAGGACGCCGGGCGTTCCGACATGCCGCCGAAGTAGTGCGAACTCGCCCGCGTGACCGTGCCGCTCGGCTCGCCGTACGTCAGGCCGCGCGCCTGGAGCGCCCCGGTCAGCCAGGACCAGCACACGTCCGGCAGCAGCGGGTCCACCGCCATCTCCTGCTCCAGCTCCGCCCGCACGAGGGTGACCAGCCGGAAGGTGCCGCGCCAGGCGTCGTGCCCGGCCGGGTCGTGCAGCAGGACCAGACGCCCGTCGGCCAGGTCCTGGTCGCCGTCCACGACCGTCGCCTCCAGCGCGTACGCGTACGGCGCGAGGCGTCGCGGGGCGGGGGTCGGCTCGATCTCGATCTGGGGCCGCAGCCGGGCGGTCCGCAGCGCGTCGACGGCGGCCCGGAAGGGCGCCGGGGCCGCCCTGCCCCCCTCCCGGTCCTCCCCGTTCCCGTCATCCATCCCGCCCGTACCGTCCGACAGTCGTCCCTGAGCCGCAGCCATGCCGGGAACATTAAGGGGAACCGAAGCTTCGCGCAGGGCAAGACACCCGTGCGCGGACCCCGGACGGCTGCGCGCTGGGCGAACAGGCGCGCGGGCGGGGGTCGTCGGCGGGCGCCGCGGGGGCGGGACGGGGCGGACCGCCGGTTTCCGCGGGCTTTCCGCGTCGTGGGAGACTTGCCGTCGTGAGCGTGAACGAGAGCCCCGCGGGCCGGCAGCCGACAGCGACGTACGACAGCCCCTTCATGAAGGCGTGCCGGCGCGAACCGGTGCCGCACACGCCCGTGTGGTTCATGCGCCAGGCCGGGCGCTCGCTGCCCGAGTACCGCAAGGTGCGCGAGGGCATCCCGATGCTCGAGTCCTGCATGCGGCCCGAGCTGGTCGCCGAGATCACCCTCCAGCCGGTGCGCCGGCACGGCGTGGACGCGGCGATCTACTTCAGCGACATCGTCGTCCCGCTCAAGGCGATCGGCCTCGACCTCGACATCAAGCCGGGCGTCGGCCCGGTCGTCGCGGAGCCGATCCGCACCCGCGCCGACCTCGCCCGGCTGCGCGACCTCACCCCCGAGGACGTCTCCTACGTCACCGAGGCCATCGGCCTGCTGACCCGCGAGCTGGGCTCCACCCCCCTCATCGGTTTCGCGGGCGCGCCCTTCACCCTCGCGAGTTACCTCGTCGAGGGCGGCCCGTCGCGCACGTACGAGAACGCCAAGGCGATGATGTACGGCGACCCCGAGCTGTGGGCCGACCTGCTGGACCGTCTCGCGGACATCACGGCCGCCTTCCTGAAGGTGCAGATCGAGGCGGGCGCGTCGGCGGTCCAGCTGTTCGACTCGTGGGTGGGCGCCCTCGCCCCGGCCGACTACCGCCGCTCGGTGATGCCGGCCTCGGTGAAGGTCTTCGAGGCCGTCGCCGGGTACGGCGTCCCGCGGATCCACTTCGGCGTCGGCACCGGCGAGCTGCTCCGGCTCATGGGCGAGGCGGGCGCGGACGTCGTCGGCGTCGACTGGCGCGTCCCGCTCGACGAGGCCGCCCGCCGCGTCGGCCCCGGCAAGGCGCTCCAGGGCAACCTCGACCCGACCGTGCTGTTCTCCTCCACGGAGGCCGTCGAGGCCAAGACCCGCGAGGTCCTCGACGCCGCCGCGGGCCTGGAGGGCCACGTCTTCAACCTCGGGCACGGCGTCATGCCGTCCACCGACCCGGACGCGCTGTCCCGCCTCGTGGAGTACGTCCACACCCGCACGGCCCGCTGACCCGCCGCCCGCCTCACCAGCCGGGCCGCGCCCTCCTGCCGAACAGCAGGCCGCGCGGCTCCGGGGGCGGCGGCGTGCCCCTCTTCAGCGGCCAGGCGAGCAGCATGCCCGCCAGGAAGCCGACGACGTGCGCCGCGTACGCCACCGTGCCCACGTCGGACACGCCCTCGCCGGAGGAGTACACCGCCTGGAGCCCGAACCAGAAGCCCAGCACCACCCAGGCCGGCAGCCGCAGCGGCAGGAAGACCAGGAACGGGACGAGCACCCACACCCTGGCCTTCGGGTACAGCACCAGATAGGCGCCCAGCACGCCCGCGATCGCTCCCGAGGCGCCGATCAGCGGGTCGGCCGAGTCGGCGTTGACGAGCGCGAAGCCGTACGACGCCGCGTAGCCGCAGGCGACGTAGAACAGCGCGAAGCGGACGTGGCCCATGCGGTCCTCGATGTTGTTGCCGAAGATCAGCAGGAACAGCATGTTGCCCAGCAGGTGCAGCCAGCCGCCGTGCAGGAACATCGCGGTCAGGACGCTGAGCACCGGGGACTTGTCGTAGCCCGGCGGCCCCAGCAGACAGCCGCCGCCGCGCACGTCCCCGGTGGGGACGAGCTGCGGGAACCGATGGTGGATCAACTCGCGCGGGACGGCCGCGTACTGATCCAGGAACGCGTGCAGGTGGCAGGTCTGCGCCAACGTGCTGTCACCCGCCACCGAGCCGGACAGGCCCGGCATGAACAGGAACACGAAGACGTTCACGGCGATCAGCGCATACGTCACCACGGGGGTGCGGCGCGCGGGATTCACGTCATGGACGGGGATGACCACAAGGAAGTACTGCCCCCGATCCGTTCGGTGAACCGGTGAACGCGGTTCCCCGCGGACGCGTATGAACCGGCAACCGCCCGCGGCACTGGGAAGGCGGACCGCGGGAACGACGTGAGGAACAGGCGATGAACGACAGGGTGACCCCTCCGATGCACGCCACGCCCGACGGTGAGGCGGAGATCGCGCTGGTGATCAGACTGCCCTGGGAGGACGTGGCCCGGCTCGGCCAGGAGGCGGGGCGGCTGGCCGCGCAGCACCAGCGGCCGGTGACCCTCGACGAGGCCGTCAGCCACCGCCTGCGGTCCCGGCCGGCGCCGGCGGCGCACGCGAAGCCGACGGCCGAGCAGCAGCCTCCGGCGGTCTCCGCGCTGCCGAGGCTGACCGGGACCGCTTAGGCCGGGACCGCTTAGGCCGAGGCCGTGCGGGCCGGGACCGTGCGGGTCGGGGCCGTGCGGGCCGGATGCGCGAGGGCGGCCGCTGCCGCTGCCGCTATCCCCGTGCGTCGCGCACCTTCGCGGCCGCCTTCCGCGCCGCCACCAGCACCGGGTCCCACACCGGGCTGAACGGCGGGGCGTAGCCCAGGTCCAGGGTGGTCATCTGTTCGGCCGTCATGCCCGCCGTCAGGGCCACCGCCGCGATGTCGACGCGCTTGCCCGCACCCTCCCTGCCGACGATCTGCACGCCGAGGAGGCGGCCCGTGCGGCGTTCGGCGAGCATCTTGACGGTCATGGGGGAGGCGCCGGGGTAGTAGCCGGCCCGGCTGGTGGACTCGACGGTGACCGCCTCGTACCGCAGGCCCGCCCTGCGCGCGTCCTTCTCGCGCAGGCCCGTGCGGGCGATCTCCAGGTCACAGACCTTGCTGACGGCGGTGCCGACGACGCCGGGGAAGGTGGCGTAGCCGCCGCCGACGTTGGTGCCGATGATCTGGCCGTGCTTGTTGGCGTGGGTGCCGAGGGGGATGTGGCGTTCCTGGCCGGAGACCAGGTCGAGGACCTCGACGCAGTCGCCGCCGGCCCAGACGTTCTCGTGGCCGCGCACCCGCATCGCCCGGTCGGTGAGGAGACCGCCGTGGGCGCCGAGCGGCAGTCCGGCGGCCTCGGCGAGGGCGGTCTCCGGGCGGACGCCGATGCCGAGGACCACCACGTCCGCCGGGTACTCGGCGTCCGCCGTGACGACCGCCCGCACCCGGCCGTCGTCACCGGTGAGCAGCCCGGTGACCTCGGCGTCGTTCACCATGGTGATGCCGAGGCCCTCCATGGCCTCGTGCACCAGCCGGCCCATGTCCGGGTCGAGCGTGGACATCGGCTCGCCGCCCCGGTTGACGACCGTCACCAGGTAGCCCCGCTTGATGAGCGCCTCGGCCATCTCCACGCCGATGTAGCCCGCCCCGACCACCACGGCGTGCCGCCCGCGGGCGCGGGTGCGCGCGAGCGAGTCGAGCAGTTCCTGCCCGTCGTCGAGCGTCTGCACCCCGTGCACCCCCTCGGCGTCGGCCCCCGGCATGTCCGGCCGGATCGGCCGGGCCCCGGTGGCGATCACGAGGTCGTCGTACGACGTCCAGGACTCCGCCCCCGAGTCGACGTCACGCGCGCGCACCCGCTGCCGGCCGAGGTCGATCTCCGTGACCTCGGTGCGCAGGCGCAGGTCGATCCCGCGCGCGCGGTGCTCCTGCGGCGTGCGGGCGATCAGATCGTCCCGCTCCTCGACGTCACCGCCCACCCAGTACGGGATGCCGCAGGCCGAGTAGGACGTGAAGTGGCCGCGCTCGAAGGCCACGACGTCCAGTTCCCCGGGCCCCCTCAGCCGACGGGCCCGGGACGCCGCCGACATGCCCGCGGCGTCGCCGCCGATCACGACCAGCCGCTTCCGCCCGGCCGCCCCGGGGCGCGCGCTCTCGCTCATGCTCATGCGGACACGCTACGGGGCGGACGCCACGGCACCCCGCCCGCCCTCGCCCCCACCGGGCCGACCGGGTCACGGACTTGACGGTCCATCCGGCCCGCCCCCCACACCTCCGGAGACGGCGGGAGACCGTCGGCCGGGAGACGTCGAAGGGCCGGTGAGGCCGCACACGCGGGCCTCGCCGCCCTCGGGAGAGGGCAACCGCAACCGCAGCCGGACCGGGGCCGACGGCGGACAGCGGACAGCGCCTCGGGCGTCCGCGACGGCTCGGCCGGGGTCTCCCCGCCGAGCGGCTCGCGGACCGCCGGCGCGCAGCACGCGCCGGGCCGACGGCCCGCTTCTCGGGCCCGGCCGGCTTCCGGGGCGCGCCGCGGCCGCAGGGTGCCGACGCCCGGGGCGGCGCGGGGCCCTGGAGCCGGGCCCCGAAGAGGTCCGGCGCCGCCCGCCCGCTCAGTCCCGGTCGGCCGTCCGCCCCTCGGGCTCGGCCGGGTGGGCCGCCCGGCGTCGGGGGCGCAGCAGCCGCAGCCACACCAGCAGTGCCAGGGCGAGCACCGCGGCGAACGGCAGCACCGCGCCGAACGCGATCGCGATCCAGCGCAGCATCGTCACGAACGCGTCCCAGCCGCCGGCCAGCGCGTCCACGAACCCGGGGTCGTCGTCCCCGGCCTCGACCGGCACGGGTTTCTCGGACAGGGTCAGCGTGATCGTGGCCATGCTGGTGCGGTCCTTCAGGGACGCCTGCTGGGCGAGCAGGGCCTCCAGGTCGGCCTCCCGGCGGCTCAGTTCGCCCTCCAGGGTGACCACGTCGCTCAGCTTCGTCGCCCGGTCCATCAGCGCGCGGACGCGGGTCACGCTGGCCCGCTGCGAGGTGATCCGGCTCTCCACGTCGACGACCTGGTCGGTGACGTCCTGGGCCTTCGCCGTGCGCTCCAGGAGCTTGCCCGCCCCCTGCAGCCCGGCCAGGACGTCGTCGTACTCCTCCACCGGCACGCGCAGGACGACGCGGGTCTCCTCGGCACCGTCCTCGTCGTGGACGGTCGTCTCGTCGCCGATGTAGCCGCCCGCGTTCTCGGTGGTGGCGCGCGCCCGGTCGAGGGCCTTGGTCACGTTCTCGACCCGCACGGTCAGGGTGGCGGTGCGGATGATGCGGCTGACGGACGGCTTCGGCGCCGCGGTGGCCCGCGACCCGCCCGCGCCCGAGTCCGCACCGGACTTGGCGCCCGCGCCCGACCCGGCGTCCTCGGCGGGCCGCGCCGCGCCGGCCTCCGGGCCGGCCGCCTTGTCGGAAGTGCTGCCCGCCCCCGTGTCGTTCGCGCCGCACCCGGTGAGGGCGACGGCGGCCGCGAGCAGGACGCCCGCCAGGGCGTGGGCCGGTCGTACGGAACGTCGTGTGCGCATGTGGGCGTACCCCCCGAGGGTTCGGCGACGGCTGACGGTCCTTCGACGCCGGGGCGGGGCGCGACGTTCGGCCGCGACGGTCCCGAAGCGGTCACGGTCGGGACTCGGTGGGGCCACATGGCCCTGGCCGGAGCGCCGGTGGGGTCTGAGAGAGTGGGGGGCATGAGCGCAACGGGTACGAGCACGGAGCACGTCGTCGTGGTGGGAGCCGGGATCGCGGGCCTGGCGGCCGCCCACCGGCTGCTGGGGCGCGGCGCGCGCGTCACCGTGCTGGAGGCGTCCGAACGGGTCGGCGGCAAGCTCCTGCCCGGCGAGATCGCGGGGGTCCGGGTCGACCTGGGCGCCGAGTCGATGCTCGCCCGCCGTCCCGAGGCGGTGACCCTCGCGCGCGAGGCGGGCCTGGGCGAGCGCCTGCAGCCGCCGGCCACCGCCACCGCCTCCGTCTGGACCCGCGGCGCCCTGCGCCCCATGCCCAAGGGCCACGTCATGGGCGTCCCCGGCACCGCCGCCGCGCTCGCCGGCCTCCTCTCCGACGAGGGCCTCGCCCGGATCGCCCGGGACGCCGACCTGCCCCGCACGGAGATCGGCGAGGACGTGGCCGTCGGGGAGTACGTGGCGGCCCGCCTGGGCCGCGAGGTCGTCGACCGCCTGGTGGAGCCGCTCCTCGGCGGGGTCTACGCCGGTGACGCCTACCGCATCTCGATGCGCTCGGCCGTCCCGCAGCTGTTCGAGGCCGCGCGCACCCACCGCTCGCTGACGGAGGCCGTCCGCGACATCCAGGCGAAGGCCGCCGCCCACCAGCGGACCGGACCCGTGTTCCTGGGCATCGAGGGCGGCGTCGGCTCGCTGCCGCTCGCGGTGGCCGCGTCCGTCGGAGCGCGCGGCGGCGAGATCCTCACGCGCACGCCGGTGAGCGCCCTGCGCCGCGACCCGGCCGGCGGCTGGCGCGTCACCGCCGGCGACCGGGTCCTGCACGCCGACGGCGTCGTCGTCGCCGTCCCCGCCCCCGCCGCCGCCACGCTGCTCGCCGCCGAGTCCCCCGGGGCCGCCGCCGAACTGCGCACCGTCGAGTACGCCTCGATGGCCCTCGTCACCCTCGCCTTCCGCCGCTCCGAGGCCGTCCTGCCCGACGGCAGCGGATTCCTCGTCCCGCCCGTCGACGGCCGCACCGTCAAGGCGTCCACGTTCGCCTCGCGCAAGTGGGGCTGGATCGCCGACGAGGACCCGGACGTGACCGTGCTGCGCACCTCCGTCGGGCGGTACGGCGAGACGGAGGTCCTGGAGCGCTCCGACGCCGGACTCGTCGACGTCTCGCGCCACGACCTGAAGGCCGCCGTCGGCCTGGACGCCACGCCCCTGGAGACCCGCGTCACCCGCTGGACGGACGGCCTGCCCCAGTACCCCGTGGGCCACCACGCGCGCGTGGCCCGCGTCCGCGAGCACCTCGCGAAGCTCCCCGGCCTCGCGGTGTGCGGCGCGGCCTACGACGGCGTCGGCATCCCCGCCTGCATCGCGAGCGCGTACGCGGCGGCCGACGCGACCGGCGGCGACGGGAGCACCGCGCGCGAGCTGACGGCCAACCCCGTGCAAAGTCTGCACGGCGGAGCGGGAGAATGAGAACCATGAGTGACGACGCCCCCACCACCGAGCCCGGCAGGATCCCGAACAAGGGCAAGCTGGCCAAGGACCTCAACGAGGTCATCCGCTACACGCTGTGGTCCGTCTTCAAGCTGAAGGACGCCCTTCCCGAGGACCGCACCGGCTACGCCGACGAGGTCCAGGAGCTGTTCGACCAGCTCGCCGCCAAGGACGTCACGGTCCGCGGCACCTACGACCTGTCCGGCCTGCGCGCCGACGCGGACCTGATGATCTGGTGGCACGCCGAGACCAGCGACCAGCTCCAGGAGGCGTACAACCTCTTCCGCCGCACCCGGCTGGGCCGCGCCCTGGAGCCGGTCTGGTCGAACATGGCGCTGCACCGCCCCGCCGAGTTCAACCGCTCGCACATCCCGGCGTTCCTCGCCGACGAGACGCCGCGCGACTACATCAGCGTCTACCCGTTCGTGCGCAGCTACGACTGGTACCTGCTGCCCGACGAGGACCGCCGCCGCATGCTCGCCGACCACGGCAAGATGGCCCGCGGCTACCCGGACGTCCGCGCCAACACGGTCGCCTCGTTCTCCCTCGGCGACTACGAGTGGATCCTCGCCTTCGAGGCCGACGAGCTGTACCGCATCGTCGACCTCATGCGTCACCTGCGCGGCTCCGAGGCGCGGCTGCACGTCCGCGAGGAGGTCCCGTTCTACACCGGCCGTCGCAGGGACGTCGCCGAACTGGTCGCGGGCCTCGCCTGATCAGCGCGCCGGCCGGACGGCCGCCGCCTTCCCGGCGCGGCCGGCCGGCCGCGGTTCCGCGTGCGGGGCGCAGGCCGCGCGCCGGGCCGGCAGCCGCCCCTGGAGCAGGTAGGCCTCCAGGTGGCCGTTGACGCAGGGGTTCGGTCCGCCCGCGATGCCGTGGGTGCCGGCGTCGCGCTCCGTCACCAGCACCGAGCCCGTCAGCCGCCGGTGCAGCTCCAGGGCCCCGTCGTAGGGTGCCGCGGCGTCCCGTTCGGCCGCCAGGATCAGCGTCGCGGGCAGCTCGCCCGGCCCGGTCCGCACGTCCGGCGGCTGCTGCCGGGGCGCCGGCCAGTACGCGCACGGCAGGTTCGCCCACACGTTGTCCCAGGTCTCGAACGGCGCCACCCGCGCGAGCCGGGTGTTGTCCCGGTCCCACACCCGGAAGTCCGTCGGCCACGGCCCGTCGTTGCACTCCACGGCCGTGTAGACGGCGTTCGCGTTCTCCGCCTCCGCCGCCGCCTCCGGGGCCGGCGCGGCCAGCGCGATCAGCCGCTTCGGATCGCCCTTCAGGTACGCCGACAGCGCCTCGGCGCGCGAGGGCCAGTAGTCGTCGTAGTAACCGGCCTGGAGGAACGCGCCCTGCAACTGCGCGGGACCCACCCGGCCGCCGGCCGGCTTGGCGGTCAGCCGCGCCCGCGCCCGCTCGTAACTGCGCAGCACCGCCTTCGGGGTGCCGCCCAGCCCGTACACCCGGTCGTGCCGGGCGACCCACTCGCGGAAGTCCTCCCAGCGGCTCTCGAACGCCGCCGACTGGCCGAGGTTGTTGCGGTACCAGATCCGCGCCGGGTCCGGGTTCACCGCCGCGTCGAACACCATCCGCCGCACGTGCGAGGGGAACAGCGTCGCGTACAGCGCCCCGAAGTAGGTGCCGTACGACGCCCCCAGGAACGTCAGCCGGTCCTCGCCCAGCGCGGCCCGCAGGACGTCCAGGTCGCGGGCGTTGTTCAGCGAGTGGTAGTGCCGCAGCGCGTCGCCCGTCCGCCGCGCGCAGCCCCGCGCGTACGCCTTCGCCCGCGCGATCCGCTCCCGCTTGTACGCCTGCGAGGGGTGCGTCGGCGCGGGGGCGGGCCCCTTGAAGAAGGTCTTCGGGTCCTCGCAGGACAGCGGGGCCGAGCGGCCGACCCCGCGCGGGTCGTACCCCACCAGGTCGTAGGCGGCGCCGAGTCGCTTCCACGCGGGAACCATGCCGGCCAGCGGGAAGTACAGTCCCGAGGCGCCCGGCCCGCCCGGGTTGAAGACCAGCGCACCCTGCCGGGGCACGCGGTGCTTGCTGTTGTGCGGGTCGCGGTGGGTGGCCCGGACCCGGCTGACGGCCAGTCGGAGCTGCTCGCCGTCGGGCCGCGCGTAGTCGAGCGGCACGCTGACGGTGCCGCACTCGACGCCGGCCGGCAGGTCCGGCACGCCGGAGCAGGCGCCGAAGGCGATGCCCTTCGCCGCGGCCCGCTCGGCGGCGAGCACGACCCCCGCGACACCGGGGACGGCACCGGGGGCGGCTCCAGGGACGGCACCGGGGACGGCACCGGGGGTCCCGCCCGCGGGGACGGCGGACAGGAGGGTCAGGAGCAGGGCTCCCGTGGCCGAGTGGAGGACGGCTGCTCTCATCGGGTGTCCCTTCGGGGCGCGGCGGCGACAGAAGGGATGCTTGGCGCGCCCGTCGGCGAAGGCAAGCACCGCACGAGGGTGTCGGCGCCGATGCCCCTCGTGCGCCCCCGGGGAACCCGGACGCGCCGGGGCGCACGAGGCCGGACTCGTGCGCCGGGTCAGGAACCGCCGGACGGCGGCGGGCCGGTCGCGGCCGGCGGGAGCGGGGGGCCCGACGGTGAGGACGGGGCGAGCGGCACGACCGTTCCCGGGTCGGCGACCGGGCCGGGCGGAGCGGGGGAGCGGGTGACCGGCGGGGTGCCGCCCGCCGCCAGATCCCGGGCGAGGCGGGCGAAGTCGACGCGGCCGGTGGCCTCCAGGACCTTGATGTGGTCCAGGACCGTGGTGTTGGCGTCGTCGGCGAGGTCGCGCACCAGCACGTTCTGGGTGCCCGCCCGCACCTGCGCGACGACGGAGAACACCCGGCCGTGCGCGAGGCGCAGGATGTTGGCGAACTCCCGGTCGAAGTCCTCGCCCCGCGCCGCGTCCAGTTCCTCCAGCCAGTCCTGCTGCTGGTCGGTGGGCTCGTTCGGCAGGGCGAGCCCGAGCTGCGCGGCGACCGTGCGCACCCGCTCGTCCAGGAAGGCGTGCCCCTCGACGAGGTGCCGTCCCGCCGTCCGCACGGCCTCCGTCGTGCCCTCGGCCTGCGCCTGCCGGCCCGCCGGCAGCTCCCACAGCCCGGCCAGCCGCACCTTGGTGACGAAGTCGCGGTCGAGCCCGGACAGCGGCCCGTACGGCGTCGCCACGGTCTCGGCGTCCAGCACGTCGACGCCGGTGCCGGTCCGGTCCTCGTAGGACCAGAGGGGGAGGAGCAGCGCGACGAGCGTCGCGGCCAGGCCGACGACGATGAGCCCGGTGCCGCTGAAGATGCCTCTGCCCCTGATCGGGGGTCGGGGTCGCATGGTGCCTCCTGCTCACGGCACCGCACGCGCGTGCTTCGGGTGCGGACTTCGGGTGCGGGGTGGGCATATTACTTCGCCCGCGGACGCAACCGCCGCCCGAGGGGCAAACGCCGTGCCTCGGGCTTCCGGTGTGAAATCCCCTCCGGGAACATGCGGCAAAAGGGCGGAAAACGTAGGGAAACGCTCGCCGGGAGGGTCGGCCGGCCCCGGTGTTACCCCCGGCACACTCGGACGCGGGGTCTCCCGACGCTTTCGACGCGGGGGTCTCCCGACGGCTTCGGCGGGGGGCTTCCGACGGCTTCGACGGCCGGGGTGCGGCCCCGGTCACCGGCCGATCGGCGAGCGCCCCGTTCGTCCCAGCCGTCCCAGCCGCCTCAGCCGGGACAGCGGCCTCGGCGCCGGGCCCGAGCGGTCCAGCCACCAGCGCCGCAGTTCGCGCCGGGCCCGGCCCGGTGCCGGCCGCCCGTCCAGCAGCAACCGCTCGGCGAAGTCCAGGGCGTCCTGCCGGTAGCCGCCGCGCATCGGGTGGCGCTGGGCATGGGCGAGGAACGCGGACCGGTAGTCGGCGCCCAGGATCAGGGGCAGCTCCGGCGCCAGCTTCGCCACCACGTCGGCCCGCTTCGCGGCCAGCGCGCGGGCCTGCACGCCGAGCCGCACCCGGTCGAAGCCCTCCGGGGCGGGCGTCCCGGCCACCAGCGCGGACAACAGGGCGGCCTGGGCGAGCCCGAGCCGCTGCCGCGTGGCGTCGCCGACGGCCGACGGCTCGGTCTCCCCGGCCTCCGTCTCCTGCCGTGCCGTCCGCTCGGCTTCCGTCTCCTGCCGTGCCGTCCCCTCGGCCTCGGCCTCCTGTCGTGCCGTCCCCTCGACTTCCGCTTTCCGCCGTGTCGTCCGCCCGGCTTCCGCCGCGGGTGGTTCCGCTTCCCCGGTCCCCGTGGTGGACGGTCCTGCCGTCTCCGGACCGGTGGCCGGCGGCTCGCTCTTCCCGGTCCCCGCCGCGCGTGGTCCCGCTTCCCCGGTCCCCGCGGCCGGCACCTCCCGCGGCGCGGTCGCCACCCGCCGGCGCGCCCCCAGCTCCACCGCCTCCCGGATCGCGCCCACCTCCCCCTCCAGTTCCCCGGGTGCGGGGAAGTTCTCGTCGCGCTCCAGCAGCACCCCCGGCGGGGTGACGCGGGAGGTGAGGTCGGTCAGGATGTCCAGGACGGGACGCGGCACCGGATGCGCGTGGCTGTCGTGCCAGACGCCGTCCCGTTCGAAGCCGCCCGCGACATGGACGTACGCGATGGCCTCCAGCGGAAGCTCGGCGAGCGCCTCGGCGGGGTCCTCGCCGCGGTTCACGTGGTTGGTGTGCAGGTTGGCCACGTCGACGAGCAGCAGGACGCCCGTGCGGTCGGCCAGCTCGTACAGGAACTGCCCCTCCGTCATCTCCTCGCCGGGCCAGGCGAGCAGCGCCGCGATGTTCTCCACGGCGAGCGGCACGGGCAGCGACTCCTGCGCGACGCGCACGTTCTCGCACAGCACGTCCAGCGCGTCCCGGGTGCGCGGCACGGGCAGCAGGTGCCCGGCCTCCAGCCCGGGCGTCGCGGTCAGCGGACCGCCCGCCCGGACGAACGCGATGTGCTCGGTGACCAGCGGCGAGCCCAGTGCCTCGGCCCGTGCGGCGAGCGCGGCCAGCCGCCCCGCGTCGGGCCGGTCGGCGCCGCCGAGGCCGAGCGAGACGCCGTGCGGCACGACGGTGACCCCGCGTTCGCGCAGCCGCAGCAGGGACGCGGGGAGGTGACCGGGGCAGACGTTCTCGGCCACGGCCTCGACCCAGTCGATGCCCGGCATGCGCTCCACGGCGTCCGCGATCTCCGGCCGCCAGCCGATTCCCGTACCGAGCCGCGTCATGGCCCCCTCCTTCATCGCCGACCCCCCGGCGTGGTGACCGGGATATGACCCCGCCGGCCGGGCCCGAACCGCCGGCGGCGCTCCTTCAGAGCAACATTTGAGGTTCGGCCGCGCCCCCCGCACGGCCGGCCCGGCCCCGGGAAGTACGGGGGAGCGGCCCGCCCGGTTCACCGGGGGAGGGAAGGAGGCACGGCGGGACGCGGTGAAGGCGGGAGGGAGCGAAGGCGGGACCGGCCCGGTCGCACCGGCACCGGCACCGGTGACGGCATCGGTGACGGCCTCGGCATCGGTGACGGCACCGGCGACGGCGCCGCCGTCATCGCGAGCGCAGCGCCGGGTGTTCCGCGACCACCGTGCAGCTGCCCGGCGCGATCTCGGTGAACCCCGCGTCCCGCACCAGCGGCAGACCGCTCGCCGTCAGCTCACGCCAGCGCCCGGGCTCCGCGGTGCGCACGGCCAGCGGGAAACCCGCCTCGCGCCACGCCGACCGCTCCGCGTCGGACAGTTCCCACCAGGCGAGCTGCGCGCCGTGCCCGGCCTGCGCCATGGCCTTGCCCGCCGACATCTCCACCTCGGGGCTCATCCACAGCACCGGCACCCCCGGAGCGGCCGGCGACGGCTCCCGCGGGTCGTCGAGGTCGGTCCCCGACACCTGGAGCTTCGCCAGCTCCTTCGGCCACCCGTCCAGCGGCACCGGCACGAACACCCGCACCTCCGCCGTCCTTCCGGTCACGGTGATCCCGGGCAGTTCCCCGGCCCGCCGCCACTCGGCCCCGCGGGCCCGCCGCACGACCTTGCGGATGCGGGCGTCCTGCCAGTCCCGTACGGCCCGCGCCCACTCGCCCTCCCCGCGGGCCCGCTCGTCGCTCAGGAGCACGAGCACGGCCCGGGCGGCCGTCTCGAGCGCGTCGGTGCGGCCGGGCGGGTCGGTCTTCTCCAACCGCACAACGAGGGGAAGGACGAACTGCGGCGCCTGGTCACGCGGATTCGGCTCGGTCTGGAACGGGCTCTCACTCACCCGGCGCAGGGTACTGGACAGGACCGGCGCGACCGGCGCGACCCCGGACCCCGGTCACCGGCCCCCCTGGTCACCCCCCGGCCGCCGTGCGGCCGGAGCTCAGCCCGAACAGGCCGTCCGCTGGGCCTCCTGCCACTCGCACACGGGGCACAGCGTGATCCCCCTGTACGACCGCGGGTACTCCGTCGGCTCGCGGCACAGCACGCACTCCGCGTACGGCGGCCCCCCGGTCCCGGGCGGCCCGGTCACGTCGATCCGGCAGGAGGCGCCGTCGCTGTCGTCGCTCATGACCCCAGCGTACGAGAGCGGCGGGAGGACTCAGCGGCGGCCGCCCGCGGCGTCGATCAGCTCGGACACCTTCACGAACCGGTAGCCCCGGCGGCGCAGTTCGGGCACGATCGCGCGCACCGCCCGCTCGGTGACCGGGGCGGCGCTGCGCGTGCAGTGCATGACCACCACCGATCCCGGCCGCACGCCCTCCAGGACCTGCCGGGCCACCGCGTCCGCGTCGGTGGCGAAGGCGTCGCCGCTCACCACGTCCCACTGCACCGCCGTCACGCCGGTGCCGCTCACCGCGCGCAGCGCCTCCCCGTCGTAACAGCCGCCCGGAAAGCGGAAGTACGGCATCGCCTCCGGGACCCCGGCCGCGCGGAAGGCCGCGTAGGCCCGTTCCACGTCCGCCCGCATCGCCTCGCGCTCCACGGTCGGCAGGCCGTAGCAGTCGTCGGTGAAGGCGTAGTGGCTGTAGGAGTGGTTGGCGACCTCGAAGAGCGGGTCCCGGCCGATGGCGCGGGCCTGGGCCGGGTACTCCTCGGCCCACCGGCCGGTCATGAACACGGTCGCCGGCACCTTCAACGTGCGCAGGGCCGCGATCAGTCCGGGATTGTCGAAGTGCTCGCCGGCCGCCGCCCGCGCCCCCTGGCCGGCGGTCATGTCGGCGTCGAAGGTGAGGGCGACGGTCTTGTCGCGGGTGCGGGGCGCGTGCGCGAAGACGGGAGCCAGGCCGGCCGGGCCCGGCGCGAGAGTGGGCGGCCGGGACGCGGCGGGCGAGGGACGGCCGGTGGAGGACCGGTCGGCGGAGGGCCGGCCGGGGGCCGGGCGGTCGGCGCGGGGTGCCTCGGCGGTGCCGCAGGCGGCGAGCACGGCACCGAGGACACCGAGGGCGCCGACGGTGGCGAGACGGCGTACGGGAGGGATCACCGTATGAAGCTACGAGCGACCAAGCCCTGATCGTGTGTAAATATGCGCGCGCCTCGTGCCGTGTCACCCGCCCGGATCACCCGCCCGGATCACCCGTCTACCGGCGCCAGGGGCCCGTCACCGCGAACGTCGTCCCCGGCGTGTAGCAGTTGACGTACATCGTCCGGCCGTCGGGCGAGAAGGTGACGCCGGCGAACTCGCCCCACTCGGGCTCCTGCGGTGTGCCGCCCGCCGCGGTGGCGGCCGGTGTGATCGCCTGGCGTCCGCGTGCCATCGCGTAGACCTCGCCGCCCCGCGTCACCCCGAAGACGTGCTGGGCGCCGTTGCCGTCCTCGCAGACCATCAGGCCGCCGCTCGGGGCGAGGCAGATGTTGTCGGGGGACTCGCCCGGCAGCCGGACGTCCGTGTCCGGGCCGAAGACGATCACCAGGGTCAGCCGGCGGCGGGCCGGGTCGTAGCGCCAGATCTGGCCGAAGTGGTCGGCCGCCGAACCGTCCGTGGCGCGGGCGAACGACGACACGAAGTACACGCACCGCCCGCCCCAGTAGCAGCCCTCCAGCTTCTGCGCGTGCGTGACGCCCTTCGGGCCGAAGTCCTGGAGCCTGATCGGGGTCCCGGCGGCCAGCGGGTCGGGTACGTCGACCCACTCGACGCCGTCGAAACCCGTGCCAGTCTCCTGGACCGACGACAGGTCCGGTACGCCCGGCACGCGCATCGCCTGGAGCCGGCCGCCCGCGCGCAGCGAGCCCACGCCGCCCAGCGGCTTCTCGGGCAGGAAGCGGTAGAACAGGCCGAAGGGCTCGAGGAAGGCGTCCTCCGTCTCGTAGACGATCCCCAGGTGCGGGTCGACCGCGACCGCCTCGTGCTGGAAACGGCCCATCGCGGTCAGGGGGACCGCCCCGGTGCGGCGCGGGTCGGACGGGTCGACCTCGAAGACGAAGCCGTGGTCCTCGGTGTAGCCGTTGGTGCCGGCCCTGTCCTCGGTCTCCTCGCAGGTCAGCCAGGTGTGCCACGGGGTGGGCCCGCCCGCGCAGTTGACGGCCGTGCCGGCGATCGCGACCCGCTCGGCGAGCACCCGGTTGCCGGGGTCCAGCGTCAGCGCCGTACAGCCGCCCTTGCCGGCCGGGTCGTAGGTCAGGCCGGCCACGGTGGGGACCGCGTGCCGGGCGGTGGGGCGGTTCTCGTGGTTGCGGACCAGGTGGACGCGGCCGTTCCGGCCGGGGAGGGCCGTCATGCCGTCGTGGTTCGAGGGGACGGGGCCCTCTCCGGAGCGCAGCGGGTCGCCCTCGCGCGACAGGACCCGGTAGCGGAAACCTTCCGGCAGATCGAGCAGGCCGTGCGGGTCGGGCACGAGGGGGCCGTAGCCGCTGTGGCCGAGGTCCCGGGCGGCGGCCGTACCGGCGAAGAGTTCGGACAGCGCCCCGGAGAAGGCGATGCCCGCTCCCAGGGCACCGGTGCGGGCGAGGATCTGACGACGGGTCGCGGACATGGGGTGACCTTCCTGCTGGCGGACAGGGACGGTGACCCCGCCGTGTCTATCACCCGGCGCCCGCCCCGGGAACCACGCGCGTGGCCCGTGTCACCGCTCCACCGGCGGGGGCGACGGCGACGGTGCCGGCGACGGAGGGGCCTCGGGTCGTGACGCCGGCGGGAGCGGCGGCTGGGGCGGGGACTGCGGCGGTGGCTGTGGTGATGGCTGGGCTGACGGCTGCGGCTGCGGCTGTTGCGGGGGCTGTTGCTGGGCCCGCTCCAGGAAGCGCAGCAGTTCCACCGGGAACGGCAGCACCAGCGTGGAGTTCTTCTCGGCGGCCACCGCCACCACCGTCTGCAGGAGGCGGAGCTGGAGCGCCGAAGGGGTGCCCTCCATCTGCTGCGCCGCCTCGGCGAGCTTCCGCGACGCCTGGAGCTCCGCGTCCGCGTTGATGACCCGGGCCCGCCGCTCACGGTCGGCCTCCGCCTGACGGGCCATCGAGCGCTTCATCGTGTCGGGCAGCGACACGTCCTTGATCTCGACCCGGTCGATCTGCACGCCCCAGCCCACCGCCGGGCTGTCGATCATCAGCTCCAGGCCCTGGTTGAGCTTCTCCCGGTTGGAGAGCAGGTCGTCCAGTTCGCTCTTGCCGATGATCGACCGCAGCGAGGTCTGCGCCATCTGCGAGACGGCGAAGCGGTAGTCCTCGACGTTGACGATCGCCGCCGCCGGGTCCACGACCCGGAAGTAGACGACCGCGTCGACCCGCACGGTCACGTTGTCCCGCGTGATGCCCTCCTGCGCGGGCACGGGCATCGTCACGATCTGGAGATTGACCTTGCGCAGCCGGTCGACGAAGGGCACCACCATGGTGAAGCCCGGTGGGCGCACCTCGCCCGCGACCCGGCCGAGCCGGAAGACGACCCCGCGTTCGTACTGCTTCACCACCCGGGCGCCCGCCACCACGTACGCGAACCCCGCGGCGCCGACCGCCGCGGCCGCCGTCAGCAGTTCCTCGACCATCACGACCTCCTCCGACAGAGGTCCGGCATGCCTGTCCTGCAAAGATAGGCCCGCCGCCGGGTCCGGGGCCACGTACCGGGTCCCGGAACCGACGGCGGGCGGGCCGCGGTCCCTCGGTGAGCCGCGCCCTACGCGGCCATGGTGACCCGCACCGGTTCGGTGCCGGCGTCGCTGTGCCGGACCGCCCAGTTCTCCAGCGCCGTACGGCAGGCGTGGTCGAGGTGGTGCAGACCGGAGAGGTCCAGCTCGACCGGACGGTCCTGCGGCAGGGCCTCCAGACTGTCCAGGATCTTCGGCAGCCGCAGGAAGGTGGCGTTGCCCGACAGGTGGGCCCGGACGGGGCCCGCGCCCTTGTCGACGACCTCCATCCTGATGTGCGAGGCCTCCCAGGCCGTCTTGACGACCGCCAGCGCGAGACCGATCAGGACGCCCTCGAACATGCTGACCGCGACGATCGACACGGCCGTGACGACCAGGATCAGCGCCTCGCCCCGGTGGTCGCGCCACAGCGACACGAGCGACCGCACGGGGACGAGCTTGGCCCCCGCGTGCACCAGGATGCCCGCGAGCGCCGGGAGAGGTATGTAGGCCAGCACGTCCGGCAGGAGCGCCGCGAACAGCAGCAGCCAGACGCCGTGCAGGACCCGGGACGCCTTGGTGCGCGCGCCCGCCTGCACGTTGGCCGCGCTGCGCACGATCACCGCGGTCATCGGCAGGGCGCCGAGCGCGCCGCAGACGGTGTTGCCCGCGCCCTGCGCGAGGAGTTCCCTGTCGTACTCGGTGCGCGGACCGTCGTGCAGCCGGTCCACCGCCGCCGCGCTGAACAGCGACTCGGCGGACGCGATCAGCGTGAACGCCACGATGGTGCCGAGCAGGCCGACGCCGGCGGCCCCGCCGACGGCGTCCAGGGACGGCGGCTGGATCGAGCCGAGCAGCCCCCGCACCTCGACGGTGGCCACCGGCAGGTCCAGCACCAGCGCGGCGAGGGTGGCGAGGGCGACGGCGGCGAGCTGGCCGGGCACCGTGCGCACCTTCGCCGGCAGCCGCCTCCACACCACGAGGAGGGCGACGGTGCCGGCGCCCAGGGAGAGCGAGGCGAGCGCGGCGGTGCTGCCGAAGGCGTCCACGAGCGCCCCCGGCAGCCCGGCGATCTTCTCCGGGCCGGACGCGGGGGCCTCGGTGCCGACCAGCGAGTACAGCTGGCCGGCGATCAGCACCAGGCCGATCCCGGCCAGCATGCCCTCGACGACGGAGACCGAGATGGCCCGGAACCAGCGCCCCAGCCGCAGGGCGCCCATCGCGATCTGGAGCAGGCCGGTGGCGAGCACGATCACACCGAGGACGGGCAGCCCGAACTCCTGGACCGCCTCGAAGACCAGCACGGTCAGACCGGCCGCCGGTCCGGACACCTGGAGACTGCTGCCGCGCATCAGGCCGGTGACGATGCCGCCGACTATGCCGGTGACGAGCCCCAGCTCGGCCGGGGCGCCGGAGGCGACGGCCACGCCGACGCACAGCGGCAGCGCGACCAGGAAGACGACGAGGGAGGCGGCGAAGTCCCGCCTGAGGTGGGGGAACCTGGTCATCGGGGTCCTCACAGGGCCTCGAAGGAGTCGGTGGCGGCGCGGTGTTCGCGCACGGCACCGGTGTGGACCTCGTAGTACCAGCCGCGCACCCGCAGCCGGCCGTCCGCGAGCCGTTTCTCCACGCACGGGTAGGAGCGCAGCCGCAGCAGCTGGGCGAGGACGTGGTGCTGCACGGCCTGCGCGACGGCCGGGTCGCCGGGGTCGGCGGCCGCGGGTTCGCCGGCGGCGTGCGCGAGCCAGGCGCGCACGGCCGGGACGGCGTCGAGGTCGTCGCCGCGCACGAGCGCGCCGACGGCACCGCAGTGCGAGTGGCCGCAGACGACGACGTCCTGGACGCCGAGCACCTCCACCGCGTACTCGATGGTGGCGGCCTCGCCGGTCGGGGGGTTCGAGACGTAGGGGGGAACGATGTTGCCGGCGGTGCGCAGCTCGAACAGCTGGCCGGGGCGGGCGCCCGTGATCAGGGCGGGGACGACCCGCGAGTCGGAGCAGGTGATGAACAGGACCTCGGGGGACTGGCCCGCTGCGAGCCGGGCGAACTCCTCAGGGCGCTGTCCGAACATGCGGGCGTTGTCGATGAGGGGCTGCATGATGTGGTGATTCCTCCTGGCGCGCGGTGGGGTGCGCGTCGGACGTGCAGGACAGGTGGGGGAACTGCTGTTCCGCACCGCTTCGGCGGTGGAAGACCGTTTTCGGCGGCGGAGGGCCGCTCTCAGCAGCGGAAGACCTGGAGGGCGGCCGGAGAGTGGGGCGTCGGGGGTCTCGACCGGTGCCGGTGGTGCCCGGCCGGACCGGTGCCGTGGTGCCCGGCCGCCGGGTCCTCGGCCGACCGGGGGCGCTCGGAGTGTTGTGGCGTCCGATCGGCGGTGGCGGTGGCGCGGTGCCGATCGCGCGGGCGCAGCGGGTCGGAGGGTTTCCCGGACCGGCCGCAGGAGCGGGAGGCGGAGATCTCCTCGCGCGCGGACGTGGCGGAGAGGGCGACTCCGGGTTGAGCCTTGGCCTCGACATGACGGGCCGTGTGCGCAGGTGCGAAGGAAGGGGCGAGTGCGAAGAAAGGGAGTGCCAGCAGGACGGCGACGAGGAGCGAAACCGCGCTCCGGGCCGTCGCGCCTCGGAACATGAGCCCCCTCCCGGCCGCCTCACGTCTCTGCTCCGGACCAACGACTGGTCAATCATTGGTCAAGAAACACGTTAACCCTGCAAAGTTGTTTGCAGGGTCAACTCCGCGTCCCGGGACGAACTGCGCCTCAAAAACGAGGGTGGAGTGGCGTGAACCGGCCCCCGGACGGGGCGGGCGGATCCTCAGGCGGGCTCGACGAGCCGCTTGGCGTCGCGGGCCAGCGCGGTGAGCCGGGAGATCGCCCGGAAGTACTTCTTGCGGTAACCGCCGTTCAGCATCTCGTCACTGAACAGGCGGTCGAACGGGAGTCCGGAGGCCAGTACCGGGACCTCGCGGTCGTACAGTCGGTCGGCGAGGACGACCAGGCGCAGCGCCGTCGACTGGTCGGGGACCGGCCGGACGTCGGTGAGGCAGACCGCTTTCAGGCCATCGGTCAGCGCGCCGTAGCGGCTGGGGTGGACCCGGGCGAGGTGGTCGAGCAGGCGCGGGAAGTCGTCGAGCGAGGACCCCGCGGTGGCGTACGCCGCCTTCGTGACCTGTTCCTCGGAGTACGGCGCCGGCGCCTCGGGCAGGCCGCGGTGGCGGTAGTCCTCGCCGTCGATGCGCAGGGCGCGGAAGTGCGCGGACAGACCCTGGATCTCCCGGAGGAAGTCGGCCGCCGCGAACCGGCCCTCGCCGAGCTTGCCCGGCAGGGTGTTGGAGGTGGCCGCGAGGGCGACGCCCGCCTCGACCAGCTTGCCCAGCAGCGTCGAGACCAGGACGGTGTCGCCGGGGTCGTCCAGTTCGAACTCGTCGATGCACAGCAGCCGGTGGCCGGAGAGGGTCCGCACCGTCTGCTGGAAGCCGAGGGCGCCCACCAGGTTCGTCAGTTCGACGAAGGTGCCGAACGCCTTGAGCGCGGGCTCGGCCGGGGTGGCGTGCCACAGCGAGGCCAGCAGGTGCGTCTTGCCGACGCCGTACCCGCCGTCCAGGTAGACGCCGCGCGGGCCGGCGGGGACCTTCGGGGCCTTCGCCCGGCCCAGGCCGAAGAACCCCCGCCTGCCGGAACCGGTGGCGTGCGCCCCGCCGAGACCCGCGGCGAAGTCCTCCAGGACCTCCACCGCCCGTGTCTGGCTGGGCTGGTTCGGGTCGGGGAGGTAGGTGCTGAAGCGCACCGAGTCGAACCGGGGCGGCGGCACCATCTCCGCGACCAGCCGGTCCGCGGGGACACGCGGCTCACGGGCGCAGAGGGACACGGGGGCCGCGTCGGCTGTCGGGTCGAGGCCGGCGGCGGGAGCGGGATGGGAGGACGACACGGTTCCCCATGGTAAGCGCCGTGTCAGACTGCCTGGCATGCGACGGCTGTTCCCTGTGACCGACCAGACAGTGGCCGACCCCCCGGGCGAGGGGGGTGCGGCACGGCGGGCCCGTGAGGCCCGTGAGGCCCGCGAGGCCCGTGAGTGGGGCCTCGACGAGATCGCCGACGCCTACGCCTACCCGGAACCCGGCCCCGGCGGGCCCGTGCCCTGGCTGCGCGCCAACATGGTCTCCACGCTCGACGGGGCCGCCCAGCACGACGGGCGCTCCCAGCCCATCTCCCACCCGGCCGACATGCGCGTCTTCGGCACTCTGCGGGCGCTCGCCGACGTGGTGGTCGTCGGTGCCGAGACGGTGCGCCGGGAGCAGTACCGCCCGGCACGCGCGCGTGCGGAGTTCGCGGCACGGCGGGAGGCGGCCGGCCAGGGCGCCGCCCCGGCGATCGCGATCGTCAGCGCCGGCCTGGACCTGGACTTCTCACTGCCCCTCTTCACCTCCCCGCTGGTCCCGACCCTGATCCTGACCGGCGCGGCGGCGGCCCCCGACCGGGTCGCGGCGGCCGAGCGGGCCGGCGCCCGGGTGGTGACCGCCGGGGACGGCGCGGGCGTCGACCCCGCGCGGGCCGTCCGGGCCCTCGCCGCCCTCGGGCACACCCGGCTGCTCACCGAGGGCGGCCCCCGGCTGCTCGGGCAGCTGGTGGCCGCCGGGGTGCTCGACGAGCTGTGTCTGACCCTCTCCCCGATGCTCGCTGCGGGCGGCGCGCAGCGCATCGCGGGCGGACCGGAGGTCGAGGTTCCGCGACGGTTCGCCCTGGTGTCGCTCCTGGAGGAGGACGGGTTCCTCTTCGGTCGGTACGCACGCGCCTGACGTGCCAGGTGGAAGGGGGTGTGGCGGGGCGCCACGGGGGAAGGTGGGGGCAGCACCCCCGGAAGCCGAATTCGGTGGAATCTTCCGTTCCGGTCGGCTCCGGGTGGGCAGGCATAGGACACGCAGACCCCGTGCGAGCACGGGGGAGGATGGTTTCCGCAGGGGCTTGACGGCCCGCGGAGGACTGAGGGCCACGGGGGTCCTCGAAGGAGAATGAGGCGCTGGTGTTCACAAGCGTTTTGATGATCGAGAAGGCCCTGACGTCCGCGGACGTGGAGTTCGTCACCACTTTGCACGGTGACGAACAGGTCTCGTTCCACGTCCTGCTCCAGCCGCGCGGCGACCAGGCGGACCGCTTGCTGCGGGCCATCGACGACGTCGCGCTCGGCGAGCTGGACGAGGCGGCCAAGGAGGGCGAGACGCCCGAGGGCGACGAGGCCAAGGGGTTCGGGGTCCGGGCCCTGGACGTGTCCCTGCAGGCCCTGCACGCCGCCGGCAAGGAGGCGGTGGGGCGGCTGGTGGAGGACCACCCGCTGGACGCGCTGAAGACGCTCGTCGAGGAGACCGGGGCGGACGAGGTGATCGTCCTGACCGACCCGCACTACGTGGAGGAGTTCTTCCACCGCGACTGGGCGTCACGGGCCCGGCACAAGGTGGGGGTGCCGGTGCTGAAGCTGTTCTCCCACAGCAAGGTGTGACGTCCGTCGGTCTCGCGGGGGCGGTGCGCTTGACGTCCGTCGGTCTCGCGGGGCGGTGCGCCGTGGGGGTGCGGGGGGTGGGCGGCTCGCGGTCGTGCGGGGCCGGTCGCGCGGTTCCCCGCGCCCCTGAGGTGGGTGCGGTGGCCCTCGGCCGGATGGTGCGGTGTCCCGGGGGCGGCTTGCCGTGGTCGGGGCGGTCGCGCGGTTCGCCGTGCCCCTGAGGTGGGTGCGGTGGGCCTCGGCCGGGTGGTGCGGTGTCCCGGGGTGGTTCGCTGTGCCCCTCGGTCGGTCGTGGGGGGTTCGCGGAATAGGGTGGGGGCGTCACCGTCGTACCGCACCTGGGAGAGACACGCATGGCATCCGGCCTTCCTTCCGCCATGGACCGACCGCACTTCATCGGCATCGGCGGGGCCGGGATGTCCGGGATCGCCAAGATCCTGGCCCAGCGCGGGGCCGAGGTGGCCGGCAGCGACGCCAAGGAGTCGCCGACCGCCGAGGCCCTACGGGCACTCGGGGCGACCGTGCACATCGGGCACGCCGCGGAGCACCTCGCCGACGACGCCAGCTGCGTCGTCGTGTCGTCGGCGATCCGCGCGGACAACCCCGAGCTGGCCCGCGCCGCCGAGCTGGGCATCCCGGTGGTCCACCGCTCGGACGCCCTCGCCCGGCTGATGGACGGCCTGCGGCCGATCGCGGTCGCCGGCACGCACGGCAAGACCACCACCACCTCCATGCTCGCGGTCTCCCTGTCCGCGCTGGGCCTGAATCCCTCGTACGCCATCGGCGGCGACCTGGACGCGCCCGGCTCCAACGCGCTGCACGGCGACGGCGAGATCTTCGTCGCCGAGGCCGACGAATCGGACCGCAGCTTCCACAAGTACGCCCCCGAGGTCGCGATCGTCCTCAACGTCGAGCTGGACCACCACGCCAACTACGCCTCGATGGACGAGATCTACGAGTCCTTCGAGACGTTCGCCGGGAAGATCGTGCCCGGCGGCACGCTGGTGATCTCCGCCGACCACGAGGGCGCCCGGGAGCTGACCCGGCGGGTCGAGGGCGTGCGGGTGGTGACGTACGGGGAGGCCGAGGACGCCGACGTGCGCGTGCTGTCGGTGGTGGCCCAGGGGCTGAGGAGCGAGGTCACCGTCCTGCTCGACGGGCGGGAGCTGACCTTCGCGGTCTCCGTGCCCGGCCGCCACTACGCGCACAACGCCGTCGCCGCGCTGGTCGCCGGGGTCTCGCTCGGGATCCCGGCCACCGAGCTGGCGTCCGCCCTGGCCGCCTACACCGGCGTCAAGCGCCGCCTCCAGCTCAAGGGCGAGGAGGCCGGCGTGCAGGTCGTCGACTCCTACGCGCACCACCCGACGGAGATGACGGCCGACCTGGAGGCGATGCGCGCCGCCGTGGGCGACGCCCGCATCCTCGTCGTCTTCCAGCCGCACCTGTTCTCCCGCACCCAGGAGCTGGGCAAGGAGATGGGGCAGGCGCTGGCCCTCGCGGACGCCTCCGTCGTCCTCGACATCTACCCCGCCCGCGAGGACCCGCTCCCGGGCGTGACCAGCGAGCTGATCATCGACGCCGGCCGGGCGGCGGGCGCCGCCGTGACCCCGGTGCACGACAAGGACGAGGCGCCGTCCGTGATCGCGGGAATGGCCGGGCCCGGTGATCTCGTTCTCACCATGGGCGCGGGCGACGTGACGGACCTGGGCCCGCTCATCCTGGACCGTCTCGCACAGAAGTAACGGAAGCAGAGGGGTTGGCCTTCATGTCGTACGACGTCGAAAAGCCCGACGAGCAGTGGCGGGCGGAACTGACCCCGGCCGAGTACGCCGTGCTGCGCCGGGCCGGCACGGAGCCCGCCTTCACCGGTGAGTACACCGACACGAAGACGACCGGTGTCTACTCCTGCCGGGCCTGCGGCGCCGAACTGTTCACCTCCGACACCAAGTTCGAGTCCCACTGCGGCTGGCCGTCCTTCTTCGACCCGAAGGACACCGACGCGGTGGAGCTGATCGAGGACCGCTCGCACGGCATGGTGCGGACCGAGGTGCGCTGCGCGCGCTGCGGCTCGCACCTCGGCCACGTCTTCGAGGGGGAGGGCTACGCCACCCCCACCGACCAGCGGTACTGCATCAACAGCATCTCGCTGCGGCTGACCCCGGCCGAGGGCTGACGCCGGCCGGGGGCCGGCCCCCGCTCGCGTCCGCCGGCCCCGCGCCGGCCCTCGTCCGCCGCCCTCACAGCACCTTGCGCTGCACCAGTGCCGACAGCACCAGCATCCCCGGCAGCAGCGGGAGCCAGACCGTCAGGACGCGGTAGCCGATGACGGTGGCCGTGGCGAGGGCGAGGGGGGTGCCGTAGCCGGCCAGGGCGAGGACCAGGGCCGCGTCGACCGGTCCGATGCCGCCGGGGGCGGGGACGGCGCCCGCGGCGGTGCCGGCGGCCAGGAACGCGAGGACGAGCTGCGGCCAGGACAGCGGTACGCCGAGCGCGGTGCCCACCGAGGCCACCACGCACGCCTGGAGCAGCGGCGCCGCCACCGCCCCTCCCCACAGGGGGAGGAAGCGGCCGGGACGGGTGTGCAGGTGCCGGGCGTCGGTGAGGGCGGTGCGGACGAAGTCCACCGCCGGGCGGCGCAGGGGCCGCACCAGGGCCAGGACGACCGCGGCCGCGGCGGGCACGAGCAGGACGCCCCCGACGGCCAGGGCCAGGGTCCGCCCGTCCGGGAGGACCGTCACGGGCGGTACGGCCGTCGGGGCGGCCAGCAGGAAGACGAGCAGGAGCGGGGTCTTCGCCAGGGCCCTGACCAGGGAGTACAGGGCGATCGAGGTGGTCGCGCGGGGGAGCGGGACGCCCTGGCGCAGCAGGAAGCGGACGGTGACCGCGTGGGCGCCGAGGTTCGCCGGCAGCAGGTGGTTCGCGGCGTCCGCGGCGACCTGCGAGGCGAGCAGCAGCCCCCTGCGCAGCCGGTCGGGGACCGCGCCCTGCCGGACACAGGCGGCGGCGACCCAGCCCAGGCAGGTGAAGACGAGCCCGGCCAGCAGCCACCACGGGTCGGCGGCGGCGAGGCGGGCGGCACCGTCACGGACGGTGCCGCCGTCGACCGCCGCCCAGACCCCGAGCGCCAGGAGCGGGAGCAGGCTCGCGACGCGGCGGGCGGTGGCGGATCCGAGCGCGCGGCGGGCGGGGGAGACCGGCTGCGGGCGGCGGCCGTCGGTGCGGGGGAGCGGGGTGACGGGACCGTCGAGCGGCATCAGGGGCACGGCGCACGGCGTCCTTCCGCGTCACGCCCGCGCGTGGCGGGGCGACGGATCGGGGCGGGCGCGTCCGGCGGGCGGTGCGAACCCGGCGGGCGGGCCCTGGACGGGGGAGGGCACGGGGAGAACGTTCCCCTCCGGTGTGACGGTGCGGTGTCCGCAGGCCGACGGTGTGCGGGCGGAGGGGCGACCGTGGTGCTGGGGGATGTCTGCCCGCCGCACGGGCCGCTCACCCCCGGGAGCCGTCCGCCTCCCGGCTCGGCGCGGACCTCGTGGAGATCCCCGGCCTGTGCGAGCACTGCCGGGTCGCCACCGGCGGCGCCTTCGACGCCCGGCCGCCGGGGCGGGGGTTCGACCCGTGCGCGATCGTGAGGGGCTGGGCGGTGCGGCGGGCCGCGGAGCGGCGTGAGTGCGGGGGTGGGCGTGCCGGTGCGGGGCTCGTCGTCGGTCCGCCGGACCGGCACGCGCCCGCTGGTCCGGTGAAGGAGCGCGGGAAACCCGCCCCGCCCCTCAAAACCCCCGCGACACAAGCGGTCTAGACTCTCCCCGCAACGACTCGGAACGTGCGTGGTCGAGAGCGGGCAGACACGGCCAGACCCGAAGGGTGTTCGGCGCTTTGATACGGATAGACTCAGTCACCAAGCGGTATCCGGACGGAACGGTGGCGGTCGACCGCCTCTCCCTCGAGATACCGGACGGTGCCATCACCGTCCTCGTCGGCCCGTCGGGATGCGGCAAGACGACGACCCTGCGCATGATCAACCGGATGGTCGAGCCGAGCGAGGGCAGCATCCTCATCGACGGCGTCGACAGCCGCCAGCAGCCGGTCAACACCCTGCGTCGTTCGATGGGTTACGTCATCCAGAACGCCGGACTCTTCCAACACCGCACGATCATCGACAACATCGCCACCGTGCCGCGGCTGCTCGGCTGGAGCAAGGACAAGTCCCGTGCCCGCGCCCGTGAGTTGATGGACCGCGTCGGCCTCGACGCCGCGCTCGCCAAGCGCTACCCCTACCAGCTCTCCGGCGGACAGCAGCAGCGCGTCGGCGTCGCGCGCGCCCTCGCCGCCGATCCGCCCGTCCTGCTGATGGACGAGCCGTTCTCCGCCGTCGACCCCGTCGTCCGCAAGGGACTCCAGGACGAACTCCTGCGCATCCAGGACGAGTTGGGCAAGACCATCGTCTTCGTCACCCACGACATCGACGAGGCCGTCAAGATCGGCACGATGGTCGCCGTCCTGCGTACCGGCGGCCGGCTCGCCCAGTTCGCACCGCCCGCCGAACTCCTGTCGAGCCCCGCCGACGCGTTCGTCGAGGACTTCCTCGGTGCCGACCGCGGCATCCGGCGCCTGTCGTTCTTCTCCTCCGCGGGGCTCGACCTGCTCACCGCGCCGATCGTCGCCGTCGACGCCTCCGCGCAGCAGATCGCCGCCCGCGCCGGAGCCGGAGCGCCCTACCTCCTCGTCACCGACGTCGACGGCAGGCCCCTCGGCTGGAGCGAACCGGACCGGCTCACCGAGGGCCGCGTCGACGCGAACCGACTGCTGTCCCACGGGCGGCCGTTCGCCGCCGGACGGGACTCGCTGCGGGCCGCCCTCGACTGCGCCGTGCTCTCGCCCACCGGCTGGGCCGTCGCCGTGGACGGCGAGGGCCGGGCGGCCGGGGTCGTCTCCCAGCAGGCCATCGCCGAGGCGATCCGCGGCGCCCACGAGGACAGCGCCGCCCGGACCGAGGTCCTGCGATGAACGGCTTCTTCGACATCCCCAGCGACCTCCAGCACAGCTGGTGGGGACTGATCGGACTGCACCTGCGCGAGGCCCTGCTGCCCGTCCTGGCCGGCCTGCTGCTCGCCCTCCCGCTCGGCCAGCTCTGCGTGCGCCTGCGCTGGCTGTACGCGCCGGTGCTGTGGGTGACCACCGTGCTGTACGCCATCCCGTCGCTGGCCTTCTTCGTCGTGCTCATCGACTACACCGGCCAGACCGAGCTGACCGTGATGATCCCGCTGACCGTGTACAGCCTGGTCGTGCTGGTCCCCGCCATCGTCGACGCGGTGCGCTCGGTGCCGCAGGAGACCCTCGCCGCGGCCACCGCCATGGGCTTCGGTCCGGTGCGCCGTTACCTCCAGGTCCAGTTGCCGATCGCCGTGCCCGCGATCATCGCCGGGCTGCGGGTGGCCACCGTGTCCAGCATCAGCCTCGTCAGCGTCGGCACCCTCATCGGCAACCAGGGCGCCCTCGGCAACCTCCTGCACGACGCCACCATCTACAACCGTCCCGAACTCGCCTGGAACGCCGTCCTCACCATGGCCGTCCTGGCGATGCTCGCCGACGCCGCGCTGGTTCTCGTGCGCGTCCTGCTCACCCCGTGGATGCCGGGCGGCACCGAGCGCCGCACGACGTCCGGATCCGCCGGGACCCGGCCCGTGCCGGCCGGACCCGCACTCGAGGACGCAGCCCGGTGAACGTACTCCACTTCGTCAGCGCCTTCTTCGGCGACAGCGCCCACTGGCAGGGCTACGACGGCATCCCCACCCGCCTGGGCGAGCACCTCGGATACACCCTGGAGGCGCTCGGCCTGGCCGCCCTGATCGGGCTGCCGGTCGGCCTGCTCACCGGCCACTACGGCCGCGGCGGCAACGCCCTCTCCCTGATCGCCACCGCCGGACGGGCCCTGCCCACCTTCGGCCTGCTCGTGCTGATGACGATGCTGATCGGCTTCGGCATGCTGCCCGTGATGATCCCGCTGGTCGTCCTCGCCGTCCCGCCGGTGCTGGTCACCACCTACGAGGCGATGCGCTCCGTCGACCCCTCCCCGGTGGACGCCGCGCGGGGCATGGGCATGGCCGAGACCCGGATCCTGCTCCAGGTGGAACTTCCCGTGGCCCTCCCGCTGATCCTGGGCGGCCTGCGCTCGGCGGCCATCCAGATCGTCTCCACCGCCACCATCGCCGCCTACGTCAGTCTCGGCGGTCTCGGCCGCTACATCATCGACGGCCTCTACCAGCGCGACTACGAGAAGGTCGTCGGCGGCGCCGCCCTCACCGCCGGCATGGCCCTGGCCACCCTGGCGGTGTTCTGGGCGGTCACCAAGATGACGGTGTCACCGGGGGTGCGCAGGAGCGCGTAGCGGCCCGGCCGCCTCCGCGGCCCGGCCGCCTCCGCGGCCCGGCCGCCTCCGCGGCCCGGCCGCCTCCGCGCGCCGTCCGGGCCGCCCCCGCCCCACGGCCGTCCCCGCCGTGGGGCCGTGGAAGCGTGGGGGGCGTGGGGCGGTCCGCAGGTGCTTCCGGTCGGCTCCGCGCGGTCGGGGCACGCCCGACGACGAACGAGCCCGGCTGTCCGGAGCGTTCCGAGCCGCGGAGCCGCCCGCGGCCGGTGCCGGCTTTCCGGCAGGCCCGGGGAGAGCCGCCCTGAGCCGAGGAGAGCAGCCCCGGGCCGGGGGAGCAGCCCCGGCCCGGGGCGGCCGTCACGTCTGTGAGCGGGCCAGCGCCTGTTCCAGCACCACCAGCAGCGCGTCCCGCACCGAGCCGCGCTCGCGGGCGTCGAACACCAGGACCGGGACGCCCTCGGACACGTCGAGGGCCCAGCGGACCTCGTCCAGCCCGTGCTCGACCCGGCCGTCGAAGGCGTTCACCGCCACGGCGAACGGGATCCGCTTGTGCTCGAAGTAGTCGACGGCGGCGTAGCAGTCGTCGAGGCGGCGGCTGTCGACGATGACGAGGCCGCCGACCGCGCCCTCCACGATGTCGTCCCACATGAACCCGAACCGTTCCTGTCCCGGAGTGCCGAACAGGTAGAGCTTCAGGGTCGGGTCGATGGTGATGCAGCCGAAGTCCATCGCGACCGTGGTGGTGGTCTTGCGCGGGGTGTGGCTGAGGTCGTCCACCCCCGCCGCCACCTCGGTGATGGCCGCCTCGGTGGTCAGCGGCTCGATCTCGGAGATCGAGCCGACGGCGGTGGTCTTGCCCACGCCGAAGCCGCCCGCGATCACCAGTTTCACCGGCAGCGGCGGCCGTACGGCCGCCTGACCGGCGAAACGGCCGACGAGCGGTTCAGTCGGAGTCACGGAGTACCCCCCGGGAGTCGGGGATGGCCCGCAGGCCATCGATAACCCTGCGCAGGACGGACGCGTCATGGGTGACGCCGGAGTCGGGCACGTGCACCGACAGCTGCCCGGCCGCGCGCAGATCCTCGGCGAGGACCCGCACCACGTTCAGGTGCAGCCGCAGCCGGGCCGCGATCTCCGCGATCGACTGCGGCTGCCGGCACGCGGCGACGATGTCGTGCTGTTCGAAGGAGAGCCGGTCGAGCGCGGCGAGCCCGGCGGCGGTGGCCACCAGCTGGGTCTCCACCGGCATCGGCCGGCCGGCCGCGGCCTCGCCCGAGCCCGCGACCCGGCCGGCGGTGACCAGGAAGGGCCGGACGGCGGACGCCGGGCCGACGGGTGCGACGCCGTCCTCGCCGGCGCCGCGCGGAGTGCGGCCGTCCGCCATCGGTGGTGGGTTTCCTCTCTCGACCGGCGGCGGACGCTCAGCGCGACCTGGTCGCGCCGACGCTGTTCTTCAGCTCCAGCACGAGCTGCGGGCTGAGCGCGGCCCCGGCGCGGTTGGCGAACACGGTCATCTCGTAGGCGATGTTGCCCAGCTTGGCCTCCTTGTCGGTGACCACGCCGAGCACGGCGCCGCTGCCGATCGCGGAGACCAGCACGTGGCCGCCCTCCAGATCGATGATGACCTTGTTCAGGCCGCCCAGGCCGTAGTTGCCGGAGGCGCCGGCGGCCAGGCTCGTGATGCCGGAGACGATCGCGGCCAGCCGCTCGGAGTCGGCGTGCTCGCGCAGCTCGGACACGGCGATCAGCAGGCCGTCGGTGGACACCGCGATGGCGTCCACGACCCCGGCCGTCTCGTTGGCGAAACGGGTGAGCAGCCAGGTGAAGTCGGCTGCGGCGGCCCGCAGATCGGTCGGAGTGGCGTCTCCCGCGGGAGTGCCTCCTGTCGACGTGCTCACTGCTCGGCTCCTTCCGGAAGGTGGTTCTGGCGGTGCGTGGTGTTCCGGTCGCCGGTCCGGCGGTCGTCGGTCCGGCGGTCGTCCGTGGGGCGCTCGTCCGTGGGGCGGCCGGTCGCACCGTCGTCGCGCCCGGCGTCACCGGGCGGCGCGGAACCGACGTCGGGGCGGGGATGCTCGCCGGTGTCGCGGTGGGCGCGTTCCACGGCCGCCTCGAACTCCTCCAGCGCGCTGCGGACCGCGTCCGCGTCGGCGGGCGGGAGCGCCGGCCGCCGCGCGGCCTGCCGGTCGGCGGCCTCCGCGGTGGTCCGCAGCGTGGCCCCGCGGACCCGGCGGCGCAGGGGGCGGGCGCCGTCGTGCGCGGGCTCCGCCGCCGGGAGAGGCGCGCTCCCGCCGGCGTGGGTGCGGGCCGCGGGCTCCCCGGCGCCCGGCGCGGGCTCCCCGGCGCGGGCCGTCGGGCGTACGGCGCCGTCGGCCGGCCCGGCGGCGGAGGGCCCGGTGCCGGTGTGCGGCGCGGGCTCCGCCGTACGGTCGTGGACCGTCGGCTCCTCGACACGGTGACCGGGGACGAGCGGGGACGCGGTCTCCGTCCCCGTCCCTGCGTCTGTGCCTGCCCCGGTCTCGGTCTCGGATCCTGTCTCGGAACCGGCCGGTTCGCGCCGGGGGACCCGGCGGGGGAGCGGGACCGGGTCCTCGCCGTCCGCCGCCGCCCAGGCCGGCACGGAGGCCGCCGGGGAGGGGCCGCCCGCCGGGGCCGGGGCCGGGGCGGGGGCCGTCGTGCCGGCCGCCGTACCGAGCGTCGTGCCGGCCGCCGTGCCCGTCGGCCTGCCGGACGGGAGTGCCGCCGTCGCGGGCGCCGCACCCTGGAGGGCCGTGCCGATCGGCGTCAGGAGCAGGCCGGAGGGGATGGCGACCTCCGCCGTCACGCCGCCGCCCGGGGTGCGGGTCAGGGTGACGTCGATCTCCCAGCGGCGGGCCAGCGCGCCGACCACGAACAGGCCGAGCACCTTGGTCGGGACGAGGTCGAGGCGTTCGCGGCGCACCAGGCGGGCGTTCTCCTCGGCGAGCCGCTCGGCGCTCATGCCCAGACCGTGGTCGGCGACGGTGATCGTGGCGCCGTCGTCGCCGGGCCGGACCCGGACCTCGACGGGGCTGCCCTCGGGGGAGAACGACACGGCGTTCTCGACGAGTTCGGCGATCATCAGGGTCAGGTCGCCGATGATGTCGGGTTCGACCAGGACCTCGGTGCCCGCGTACAGCTGCACCCGCTGGAAGCCCTCGATCTGCCCGAGCGCGGCGCGGACCACGTTGGTGAGGGCGGCCGGACCCGAGTCGAGCACGGTCTCGCGGATGCCGGCCAGCAGCATCAGGCTGTCGGCGTTGCGGCGCAGCCGGACCGCGATGTGGTCGATGGAGTAGAGGCGTTCGAGCAGTGCCGGGTCGGTCTCGCCGCGTTCCACGGCGTCGATCAGCGCGAGCTGGCGGGTCGTGAGGTTGCTGACGCGGCGCCCCACGTTGCCGAACATCTCGGCCACGTTGCGCCGGCTGAGCACCTGGCGCTCCAGCAGCGCGGCCGCGGTCGTCTGGACGTTGTTGAAGGCCTTGGCGAGCGCGCCGATCTCGTCGTCGGCGGTGACCGGCAGTTCGCGCAGCCGCGGCGGCCCGCTCTCCTCGGCGTCGTCGTCGGCCACCCGGGCCAGTTCGCGCCCGGCGACGTCGGCGACCTCCTGGGCGGCCCCGGTCAGGGCCAGCACCGGACGGATCACGGAGCGGCGCACCAGCGAGGCCAGCGCGATCCAGGTGACGAAGCCCAGGAGCGCCAGGGTCAGCAGCAGGGCCGCGCGCCACTCGGCGGCGGCGTCGGCGTCGTCGGCGCGGTCGGCGATCTGGTCGATGAGCGAGCCGGTGATCCGCAGCCGGGTCTCGGCCTGTTCGTTGTAGCGGTGGTAGGAGTCCAGCGCCTCGCGGAACGCGACGCGGATCTCGCTCTTGGTGTCGGCCTGCAACGTGCTCGGGTCGACGGCGAGTTCGGCGTAGTGCCGGCCGATGACCGCCTGCGCCGGGTTGTGCTCGATGTCGCCGAGCAGGTCCGTCTGCGCCTCGGTGGCGAAGCGGGCGAAACGTTCGGCCTGGTAGGTGTACAGCGCGTGGGAGCCGACCGCGCCGGTGAACTCGATGAGGGCGTTGCTGTCACCGGTCCGCGCGGAGAACACCCCCGTCTCGTAGGCGCCGTGGGCCGCGTCGGCCCGCAGCAGCGAGTCGAGCAGGTTGCCGGTGAAGGTGGTGGCCAGGGCGGTGTTGCGGTCCAGGCCGAGGCCGTCGATGAGGCCTTCGGCGGCGCCCGAGTACGCCGGGTCGATGTTGTCGGCGGGCAGGTAGCCCTGTTCGATGGTGTCCCGCAGGCCGGCCAGGCTCTCGACCTCGCGCAGCGCCCGCGCCTCGGTGTCCGGCAGCCGGTCGCCGAAGGTCTCGCGCACCGTCCGGACCTGTGCGTCGACGGCGAGTTGGGCGACCCGGTAGGTGGAGGTGGACGGGGTGCCCCCGTCGAGGGACGCCTCGTACCGCACGGACAGCAGAACGGCCTGCTGGTGCTCGGCCTGCACGTCGGCGACCAGCTGGGCCACCGCGGCGCTGTCCCGGACCAGTCGGGCGGCCGCCTCGGCGTGCTCGGACTCCTCCAGCAGGTCGGCGACGACCCACGTCAGCAACAGCGCGATCACCGCCAGCGGGACGCCGACGAGGATGTTGAGCTTGCGCTGGAAGGGCCACCGGTCGGCGAAACCCCGCAGGCCCCGGCGTACGGACGAGGCCGCCGGCCGTCGGGGTCCCCCCTGCTCGTGCCGCTCGTGCCGCTTGTGCGAAGCCGAGTGGTGAGGGGAGGACGCGTCCACCTCGGTCGTGGACACCAGGCCTCCTTCATGAGCTCGTGCGCACCGCGCGACGCACGCTTCTGTCCGACGGTGATCGATGTTCTCGGCAGTGTGGTCGGGCGCGCGACCGCACCGCGCACGGTGCGGCACGGCACCGGAGTGGCCCCCGTACACCGCTGTGACCGATGCCGACTTCGGCGAGACTATCCCTCATCGATCGATCAAGTGGATGGCCCTACGTCAAGAATCCATTACAAAGCGCCTTCGCCGGGGTGTCCTCCTGGCCTTTCCTCCTGCACGGATCATCACAACCGGTCGCGCATCGAAGCCAATCGGTGACCCTGAGCCCCTTGACTGACGGAGAACGCGCTGGATTGGATCAGACGGAGCGTTCGTTCTCCGACCCATCTGCGAACCGACCTCCGCACCAGCTTCCGAACCAACCTCCGACAACCTCCGAGCCCGGAACGGCAGACGTGACTTCCAACGCGCACAGCAGCAGGTCCTTCAGGAACCACCCAGGCGCGGCGGCCCTCGCGCTCGCCGCGATGACGGCCCTGCTGGCGGGTTGTTCCTCCTCCGACGACACCGACCCGCTCTCCGAGGACAAGGCCGCCGGAGACACCGTCGTCGTCGGCTCCAACAACTTCGCCGAGAGCATCCTGCTGGCCGACATCTACGGCGAGGCCCTCAAGGCCAAGGACATCAAGGTGTCCTACAAGCCCAACATCGGCAGCCGCGAGACCACTTACGGGCTGCTCAAGAACGGTTCCATCACCGTCCTGCCCGAGTACAACGGCTCGCTGCTGGCCTACCTCGACGCCAAGGCCGAGCAGAAGTCGCTCGAGGCCGTCAACGCGGCGGCCAAGGCCAAGCTCGACCCCAAGCTGACCCTGCTGGAGTCCTCGCCCGCCGAGGACAAGGACTCCGTCACGGTCAACGCGGAGACCGCGAAGAAGTACGACCTCAACGCGCAGTCCACCCTCGCCGACCTCAAGGACGTCGCTCCCGACCTGGTCCTCGGCGGCTCGCCCGAGTTCCAGACCCGGCAGCAGGGCATGCTCGGCCTGGAATCGGTGTACGGACTGAAGTTCAAGTCCTTCAAGGCGCTGGACGCCGGCGGTCCGCTGACCCAGGCCGCGCTGAAGAAGAACACCGTGCAGGCCGCGGACATCTTCACCACCGACCCGACCATCACCAAGGAGAAGTTCGTCGTCCTCCAGGACCCGGAGAACCTCTTCGGATTCGCGAACGTGACCCCGCTGGTCTACAAGAGCGGGCTCTCGCAGGAGGGCGTCGACGCGCTCAACGCGGTCTCCGCCAAGCTCGACACCAAGACCCTGCTGGACCTCGACTCCCAGGTGCAGTTGGAGAGCAAGGACCCGCTGGACGTGGCCAAGGCCTGGCTGAAGTCCGTCGGCCTGGACTGACCCGGCCGCGTCGGACACGACAGCGCACCGGGTCGTCCTGGACGGCACCACCCGCACCGTCGGCGGACTGATCGCGCTCGCCGACGGCGCGGCGGTCCCCGTCACGGCCCCGAGTCACGCGAGCGGGCCGTACGCTCCTTCCGTGCCGGACGCCGACCGGCCGCCGCCGGACGGCGTCCGGCGTCGGCGTCGGCGTCGGCGCACACCGTGCGGTGTCCGTCGACGCGGACGAGTCGACGCGGACGACGGGACCGCGCACGGGCTGCGCCCGCTGCGCAGCCACGCGGGCGGCGTGGGCGCGCCGCTGCCCGCCCGTCAGATCCGCACGATGCTCGCGATCCGCGCCGGCCGGCTCCGCGCCGACCGGCTCCGCGCCGACCGGCTCCGCGCCGGCCGGCTCCGGCATCCACCCCGCCGTCGTCGACGCCCTCACCGAGGCGGCCGGCGCCCTGCCCGACGGCACCGGGGACCGCCCGCTGACCGGCGACGCGACCGCGGCGGCCGAACTGCCGCCCTCGCCGGCGCGATGGGGAGCGCCGGTTCCCGCATCCGGCTAACCTGCGGGGACATGAACAGGCGGAGGCAGAAGAAACTGGCCGGGAAACTGGTCACCGCGGCGTTGCTGGACGAGGGCGCCCGGGTCGGCGCACTGCTGCGGGCCGGCGCCGATCCGGCGGCGGCCGACCGCGACGGCACCACCGCGCTGTACGTGGCCTCCGTCCAGGGCTCGGCCGGCATCGTCCGCCGGCTCCTCGAGGCGGGCGCCCCGCCCGACGCGGAGAGCGCCGGGCCCGGCTCGGAGGGCACGCCGCTGTGCGCGGCCGCCTGCTGGGGACACACCGAGACGGTCCGCACCCTGCTCGCCCACGGTGCCGATCCCGGCCTGCGCGAGGACCGGGGCGCGGGCTGGACGCCGCTGGAGTGGGCGCGGCGGGGGCCGCACCCCGAGACGGTCGCCGTACTGCGGGCGGCGGAGGCGGCCGCCTCCCCGCGCTGACGGGCCGGTGACCGCACACCACCGTCGCCCGCACACCGCCCGCCGGCACCGACCGGCGGGGCACGGGGCACCGACCGGCAGGGGCCGGGGGCGATCCCCGTCGACGGTGGATCGCCCCCGGCCCCGTGGCACGCCCGGCGGAGTTCCGCTCAGGCGGCCTCACCGGTGTGCACCGGCGGCCGGCCGGCCGCCCGAGCCGCCCTGCGCCGCTGCCTGCGGGCCTTGCGCGGCTCCTGGTCCGGGACCCACCCGAAGGCCAGGCAACTGCCCACGACCCCGAGGAGCAGGCCGACGAGGAAGCCGCCGAGGTTCGAGGTGGGCCACGTCCCGAGGGACAGCAGGACCCCGATGAGCGAGTAGAACAGCCGCTGGGCCGGGTTGAACAGGATCAGCAGCCCGATCAGCACCATGAGGGTCGGCAGGAGGTAGCCGGCCAGGCCCTGCATCCCGATGTGCAGGATCACCGGGAGCGGTGCCTTCATGGTCACCAGGATCTCCGCACCGCCCAGGACGAGCAGCAGGCCGCCCGGGAAGGGCCGGCGAGCGGTCCACCGGCGGAAGCCGTTCACCGCGGGCAGCCTTCGCCCCCGAACCGCATGTGCAGGCCGGGCAGCTTGAACACGGCCGCGGTGGCGGCGTAGTTGTGCTGGTACAGGTCGGTGATGACGACCTTGTCCGCCTGCTGGCCGTAGACGCCCGGCAGGCCGCGGGTGCCGACCTTGTCGAAGGTGCTGGCGTCGCGTCCGATCTCGATGTTGTTGAACGCGGCGTTGCCGGTGATGTCGTCCGAGTCGATGGCCAGGTTCTCCACGCTCACCTTGTCGCCCTTGTCGCCGGCGGTGAGGACGAGCTGGATGCCGCCGAGGTCGACGCTCTGGCACATGTTGGTCAGCTTGCCCGACTTCACCACCGAGGTGACGACCAGGACCTGGCCGCCGGTGTCGCCCTCGTTGGGGCTGTTCTCGATCATGTGGTCCAGCGAGCCGAACTGTGCGAAACCGTCTCCCTCGAGCCTGTCGGCGGTCACCACGAACGGCATGCCGGAGATCGCGAACTGCACGCCCAGGGCTCCCTGGGCGGTGAGCACCGCGAGGCCGGCCGTGACGAGGGTCGCGGGGACGGCCATCACGGCGGCCCGGCGCAGCCGGACCCGGCCGCGTCTGTCTGCGGAACCGCTTTCCGGGTTCCCGGGGGTGTTCTCGGCGGACGACGTGACGTCCGAGGACGAGGCCATGTCTGCTCCCATGGGCATAGTCATGCGGGTTGGGCTTCAGTGGCGGGTTGTCCTGGCGCGGACAGCGGCTGCCGCGTACGTCTCCTCGCAACTCCCGGAAGCCGCAAGGGCTTTCTCGTTACGCGTCAGTAGCCTACGGGGAAGTTACCGATGGTTACACCGCAGGGTCAAGGGAGATGTGGAAAAAGGGTGCGCGAGATGTGCCGCCTGTGCGCCGGTGCGTCCGGGGCATCCCCGGGGTGCCGTACATCCATCAACTTCTGTGCGACGTATTGACGTTGACGGAACATCAGGTCTACAACTCTCGGTGACTCAGCCCGGATCCGTGGCGCCGGATCCGCAGTGCGGCGAGCCGTTCCCCGCTCTCCGTACTCCCGGACCCGGTCCGGCCGTCCCCGAAACCGACGGCCGGACCTCCCGTCAGAACGGGTACGACCGCCCGGGCATCCAGCACGGGCCGGCTCGCGCCCCGAGTCCGATTCCCCTCCGGCGCCGCCACGGCCGTCTCCCCCCTGCCGGCCGTGCCCGCCGCCACCTGCGCTGCCGGTCCGTCACGTATGGAGAAGGCGTTCCGGGCCGGCACCCGCCGGGCGTCGACGCGCGCCCCGCACCTCCCCTGAGCACACCTCGCACCTCCCCTGAGCACACCTCCCGGAACACCCTCCGGGAGCACCCCCACCTGAGAAACGAGGCATCCCCATGCGCACTCGCCCTCTCCTCGCCCTCGCCGGCACCGTCGCCGCCCTCTCGCTGACGGCGGTCACCCCGGCCTCCGCCGCCGGTCCGGCCGTCCTCACCACGGCCAACGGCGACGTCGCGGTCGGTGACGTCCTCAACGCCTCCCTCGCGAGCGGCACCAACGCCACCCTCTACTCCTCCGCCACCGGCACCAGCGGCGTCTCCTGCGCCTCGTCGGGCTTCAGCGCCACCGTCACCGACAACCCCACCGCTCCCGGCACGGCCACCGAGTCGCTCACCGCGCACACCTTCGGCAACTGCTCCGCGAACGTCGCCGGCGTGCTCGGCGTCACCAGCATCACGGTCAACAACCTGCCGTACAAGGCGACCGTGTCCTCCGCCGGCACCCTCACCGTGACCCCGGCGGCCGGCTCCTCGATCCAGACGACGGTCGTGCTGCGCACGCTCCTCGGCAGCATCAACTGCGTCTACCGGGGGCCCAGCCTGACCGGCACCGCGAACAACGCCGACCACAGCATCACCTTCACCGCCCAGCAGTTCACCAAGGTGTCCGGCTCGTCGCTGTGCTTCGCGAACGGCTACTTCAGCGCCAAGTACGCCCCGGTGACCGACGCGGGCGCCGCCGTCACCGTCAACTGACGGGGGCGGGAAGGCTCCACGGAACCACGGAGCGAAACCGCCGAGGAGAACCATCGAGGAAAGCACAGAGAAAAGCACCGAGGGAACCGGTTCGCACCCGAACCGGGAACCGGTTCAGCGCCGTCGCAGGCGCAGGACCAGGGTGGCGCCGCCGGTGAGCACCAGCACCGCGGCGGCGCCACCCGCCAGCAGGGGCGCGGACGGCCCGGCGCCGGCCCCGGAGGCGGACGCCACCGGGGTGCTCGTCGGCGCGGCGGACGCCGGCGCGCCGGAAGCCGCCGCCGTCCCCCGGGCGGGGGCGGCGGACGTCGTCGTACCGGTCGCCGTCCCCGCCGGGGCCGGCACGGCGGCGGACGGGGACTTCGCCGCGGCGGCCGTGGCCTTCGGGGCCGCGGCCGCTGCCTTCTCAGGGAACACCACGTCCGAGCACGAGTAGTAGGTGTCGGGCGTGCTGCTGTTCCGCCAGACCGTGTACAGCACCTGGCGTCCCGTGCGGTCGGCGGGCAGCTTCGCCGTGAGCCGGTAGGCGCCGTCCCGCAGCGCCGGGTCCCTGACCTCGGCGAACGGTCGCTCGGGAAGATCGTCCCAGGTGAGCGGCTGCGAGGGGTCGTAGCCCGGCTTCGTCAGGTAGAACGCGAACGTACCGGTGTGCGGGATCGTCGAGACGTACGTCATGCGCAGCGTCCCGCCCGGCGTCAGCGGGGTCGACGGCCAGTCGGAGCGGGCGAGGTCCAGTCCCCGGTAGGCGGGCAGGCCGCCGCTGCACAGCTTCCCGTCGGGGATCGTGCTCCGGTCGCGCCCGCCGACGTCCGCCACCCGCAGGTTGTCCCAGGCCGTGAAGGGCGCCCCGTTGGCGGCCACGGCCGCCCGGCACGCGGCGGACCCGGCGGCCGGACCGCCGTCGGGGGAGCAGGCGTGAACCCGGGCGACCGGGTTCGTCGGCGCGCCGTGCGCCTGCGCCGGCCCCGCCGCCCCCAGCAGTACCGGCAGGATCGGGCTCAGGAGGGCGGCCGCCAGGGCGGCGGCGCGGGGTGCGGTCGTGCGGCGCATCGGGACGTCTCCTCGGCCGGCGCGGGAACGGTGTCGACGTGCAGTACGCGGCGGCGGCCCGGCGCGTTCACACCGCCGTCGCCCCCCCCGCGCGGCCTCGCGCGGCCACGTCGTCGGCGACCGGGCGCCCCTGGTCGAACCCGGTCGTCGGCAGACCACGTGCCGCCGCCGAGGGCGGTGTTCCGGCCGGATCGAGGCCCTCGTACCGGAAGCCGGCCTTCCGAGGTCTCTCGCCACCGCTTCACGAACAGGCGGGCCGGCCGGTGCGGAGGCACACCGGCCGGCCCGCCGCACGTGCGGGGCCCCCGCGGCGGGCCCGGGATCAGGAAGCCGCGCGCTGCTCCGGCAAGGCCAGCACCCGCGCGCCCCGGTCGGCGCGGGCGTCGATGCCGGGGAGCAGGCCGGGCACCGCGATGCTCGGCAGGATGTGCGCCCACATCACCGCCAGCCGGTCCCCGAGATCGGCGCGGTCGGTCAGCGCCCGGGACATCAACTGGATGCCGGTGAAGGTGCCCACCAGCAGCCCGACCGTTTCCGCCGGCTTCACCGTGGGCAGCAACTCGCCCCGCTGGCGGGCCGCTTCCAGCAGGTCGGTGAGGGTCTGCGCCCACTGCCGGAACGGCTCGCCGTGATCCACCCCGGACGGCGTCTCCTGGTCCACCGCCAGCCGCACACTGCCCCGCAGCAGGGCGTTGTCCAGCAGTCGCCGCGCCACCACGAAGGTCATGTCGACGATCTCCTGCAGCTTGCACGGCTGCGCCGGAACCGACCCGAAGGGCACCTGCTCGTTCAGGACCGCCTGGGCGAGAGCCTCTTTCGACGCGAAGTGGAAGTACAGGGCACCCTTGGTGACCTGGGCGCGCTCCAGGACCATGGCGATGGTCGTGGAGGTGTAGCCGTGCTCGTCGAACACCGCGCCCGCCGCTTCCACGATCGCCCTGCGCGTCCTGATCGCGCGCTCCTGTTTCGCCATTGCGAGCCCCTTCACGGCACCGAGCCGGGCGTCCCGCGCTCGGATGCGGGTTCGGTCCGATCATAGGATGCCGTCGACTGATCTCATTGAAAACAAACCGGTCGCCTCGTACTCTAACGCTCACCGAGCGGGTGGTTCGCCCGTCCGCCCCGGGCCTTCGGGGCACCGTAGGGGGAGAGAGATGACGCGACCGCGGCAGCATGCCGACACGCCGTCCCTGACCGCAACCGTTCCGCGCCAGTTCGTCCACCGCGCCGCCGTCGCCGAGACCTTCCTCACCGGCTGGCGGCGCACCGGGACCGACCGGTTCACGGTGTCCGCCCAGTGGCCGCGCGCACACGTCCTGCACGTGGCGTCCGACTGGTCCGCGTACGACCCGCTGCTCGTCGTCGAAACGATCCGGCAGAGCGGCACCCTGGTCACCCACACCGAGTACGAGGCGCCGCTGGACCGGAAGTTCGTGCTGACCGAGTTCCACGTCACCTCGGAACCCGCGGCGTTGACGCTCGGCGCGCTGCCGGCCGAGCCCGAGGTCGAACTCGCCTTCACCGACGTCCAGTACCGCGGCGGACACCTCGCCGCCGCCCGCTACACCGCGCACGTCCTGCGCGACGGCGCCCGCGTCGCCACCGCGGACGTCGCGTTCACCTGCGTCAGCGGACCCGTCTACCGCCGGCTGCGCGGCGGCCGTACGCCGGAGACCGTGACCGCCGTCCCCGTCCCGCCCGGGGTGTCCGCCGACGCCGTCCGCCGGGCCCTGCCCACGGACGTCGTCCTCGCGCCCGCCGCAGCCGACCGGCCGGGGCGCCGGCAGCTGCGAGTAAATACCGCGCACCCCGTTTTCTTCGACCACCCGCTCGACCACGTCCCCGGCATGCTCCTGCTGGAGGCCGCCCGCCAGGCGGCCCTGCTGGAGACACCGGGGAAACAGGTCCCGACGGCCTACCACGCGGTCTTCCACCGGTACGCCGAGCTGGACGAACCCATCTGGATCGAGGCGAAGGGCGGGCACGGGACCGACGTGCAAGTGCTCGGCGTCCAAGGGGAGTCGACGGTTTTTGAATGCCTGGCCGGTACCGCCGGATCGTGAACTGAGGTTTACTGGGGGCAAGAAACAAACGGCATGACCCGTTCTTTACGCCCAGGAGTGTCCAGTCGATGGCGAGGCAGCTACGCGCGGAGCAGACCCGTACGACGATCATCAGGGCCGCGGCCGACCTGTTCGACCGCAACGGCTACGAGTCGACCAGCCTCAGTGACATCGTCGAACACGCCCGCGTCACCAAGGGCGCGCTCTACTTCCACTTCGCGGCCAAGGAGGATCTCGCCCAGGCCATCCTGGAGTTGCAGTCCCAGGCCGCGCGCCGGGTCGCCGGGGAGATCGACGAACGCGGCTACCCGGCCCTGGAGGCCCTGATGCGCCTCACCTTCGGCATGGCGCGGCTGTCGGTCGAGGGCCCCATCACCCGCGCCGGCCTGCGCCTGGCCACCGGCGGTGTCGCCGTACGGCCGCCCGTGCCCCACCCGTTCACCGAGTGGCTGGAGCTGATCTCCCGCGGGCTCGTCGGCGCGGTGCGGGAGGCCGACATCCATCCGGACGTCGACGTGGACGCGGTGGCCCACTCGCTGGTCTGTTTCTTCGTCGGCACCCGCGTGGTCGGCCGCTCCCGCGAACCCGGCGCGCGGCTGCCGCGCCGCATGGCCGAGATGTGGCACGTCCTCATCCGCGGCCTGGTCCCCGTCCCCCGCCGCCCCCGCTACCTGAGCCTCGCGGCCCGGCTCGAACGGGAGATCATGGCGGCGGTGTGAGCCACCGCCGCTCCCTCCCCTGCGGCGACGCCCCCGTGACGACGCCCCGCGGCCACGGGCGCGTGGTCACGTCCCCGCGATCACGCGCGCGTGGTCACAGGCGCGTGACCACGCTCTTGCGGCCGCGCCCTCCGCTCCACCCGCCCCGCGATACCGTGATCCGCATGCCCGACACCCCCCTCCCGCCCGTGATCCACGGCGACGAGCCCGGTTCCTTCCCGCATGGGGTCCTCGCCGAACGGCACCCGGCGATCATCCGGCGGGTGCGGGACGCGTTCCCCTACGGACCCGACGTCCGGGCGGCCCTGGACGCCCTGCTGACGAGCTGCGCCGCGGGCGTGATCGAACCGCTCCCCGCCGACGCCCACGACCTCGACCGCTGGCGGGCCTGGGGACTGGACGCGTACGCGGGCCGCTCCTGGTACGAGGTGCCCTGGCTGTGGGCGGAGAGCTACTTCTACCGGCTGCTCCTCGAGACCGTCGGTCACTTCCGGCCCGGCCCCTGGCAGGGACTCGATCCGTTCCGCCCGTTCAAGCTCGCCGAGCTGGACGCCCCCGGGACCGACGAGGAACTCGCCGCGCTGGACGGCCTCGAAGGCAGCCCGGAGCCGGAGCGGGCGCGGGCCCTGCTGCACGGCTCCCTGTGGGGGAACCGCGCCGACCTCGGCTTCCGGCTCTCCGACGCGGACGCCGAGGACCGGGCCGCCGTCCCCGCGCTGGTCGCCGACGACAGCGAGCGCCTGTGGGCGCTGCTGGCGCCGCCGGGGGCCGCCGACGGCACGCTGTGCCTGGTGGCGGACAACGCGGGCCGCGAGCTGATCCCCGATCTGCTCCTCGCCGCCCACCTCCTCGCCCACCGGCGGACCGGCCGTGTCGTCCTGCACGTCAAGCCGTACCCCTACTACGTCTCGGACGCCACGACCGCCGACGTCGTCGACGCGCTGCGCCGTCTGACGGCCGCCCCCGGGGCGGCCGCCGGGTACGGGCGGCGGCTGTGGGCGGCGATGACGGACGGCACCCTGACGGTGCGCGCCCACCCCTTCGCCGCCGCCCCGCTGCCGTACGAGCGGATGCCGGACGACCTGCGCGCCGAGTTCGCGGCCGCGACCCTGACCGTCGTGAAGGGAGACCTCAACTACCGCCGCCTGGTGGGCGACCGGCGGTGGCCGCCGACGACCCCGTTCGGGGACGTGACCGCGTACTTCCCCGGTCCGGTCGTGGCGCTGCGCACGCTCAAGTCGGACGTGGTCACCGGGCTGTCGGCCGGCACCGAGGCCGCGCTGACCGCCGCCGAGGGACAGGGCTGGCGCACCGGCGGGACGTACGCGCTGATCCAGACCGGGAAGTGAGCACGGCACGGACCCCGGGCCGGCCCGCCACCCGGGGGCGCCCGACGCGTGGGTGTTCGCCCCGGGTTCACGCGATGGTGTGATCATGTCCCGCGCCGCGGATGCGGGTTGAGGCCCCCGGGTAGGGCCCGGCCATGACGCAGCCGTTCGAACTCCCGCACTTCTCCATGCCGTATCCCGCGCGGCTCAACCCGCACCTCGAGGAGGCCCGCGCCCACTCGACGGGCTGGGCGCGCGAGATGGGCATGCTGGAGGGCTCCGGGATCTGGGAGCAGGCCGACCTCGAGGCGCACGACTACGGCCTGCTCTGCGCCTACACCCACCCCGACTGCGACGGCCCCGCCCTGTCGTTGATCACCGACTGGTACGTGTGGGTGTTCTTCTTCGACGACCACTTCCTCGACATGTTCAAGCGCACCCCCGACCGGGCGGCCGGCAAGGCCCACCTGGACCGGCTCCCGCTGTTCATGCCGCTCGACCCGTCGACTCCGGTGCCCGAGCCGCGCAACCCGGTCGAGGCGGGCCTCGCCGACCTGTGGGCGCGCACCGTGCCGGCGATGTCCGCCGACTGGCGGCGCCGTTTCGCCGTGGCCACCGAGCACCTCCTCAACGAGTCGATGTGGGAGCTGTCCAACATCGACGAGGGCCGGGTCTCCAACCCCGTCGAGTACATCGAGATGCGCCGCAAGGTGGGCGGCGCCCCCTGGTCGGCGGGGCTCGTGGAGTACGCGACCGCCGAGGTCCCGGCCGCCGTGGCCGGATCGAGGCCGCTCAGGGTGCTGATGGAGACCTTCTCCGACGGCGTGCACCTGCGCAACGACCTGTTCTCCTACCAGCGCGAGGTCGAGGACGAGGGCGAGCTGAGCAACGGGGTGCTCGTCCTGGAGACGTTCTTCGGCTGCACCACCCAGCAGGCCGCCGACACCGTCAACGACATCCTCACCTCCCGGCTCCACCAGTTCGAGCACACCGCCCTGACCGAAGTGCCGGCACTGGCCCTGGAGAAGGGGCTGCGCCCGGACGAGACGGCCGCCGTCGCCGCCTACGCCAAGGGGCTCCAGGACTGGCAGGCCGGCGGCCACGAATGGCACCTGCGCTCCAGCCGCTACATGAACGCGAAGGCGACCTCCTCCTCGCCCTGGGAGAGGCTGACCCACCCCGGCACCTCCGCCGCCGACGTCGGCGCCCTGCTCGCCTCGGCCGCCGCGGAACGTTCGCGCCCGTACACGCACGTGCCGTACCGGAAGGTCGGACCGTCCCGGCTGCCCGACTTCCACATGCCCTTCCCGGTGGAGCTGAGCCCGCACCTGGACCGGGCCCGGCGCAACCTGGTCGAGTGGACGCGCCGCACGGGCATGCTCTCCGAAGGGGTGTGGGACGAGGACCGGCTCGCCTCGTGCGACCTGGCGCTGTGCTCGGCGGGCCTGGACCCCGACGCCACCCCCGAGGCCCTCGACCTCAGCGCCGGGTGGCTGGCGTTCGGCACCTACGGCGACGACTACTACCCGCTGGTGTACGGCCACCGCCGCGACCTGGCCGCGGCCCGGGCCACCACCGCACGCCTGTCGGCCTGCATGCCCGTCGACGGCGAGGAGCCCCCCGCCCCCCTGAACGCCATGGAACGGTCGCTGATCGACCTGTGGGCGCGCACGACCGTCGGCATGACCCCCGACCAGCGGCGCACCCTGCGCGCGGCGGTCGACAGCATGACGGAGAGCTGGGTGTGGGAACTGGCCAACCAGCTCCAGAACCGCATCCCCGACCCCGTCGACTACCTGGAGATGCGGCGCGCCACCTTCGGCTCCGACCTCACCCTGAGCCTGTGCCGCATGGGCCGGGGCCCGGCCGTCCCGCCGGAGGTGTACGCCGGCGGCCCGGTCCGCTCACTGGAGAACGCGGCCGTCGACTACGCCTGCCTGCTCAACGACGTCTTCTCGTACCAGAAGGAGATCGAGTACGAGGGCGAGATCCACAACGCGATCCTCGTCGTGCAGAACTTCTTCGGCTGCGACTACCCGGCCGCCCTCGGCGTCGTCCACGACCTGATGACCCAGCGCATGCAGCAGTTCGAGCACGTGATCGCCCACGAACTGCCCGTCCTGTACGACGACTTCGGCCTGTCGGCACAGGCCCGCGACGCCATGGACGGGTATGTGGCGGACCTGCGGAACTGGCTGGCCGGCATCCTCAACTGGCACCGGTCGGTGGACCGTTACACCTCCGCCTACCTGGCCCGCCGGTCCCACGGCTTCCTGCCCGACCGCCCGCCGGCCGTCCCCGCGCTGCCGGTCGGCTGACGGCCCGCCGGCCCTCCCCGCGCCACCGGCCGGCCGACGGCTCCCCCCGCAGCCGCCGGCCGGCCGCGCACCCGGACCGCCCCGCCGGGGTGCGGTGCGGCGGGCCCGTCACACCGGCCGCGCCGTCGCCGGTCGTGTCGCGTGCTCGACCGCCGCCCGGGCCAGCTCCCGGAACATCGGGTGCGGGCGTGAGCCGTCGCCGTACAGCTCCGGCTGGAAGAGGGAGGCGAGGAAGAAGGGGTGGCCGGGGAGTTCCGCCATCCGCACCTGACCCGCCGCGTCCCGGCCGGAGAAGCGCAGGCCGTGCGCGACCAGGGTGTCGGCATGACGGGAGAGGCCGTAGCGGCAGGAATAGCGTTCGACCGTGGACTCCCGGCCGATCACCGCGTGGGCCAGCGAGCCCGGCTCCAGCAGGACGGTGTCCTCGTGGCCCTCCAGCGAGCAGGCCAGCGGTCCGAGGAGCGGGTCCGCGGCGGCGGGGTCGTTCTCGGCGTGCGCCGCGCGGGCCAGTCCGCAGGCGTTGCGGGCGAACTCCAGCAGGGCGTGCTGGAAGCCGCCGCAGGTGCCGAGGAAGGGGATGTCCTCCTCGCGGGCGGTGCGGATCGCGGCCAGGACCCCGGCCTCGCTGCGGTACGGGCTGCCCGGCACCACCCAGACCGCGTCGAACCCGCGCACCGCGCCCTCGGCCTCCGCGTCGGACGAGGGGATCCAGTAGGCGTCCAGGACCAGCCGGTCCCGGGCGGCGAGGGCGTCGAGGAGGAGCGGGATCCGGGTGTGGGAGACGACGCCGGGGGAGCGGTCGCCCACCAGGGCGACCCTGGCGATGCGAGCGGTGCCGGCGGTCCGCGCGGTGCTGTAGGTCATGTGCCCATGCTCGGAGCGGCCCCCGGTTCACGTCCAACGATGATTCCTGCACCCTCGATAAGCGGAACTGATGCGACGCTGGTCGGCATGGACCCGCACCTCCTGCGCACCTACGTCACCGTGGCCCGCCTCGCCTCCTTCTCCGCCGCCGCGCGCGACCTCGGCTACACCCAGTCCGCCGTCTCCCAGCACGTCGCGGCCCTCGAACAGGACCTCGGCGCACCGCTGCTGACCCGGCGCCCCGTCGCCCCCACGGCGGCCGGTGAGCGGCTCCTCGAACACGCCGGACCCCTGCTGCTGCGCCTGGAGGCGGCCCGCGCGGACGTCGCCCGGATGGCCGCCGCCCCCGCCCACGGCCTGACCCTGGCCACCTCCCCGACCGCGCTCACCCCCGCGGCCCTCGCCGCGCTGCCGCCCGCCGGGGTGACGCTGCGCGTGCTGGCCCGCGACGCGGTCCCCGCCGCCGTCGCCGCGGGCACCGCGGACCTGGGCCTCGTCGACGGCCTGGCCGCCCCCAGCGACCCGCTCCCGCTGCCCGACGTGGCGCCGCTGACCACGTACGGCGTCGGGGAGGAGCCGGTCGGCGTCCTGCTGCCCACCGCCCACCCCCTGGCCCGCCGCGCCGGACTGCGCCTCGGTGACCTCGCCGACGCCCGCTGGATCGACGCCCCCGACGCGGGCCTGCCGCTGCACCGGCTGCGCGCCGCGAACGGCGGCCGCGGCTTCCGGCCGGCCCTGCGCTACGAGGGCACCGACGTCCGCGTCCTGGCCGCGCTCGCCGCCGCCGGTCACGGTCTCGCCGTCCTGCCCCGCTCGGCGACGGCCGACGTCCCGGGCGCGGTGGCCGTCCCGCTCACCGGACCGCGGATCGTCCACCGGGTGGAACTCGTCCACGTCGGCACCCCGACGGGTGCCGCCCGCGCCCTGGTCGCGGCACTGTCCCCGGGCCGGTGAACGCCGGGCCGGTGAGCCCCGCGCCCGCGCGCGCCTCCCGTCACCCGCGCGCACCCGCGCGCACCCGCGCGCACCCGCGTCAGACGACCACGCGGAAGTGGCTCGTGAGCCGTCGCTCGTCGTCCAGGACGTGGAACGCGAACCCGACCGGCGCCTCCCGGTCGGCGGTCTCGTCGCCCTCCCAGGGCAGCCGGAGCGTCCACGTCACGCCGGGGCCCACCACCAGCGGCCGCCCCGCGAAGGTGGTGGCGGCCGGGGTGTGGGCGTGGCCCGTGATGATCCCGGCGATCTCGGGCCGCCGCCCGAGCAGCGCGGCCAGCCGGCCGGGGTCGCCCAGCCGGTAGGAGTCGGGCAGCGGGTGGTGCACCGCCACCGGCGGATGGTGGAAGGCGAGCAGCGCGGGCACGTCCCCGTCCAGCTCGTCGAGGGTCTCCTCGATCCAGGCGTACGTCTCGTCCGCCAGGGCGCCCTCGTCCTCGCCCGGGATGCTGGAGTCGCACATCAGGACCGCGCCGCCGTCGAACACCTGGACGCTGTTGACCGGCCCGTCGGCGGCCGGCAGGCCGAGGAGGGCCTTGCGGTAGGGGGCGCGGCGGTCGTGGTTGCCGGGGCAGGTGAGCACCGGCCGGGGAGCGTCGGAGCCCCGCGTCCCGAGGATGCGGGCGGCCTCCTCGTACTCGGCCTCCGCCCCGTGGTCCGCGATGTCTCCGGTGACCAGCAGCGCGTCCACCCGCCCGGGCAGGTCGCGGAGCCGGTCGCACGCCCGCTCGGCGCGCTCGGTGGCACGGGCGCTGCCGTCCAGGTGCAGATCACTGAGGTGAGCGAGTACGAGCACGGTGTCGGCCTCCCGGGGTGGGTCAATGCCCACCGGTGATCCAAGCATGGGATCCGCCTGCCGGGCAATCCACCCGCCCGGCAGGCGGCGGGGCGGCATTCCCCGGGGAATCCGCGCCGACCGGGTCGCGCCGCCCCTGCCGACCGGGCAGGATGCTGCCCGTAGTCACCACGTCCTGACAGGGAGACCCGGATGACCGGCCGTACGCCCGCGCGCTTCACCGCCGACGACTACCGGGCCCGCATGGAGCGGGCCGTGCACGCGGCCGGCGACGCGGGACTGGCCGGGCTGCTCGTGGCACCGGGCCCGGACCTGGTCTGGCTCACCGGCTACGAGCCCCCCGCGGCCACCGAACGGCTCACCCTGCTCGTCCTGACGCCCGACCGCGACCCCGTCCTCGTCGTCCCGGCCCTCGAGGCCCCCGACGCGGCCGGGGCGGCCGGGGCCCCCGCCCTCACCCTGCGGGACTGGACCGACGGCAAGGACCCCTACGCCGCTACCACCGCGCTCCTGGACGCCGGCGGGCGGTACGGCGTCAGCGACAACGCCTGGGCCCTGCACCTGCTCAACCTGCAGAAGGCCCTCCCGGACAGTTCCTACGCCTCCCTCACCGACGCGCTGCCGATGCTGCGCGCGGTCAAGGACGCGGCCGAACTGGAGCTGATGGCCGCCGTGGGAGCCGCCGCCGACGCGACGTTCGAGGAGATCCGCGGGGTTCCCTTCGCCGGGCGCAGGGAGTCCGAGGTCGGCGCCGACCTCGCCGACCTGCTCCGCCGCTTCGGCCACTCCCAGGTCGACTTCACCATCGTCGCCTCGGGCCCGAACGGCGCCAACCCCCACCACGAGGTCGGCGACCGCGTCATCGAGCACGGCGACATGGTCGTCCTCGACTTCGGCGGCCTGAAGGACGGCTACGGCTCCGACACCTCCCGCACGGTCCACGTCGGCGAACCCACCGACGAGGAGCGCCGGGTCCACGACCTCGTCCGCGAGGCCCAGGAGGCGGGCTTCCGCGCCGTACGGCCCGGCGCCGCCTGCCAGGAGGTCGACCGGGCCGCCCGCGCCGTCATCGCCGACGCCGGGTACGGCGAGTACTTCATCCACCGCACCGGCCACGGCATCGGCGTCACCACCCACGAGCCGCCGTACATGATCGAGGGCGAGGAACAGCCCCTCGTCCCCGGCATGTGCTTCTCCGTCGAGCCGGGCGTCTACCTCCCCGGCCGGTTCGGCGTGCGCATCGAGGACATCGTCACCGTCACCGCGGACGGCGGCCGCCGCCTCAACGACACCACCCGCGAGATGGTCGTGGTCGACTGACCCCGCAGGAGAGTCCCGGCACCCACCCGAACGGCTACGGCGCGACCATGACCCAGGCACCCCCACCCACCGCGGACACCGTCCGCCGGCTGGTCCGAACCCTCATCGAGGACGCCGGCGACGGCGGCCCCGGCCTCGAGGTGCGGCCCGTCAGCGAGGAGGGCGGGCACGGCACCTGGTGGGTCGGCGCCCGCCACGTCCTGCGGCTCGCCCGCGACCGGGAGACGACCGTCCGCATGCGCCGCGAACTGCGGCTGCGCGACCTCGTCCGGCCGCACGTGCCGGTCACCGTGCCGACCGCCGTCGCGCACGGCGAGTGGTCGCCCGGCCTCGCCTACACCCTCGACACCAAGGTGCCCGGCGGCACCGCCGAGGACCACGACGTGTCCGCCGTCGGCGAGGCCGACCTGGCCGCGCTGCTCGGCGGACTGCGCGAGGTGCCCGTCCGGCAGGCCGGGACGATCGGCGTGCCGCGCGTCGCCCCGCGCTCCCTGGAGGCACTGCGCCGCATGGCCGTCGCCGCCGCCGGACGCCTGGCCGCCGCCGACGAGTTCGACCCCGCCCGGCTCCACCAGCTCACCCCGCCCGGCGCGGCCCAGCTCGCCGCCCAGCCCGCCAACGCCGTCCTCGTCCACCACGCCCTGCGGGGCGAGCACCTCGTGGTCGGCGCCGACGGCCGGGTGCGCGGCGTCCTCGGCTGGACCGGCGCGGTCGTCGGCGACCCCGCCGAGGACATCGCCGGGCTCGCCCTCGCCGTCGGCTCCGGCGCCGCCGTCCGCGCCGCCACCCTCACCGGGTACGGCGCCCGCGCCTGCCTGCGCGGCCTGTGGCTGGCCCGCTGCGACACCGTCGTACGCCTGGCCGGACACCTGACCGGCCAGGGCGCCGAACCCCCGGCCCTGCCGCGCACCCAGCTGCGCCGGGCCTGGGAGGCGATCCTGCTGGAACGCGTGACGGAGCTGCGGGAGGACGGGGCGGACGGTCCCTGACGGGATCCGCCGGCCCGGCCCCCTCCTGCCGCGGCCCTCAGTCCTGTTCCAGGACCACGCACGACTCTCCGGGCAGGCGCAGCAGGCCGTCCGGGTCCGTCGTCCCCACCGGCTCCCACGCGGCCAGCACGCGTACGGGGCGGGTGCCGAGCGGGATCTCCGCCGGTTCCCTGCCGAGGTTCACGGCGACCCGGACGTCCCCGCGGCGGAAGGCCAGCCAGCGGGCCTGCGCGTCGTAGGCGACCTTGAGGTCGGCCAGGTCGGGGTCGGTGAGGTCGGCGTGGGCGTGCCGCAGGGCGATCAGCCGGCGGTACCAGGCCAGCACGCGCGCGTGGGGCTCGCGCTCCGGTTCCGACCAGTCCAGGCAGGAGCGGTCCCGGGTCGCCGGGTCCTGCGGGTCCGGCACGTCCTCCTCCGCCCAGCCGTGCTCCGCGAACTCCCTCCGCCTGCCGCGCCGTACGGCCTCCGCGAGCTCCGGGTCGGTGTGGTCGGTGAAGAACTGCCAGGGCGTGCCCGCCGCCCACTCCTCGCCCATGAACAGCATCGGCGTGTACGGGGAGGTCAGCGTCAGCGTCGCCGCGCAGGCCAGCAGGCCGGGGGAGAGGGAGGCCGCGAGCCGGTCGCCCTGGGCGCGGTTGCCCACCTGGTCGTGGGTCTGGGAGTAGCCGAGGAGGCGGTGCGCGGGCAGCCGGGCGCGGTCCAGCGGCCGGCCGTGGGACCGGCCGCGGAAGCTGGACCAGGTGCCGTCGTGGAAGAACCCGCCGGTGAGGGTCTTGGTGAGCGCGGCGAACGGATCGCGCCCGAAGTCGGCGTAGTAGCCCTGGGACTCGCCGGTCAGGGCGGTGTGCAGGGCGTGGTGGAAGTCGTCGTTCCACTGCGCGTGCAGCCCCAGGCCGCCCTCCCGGCGGGGCGTGACCAGCCGCGGGTCGTTCAGATCGGACTCGGCGATCAGGAACAGCGGCCGGCCCGTCTCCTCGGCGAGCGCGTCCACCGACTCCGACAGCTCCTCCAGGAACGGGTACGCGCGCGTGTCGGCCAGCGCGTGCACCGCGTCCAGCCGCAGCCCGTCGATCCGGTAGTCGCGCAGCCACGCCAGCGCGCTGCCCAGCAGGAACGCCCGCACCTCGTCCGAACCGGGCGCGTCCAGGTTGACGGCCGAGCCCCACGGGGTGTGGTGCGTGTCGGTGAAGTACGGCCCGAAGACGGGCAGGTAATTGCCCGACGGGCCCAGGTGGTTGTGCACGACGTCCAGGACCACCCCCAGACCCAGCTCGTGCGCCCGGTCGACGAACCGCTTCAGCGCCTCGGGACCGCCGTACGGCTCGTGCACCGCCCACAGCGACACCCCCTCGTAGCCCCAGCCGTGCCGGCCGGGAAAGGGGCACAACGGCATCAACTCCACGTGCGTCACACCGAGTTCGACGAGATGCCCGAGCCGGTCGGCCGCCGCGTCCAGGGTGCCCTCGGGGGTGTACGTGCCCACGTGCAGCTCGTACAGCACCGCACCCGGCAGCGGCCGCCCCGGCCACCGGGCCCGCCACGCGTACCGGCCGTGGTCGACGACCGCGCTCAGCCCGTCGGGCCCGTCCGGCTGCCGGCGCGACCGCGGATCCGGCAGCACGGGGCCGTCGTCCACCGCGAAGCCGTACCGGGTGCCGTCCTGCGCCTCCGCCTCACCGGCCCACCACCCCGGCCGCGCGGCGTCGCGCTCCAACGCGCGCGTCACGCCCTCGCACTGGAGCGTCACACGTTCGGCCTGCGGTGCCCACACCTCGAACTGCACGGACGGTTCCCCTTCGTCTGCTCACCGTGATGTAGCCCGACCCATCGTGCTCCAAACGGGATCGATCCGCCGCACGAACACTCCCTTCGCGACCGATGTCGCAGCCGTGTCGCGGTCGACGTCGCGGCCGGTGCCGCGACGGTCCGCTCCGGGTGCGCGTGCCCGGCCGGCGTTTTCCCGTTTTCTGGACACCTGACGCCCGCTGACCGACAATCACGAGCGTGACGTCGTCATTCGAGTTCAACACGTACCCCGCGCGCCCGTCCGACGTGGAGCGCGACAGGGCACTGAAGGTGCTCCGTGACGGTGTCGCCATGGGCCGTCTCTCCCACGACACGTTCGTCCGGCGCATGGAACTGGCGCTCGCCGCCCGCCGCTCCGACGAACTGGCGGTCCTCACCGCCGACCTGTCCAGGGAGAACCGCCTCGCGCGCGCCGTGTTCGGCACCGTCGAGGCCGTCTCCGGCTTCACCGTACGGCTGCGCAGGGCCTGGCAGGCCGAGCGGCTGCCCAAGCTGCTGCTGCCGCACCCCGGCACCGAGCGGGCGCTGCGCATCGGCCGCGACCCCGCCAGCGGCCTCCGGCTGACCCACGACAGCGTCTCGCGCGTGCACGCCGAACTCAGCCGTCAGGGCGGCATGTGGATCCTGCGCGACCTCGGTTCGACCAACGGCACGACCGTCAACGGACGGCGCGTCATCGGCGCGGCCGTGGTCCGCGAGGGCGACCAGGTCGCCTTCGGGCGGATGGCGTTCCGCCTCTCGACGAACTGAGTCCGTCCGGCCGGCCGGGGCGTCCGGGGCGGTGTCGACGCGCCTCCCGGGCCGTGACCCGGCGCGCGTGCACCCGGCTCTCCCGGTGGACCGACGGCGCTCCCGGCGCGGGAGCGCGTCCTGCCGCCACGTCGGCGCTGCCCGTTCGCGGACGAACTCGCTTCCCGCGCGGCCGTGTTCGTCGCCGGGCGCCGCCGCGTCGCCCGGTCGCGCCGTGTTCGAACCGGTCGCGCCGGTCGCGCGACCGGCCCCGCGCACCCGCACGATCGGGTGAGCCGGACTGGGGAACCGGGGTCCCCGTGCCGATGCACCGGGAATGAAGCACTTCCCCGCCCCCCGCCTCCTGGCCGCCCTGCCCGGCACCGCCGCGCTCCTCCTCGCCGCCGTCGCCCCCGCCCAGGCGTCGGCGCCCGGCCACGCCCTCCCCGGCGACGGGCTCCGGCTCACCGTCACCACGGGCGACTCCCGTTCCGGCGACACCCGCGGCACGCTCCTGCTGTGCGACCCGCCCCAGGGCCACTCCCGCGCCGCCGAGGCCTGCGCCGACCTCACGGCGGCGAACGGCGACATCGACGCCGTCGCGCCGAGGGAGGCCGTCTGCTCCCTCCTCTACGCGCCCGTGACCGCCCGCGCGAACGGCTGGTGGCACGGCCGCCCCGTCGCGTACACGGAGACCTTCTCCAACACCTGCGTGATGCTCGCGGAGACGGGCGCGGTGTTCGCCCTGGACGACGAGCAGCTCCCCGAACTCCCCGAGCTCCCCGGACTCCCCGGACCGTCCGTGCTGCCCGGGGGGTGAGGCCGGTCGGCCGGCTCCGGGCCCGCGCCTGAGCCGGTCCGGAGCCGGTCCGCCCCCTGCCCGTCCCCACCGCTCCCACGGCTGCCGTGCCGCCCGGCCACGTCGTCACGTCGCCGTCCGCTCGTGGGGCGGGCGGTGACTACAGGGCCCGGCGCGCGTGCAGGGCCGCCGCGACCACCGTGCGGGACTGGTGCTCGACCTGGTGCTCCAACGGCACCCAGCGGGCCCGGAACCGCTCGGCGAACGCGTCGCACCAGTCCGCCACGAGACGCTCCGCGCGGGGCGCCGCCCGGTCGTCGCGCTCGCGCAGCACCCGCCACAGCATCGCCGCCGCCCGCAGCGGCAGCCGGCGGGCGAAGGCGTCCACACTCCCGACGTACGCCACCGTGGTGCCGGCCGGGGGCGTGTGCGTCCAGTCGCCGGCCAGGCCCGGCACCAGCTCCAGTGCCCAGCGGGCCGCCCGCAGCAGGGGCCCGTCGACGCCCTCCAGCCGCGGCGAGGCCTCCGCCAGCACCCGCTCCACCTCCCCCGCGTCCCGCAGCAGCCGCCCCGCCAGCCGCCGGATCGCCTCCGCGGGATCCGGGTGCGGCGCCGGATCGTCGACCATGTCGCTCGCCCACATCGGCACCTCCACGACCGCGGTCAGGCCGCCGTGGCGGTGGGCGTGGTACCAGGTGCTGTGCCGCGCGTCGTCCGGCAGGCTCGGATACGCCGCCCCCGCCCCGGGCTCCGGCAGCACGTGCACCCCCGGTCCGGACGCCGGCCAGCCCGCCGCGTCGGAGGCGCCCGTCTCCACCGGGATGTGCGACTGCGCCGCCGACTTGGCGAACGGTTCCGCGAGGCCCGGCACGTCCCTCGTCAACTGCACCCAGCTGCCGCCCAGTTCGGTGCCGTGCAGCGTCACCTGGAGGTAGGGCCGCAGTTCGTCGATGACGCCGGTCAGCGCGCGGGTCTCGGGCGGCAGCCGGTCCGCGGGCAGCAGCGCCGGGGACCACTCGGGCTGCTCCGGGCCCGCCGGCCGGAAGAAGCCCCGGTGGTACTCCAACAGGCTGCGCGGCGCGGGCGTCACGTGCAGGCTCGCCCCGTCCGGATCCGCGCACAGCAGGAAGTGCCAGGACGTGCCGTCCCGCAACTCCCTGTCGGACAGCACGCGTTCGGCCAGGGCGAGCAGGGTGGGACCGCCGGCGGGTTCGTTCGCGTGGGCCCCCGCGACGACCAGCACGGCCCGCCGCGCGTGCCCCACCGACAGCAGGTGCAGCGGCCGTCCCGCGCGGGAGAGCCCCACCTTCCGCAGCCCGCACAGCCCGGGCCGGAGCGTGGCCAGCGTCCTGGCGGACGAGGTCAGTTCCGTCACCGTGGGGTAGCGCAGCTCCGGCAGGAGACTCACCCCCGTCGTGTCCGACCGGCCTTCGCCTCCGCAGTACCCCACGGACTCGGTGACCTGTCAAGAACGCGTCACGGGTGCTTTCGGGAGGCGCCCGGAAGCACCCCGCGAACGGCCCCCGGCGGACGCCGCGGCATCCGGGGCCGCCGCCCCGACGGCCGCCGCGGCAGCCGGGTGCCACCGCCCCGGCGCCGCCGCAGGCCCCGCCCCGCGTCTCACCCCACCCTCTCCAGCAGTGCCACCGGCAGCCGCCCGAACAGTTCCGCCACGCGCGCGTGCCCGGTGAACTCCCGGTCGGGTCCCAGGGCGTCCACCCACCTGCCCGGGGGGAGCGTCAGCCGGGTGTCCCCCCAGCCGCCCGTCTCCGCCAGGCGCAGCGACAGCCGGGTGACGGCCGTGACGACCCGGCCGGAGCGGGCGAAGGCCAGGCAGTGGTCCGCGGCCGGGCCCTCGGCGGGCAGCGGTCCGTACGTCGCCGCCGCACCGAAGGCGTCCGGGTGCCGGCGCCGCAGCCGCAGCGCCGCCGCCGTCACGGCCTCCTTGACGCCGGTGCCCGCGGCGCCGACGTGCTCAGCGCCGACGTGCTCAGCGCCGACGTGCTCGGAACCGATGTGCTCGGAACCGACGCCCGCGGCGCCTACGGGTTCAGCGTCGACGTCGTCGGAGCCGGTGCTCCCGGCGCCGACCGCCCCGGTGCCGGCGTCCGCCGGCGGGAAACGGACGGGGCGCCGGTTGTCGGGGTCGACCAGGGCCAGGTACTCGCCCTCCGTGCCCTGGTAGACGTCCGGCACCCCCGGCATCGTCAGCTGCACCAGCGCCGCGCCCAGCACGTTCGCCCGGACGTGCGGCGCGAGCGCCTCCCGCAGCGCGGCCACCCGCTCACCCGGCACCCCGCACGGCCCCGCCGTGACGAACGCGGCCACGGCCTCCTCGTAGGGCGGCTCCTGCTCCGTCCAGCTCGTGTGCACGCCCGCCTCGCGCACGTGCTTGAGCATCGCCTCCCGGACGCGCTCCGGGGCGGCCGGCCCGAGCCCGAACACGGTCTGCCAGGCCGCCCACGCCGACTGCCCGTCCGGCGCGTCCTCCTCGGCGCGCGCGACCTTCTCCAGGACCTCCGCCCAGCGCTCCGGGCACTCGGTGAGCACGGCCAGCGCCGCCCGGACGTCGGCGCTGCGCTTGGTGTCGTGCGTGGACAGCACCGTCCCGGTGAGCGGCCAGTCGCGCTGCACGCGCGCGCAGTACGCGTGGAAACCGGCGGGGGAGACGCCCTGCCGGCCGGGGTCGCCGCCGACCTCGTTCGCCGAGAGCAGCGGCACGTACCGGTAGAACGCCGTGTCCTCGACCGACTTGGCCCGCAGCGCGGACGCCGTCTGCGCGAACCGGGCGCGGAACTCCACCGCCGCCGGATCCTCCCCGCCGCCCAGCACCAGGCCGCGCACCACGTCCACGGCCCCCGCCTCCTCGGGCACGGCGAAGGCGAGCCGGGCCTCCCCGGCGGCCTCCTCGGTGACGACGGCGGCCGCGTCGCCCGAGGCGTACGGCCGGTAGACCTCCATGCGCACCAGCAGCTCCTCCAGCGCCGTGCGCAGCGCCCAGGGCGCCCGGTCGCGCAGTGCGGGGTCCGGCGACGCCGCGCACGCGCGCGCGGCCGCCCGCGTCAGCCGGTCCAGCTCGGTCGCCAGCTCGTGCCGGAGCACCGCGTACGCCGCCCGCCGCACCGTCGCCGCCCAGTCCCCGCCCAGGTCCGCCCGCGGGGCCGCGAACCGCCGGTACAGCTCCAGCAGCTCCCCGGCGCCCGCCGGGTCCGTGAACAGGCCGTCGACGTGGCGCAGGGCGTCGTAGCCGGTGGTGCCCGCGACCGGCCAGGCGTCCGGCAGCCGCTCGCCGTCGGCGAGGATCTTCTCCACGACCGTCCAGCGGCCCCCGCTCGCCGTGTGCAGCCGCGCCAGGTAGGCGTCGGGGTCGGCGAGCCCGTCCGGGTGGTCGACGCGCAGCCCGTCCACCACGCCCTCGTGCAGCAGCTGGAGGATCTTGCCGTGGGTGGCGTCGAACACCTCCGGGTCCTCCACCCGCACCCCGATCAGCTCCGAGATGCTGAAGAACCGCCGGTAGTTCAGCTCCGTGCGGGCCAGCCGCCACCACGCCGGCCGGTACCACTGGGCGTCGAGCAGCTCGGGCAGCGGCAGGTCCGCGGTCCCCTCGCGCAACGGGAGGACGTGGTCGTAGTAGCGCAGGACGTCCCCGTCGACGCGCAGCTCGTCGAGCACCTCGCCCACCGGGGCGCCGAGGACGGGCAGCAGCAGACGGCCGCCCTGCGCCTCCCAGTCGACGTCGAACCAGCGCGCGTACGGCGACCGCGGGCCCTCCCTCAGCACCTCCCACAGGGCGCGGTTGTGCCGCGGCGCCATGGCCATGTGGTTGGGCACGATGTCCACGACCAGCCCGAGCCCGTGCTCGCGCGCCGTGCGCGACAGGGCCCGCAGCCCCTCCTCGCCGCCCAGCTCCGTCCGCACGCGCGTGTGGTCGACCACGTCGTAGCCGTGCGGGGAGCCGGGCACGGCCTCCAGCACGGGGGACAGGTGCAGGTGCGACACGCCGAGCGAGGCCAGGTACGGCACGGCCGCCGCCGCGGCTCCGAACGGGAACCCGGGCTGGAGCTGGAGCCGGTAGGTGGCCGTGGGCACGACGGGGACAGGGCGCTCAGAGGTCATGCAGACCTACGTACCCGCCCTGCCCCCTTTCGTGTCATCCCGGCCACCGGGTGTCATCCCGACCACCGATCACCGATCACCGATCACCGGCCACCGGCCCGTGCGGGCCGGCGGCCTACGCGGGCCGCTGCAGGACGGTCATGCTCCGGTCGACCAGGGTCAGCCGGTCACCGGCCTCGACCCGCACGGGCGTCTCGCCCCGCACGGACTCCGGGTTCGCCGTGTCCACGACCACCTGCCACTGCCGGCCGTGGTCGACCGGCACCACGAACTCCAGGGTCTTGGGGGAGGCGTTGAACATCAGCAGGAAGGAGTCGTCGGTGATCCGCTCCCCGCGCGAGCCCGGCTCGGAGATCGCGTTGCCGTTGAGGAACACCGTCAGCGTCGAGGCCTGCGCCGAGTTCCAGTCCCGCTGGGCCATCTCCTTGCCCTCCGGGGTGAACCACGCGATGTCCGACAGGTCGTCGTGCGTCCCCTCCACGGGCCGTCCGTGGAAGAAGCGCCGGCGGCGGAACACGGGGTGCTCCTTGCGCAGCCGCACGATCTCCCGCGTGAAGTCGAGCATCTCGCCGCCCTCCCCCCCGGGGTCGGGCCACCGCACCCACGACAGCTCGCTGTCCTGGCAGTAGGCGTTGTTGTTGCCGCGCTGGGTGCGCGCCACCTCGTCGCCGTGGCTGATCATGGGCACGCCCTGCGACAGCATCAGCGTCGCCATGAAGTTCCGCATCTGCCGGGACCGCAGCTCCAGCACGTCCGGATCGTCGCTGTCGCCCTCGGCGCCGCAGTTCCAGGAGCGGTTGTGGCTCTCGCCGTCCCGGTTGTCCTCGCCGTTGGCGTCGTTGTGCTTGTCGTTGTACGACACCAGGTCGCGCAGCGTGAACCCGTCGTGGCAGGTCACGAAGTTGATCGAGGCCAGCGGCCGGCGTCCGTCGTCCTGGTACAGGTCGGAGGAGCCGGTCAGCCGGGAGGCGAACTCGGCGAGCGTGCGCTGCTCGCCCCGCCACACGTCCCGCACGGTGTCGCGGTACTTGCCGTTCCACTCGGTCCACAGCGGCGGGAAGTTCCCCACCTGGTAGCCGCCCTCGCCCACGTCCCACGGCTCGGCGATCAGCTTCACCTGGGAGACGACCGGGTCCTGCTGCACCAGGTCGAAGAACGACGACAGCCGGTCCACCTCGTGGAACTGGCGGGCCAGGGTCGCCGCGAGGTCGAAGCGGAACCCGTCGACGTGCATCTCGGTGACCCAGTACCGCAGCGAGTCCATGATCATCTGGAGCACGTGCGGGGACCGCATGAGCAGCGAGTTCCCGGTCCCCGTGGTGTCCATGTAGTACCGCGGGTCGTCCGCCAGCCGGTAGTACTGGGCGTTGTCGATGCCCCGGAAGGACAGCGTCGGGCCCAGGTGGTTGCCCTCGGCGGTGTGGTTGTAGACCACGTCGAGGATCACCTCGATGCCCGCCTCGTGCAGGGCCCGCACCGCCGACTTGAACTCCAGCACCTGCTGCCCGCGGTCGCCCCAGGAGGCGTACGCGTTGTGCGGGGCGAAGAAGCCGATCGTGTTGTAGCCCCAGTAGTTGTTGAGGCCCATGTCGACCAGGCGGTGATCGTTGACGAACTGGTGCACGGGCATCAGCTCCAGCGCCGTGACGCCCAGCTCGGTGAGGTGTTCGATGATCGCCGGGTGCGCCAGGGCGGCGTAGGTGCCGCGCAGCTCCTCCGGCAGCCCCGGATGGAGCATCGTGAGGCCCTTGACGTGCGCCTCGTAGATCACCGTGTGGTGGTACTCGGTGCGGGGGCGCCGGTCGTCGCCCCAGTCGAAGTAGGGGTTGACCACGACCGACGTCATCGTGTGGGGGGCCGAGTCGAGGTCGTTGCGCTTGTCGGGGGCCCCGAAGTGGTAGCCGTACACCTCCTCGCCCCACCGCACCGCACCGCTGATCGCCTTCGCGTACGGGTCGAGCAGCAGCTTCGCCGAGTTGCAGCGCGACCCGCGCTCGGGCGCGTACGGCCCGTGCATCCGGAAGCCGTAGCGCTGCCCCGGCATGATGCCCGGCACGTATGCGTGCCGGACGAAGGCGTCGCTCTCGCGAAGTTCCACCGCCGTCTCCGAGCCGTCGTCGTGCAGCAGACACAGCTCTACTCGGTCCGCGGCCTCCGTGAAGACCGCGAAGTTCGTACCGGCGCCGTCGTACGTGGCGCCGAGGGGATATGCCTCTCCAGGCCAGACCTGCATGGACACGACTCTTTCAGGTGTGCTGCTCCGCCGGGACCGCCTTCGTACCGAGTCTCCAGGAAAGTGAGGGAACCACCTGTGACTTACGTCCCTCTTACCGGGCGACCAGTGCATACGCCCCATTCGGCGTACGCCGAACCAGTGGGGCCTACAACGTACTCCCGGGGCACAGGGGGAGTAGGGGGAAGATGTGCGCACGACAGTGCGCCGCCACCTGGGCAAGGTGGTGGCAGGCGCGGCCGTCGCGGTGGCCGCGACAGCCGCGATGATCGCGATCACCCTGCCGGGGACGGCGGGGGCGGAGGGAACCGGAGGGGGATCGGCCGGCCGGACGGCGGCCGCCGCACAGGACGGCGCCGCACAGGACGGCGCGGGACAGCAGGACGGCGCGGCGGCGGTGGCGCCCGGCGTCGTCGAGCAGGCGCCCGCCGAGGGCGAGCGCGGCACGGGGCGCGACCCGCTGACCGACGACGAGATCGCCCGCGTCGAGCGCATCGCGCTCAACCGGCAGCTGCTCGACGCGAGCCGGGACGTCGACGGCGACCGCGGCCCGCAGCACCTCGGCGTGGACCTCGCCGAACCCGAGGCCGACGAGGTCGACGACCCCTCGGCGCCCCGCCGCGCCGAGGTGACCTTCTACGACTACGAGGACGACACGCTCGTCACCAGGACCGTCAACCTGGACACCGGCAAGGTCGAGGCCACCGACAGCGGACGGGGCGTCCAGCCGCCGCTCAGCCGCGCCGAGAACACCGAGGCGGCCGCGCTGCTGATCGCCGACCCGCTCGGCGCGGGCCTGCGCGCCGACTACCGGGACGCCACCGGGAAGAAGCTCACCTCGCCGGAGCAGCTGCAGCTCTCCAGCATGGTGTACCGCGCGGTGCCGGGCGCCCAGCCCGCCGCCTTCGACCGGTGCGGGATCCACCGCTGCGCCCGGCTGCTGCTGAAGGTCAAGAACGGCCCGTGGATCGACACCCGGTCCCTGGCGATCGACCTCAGCACCCGCAAGGTGGCCGCGCTCACCCGCTGAGCGCCCCCTTCCGTCCGCTTTTCCGACTCACCTCCCGCGCGGCCGCGCCGCCTGCCCGGGAGGACGACGCACAGGGAGTCATGTCCGCATGCGCCTGAACCACCCGAACGGCGGTCACCGGCCGCCCGCGATCAGCCGTGCCCGCAGGAGCGCGGCCCTCGGCCTGTCCGTGGCCGCGCTGGCCGCCGGAGTGTCCGCGACCGGCACCGCCCCGGCCGCCGCCCGCCCGAAGGCGGCCCCCGCGGCCGCCGCCGACTGCAGCGCCGCCTACCGCATCCAGCAGAAACTCGCAGGCGGTACGACCTGGAGCATGTGCTGGCGCTTCGAGTCCAAGTCCGGGCTCGTCCTGGAGAAGGTCTCCTACCAGCCGCGCGGCGAGGCCCGCCCGATCAGGGTCCTCAACAGCGCCAAACTCGCCCAGATCCACGTGCCGTACGACGACGGCTCCAACGAGTACAACGACATCACCGACTACAACTTCGGCTCGGGCCTGGTCAACATGAGCCCCGCCGAGTGCCCCGGCGGCACCATCAAGACGGTGAAGGTCCCCGACGCCTACAACTCCGAGAGCCCCGACGTGAAGGGCCTGTGCACCACCACGCGGGCCCGCGGCCACGCCTACCGGATGCAGACCGACTCCGGGAAGGTCTACCAGGCGCAGGGCAAGGACCTGCTCGTCTACACCGTCAACAAGGTGAGCTGGTACGAGTACATCACCGAGTGGCGCTTCTCCGACGACGGCACCGTCTCCATGAACGTCGGCGCCACCGGCAGCCTCTCGCCCTTCGACTACGACGCCGGCGACGGCCGCGGCTGGCCCATAGGCAAGGGCGCCAGGTCCTACGCCACCAGCCACAACCACAACGTGTTCTGGCGGCTCGACTTCGGCCTCGACGGGTCGAAGAACAAGGTCGAGCAGTACGACTCGGTGGTCAAGCCGCCCGCCGGCGGCGCCCAGGCCCCCACCAACAAGACCACCCGCACCCCCGTCACCAAGGAACTCGCGGGCGACGCCAAGAACATGCGCTGGTGGCGCGTGGTCAGCACCACCGGCAAGAACAAGGACGGCCACCCGCGTTCGTACGAGATCGTCCCCGGCGTCAGCAGCAAGTACCCGGGCCGCGCCTTCACCCGGCACGACGTCTACTTCACGCAGTACGACAAGTGCGAGCGGTACGCCAACAACAACGTCCGGCTGTGCCCCTCCGGACATCCCACGACCGTCGACAAGTGGGTGAACGGCCAGGCCCTCACCCACCCCGTGGCCTGGGTGAACGTCGGCTTCCACCACGTCGCGCGGGACGAGGACCAGCAGCCCATGCCGGTGCACTGGCAGGGATTCTCCATCGCGCCCCGGGACGTCACCGCTATGAGCCCGCTCACTCCGCCCGCCCTCACCGGTGAGAACGGCCGCCCGCGCGCCGGAAGTTGAGAAACGACCCTGTCCATCCGGCTGCACCGCCGACCGCTCCCGGAGTACCCTTCCTTGATCGTTGGGACGGGGATGCTCGGGGGAGCGGAAGGCGGTGCGCGGGTGGGCTCGGGAGGCCTGGAGCTGCCCTCTGGTGACGACAGTCACGAGGGGGGCTCCACAGACGTCCCGCCCGGCACGGTGTCCCTGGCCCGGCCGATGGAGGGCGCCATCGGACCGGAGCTGGACTGGGACGCCGAGGCCTGGCGGGAGGTGCGCACCCGCGCCCAGCGGGCCGGCCGGGCCTACATCTGGCTGAACCTCGTCGAACAGCGGCTGCGCGCCGTGGTGGCCGCCGTGCTGCGGCCGATCTACGAACCCGTCCACGGCGACGAGTGGGTGGTCGCCGCGGCCGGGCCCGCCGGCCAGGAGTGGGTCCAGCGCGCCGTCGCCGTCCGCGAAGTCAGCCGCCGCAAGGGCTACTTGCTCGATCCGGCCGACGACAACGTGATCTCCTTCCTCACCCTGCCGCAGCTGCGCGAACTGATGGTGCAGCACTGGCCCTGCTTCGCGCCGTACCTCGACGACCGCCGGGACGTCGAACTCGCCCTGGACGAGCTGGAGGTGACCCGCAACGTCGTCTCCCGCAACCGGGCGCTGTCCGAGGCCGTCCTGAGCCAGGCCGAACGCGCCTCCGCGCGCCTGCTGGAGATGCTCGGCACCGGCGGCGACGTCCCCTCCGCGCGCCGGCTGCCGGTGGACGCCGTCGAGGACCTCGTCGGCGACCGGTACGCGGACGTGGTCGCCGTCCACTCCGACCGGGTGCGCCTGCTGCGCCAGTTCCCCGCCGAGGACATCTTCGACGGGGCCCGCCGGCTCGACGCGATCGGCATCGGCCTCAACCTGCTCGTGCAGAACTTCTCCGGCCGGCGGCTCGTCCGGCTGGCCGAGGCGGGCGCCCGGGTGCGGCTGCTGTTCCTCAACCCGGCCTCCAGCGCGGTGAAGCGCCGCGAGCGCGAACTCGGCATGAAGCGGGGCGAACTGAGCCGGTCCGTGGAGATGAACATCCTGCACATGCGCCGGGTCCGCTCCCGGCTGCGCGACCCCGGCGCCTTCCAGATCCAGGTCTACGACGAGACGCCCCGCTTCACCGCCTACCTGGTCGACGGCGACGGCACCGACGGGATCGCGGTCGTGCAGTCCTACCTGCGGCGCATGCGCGGCATGGAGGCGCCGGTGCTGGTGCTGCGCAACGGCGACCGGGTGGTCAAGTCGGGCGAGGCCGACGAAGGCGGACTTTTCGCGGCCTACCGCGAGGAGTTCGAGCTGGCCTGGGTGGACTCGCGGCCGGTGTCCTGACCGCCGGTGGGTGATCTGCCGAATCTGTCGGATCTGTTTGATCTGTCGGATTTGCGGAATTTGCCGGAAGCGGCCGGGTGGTGGGCGGAACGCGTTCCGCTGATTGTCAGTGGCGCGTGCGAAGGTGGAGACCACTGGGGGAAGCACCACCAAGAAGGGGGGCCACCATGGCCTGGCACCGCGAGCTGCTCATCGGCTTCGACCTGGAGACGACCGGGACCGACCCGCGCGAGGCGCGCATCGTCACGGGCGCCGTGATCGAGGTCAGGGACGGCCAGGTCCTCGGGGGCCGGGAATGGCTGGCCGACCCGGGCGTGGAGATCCCGGCGGAGGCGGTGGCGGTCCACGGCATCAGCAACGAACGGGCGAACTCCGAGGGCCGTCCGGCCGGAGAGGTCGCGGACGCCATCGCCGGCGCCCTCACCTCCCACTGGCGCACCGGCGTCCCCGTCGTCGCCTACAACGCGGCCTTCGACCTCACCCTGCTCTCCGCCGAACTGCGCAGACACGGCCTGCCCTCCCTGCGCGACCGCCTGGCCGGCCTCGACCCCGCCCCGGTCGTCGACCCGTACACCATCGACCGCCGGGTCGACCGCTACCGCCGGGGCAAGCGCAACCTCGAAGCGGTCTGCGCCGAGTACGGCGTCACCCTCGACGCGGCGCACGACGCCCGCGCCGACGCCCTCGCCGCGGCCCGTCTGGCCCGCGCGATAGCCGAGCGCCACCCCAAGGTCGCCGCCCTCGACCCGGCGGAGCTGCACCGCCGCCAGATCGAGTGGTACGCGGCCTGGGCGGCGGACTTCCAGGACTTCCTGCGCCGCAAGGGCGACGCGGACGCCGTCGTCGACGGCGTCTGGCCGGTGCGGGAGCCGGTGGACAGCCGCACCGGCTGAGCCCGGCCCGCGGCCGCACCCTTCACGTCCGGCCCGCGGCCGCCGGGCGGTGCCGGGCGGCCGCCGGAGACGGCCGGGCAGGGCCCGCCGGGGGCCTCCGGGCGTGGGTCAGAAGGGGTACCAGCGCACCGACTCGTCCCCGTCCCGCAGCGACGCCACCCGGCGCCCGAACTCGGCCAGCGCCCTGGGGTTGGCCGGCGCGTGCTGGGCCACCCAGGCGCAGCTCGCCGTCTCGCGGGCGCCCCGCAGCACCGCGCAGCCCTCCCACTCCCGCACGTCCCAGCCGTAGGCGGCGGTGAAGGAGTCGTAGGCCTCGGCGGGCAGTCCGTAGCGGTCGCGGGAGAGGGCCAGGACGACCAGGTCGTGCTCGCGCAGGTCGGTGGAGAAGGTCTCCAGGTCGACCAGGACCGGCCCGTCCGGGCCGACGTGCACGTTGCGGGGGAGCGCGTCGCCGTGGATCGGGCCGGGCGGCAGGTGGGGCGCGAGCGCGGCGGCCGCCGTCGCGAAGCCGTCCCGCCGCTCGCGCAGGTACGCCGCGTCCGCCGGGTCGACCGCGTCGCCGGCCAGCCGCAGCCAGCGCTCCACGCCGGCCAGCAGGTCGCGCGGCGGCAGCGCGAAGGAGGGAGCGGGCAGCGCGTGCACGAGACGCAGGAGTCCGGCCAGGTCCCGGGGCTCGGCGGGCCGCAGCGGGTCCGGCAGCCGGTGCCACACCGTCACCGGGTGCCCCTCGACGAGCAGGGGCTCCGCCTCGGCCGCCCGCACCGCGGGGACGCCCGCGTCCGCCAGCCAGGCCGCGACGTCCAGCTCGCGCCGGGCCCGCCCCAGCAGCTCCGCGTCCCGGCCGACCTTCACCACCAGGTCGCCGGCGGCGAACACCGCGTTCTCGCCCAGGGCGAGCAGCCGCGCCCCGCCGGCCGGCAGCCCCGCCGCGGCCAGGACGTCCCTCGCGCGCGCCTCGTCCATCGTCCGCCTCCCTGTCGTGACCGTCTGCTCCTGGCGGGACGGCACCGGGAACCGGCCGTCCGCCGCCCAGTCTCGCATTCGCACAGGTCGGACCGGGTGCGCGGTGCCCCGACGACGCAGCCCCGCCGCAGGGCCGGGGCTGGCGACGGGGCTGAGGCCGGCGCCGGGGCTGAGGCGGGGCCGGGGTGGGCCCGCCCCGCGTAGCGCGCCCGGCACCGGGCCGCCTGCGCCGCCCTCGTCGCGCGCCCGCGCCCTGCGTCCGTACCGTCCGCGTCCGTACCCGTCCCCGCCCTCCCGTGTCCCTGCCCCCCGTGTCCCCGCCCCCCGTGTCCCCGCCCCCCGTCGCCCGCGCCGCCCGCGTCGCCCGTGTCCGTGGGCGGCCACCCGGGGTGGGGGAGGGGCGAGGCGGCGGCCCCGGCCTTCCCGGGGTACCGCGGCGGCGCGATCGGCCGGCGGGTGACGGGAATCCGGCGCCGGTCCGCCGTCGGTGACGGCACCGGCACGTTATTGCATTGCACGAGACGTCTCGTCTCGCGTACTGTCTCTCACATGACCGCACCCGCGCACATCGCCATGTTCTCCATCGCCGCCCACGGCCATGTGAACCCCAGCCTGGAGGTGATCCGCGAACTCGTCGCACGCGGGCACCGGGTCACCTACGCCGTTCCCCCCGCCCTCGCCGACAAGGTCGCCGCGACCGGCGCCGAGGTGAGGCCCTGGCATTCCATCCTCCCCTCGCCCGACGCGGACCCGTCGGTCTGGGGCTCCACCCTCCTCGACAACGTGGAGCCCTTCCTCGCCGACGCCGTCCAGGCGCTGCCCCAGCTGGCCGAGGCGTACGAGGGCGACGAGCCCGACCTCGTCCTGCACGACATCGCCTCCTACCCGGCCCGCGTCCTCGCCCACCGCTGGGGCGTGCCCGCCATCTCCCTCTCACCGGCCCTCGTCGCCTGGGAGGGCTACGAACAGGAGGTCGCCGAACCGATGTGGGCCGAGCCGAAGAGGACCGCGCGCGGCCGGGCCTACTACGCCCGCTTCCACGCCTGGCTGGAGGAGAGCGGCATCACCGCCCACCCCGACGACTTCGTCGGCCGGCCCGCCCGCTCCCTGGTGCTCATCCCGAAGGCGCTCCAGCCGAACGCCGACCGGGTCGACGAGAGCGTGTACACGTTCGTCGGCGCCTGCCAGGGAGACCGCACCGCGGAGGGCGACTGGGCCCGGCCGGCCGACGCCGAGAAGGTCGTGCTCGTCTCCCTGGGCTCCGCCTTCACCAAGCGGCCGGACTTCTACCGCGCCTGCGTCCAGGCCTTCGCCGGACTGCCCGGCTGGCACCTCGTGCTCCAGATCGGCAGGCACGTCGACCCCGCCGAGCTGGGCGACGTCCCCGCGAACGTCGAAGTGCGTTCCTGGGTGCCGCAGTTGGCCGTGCTGCGGCAGGCCGACCTGTTCGTCACCCACGCCGGCGCCGGCGGCAGCCAGGAGGGGATGGCGACGGCGACGCCGATGATCGCCGTACCGCAGGCCGCCGACCAGTTCGGCAACGCGGACGTGCTCCAGTCGCTCGGGGTCGCCCGCCACCTCCCCGCCGAGGAGGCCACCGCCGAGGCACTGCGCGCCGCCGCGCTGGCCCTGGTCGACGACCCCGAGGTGGCCCGGCGCCTGAGGGCGATCCGGGCCGGCATGGCCGAGGAGGGCGGCACCCGCAGGGCGGCCGACCTCATCGAGGCCGAACTGCCCGCCCGGTAACCGCCCCCGGCTCCGCTCCTGCCCGGACCCCGCTCCTGGCCAGGCCCCCGCCTTTGGCCAGGCGCCCGCCCCTGCCCCGTCGGCACCTCTGCCCCGACCTCCGCTCCTGCCCCGGTCGGTACCCCGGCCCCGGCCTCCGTTCACACCCCGGTCGGCCCCCCCGGTCGGCACCCGTCCCGGTCGGCACCCGTCCCGGTCGGCACCCGTCCCGGCGGACAGGGGTGAGGGCCCGTCGACTCCCCGGTGGTCGACGGGCCCTCGGTCCGGGAGGGCTCCGCAGCCCCGGTTCCGGAGATCCAGGGCTGCGGGCGTCCGGAGGCGTGCGGGACGGTGTGGTCAGCGGGTCAGCGGGTCAGCGGGTCAGCGGGTCAGCGGGTCAGCGGGTCACACCCGCGCCGGCTCGCCCTCGTCGTCCCTCGTCGTCGGCCCGACACCTCCGACCGCTCCGACCGCTTCGGCCGACTCGTCGTGGGTCAGGTCGGGCAGGCGGTGCAGCCACGTCGGCAGGTACCAGTTGCGCTCGCCGAGCAGCGCCATCACCGCCGGGAGCAGCACGCCCCGGATGATCGTCGCGTCGATCAGGACCGCGGCGGCCAGGCCGACGCCCATCTGCTTCATGGACTGCATGGACAGCGTGCCGAAGATCGCGAAGACGGCGACCATGATGACGGCGGCGCTGGTCACGACCCCGGCCGTGGTGACGACACCGTGGGTGATGGCGTCCCGCGTGGTCCGGCCGCGCAGCCGTGCCTCGCGGATCCGGGAGACCACGAACACGTGGTAGTCCATCGACAGGCCGAACAGGATCACGAAGAGGAACAGCGGCAGCCAGGTGACGATGGCGCCGACGCCCTCCGCGCCCACCAGGGACGCGCCCCAGCCGTGCTGGAAGACGCCCACGAGGATGCCGTAGGCGGCGCCCACCGACAGCAGGTTGAGCACGATCGAGGTGATCGCGATCGTCAGCGAGCGGAACGAGAGCAGCATCAGCGCGAAGGCGAAGACGACGACGAACGCGAACACCGGGACGACGGCTCCGGCCAGCTGGTCGTTGAAGTCCTTGGAACCGGCCACCTGCCCGGTGATCGGCGCCTCGACGCCGGCCACCTTCCCGAGCGTCGCGGGCCGCACCTCGTCGCGCAGCTTGTCCAGGCTCGCGCCCGCCTCGTCCAGGTCGGAACCGCCGACCAGCGGGACGTACACGAAGGCGATGTTCTGCGCGTCGTGCAGCTTGATCTCGACGGGGCCGCGGGAGGCGCCCGAACTGATCGCCCGCTCGCGGAAGCCGGAGAGGGCCGACCGCACCTCGGGGGCGTTGATGTCCTTCGCCCGGACGACCACCTCGGCCGGGTCGGAGCCGCCGGGGAAGGCCGCGTTGACCCGGTTGTAGGTCTGCACGATCGGCAGCGAGTCGCCGAACTCCTGGTCCAGGGTGAGGTTCTGGGTCTTCATGCCGAGCGCGGGGGCCGCGACGGCCAGCAGCGCGCCGGCCGCGACGACCACGGAGACCAGGGGCCGGGCGAGGACGCCCTTGAGGACGGCCGACCAGAACCGGCTCTCGCCACCGCCCTTGCGGGCGCGGGCCCGGCGGCGCAGGAAGGGGATGCGGCCCTTCTCGACCCGCTCGCCCAGCAGCGACAGGAGCGCGGGCAGCACGGTCACGGAGCCGACCATGGCCACGGCCACCACCATCAGCGAGGCCAGGCCCATCGCCTCGAACTCGGCGAGCCCGGTGAACAGCATGCCCGCCATCGCCACGCACACGGTGACGCCGGAGACGATGATCGCCCGGCCGCTGGTGGCGGCGGCGATCCGCAGCGCGGTCTGCCCGTCCCGGCCGGCCTCGCGCTCCTCGCGCTCGCGGCGCAGGTAGAACAGGCAGTAGTCGACGCCGACGGCCAGACCGACCAGCAGCATCACGGAGTTGGCGGTGTCGCTCATCGGCATGACGTGGCTGACGACGCCCATCAGACCCATCGTCGCCATGATCGCGGTGACCGCGAGCAGCACCGGGAGCAGGGCGGCCACCAGGGCGCCGAACGCGATGAGCAGGATGCCGAGGGCCACCGGCACCGCGGAGTACTCGGCCTTCTGGAAGTCGTCGCCGAACGCGTCGTCGAACGTCTTCATCATGCTGGCGCCGCCGATCTCCTCGATCCGCAGCGCCCCGTGGTCCTCCTGCACGCCCTCGACGGCCTTCAGGACGGGCTCGATCCGCTCGCCGGCGGTGTCGGAGTCGCCGCGCACGTCGAACTGCACCAGCGCGCTGCGGCCGTCCTTCGAGATCGTCCGCGAGTCGTACGGCGAGGTGACCTCGGTGACCTCGCCGGTGCCCTCGACGGCCGTGACGACCGCCTCGACGGCCTCGCGGAACGCGGCGTCCGTCGCCTTCAGCTTCGCGTCCCTGGCCTGGACGAGGACCGTCTCGCTCGCGGGCTCCTCGATCCCGGCGTCCTCGATGATCCTGGCGGCGGTGTGCGTCTCGCCCTTGAGCTGGTCGCTGTCCTTGACGTCGACCCGGCCGGCCGCCGACCCCAGCGCCATGGCCAGGAACACGAACAGCACCCAGATCCCGACGGCCGTCCAGCGGTGCCGGGCACTCCAGCCGCCGGCCCGCGCGGCGATGCCCCGCACCCGTGAATCTCCGTTCCCCATGACGGGCTTTCCCCCTCGCGGTGCGGTGGCAGCCCCCTGCCGCCACCTCTCCCTTCGAAGGTAGGGGGCGTATAAAACCATCTCGTCGTGCTGGTCGACGAGGTGCGGGCCGCCCGGCTCCTCCCCTCGGACCCCGCCGTCTCACCGCTGGGGAGGACGGCGGCCCCCTACATCTATCGCCGGGCCTCGGGGACGACGATCAGGGTCGTGCCCCGCCGGCCCGTCCCACCGCACCCGCCCGCGGGCGGGCCCTCAGGCCCCGACCGCCGCCGGCACCGGCACGCGGGCCGCGTCGTAGCGCTCCAGCAGGACGCGGGCCACCTCGGGGGCCGGGCCCAGCACGTCGGCCAGGACGTCCGCCCGCGCCGCGCCCCGGGCGATGCGGTCGGGGAGGAAGCCGGGGGCCAGGACGTACGGGGCGACCGCCACCGTGGCGCAGCCCAGCTCGCGCAGTTCGCGCACCGCGTCCTCGGTGCGCGGCAGGGCCGCGGAGGCGAACGCGGGTCGCACGGCGCACCAACCGGTGCGCCACCACTCCCGCGCGATGTCGGCGATCACCGCGATCGCCTCCGGGTCCGTGGACCCCGCCGAGGCCAGCACGACCCCGGTCGAGGACTTGTCGGCGGGCGTCAGCCCCGCCTCGTACAGGCGCCGTTCCAGCGCGGACAGCAGCAGCGGGGAGGGGCCGAGCACCTCCGCCGGGTGGATCCGCAGCCGGCGCGGCGCGTCCCGCAGGACGGCCGGGATGTCCGCCTTGGCGTGGAACGCGCGCGTCAGCAGCAGCGGGAGCGCCACCACGTCGCGCACGCCCTCCGCCGCCAGCGACTCCAGCACCCCCTGCACGGAGGGGACGTTGAAGTCCAGGAAGCCGGTCTCCACCCGCAGCCCGGGCCGCAGCGACCGCACCCGCCGCACGAGGGCGTGGACGGTCGCCGCGTGCCGCGGATCGCGGCTGCCGTGGGCGATGACGAGGAGGACCGGTTCTCGGCGCACGGGAGTCAGCCCTTCACCAGCAGTCCGCGCCCGCGCAGCACCCGCCGCTCCAGCGGACTGAAGATCAGCAGGTCGATGGCGATGCCCACGAACAGGATCAGCACGATCGCCTCGAACACCATCGCCATGGAGCTGGCGTTGCGGCCGTTCTCCAGCAGCGCGCCCAGGCCGATGCCCAGGTCGGGGGAGGAGGCGATGATCTCCGCCGCCATCAGCGACCGCCAGGAGAAGGCCCAGCCCTGCTTCAGCCCGCCCAGGTAGCCGGGCAGCGAGGCCGGCAGCACGATGTGCCAGGCGCCCTTCAGCCCGGTCGCGCCCATGGTGCGGCCCGCCCGCAGGAACAGCGGCGGCACCTGGTCGATGCCGGAGACCAGGCCGTTGGCGATGGAGGGGACGGCGCCGAGCAGGATCACCGCGTACATCATGGAGTTGTTCAGGCCCAGCCAGATCACCGCGGGCGGCACCCACGCCACCGACGGCAGCGACTGCAGACCGGACAGGACCGGGCCGATCGCGGCGCGCACGAACCTCACCCGCGCCACCAGCAGACCCAGCGGGGTGCCGATGGCGAGCGCCAGCAGGAAGCCGAGCAGACCGCGCGAGACGCTGGTCCAGATGTAGCCGAGGAGCTTGCCCTCCAGCCACGCGTCCCGGAACTCGGCGCCCACGTCGGACGGGGACGGCAGCTTCGCCGGGTCGTCGACGATCCTGAAGGTGATCAGCGCCTGCCAGACCACCAGGACCACCGCGATCGCGACGACCGGCGGCAGGATCTTGTTGACGAAGGTCTGCCGGAAGGACGTACCGGCGGTCGCCGGGGTCTCGAGGGCGTCGAGGCCCGCCTCCACTCCCGCGATGCCGTTGTCGCGGACCGGGGCCTTCGCCGCCGGTCCGCCGGTCTCAGTGCTGGCCATGACGGCGGATCTCCCCACGCAGGACTTCGGTGATCTCCAGGGACAGCTCGGCGACGGGAGCGTCCTCGATGCGGCGCGGCTGCGGAATGCCGACCGTCCACTCGCGCGCCACCCGGCCCGGCCGGGAGGACAGCAGCACGACGCGCTGCGCGAGCCGCACCGCCTCGCGCACGTTGTGCGTGACGAACAGCACCGAAAGGCCCGTCTCCGCCCAGATCCGGGTGAGTTCGTCGTGCAGCACGTCCCGCGTGATCGCGTCGAGCGCCGCGAACGGCTCGTCCATCAGCAGCAGCCGCGCGTCCTGGGCCAGCGCCCGCGCCAGCGCCACCCGCTGGCGCATACCGCCGGACAGCTCGTGCACCCGCTTGCCGTACGAGCCCTTCAGCCGGACCAGTTCGAGCAGTTCCTCGGCGCGGGCGCGCCGGTCGTTCTTGGCAACTCCCCCCAGTTTCAGGGCGAGTTCGATGTTCTTGCCCGCGGTGAGCCACGGGAACAGGGCGTGCTCCTGGAACATCAGGGCCGGCCGCCCGTCGGTGCTGATCTCGCCGGCGCTCGGGGCGTCGAGCCCCGCCACCAGGTTCAGCAGCGTCGACTTGCCGCAGCCCGAGGCCCCCAGGAGGGTGACGAACTCGCCCGGCGCGACATCGAGACTGATGTCGTCCAGGACGAGCTGCGGCCCGGCGGGCCCGGCGAAGGACTTCGAGACGTGCTCGATGCGGGCGGCGTGGTCCACCGACCTGGTGCCGTCGGCGGCCCTGGCGAGGGTGGTTGCCATGGTCGTCACCTCCTGGGAACTCTCGTGGTTGCGTGGTTACTCGACGCCGAGGCCGGCGTCGTCGACGGGGGGCTCACCCGCGGCCCGGAGGACCTCGTTCAGGGGTGCGAGGTCGTAGATGCCGTCCAGCAGCGGGTCCTCCAGCAGGCCGGCCTCGACCGCGTGCCGGGCCTCGCTGTTCAGCGTGGCCGCCAGCGGGTCGTCGGTGAACCGGATGGACTTCCACGCCGGGTCCAGCACCTTGGCGGGCAGGGCCTTGCCGGAGTCCGCCTTCAGCTGGGCGTTCGCCGCCGCCTTCGCCTCGTCGGGGTGGGCGTTGATGTACTTGTTGACGTCGACCGACGCCTTCAGGACCGCCGCGACGGCCTTCGGGTGCTCCGCGAGGAACTTCTGCGACACGATGATGTTCGTGATCACGAACTTCTTGTCGGGCCACAGGTCGGACTCGTCCAGCAGCACCTTCGCGCCCTCGGCCACCAGCTTCGACGCGGTCGGCTCGGGCACCCAGGCGCCGTCGACGGAACCGGATCGGTAGGCGTCCGGGGTGACCTTGTTGTCGGTGCGGACGACCGACACGTCGCCCTTGCCGCTCTCCGCGTCGACCTTCCAGCCCTGCTCGGAGATCCAGTTCAGCAGCGCCACGTCCTGCGTGTTGCCGAGCTGCGGCGTGGCGATCCTCTTGCCCTTGACGTCCGCGACGGACTTGATCTCGGCCGGGTTCACCACCAGCTTCACCCCGCCGGACGCCGAACCGCCCACGATGCGCAGGTTCTTGCCGGCGGACCTGGTGTAGCCGTTGATCGCCGGGGAGGGACCGATCCAGCCGATGTCGATCGAGCCGGAGTTGAGCGCCTCGATCTCGGAGGGGCCGGCGTTGAAGACCTGGTACGACGCCTCGGTGGCGCCGAGCGCCTTCTGGAAGTACCCCTTGTTCACGCCGACGAGGGCGGTCCCGTGGGTCAGGTTGCCGAAGTAGCCGATTTTGACGGAGTCGAGGCCGTCGATCTTCTCCGCCCCGGCGGCGACCTTCTGCCCGGCCGGCTCGTCCGCGGCCTGAGAGCCGTAACCGCAGGCGGCGAGGGCCAGCAGGGGAAGCGCGGCCAGGACGGCGAGGCCGCGGCGCAGCGGGCGGCGGGGGCTGCCCCCGCCCGGACGGAGCCGGGAAAGGGGGAGGTTGGCAGGCACGGGAGGTCTTCCTCTCGTCGGCCCGGCGGTCACGGTCTCTCAGGTCGTGGCCGGGAGGTCGGCAGGTTTTCGTCTACGGCGGCGGGGGGTACGGGCGCGCAGGCAGTGCGCGCAGGTCAGCGCGCACATCGCGCCACCCCGCCCTGCCCGCTGCCGACGGCGCCGCTGCCGACGCGGCCGCCCTCCTTCGCGAACGTGGAGTAGTGGTCGGTGGAGTTCACGTCAGAAGTCCCACCCGTCGTCCCCGTCCGGGTCCTTGACCGGCTCGGGGGAGGCGAACGACTCGCCGACCATGCCCGCGGTGAGCGTGGTGCCGTCGCTCGGGTCGATCAGGATGAACGAGCCGGTGCGCCGGGAGTCGGCGTAGGAGTCCACCGGCAGCGGCTCCGCGGTGCGGATCTTCACCCGGCCGATGTCGTTGGCGACGAGCTGTCCCGGGTGCGGGTGCAGGGACAGGTCGTCGAGCGTGAGACGGGAGGGGATGTCCTTGACGATCGCCTTGACGGTGCGGGTGCCGTGCTTGAGCAGGACCCGGTGGCCGACGGTCAGCGGCGCGTCGGCGACGTGGCAGACGGTCGCCTCGACGTCCTGGGTGGTCGGCGGGGCGTCCTTGCCGGGCACGATCAGGTCGCCGCGCGAGACGTCGATGTCGTCCTCCAGCAGGACGGTCACCGACTGCGTCGTCCAGGCCACGTCGACCGGCGTGCCGAGCAGGTCGATGCCCGCGATCCGCGTGGAGCGGCCGGACGGCAGCACCGTGACCTGCTCGCCCACCCGGAACGTGCCGGCGGCGATCTGGCCCGCGTAGCCGCGGTAGTCGCGGTGCTCGGCCGTCTGCGGCCGGATCACGTACTGCACGGGCAGCCGCGCGTGGCAGTGCGCCAGGTCGTGACTGACCGGAACCGTCTCCAGGTGCTCCAGGAAGGTCGGCCCGGCGTACCAGTCCATGTGCGCGGACGGCTCCACCACGTTGTCCCCGGCGAGCGCCGAGATCGGGATGGCGGTGACCTCGGGGACGCCCAGCTCGCCCGCGTAGGCGGTGAACTCCTCGGCGATCGCCGCGAAGACGGACTCCGCGTAGCCGACGAGGTCCATCTTGTTGACGGCGAGGACCACGTGCGGGACGCGCAGCAGGGCGGCGATCGCGGCGTGGCGGCGGGTCTGTTCGACGACGCCGTTGCGGGCGTCGACGAGGACCACCGTCAGCTCGGCCGTGGAGGCACCCGTCACCATGTTGCGGGTGTACTGCACGTGGCCGGGGGTGTCGGCGAGGATGAACCGGCGCCGGGGGGTGGCGAAGTAGCGGTAGGCCACGTCGATGGTGATGCCCTGCTCGCGTTCGGCGCGCAGGCCGTCGGTGAGCAGCGCGAGGTCGGGGCCGTCCTGTCCGCGGCTCGCCGACGCGCGCTCCACGGCCTCCAACTGGTCGGTGAGCACCGACTTGGAGTCGTGCAGGAGCCGTCCCACGAGGGTGGACTTGCCGTCGTCGACGGAGCCGGCGGTGGCGAACCGCAGCAGGGTGGTGGCCGAGAGCTCCTCGGTCGTGATCGTGCTCATGGCTAGAAGTACCCCTCGCGCTTGCGGTCTTCCATCGCGGCCTCGGACATCTTGTCGTCGGCGCGGGTGGCGCCGCGCTCGGTGAGCCGGGAGGCGGCGATCTCGGCGATGACCTGCTCCAGCGTCAGTGCCTCGGAGTCGACGGCGCCGGTGCAGGACATGTCGCCGACGGTGCGGTAGCGCACGAGGCGCTTCTCGACCGTCTCGTTCTCCTTCGGGCCGCCCCAGTCGCCGGCCGTCAGCCACATCCCGGCCCGCCGGAACACCTCGCGCTCGTGGGCGAAGTAGATCTGGGGCAGTTCGATGCCCTCGCGGGCGATGTACTGCCACACGTCCAGCTCGGTCCAGTTGGACAGCGGGAAGACGCGGACGTGCTCACCGGGGGCGTGCCGGCCGTTGTACAGGTTCCACAGCTCGGGGCGCTGGCGGCGCGGGTCCCACTGCGAGAACTCGTCCCGCAGGGAGAACACGCGCTCCTTGGCGCGGGCCTTCTCCTCGTCGCGCCGTCCGCCGCCGAAGACCGCGTCGAACCGCTCGGCCTGGATCTTCTCCGTCAGCGGCAGCGTCTGCAGCGGGTTGCGGGTGCCGTCCGGGCGCTCCTTGAGGACGCCGCGGTCGATGTAGTCCTGCACGGAGGCGACGTGCAGGCGCAGCCCGTGCCGGGCGACCGCGCGGTCGCGGTAGTCGAGGACCTCGGGGAAGTTGTGCCCGGTGTCCACGTGCAGCAGCGAGAACGGCACCGGCGCCGGCGTGAACGCCTTCAGCGCCAGGTGCAGCATGACGATGGAGTCCTTGCCGCCGGAGAACAGGATCACCGGGTTCTCGAACTCGCCCGCCACCTCGCGGAAGATGTGCACCGCCTCCGACTCCAGGGAGTCCAGGTGGCTGAGGGCGTACGGGGAGTCCGTGCCCTCCTCGGTCCGTGCGACGGTCGTCACACCAGTCCCCTCTCGCTGAGCAGGGCGTACACCGACGCCGCGGACTCCTTGACGGTCTGGTTCTGGGACTCGATCCGCAGATCGGGCCGCTCGGGGACCTCGTAGGGGTCGTCCACCCCGGTGAGCCCGGTCAGCTCGCCCGCCGCCTGCTTGGCGTACAGGCCCTTCACGTCCCGCTCGCTGCACACCTCGACCGGGGTCGCCACGTGCACCTCCAGGTACGCCGTCGTGCCCTCCTCGTGGCGCTTGCGGACCGCCTCGCGGCTGTCGGCGTACGGCGCGATCACCGGCACGAGCGCCTTCACCCCGTTGCGGGCGAGCAGTTCGGCGAGGAAACCGATGCGCTGCACGTTGGTGTGCCGGTCCTCGCGGCTGAAGCCGAGGCCCGCGGAGATGAACTCGCGGATCTCGTCGCCGTCGAGCACCTCGACGCGGTGGCCCTCCTCGCGCAGCCGGGCGGCCAGCTCGTACGCGATGGTGGTCTTGCCGGCGCTCGGCAGACCCGTGAGCCAGACGGTGGCTCCGGTCGTCACGTGGTTCTCCTGGGTCGCAGTGGTCGCAGTGGTCGCTTCCGCCGCCACCGTGGCGGCGGGAGCCGGGGGAGTCGTGCGGGCCGTCTCGGCGCCCGTCATCCGTGTAGCCCGCACTCGGTCTTCGCGCGGCCCGCCCAGCGGCCGGCGCGCGCGTCCTCGCCCTCCAGGACCCGGCGGGTGCAGGGGGCGCAGCCGACGGAGGCGTAGCCGTCCGTCAGCAGGGGGTTGGTCAGCACGCCGTGCTCGGCGACGTAGGCGTCCACGTCGTCCTGGGTCCAGCGGGCGATCGGGGAGACCTTGACCTTCTGCCGCTTCTCGTCCCAGCCGACGACCGGCGTGTTCGCCCGGGTCGCGGACTCGTCGCGGCGCAGCCCGGTCGCCCAGGCCCGGTAGCCCTTCAGGCCCTCTTCCAGGGGCCGCACCTTGCGGAGCGCGCAGCACAGGTCGGGGTCGCGGTCGTGCAGCCTCGGCCCGTACTCGGCGTCCTGCTCGGCGACCGTCTGCCGCGGGGTGAGGGTGAGGACGTTGACGTCCATCACGGCCTCGACCGCGTCCCGGGTGCCGATGGTCTCGGGGAAGTGGTAGCCGGTGTCGAGGAAGACCACGTCCACGCCCCTGCGCACGCGGGAGGCCAGATGGGCCACCACCGCGTCCTCCATGGACGAGGTCACGCAGAACTCCTCGCCGAAGGTGTCCACGGCCCACTGGAGGATCTCCAGCGCGGAGGCGTCCTCCAGGTCGCGGCCCGCCTGCTCGGCGAGCGACTTCAACTCCTCGGCGGTGCGGTGTTCCTGAGCCGACGTCATATCGCCTCCCCTCCCTCGTCGGTGCGCCGGATCCCCCGGGCGAGCAGCTCGAGGAACTTCAGCTGGAACGCGCGGTTGCACGCGGCGCACTCCCAGGCGCCGTGTCCCTCCTCGCTCGGCCGCAGGTCCTCGTCACCGCAGTAGGGGCAGTGGAAGGGGGCGGCGCGCTCGCTCACGACAGGGCCTCCTCGTCGGCCCGCGCGGCCCACGCGGCGAACCGCTCGCCGTCCTCGCGCTCCGCCTGGAACCGCTTGAGCACCCGCTCCACGTAGTCGGGCAGTTCGTCCGAAGTGACCTTCAGACCACGGACCTTGCGGCCGAAGCCGGCCTCGAGGCCGAGTGCTCCGCCCAGGTGCACCTGGTAGCCCTCGACCTGCTCACCCGCGTCGTCGAGGACCAGCTGGCCCTTGAGGCCGATGTCCGCCACCTGGATGCGGGCGCAGGCGTTCGGGCAGCCGTTGAGGTTGATGGTGATCGGCTCGTCGAACTCCGGCAGGCGGCGCTCGAGTTCGTCGATCAGGGCGGAGCCGCGCTGCTTGGTCTCGACGATGGCGAGCTTGCAGTACTCGATGCCGGTGCAGGCCATCGTGCCGCGCCGGAACGGGGAGGGCTCGGCGGTCAGGTCCAGCGCTCCGAGGGCCTCGACCAGCGACGTGACCCGGGCCTCCTCGACGTCGAGGATGATCATCTTCTGCTCGGCGGTGGTCCGGACCCGGCCCGAGCCGTGCGCCTCGGCCAGCTCCGCGATCTTCGTCAGGGTGGCGCCGTCCACGCGGCCGACGCGCGGGGCGAAACCGACGTAGAAACGGCCGTCCTTCTGGCGGTGCACGCCGACGTGGTCGCGCCAGCGTCCGGCGGGCTCGGCGGGGGCGGGGCCGTCGACGAGCCGGCGCCGCAGGTACTCGTCCTCCAGCACCCGGCGGAACTTCTCCGGACCCCAGTCGGCGACCAGGAACTTCAGCCGGGCGCGGTTGCGCAGCCGCCGGTAGCCGTAGTCGCGGAAGATGGAGACGACGCCCTCGTGCACGTCCGCGACCTCGTCCAGCGGCACCCAGGCGCCGAGCCGCACCCCCAGCTTGGGGTTGGTGGACAGGCCGCCGCCGACCCACACGTCGAAACCGGGGCCGTGCTCGGGGTGTTCGACGCCGACGAAGGCGACGTCGTTGATCTCGTGCGCCACGTCCAGCAGCGGCGAACCGGAGACCGCGGTCTTGAACTTGCGGGGCAGGTTCGAGAAGGCCGGGTTGCCGACGATCCGGCGGTGGATCTCCTCGATGGCGGGGGTGCCGTCGACGATCTCGTCCTCGGCGATGCCGGCGACGGGCGAGCCGAGGATGGTGCGGGGCGTGTCACCGCAGGCCTCGGTGGTGGACAGGCCGACCGCCTCCAGGCGGTTCCAGATCTCCGGCACGTCCTCGATGCGGATCCAGTGGTACTGCACGTTCTGCCGGTCGGTGATGTCCGCGGTGCCGCGCGCGAACTCCTGCGAGATCTCGCCGATCACGCGCAGCTGACGGGTCGTGAGCCGGCCGCCGTCGATGCGGACCCGCAGCATGAAGAACTCGTCGTCCAGCTCCTCCGGCGCCAGGACCGCGGTCTTGCCGCCGTCGATCCCGGGCTTGCGCTGGGTGTAGAGCCCCCACCAGCGCATCCGTCCGCGCAGGTCGTTGGGGTCGATCGAGTCGAAGCCGCGCTTGGAGTAGACCGTCTCAATGCGTGTCCGCACATTGAGACCGTCGTCGTCCTTCTTGAACTGCTCGTTGCCGTTGAGCGGGGTGAAGTGTCCCGCGGCCCACTGACCCTCGCCGCGGTGACGGCTCACCTTGCGGCGGGGCGCTGAGGCGGCAGGGCTGTCGGGGGTGGCGGCCATCGTGAATACGTCCTTCGGGACAGTGACGGGAGGGGGCCGGCGCGTGGCGCCGTCCGTGAGGAACGGTGGTCGGGTGCCGGGCGGGCGGCCCTGACCTGCGCAGCAGGGAGCGCGCGGAGGCACACGTGCGCGTCGTTGCGCGGAGGAAGGGCGGAGAGGGCTGTCGGCGGGAGCTTCGGCTCGTCAGCTCGCCGGACAGATGGCGCTGGACATGCGGCCGAGATCGACGTGCCGCCGACTCACCAAGGCAACTCCAGTTCCGGACATGACGGAAGCGTGGCACGGCGATCTGGACACAGTCCAGCTTCGTCCGCCATGTGGACACCCTGGTCTCGCCATGTGGGATCAGGGTGGCGTCGGTCACATGCGTCGCGTGACGTCTTGTCGACGCAGGTCAGACGGGGTATGCGCCCGGCCAGGGGCCCGGAGTGGCCACCTCGGGCTGCTCCTCGACCGAGGTGTCGAACAGGGTGAACCCACGGCGCCGGTAGTTGTCCATCGCGTGCTCGCCGTCCAGGCTGCACGTGTGCAGCCACACCCGCTTCGTCCGCGACAGCCCCGGCCAGCGGTCCGCCAGGTCCCAGGCGCGCGCGGCGCCGTACGACAGCAGGTGGCCGCCGATCCGCCGCCCGCGGAAGGCCGGGACCAGCCCGAAGTAGACGATCTCGACGGCCCCGTCGTCCTGCGCCTCCAGCTCCACGTACCCCGCGGGCGTCCCCCGGTCGTACGCCACCCAGGTCTCCACGCCCGGCCGGTCCAGGTGCTCCCGCCACCGCGCGTACGTCCAGCCCAGCCGGTCGGTCCAGCGGATGTCCCCGCCGACGGAGGCGTACAGGAAACGGCTGAACTCGGGCGAGGGCACCGCGGCGCGCACGATCCGCACGTCGCCCCCGGGCGCGGCGGCCGGTCGCAGGTCGCCCGGCGAGGTCTGCTCCAGGGACCAGGTGGTCACGGGTATGTCGGTCATGCCCGCCAGGGAATCATCTACTCCGCGGATCTGTCGATCGAGGCCAGCGGCAGCGCGAACAGCATCCGGCCGGACTGCGTCCACACCTCGCCGGTCTGCGCCCAGTACGACAGGGACTCGGTCCGCGGGCTCCAGCAGTCCCGGCTGTCGTCGGCGCCGCAGTGCGCGGCCCGCGCGCCGTCCGCGTCCTGCCGCCACAGCGTCCCGCGCCGGTCCTCGGCACCGCTCCGGCTCACGTACCAGCCGTCCTCGTGGGACAGCACGCCGCGCACCCCGCTCGCCCCGGTCCGGTAGGCCTGCGTCACGCCGACCCGACCCGCCGGGCCGGCGGCGAGGAGACCGGCCCGGCCGGGCGCGGTGTCGAAGGCGTACCGCCACAGCCGGGCGCCCCGGTCGCCGTCGTCGAGGGTCCACTCCCCGGCCACGAGGGTGTCCGGGGCGGTGCTGCGGTCCAGGGAGACGGTGGCGGGGCGCGGGGCGCCGGAGCCGCCGGCCGGCCGGTAGGAGGCCACGGCCGGCAGGACGTACGGGGCGCCGTGCGCCGACCAGCCGCCGGGCACCCGGCCGACCGCCGAACCGGAGGCCGTGGCCCGGTGGATGCGGTCGACGTCGTACACGTACAGCGCGGACCGGTCCCCGTCGCCGGCGGTCACCAGCAGCTTGTCCTGGTACCAGACCATGCCGGAGACCCGGGAGACCAGGCCCCGGTAGTCGCGTCCCCCGTCCACGGGGACGGCCAGCAGTGCCCAGGTGTAGGAGAGCCGGGCCGGGTCGTCCGCGTCCACGAACGCGACCCGCGCCAGACCGCGGTCGGCGACCGGGCCGGAGTCGCGCGACCAGCCGGAGACGATCACCCGGTGCGCGCCCCAGCGGCCGTCCTCGTCCGCGTCGCCGGAGGTGGTGACGGCGCCCGGCTCCCAGCCGGCGGTGTCGTCGGTGTTCCAGCAGTACGCGCGGGTGGCCGTCGGGGCGACGGGCAGGGCGTCGCGCTCGCCCCCGGTGCAGCCGGCCGCGCCGCGCAGCGAACGGCCGGCGGCGCTCAGTGCCTCGCCGACGCCGACCGCCGGGCCCATCTCCGCGGCGAGCCGGTCCAGGGAGGCCTGCGGCACCGTCTCCTCCGTCAGCCGCAACGCGGCCGTGTCGGCGGACGACGTGAGCGGTTCGAGCGCGCCGGGGCCGTCGGAGACCGTGGCCTGGGAGGCGCTGATCATGGTGGCGGCCGCGGTGAGCGCGAGGGCGGTTCCCGCCAGGAAACCACGCAGCACCCTGCCCCGCCTGCGCCGGCGATGTCGGCCGCGCTGCTTCATTCGTCCTCCCGAGGCGTGCCAACTGCGCCCGACGAACCTTGCGTTGCCCGAGGAGCGGGTGAGGTGACCCCCGGGGGATGCTACGGCAGCCGGCGTCCGCGGGGGGCGAAGACCGCGTATCCGTACGGAAACTGCTACGACGCGGGCCGGTCACGGGACGGGACGCCGACGGCCCCGCGCACGGCGGGCACGCGCCGGCAGCCGCTCTCCGGATCGCCCCGGCTCCCGCCGGCTGCCACCCCGCTCCTGCCGGCTGCCGCCCCGCTCCCGCCGGCTCCCGCCCGCCCCGGTCGGAGCACGGGCCGGCCGGAGCGCGCCCCGGTCAGAGCACGGGCCGGGCCCGCTCCACGATCGCCCGCAGATCCAGCGTGTGGGGCAGCGTCCCGAAGGCGGCGCCGCCGTCACCGGCCAGCCGCGCCGCGCAGAACGCGTCGGCCACCTCCGGCGGCGCGAACCGCACGAGCAGCGACCCCTGCAGCACCAGCGCGAACCGCTCCGCGATCCGCCGGGCCCGCGCCTCCGCCCCGTCCAGGTCGGCCAGTTCGGTCAGCAGGTCCTTGATCGCCGCGTCCAGCCGGTGGTCCGCCCCGCGCGCTTGTCCCACCTCCTGGAGGAACGCGTTCAGCGCCTGCGGCTCGCGCCGCAGCGCCCGCAGCACGTCCAGCGCCTGGACGTTCCCCGCGCCCTCCCAGACCGAGTTCAGCGGCGACTCGCGCACCAGCCGGGGCATCCCCGACTCCTCCACGTACCCGTTGCCGCCCAGGCACTCCGCGGCCTCCACCGCCACCGGCGCACAGCGCTTGGTCACCCAGTACTTGGCGGCCGGCACCGCGATCCGCAGCAGCGCCCGCTCCTGCTCGCCGTCGTCGTCGCAGGCCGCCGCGAGCCGCAGGCCCAGGACCGTCGCCGCCTCCGACTCCAGCGCCAGATCGGCCAGCACGTTGCGCATCAGCGGCTTGTCGACGAGCTTCCCGCCGAACGCCTCCCGGTACGTGCCGTGGTGCACGGCCTGCGCGACGGCCGCCCGCATCAGCCCCGCCGACCCCAGCACGCAGTCGAGCCGGGTCGCCGCCACCATGTCGATGATGGTGCGCACCCCGCGCCCCTCCTCACCGACCCGGCGGGCCCACGTCCCGTCGAACTCCACCTCGGCGGAGGCGTTCGACCGGTTGCCCAGTTTGTCCTTGAGGCGCTGGATCAGGAACGGGTTGCGCGTGCCGTCCTCCAGCACCCGCGGCACCAGGAAGCAGGTCAGCCCCTCCGCGGCCTGTGCCAGCACCAGGAAGCCGTCCGACATCGGCGCCGAACAGAACCACTTGTGCCCCGTCAGCACGTACGTCCCGGCCTCGGCCAGCGGCCGCGCGGACGTCGTGTTCGCCCGCACGTCGCTGCCGCCCTGCTTCTCCGTCATCCCCATCCCGAACAGGGCCCCCGCCTTGTGCCGGGCGGGCCGCAGCTCCCGTTCGTAGACCGTGGACGTCAGCCGCGGCACCCACTCGGCCGCCAGCTCCGGGTCGGTGCGCAGCGCGGGTACGGCCGCGTGCGTCATGGACAGCGGGCAGCCGTTCCCGGCCTCGACCTGGGTCCACACCAGGAAGCCCGCCGCCCGCCGCACGTGTCCGCCCGGACGCGTCCAGGCCGCGGTCAGCCCCGCGCCGACCCCCTTGCCCAGCAGCCGGTGCCACGCGGGATGGAAGACGACCTCGTCGACGCGGTGCCCGTAGCGGTCGTGCGTGCGCAGCTCGGGCGGATGCTCGTTCGCCTGCACCGCCCACTCCTGGAGCTGGGCCGACCCGGCGGCCCGGCCCAGCGCCGACAGCTCGCCGCGCGCCTCGTCGAGCAGCCCCGGATCGAGGTGCCGCTCCACCGCGGACACCAGGGCCCGGTCGGTGCCGTAGACGTCGTGTCCGAGGAGGGGAGGGGGCTGGTTGGTCACGGTGTGCGTACTGCCTGCCATACGGCGAACCTACCCCCCGGTACGGCGGTCATGGCCGCGGGAGCCCGGAACGTGCCGCCCGGGACCTGCCGCCGGGCCCACCGGAGGTGAGTGCGGCCCCGCGCGGCGGATACCTTTAAGGCGTGCAGCCAGCAAGTCAGTCACCCGAGCAACCCGAGACACCCGGCGGGCGTCTCCATCGGGCGCGTGCCCTCTACCGCAACGTCTCCAAACGGAGGACCGCCTGGCTGCTGGTCAAGGACACCGTCGACTCCTGCATCGAGTACCGCATCCTCGGCCTCGCCGCCGAGGCCGCCTTCTTCACGCTGCTGTCCGTGCCGCCGCTGCTGCTCAGCCTCATCGGCCTGCTCGGCTACGTCGACGACTGGACCGGCACCGACACCATCAGCAGCCTGGAGACCAACCTCCTCGACGCCTCGCGCACCGTCCTGTCCGAGAAGGGCGTCGCGCAGATCGCCCAGCCGATCCTCGACGACGTGATGAAGGGCGGCCGCCCCGACGTCATCTCCATCGGCTTCCTGTTCGCCCTGTGGTCCGGCTCGCGCGCGGTGAACGTCTTCATAGACACGATCACCGTCATGTACGGCCTCGACGGCGTGCGCGGCATCGTCAAGACCCGGCTGGTGGCGTTCCTGCTGTTCGTCGCCGCGCTGCTGATCGGCTCGATCGCGCTGCCCCTGCTGGTCGCCGGGCCCGACGCCGTCGTACGGATCGTGCCGTGGTCGACGACGGTCGTCCAGGTCCTCTACTGGCCCGTCGTGATCCTGCTGTCGATCGCCTTCCTGACCACGCTCTACCACGTGTCCGTCCCGGTGCGCTCCCCGTGGATCGAGGACGTGCCCGGCGCGCTGGTCGCCCTCGCCATGTGGGTGCTCGGCAGCTTCCTGCTCCGCATCTACCTGCAGAGCACGATCGAGGGTGCCACCATCTACGGTTCCCTGGCCGCCGCCGTCGCCGTCCTGCTGTGGATCGGCGTGTCCGCGTTCGCCGTGCTCGTCGGCGCCGCCATGAACGCCGCCATCGACCGCGTCTGGCCGGCCGCCGCGACGGCCGCCGCCCGTGACGCCAACGAGCGGCTGCGGCAGGAGGAGGCCGCCGAGTACGTCGCCCGGGTGGCCGCCGCCCGCGCCCACGAGGACCCCGACGATCCCGACATGCCCTCGGAGTTCCCCGAACGCTGGTCGCGGTTCCTGCCCCCGGAGGACGTCACGGGCCGGCTGCGCACCCACGTGAGGACCGCGCCGAAGGGCAACGGGGGCGGACCGGAGTGCCCGCCCCCCGAGGGGTGAGACGACGCCCCGGGGCCCGAGGCCCTAGGCCCGGGGCCCGAGCCATGAGCCCTGAGGCTCGGCACCCGGTACCCCCGCCCGTGAGCCGCGCGTAGCCTGGGCCCCGTGTACGAGGAGCGGCCTTCCCGGCTCGCCGGTGCGGTGGTGTGGACCAGCACCCCGGCGGGCGGCGCCCCGGGTCCCGTGCTGCCCGACGGCTGCATGGACCTGTTGTGGAACGAGGGCAGGCTGATCGTCGCCGGACCCGACACCCGCGCGCACCTCCCCGACGGCCCGGCCACGCCCTGGGCGGGCGTGCGCCTCCACCCCGGCACCGCGCCCGCCCTCCTCGGCGTGCCCGCCCACGAACTGCGCGACCGGCGGGTGGAGCTGACCGACCTGTGGCCCGCGGCGACGGTACGACGGCTGTGCGCCGGGATCGAGGCCGCGACGCACCCGGCGACCGGGCTGGAGGAACTGGCGCTGGAGCGGGCCGCCCCGCCCGACCCCGTACTGCGCCGACTGGTGACCGCGCTCGCGCGGGGCCGCCCGGTCGCCGCCGTCGCGGAGGAACTCGGCCTCGGTCCACGGCAGCTGCACCGGCGCTCCCTGCACGCCTTCGGCTACGGCCCCAAGACGCTGGCCCGTGTCCTGCGTCTCCAGCGCGCCCTGGCCCTGGCCCGGCGGGGCGTGCCGTACGCGGACACCGCGACCCGCGCCGGTTACGCCGACCAGGCGCACTTCGCCCGGGACGTCAAGGAGCTGAGCGGCATGACGCCGACGGCGCTGCTGGGCCGGTGAAGCCGGGGGCCGGGGAGGCCGGGCGCGGCGGAGGCCGGGGCGGCTGGGACCGAGAGGCGCCGTGGTGGTCGGGACCGAGAGGTCAGGGGCCGGTCAGGGGTGCGAACAGGTCGACCTCGTGACCGTCCGGGTCCTGTACGACGGCGTACCGCTGGCCCCAGAAGGCGTCCCACGGCTCCAGCTCGCCCGCGCACCCGGCCGCCACCAGTTCCTCGTACACCGCGTCGACCTCGGCCGGGTCCTCGCAGCGCAGCGCGAGGGAGTGCCGGCCGCCCCGGGCCGGGGTCAGCCGGCCGGGGTGGAAGGACCGGACGGTGTCCTCGGTGTCCAGCAGCAGCCGCAGCCCGCCCGGCAGCACGGCCTCGGCGTGCGGCTCCCGCTCGGCGCCCCCGGGGAACGCGAAGCCGAGCCGGCGGTAGAAGGTGACGGAGGCGGCCATGTCGGAGACGACCAGGCCGACGGCATCGAATCGTGGACTCATGCGGCCCACCGTAGGCAGCGCCGCCCGGCGGGTCTTGAAGGAAACGGACACACCGTGGCGCGCGGGGGCCGTCCGTGCGCGGGGCCCGTCCGCCGCACCCGTACCGTCCCGCTCGTCAGGTGGGGGCGACCGGGCCGTTCTGTGTGGCCACCGGGTCCGACAAGCCCGCGTCGCGGGCCGCGGAGACGAGGTGATCGAGCCGGGCCGGAAGGGTGTCCGTCCCGCCCGGGAGCACGCGCCCGGTCCCCGGAAACACCGCGGCCCCTGAACACCTGTGCGGCAGGATGACCGCATGACCCGTGCCGTCCGCCTGCTCCCCGTCCTGCTGCTGGGGTCCGTGCTGCTCACCGCCTGCGGCAGCGAGCGGGCCGGCCCCGCGGACTCCGCCGACCCTGCCGGACCCGCCGAACTGGCCTCCCGCGCACAGGCGCTGGGCATCGCGCCGGAGGCGGTGTACACCACCGACGCCCCCGGTCACACCCTCGCCCAGCAGTCCGTCGGCGTGCTCGGCGACGACGGCTTCTCCGCCGTCTACGTCTCCCCGCAGAAGGGGACACAGGTGCGACTCGCCGTCGACCGGGGCACGGTGACCGCCGCCACCTGCGAACGGCGAACCGGCGCCGAGGCCGCCACGACACCCGTCACCTGCGTCCGCGACGGCGACGCCTGGTACCGCAGCGCCGGGCAGTGGGCGGAGTACGCCGTCCCGAAGAAGGACTTCGTCGTCCGCGTCGGCGGCACGGGCGTGCCCCGGGACGTCCTGCGCGAGGCCGTCGACCACCTGCACCGCCCCTCCGCCGACGAACTCGACACCCTCCTGCCGTCGGCACCGGCGGGCGGCGAACCGGTGGAGCGCGGAGACCTGCCGTCGTTCGGCGACGGAGCTCCCGACAACGACGTCGACGCGGGCGGCTGAGCCACCCGCCGCACGGCCGGCGTCGGGCGGGGGACCGGCGGGGCGCCGCCTCCGCCCTCCGCTCCGGGAGTCCGCCGCCTCCGCCGAAACCTTCGTCCGGGACCCGGAACGCCGCCCCGGAGCGCCCACGCCGCCCCGCATAGAGTCGGGTGTCATGACCGTCCGCCTGCTCGTGTACACCCGTACCGCCGACTACCGCCACGACTCCATCCCGGACGCCGTGGCCGCCGTACGCGCGACAGCAGATGTCGCCGTCGACCACACCGAGGACCCTGCGGCCCTGGAGACGCCGCTGGACGGGTACGCGGCCGTGGTCTTCCTCTCCACCAGCGGTGAGGTGCTGACCCCGGCGGGGCGGGAGCGTCTCGCCCGGTACGTCGACTCGGGCGGCGGCTTCGCCGGCGTGCACGCGGCGGCCTGCACCGAGTACGACTGGCCGTACTACGGCGAACTCCTCGGCGCCCGCTTCGCCCGCCACCCCGCCCTCCAGCCCGGCAGGGCGCTCGTCGAGGACCACGGGCATCCCGCCACCCGCCACCTGCCGGCCGTCTGGGACTTCACCGACGAGTGGTACGACTTCCACACCAACCCCCGGGGGCGGGACCGGGACGGGGGACGAGGCCGCGTCCACGTGCTGGTCACCGCCGACGAGTCCTCCTACGACGGCGGCGGGATGGGCCCCGACCACCCGCTGGCCTGGTGCCGCGAACAGGGCACGGGCCGCGTCTTCTACACCGCTCTCGGCCACACGTCCGAGGCCTACCGGGACCCCGGCTTCCTGGCCCACCTGCGCGGCGGGATCGGCTGGGCGGCCGGGGTGGCGGAATGAGGCGTGCGGACGTGCGGACGTGCGGACGTGCGGCTCGCGTGACGTCTGCGCGCTGAGCCGCCTGAGCCGCCTGGGGTGGCTGGGGTGCCTGAGCCGCCTGGGGTGACCGTGGCCATCGGGACCGCCGGGACCGCCGGGATGCGGGCGGCCCGCACCCCGGGCGGCCCGCAGGCGCGGTGCTCGCTACCGGCCCGGTGGTGCGGTGCTCGCCCGTTCCACCAGCCGGGTGGAGAGCTCCGTGCGGGTCCCTTCCGGGTGCTCGCCGTCCATCATCCGCACCAGCAGCCGCAGGGCCGTCGCCGCCATCTCGGCCAGCGGCTGGCGGACGGTCGTCAGGGCCGGCGTGGCCCAGCGGGACTCGGGGAGATCGTCGAAGCCGACCACGCTGATGTCGTCCGGGACCCGTAATCCCCGTTCCGCCAGGGCCTCGTACACACCCAGCGCCATCCGGTCGGAGCACACGAAGACGGCCGTCGGCGGCTCGGGCAGGTCGAGCAGCTCGTGCATGCGATGACGGGCCACGGACTCGTCGAAGCCGGCGTGGCGGACGTACTCCGGGCGGTGGCCGAGGCCCGCCGAGGCCAGGGCGGAGCGGTAACCGGCCACGCGCGCGGTGCTGCACATCCTGCGGTGCGCTCCGGCGACCACCGCGATCCGCTCGTGGCCGAGGGCCAGCAGGTGCTCGGTCGCCGTCACGCCCCCCTGCCAGTTCGCCGCGCCCACCGACACCACGCCCGGCGGCGGCTCCAGCACCGGGTCGATCATCACGAACGGGATCCGGTGCTGCTCCAGCCACAGGTACTGGCTCTCCGACAACTCCGCCAGGTCGAACAGCACCCCGGCCGAACCGCGCGCGGTGAGCTTGTCCAGCCAGCCCCGTTGCGGACGGCCCGCCCGGGTGCGGGACAGCGCGGCCGAGACGACCACGTCCAGGCCCGCGTCGTGCGCCGCCTCCTCCACACCGTGCAGCACCGCACCCGACCAGGTGTTGGCCAGGGAGCGCACCACGAGATCGACCAGCCGGGGCGGCTTCGTCGGGTCGAAACGGGGTCTGCGCACGTAACCGAGCCGGTCCAGGGCCTCGGTGACACGGCGTCGGGTCTCGGGAGCCACGTCCTCGCGGCCGTTGACCACTTTCGAGGCGGTGGGCACGGACACCCCCGCCTCGCGGGCCACGACCGCCAGGGTCGGCCCGGCCGTCGCCACGCTCGCACTGTCCGTGCGGACCATCGGAAACCACCTCTCCGGCCCGCCCGGGGGCCAGCGAAAGTTCGACCACCGCCCTTTCGGAGCCGATCCTGACCGACGGCTCGCAGAAAGCGCTTGCTATCCTAGGTCCGCCTCGGCGTGGCGTGAAGACGTGGGCACCGGTCGTGAGGTGAGGGCGGGTGTCGCGGCGAGAGGGGCGCCTCGCGAAGCTCACCGTCCACGTCGTCGACTGGACCCCGGCAAGATGCCCCTGTTCCTGGAGGGGGCCGCCCGGGCGTCCGCGAAACCGGGCGTCACACCGGTGCCGCCGGGCACCCTGCCCGGCGTCGCGGCACTGGACGTGCCCGAGCACCTGGTCGAGATCGAGGCCGTGGCCGTCCTCGACTGGACCCCGCCCTCGGCCGGACGTCTTTCGTGGCGGGGGTGGACGTCCCCGGACCGGGCAGCGCCGGTCCGGCCGCCCCTGAGCCGGCCGCTCCCGGTCCGGCCGCTCCCGGCCCCTCGTGCCCAGCCGCCCTCACGCCCAGTCGCCCTCACGTCCGGCCGCCCCGCGCCCGCTCGGCACCGCTCGGCGGACGCACCCGGCCGAGCCTCCGCACCACGGTCATGGCTGCGCGCCACGGTCACGGCTGCGGGCCGGTCACGCCCTGGTCAGGGTCCGCGCGATCGACGCGACCGCGTCCGGGCCCACCCGGCAGCAGCCGCCGATCAGCCGGGCGCCCGAGTCCCGCCAGGCGAGGACCTGCTCGGGGGCGAACGTGGAGCGGCCGCTCCAGGCGCGGGCCCCGGCGTCCCAGGCCTCGCCGCTGTTGGGGTAGACGACGACCGGCTTGCCCGTCACCCGCGCCGCCGTCGCCACGGCATCCTCGACGTCCTCGGGGGCGCAGCAGTTCACACCGACCGCGATCACCTCGTCCGCCTCCGCGGCCGGGGCGAACGCCTCCTCCAGCGGCTGCCCGGCGCGGGTGCGGCCGCCCGCGACGCTGTACGACAGCCAGGCCGGCACGCCCAGTCCGCGCACCGCCCGCAGCAGCGCCTCGGCCTCCTCCGCGTCCGGCACGGTCTCCAGCGCCAGCACGTCCGGCCCGGCGGCCGCCAGCACCTCGAGCCGGGGCCGGTGGAACCGCTCCAGCTCGTCCACCGTCAACCCGTAACGGCCCCGGTACTCGGACCCGTCCGCGAGCATCGCCCCGTACGGCCCCACCGACGCCGCCACCCACAACGGCCGGCGAACGCCCCCGCTCCGGGCCCGCCGGGCCGCCTCCCGCGCCAGTTCCACGCTCAGCGCGAGCAGCCGGGCCGCCTCCTCGCGGTCGATCCCGCGCTTCGCGAAGCCCTCGAAGGTCGCCTGGTAGCTGGAAGTGATGGCCACGTCCGCGCCCGCCTCGAAGTAGGCGAGGTGCGCCCCGGTGACGGCCTCGGGCCGCTCGGCGAGCAGCCGCGCCGACCACAGCTCGTCGCTCAGGTCGTGCCCGGCGGACTCCAGCTGGTTGGACATGCCGCCGTCGAGGACCACGGTCCCGGCGGCGAGCGCCGCGGCGAGGTCGGGCCGGCGCGGACCGGAAGCCTGTGCCGAGGAGTCGTGGGCCGAGCCGGCGTGCGCGGAGGGACCGGGCGGGGGAGGGGTGTCGCTGGTCATGCCCCGACGCTAGTCGAAGCAGGAACGGACGAGCCGAGGCCGTCCATCAGGTGAGCAGGCCGCCCACGATGTGGGACGCCGGGCTACGATCACGCACTCCCCGCCCCACCGCACCCGTACGGACCCGCCATGACTTCCCCCGACACCACCGACACCACCGAGGCCACCGGCCCCGGACCGGACACCGGCCCCGCACCAGACACCGGCACCGGCACCGGCCTCAGCCCCGCACCGGCACCCGCTCCCCGCCGTCGCCGCTTCGGCCTCCCCGCCGCCACCGCCCTCGTCATGGGCAACATCATCGGCGGCGGTGTCTTCGTGCTGCCCGCGGCGGTCGCCCCGTACGGCACGGTCAGCCTGCTCGCCCTGGTCGTCCTCTCCGTGGCCGCGCTCCTCCTCGCCCTCCTCTTCGGCAGGCTGGCCCGCCGCAGCCCCGTCACCGGCGGCCTGTACGTGTACCCGCGCGACGCGTTCGGCCCCTTCGCCGGCTTCCTGTCCGCCTGGTCGTACTGGACGATGTGCTGGGTCAGCATCGCCGCGCTGGCCGTCGCCGTCGTCGGCTACGTCGACGTGCTGGTACCGCTGCACGGCAGTCACGCCCTCGAAGTGCTCGTCGCGCTGGCCGCGCTGTGGCTGCCGGCCGCCGCCAACTTCGCCGGCACCCGCTGGGTGGGCACGGTACAGATCGTGTCGACCGTCCTGAAGTTCGTCCCGCTGCTGGTGGTCGCCACGGTCGGCCTGTTCTTCGTCGACACCGACAACTTCGGGCCGTTCAACGCTTCCGGGGACAGCGTCCCGGGCGCGCTCGCCGCCTCCGCCGCCCTCCTGCTCTACAGCTTCCTCGGTGTGGAGTCGGCGGCCGTCAGCGCGGGCGAGGTCGACGACCCCGAACGCACCGTCGGCCGGGCGGGCGTCCTCGGCACGCTGGGATCCGCGCTCGTCTACCTGCTGGGCACGGTCGCCGTGTTCGGCCTGGTCCCGCACGAGCGGCTCGTCGACTCCGGAGCGCCCTTCGCCGACGCCGTGAACGCGATCACGGGCGGCAGTTGGGGCGGCACCGTCATCTCCCTGGTCGCCGTCGCCTCCATCGTCGGCTGCCTCAACGGCTGGATCCTGCTGGCCGCGCAGATGCCGTACGCCGCCGCCCGCGACGGACTCTTCCCGCGGCCGTTCGCCCGCGTCGGCAAGGGCGGGGTGCCCGGTTTCGGCGTGTGGGCCGTGGCCGTCCTCGGCATGGTGCTCATCGGCCTCAACTACACGGCGGGCCCCGACACCACGTTCCGCGTGCTGGTCCTCATCACCACGTTCACCGGCTGCGTCCCGTACCTGCTGTCGGCCGCGGCCCAGCTGTACTGGCTGGCCCGCGGCACCCGCGAACGCGTCCGTCCCGCGGGTCTGGCCCGTGACCTGGTCGTGGCCGCGCTCTCCTTCGCCTTCTCCTTCTGGCTGATCGCGGGGGCGGGTTACGCCGCCGTCTACCAGGGCGTGCTGTTCCTCTTCGCGGGCATCCCGGTGTACGTGTGGCTGCGCGGCCGCCGGGAGACGCCGGAGCCGACCGCGCCGACCGCGCCGACGGGGTGACCGCAGGCCCCCCAGCAGTGGACGCACGCCACCTGACGTCTTTTCAGGAGATCAGGCCAGGAGGTCGATCGCGTCGAAGGCGGTCCCCGCGCTGAGGAAGCCGGTCGTCCCCGAACCGCTCACCACGTTGATCCTCAGCACGTTGTACTGGCCGGTGTCGGTCCGCCAGGCGCTCGCCGGGACGCTGTAGGTGAAGGTGTGGTTGTTGCCCCGGTAGGAACCGTTGGTCAGCGACCGCGTGTTCGGCTGGGCCGGCGGGGAGGGGACGGCCGAGGTCCAGGTGTCGTTGACGACGACCTGCGGGCGGCCGTTGGCGTAGGCCGTCGTCACGCCGATCCGCAGGGTGTGCGCGGCGGCCGCCTGGGCCGCGGTGAGCCGGAAGTACACCAGCAGGCCGCTGTTGACGTCCTTCCAGACGTAGCAGGGGAAGGCGGAGGTCTCGCTGCCGCTGCCGATCACCACGTTGCCGGTCCAGGCGGCGGCCCGGACGTCGGAGGGGTGCGCGTACGTCATGAGGTCGGCGTTCTTGAAGCCGGCGGGCGTGCCGGTCCACTCGTTGATGCGCCAGACGGCGCTCGCGTTGCCCGGGTCGTTCGTGGCCGGGATCGCGATCGTGTTGAGGGCGGTCGTCGCCCCGGCGGACACGGTCACCTGCGTGCCGTACACCGCCAGCTCGCTCTTGTACACGGTCAGCGTGTACGTCCCGGGCAGCACCCCGCCGATCGAGTAGTAGCCGTCCGAGGACCGCGCCGGACCCCAGTACTGGGCCGCGGAATTGGCCAGCCCCACCGTGTACGGGTACGCCGTGTTCCGCCCGGTGATGCCGACGCCCGCGACCCGGCCCCGGCCGCTCGCGCCGACGTACCCGGCGATGCCCAGCGAGTCCGCCCAGGGCGTGGTCAGCGTGCCCGGGAACAGCGCCGGCGAGGGGGCGCCGCCGTCCGTGAACGCGATGACGTACGGCCCCTGGAGGCCGAAGCGCTGCTCCTCGGTCTGGTTCTGGCCGTAGTACAGGATCTCGTACAGGCCGCCGCCGTCCGCGCTCTGGTGGCGCAGCAGGGAGCGGTAGAAGGGGCCGCCGGAGGCCTTCTCGTGGTTGCTGCGCACGATCCACAGGCCGACGCCCCCGGTCGTCCAGCCGATGTGGGTGTAGTCCGTCACCCGCAGCCTCGAGTAGTGCTTCGAGCGGGTCTGGCCGTCGGACTTCGCGAACACGTCCGAGGCCTCGACGGTGCGGGTGGTGTACGTGGAGGAGTCGGGCTCGTCGTTGAGGAACAGGCCCTTCCTCACGCGCAGGATGTAACGGGTCGCCGAGACGGACGCGTCGGCCTTGTTCGTCCACAGGTAGACGTTGTTCTCGCCGCTGCGGGCCGCGTAGTAGTGCTTCAGCGTGCCGTACGCGACGGAGATCAGGATCGTCGCACCGGACTGCTTCACCGACACGCCGGAGGCGCCGAGGCCGGACTCGACGTGCGAGTTCATGCCGCCGTAGCCCTGGTACTCCACGCCGCGGTGGACGAGCGAGGTCAGGTCGCCGTTGGACTTGGCGACCTTGAAGACGAGGCCCGCGCCGGTGTCGACGACGTAGTGCGAGCCGTCGTCGCTCCAGCCGAAGGCCGCGGCGGACGCGGGAGCGGCGAGGGGGCCGGCGAGCGCGGCGGTGCCGGCGGCGGCCGCGGTGCCGAGGACGAAGGTGCGGCGGCGGACCGGCCGATGGCTGTCGGATCCGGACATGGGGGTGCCTCCTCCGGGAGGTGTGGGGGTGCGGGTGACTGGCCAGCGTGGCAGTTGAATCGATTTCGCGAAAGGCCTTTCACGTTCCGCGAGTTGGTGATCCGGCTGAATGGGCCCGACATCTAGAAAGCGCTTGCCGGAGGCGGTACGGTCCTCCGCCAGGTCCTGTTGCCGCGACCGAGGAGCCGCAAGTGAGACGTTTCACCACCGCCGTGCCGGCCGCGCTGGCCCTGGCCGCCGCCCTGACGGCCGTACCCGCCGCCCGGGCCGACGACGGCGCGGGCCCGCCGCCCGGCATCGCCGGCTGCACCGCCACCGCCTGCCACTTCGACGTACCGCCCGGCACCTACGACGTGAGGGTCCTCCTCGGCGGCGAGACCGCGTCGAGCACCGCCGTCGGCGGCGAGACCCGGCGCGCCCTGCTCCCCGAGACCGCCGTCGCGGCGGGCGAGCGCGTCGCGCGCGGCTTCACCGTGGACGTCCGCACCCCCGAGGGCGAACCGACCGGTGCCGAGGGGACCCCCGGCCTGGACCTCGTCCTCGGCGGCTCGGCCCCCGCCCTCGCCGGCATCCGCGTCACCCCCGCCCGGCACTCCCGCCAGGTCCTCCTCGTCGGCGACTCCACCGTCTGCGACCAGCCGGGCGACCCGTACTCCGGCTGGGGCCAGCGACTGCCGCAGTACCTGCGCAGGGGCGTCTCCGTCGCCAACCACGCCGATTCCGGCGAGAGCACGGTCAGCTATCTGGGGGACCCGCGGCTGTGGGCCACCGTCCGGCCGCGGATCCACCGCGGCGACCTGGTGCTGATCCAGCTGGCCCACAACGACAAGACGACCGACGGGGCCACCTACCGGGCGAACCTGGAGACCCTGGTCGCCGGCGTCCGCGCGCGGGGCGGCGAGCCGGTCCTCGTCACCCCGGTCGTGCGCCGCTGGTTCAACGCCGACGGCACGCTGGACAACGGGACGGCCCTGCTGGTCAACGGACTCGGCGTCGACCACCCCGCCGTCGTCCGCTCGGTCGCCGCGGCGCACGGCGTCCCGCTGATCGACCTCACGGCGAAGACCAAGGCCCTGGTGGAGTCCCTGGGCGTGGAGAGGTCCAAGGCCCTGTACCTCTACGACGAGAAACGGGACAACACCCACACCTCGGTGCACGGCGCCACCGTCTACGCCGGCCTGGTCCGTGACGAACTCCTCGCCCTGCGCCTGGTGCCGGCGGGCCTCGTGCGGCTGGGATAGGTCCCTGGGGGCGCCCCGACCGGAACCGGGACGCCCCCAGGCCCGCCGCCCCGCGGACGGCGGACCACGACCGCCGGCACCGCGACCGTCACTGTCACCGGCACTGTCACCGGCACTGTCACCGGCACCGGCCCCGGCACCGGCCCCGGCACCGGCCCCGGCACCGGCACCGGCACCTGCTCCCGCTCGTCCGCCTGTCCGTTCGCCCGTTGCCCCGCGGGGGGTGGTTGCACGAGACTCCCGGCATGACTTCCAAGATCCGTCACGTGACGATCGACAGCGCGGACGCGCACGGTCTGGCGACGTTCTGGTCCGCGGTCCTCGGCGAACCCCTCCACGAGGACGACCGTCCCGGCGACGAGGAGGCGCTCATCGAGGGCGCCGGCCTGCTCTTCGTGACGGTTCCCGAGCGCAAGACCGTCAAGAACCGCGTCCACCTCGACCTCCAGCCGCAGGACCGCACCCGCGACGAGGAGGTCGACCGCCTGCTCGCCCTCGGCGCCACCCTGGTCGCCGACCACCGCCGGCCGGACGGCACCGGGTGGGCGCTCCTCGCCGACCTGGAGGGCAACGAGTTCTGCGTGGAGCGGAGCGCGGCGGAACGGGCGGGCTGAGGCGCGCCGGCCCGACGGCGTGCGCCGCGCGGAACGCCGTTCTCCGGCTCCTCGGCTCCCCGGCTGCCCCGCTCGGCGGGTCCTTGCCCGCCGCCCGAGGACGCCGGTCACCCGCCGGTGGGCCAGTGCGTCAGGGCCGCGTGCAGGGCCTCGACCGCCTTGTCCCACGAGCGCTGGACGTCGCGGGGCGCCCCGAAGCCGCCGCCCGCCTCCAGGGTGCAGTAGCCGTGGAAGGTGCTCCGCAGCAGGCGTACGGCGTCGGTGAGGTCGGGTTCCTCGAGGCCGTACGCGCGGAGCATGCCGTAGGTGATGTCGGCGGTGCGGCGGAACGCCGGGGCCTCGGCGACCAGGGTCTGGTCCATGGGGATCTGGGTGGCGGCGTACCGTCCCGGATGCCGCAGCGCGTACGCGCGGTAGGCGCCGGCGAAGGCCGCGAGGGCCTCCTTGCCGGAGCGGCCCGCGACGGCCGGGGCGATCCGGTCGATCAGTTCGGCGCCCGCGTACAGCGCGAGGCGGGTCCGCAGGTCCTGGATGTTCCGGACGTGCGAGTACAGGCTCGCGTCCTTGACGCCGAAGCGGCGGGCCAGCGCGGAGAGGGTGACGTTGTCGAACCCGGCCTCGTCGGCGAGGTCGGCGGCGGCCGTGACCAGAAGGTCCGCGGTGAGGCCGGCTCGGGGCATGGGGGACGCCTTGTTCGTCGGGTGCCTGGTGGGTCGGAGAGGATCCTAAGGGCTGCCCCGGCGGCACCCCCTCCTCGCCCACGCCCGCGACCGTCCTCGCCCGCGACCGTCCTCGCCCGTGACCGGGCCCGGCCGCGACCGGCCCCGCCCGCGACCGTCCTGGGCCGCGACCACGACCGCTCACGGCCGCGCCGGATGCCGGAGCCGCGCCGGCGGCCTCAGCCGACCGGCGCGTACACCACCCCCAGTTTGTCGACCTCGGTCCCGGCGCGGCCCGTGAAGCCGACGATCTGCCGGCCGGGCGGGGCGGTGAAGGTCCTCGCGTCGGCGGTCGCCGTACCGGCCGACAGGGTGCGGCCCTTGTCGGTCGTGAAGGACGCCGAGAAGACGCGCGTACGGCCGTCCTTCTGACCCCGCGTCAGCTCGACGGACGTGAGGTGCTCGCCCGCCGCCAGGGTCAGGGAGACGGCCGTGCCGCCGGTGCCCCCGTGGGTGAGGACCGTGCCGCCGTCGTGGGCCAGGGAGACGGCGTCCAGGCGGGAGCCGCCGCGCAGCGTGAGGGTGCGGGGGGCCGGGACGGCCGGCAGGTCGTCCGCGTCGGTGAACGCCGTGCCGTGGGGGCCGCCGAAGAAGTCGCTCGCCCGCAGGCCCGCGGCGAGGGTGTAGGAGAAGTCCACCGTGTGGGGGAAGTGGTCGGAGAGGTTGCCGCCGGCGGAGTCCAGGAAGGACGCCCACGCGTTCCGGTACCGGGTGGCGTCGAGCGACAGGAGCCTGCTGCCGCGGTAGAGGACCTTGTCGACCACCTCGCAGTCGTCCGTCGGCGCCGTCGTCGGGCACAGCAGCGCGTCCGCGCCCGAGGCCGGCGGCGTACCGCCCCTGACCAGCTCCACCCAGGGGTCGGTGAGCCCGTTCTCGGCGACGAGGGTGCGGATGTTGTCCTGGGCCCGGGTGTAGCGGGTGTTGGTGTCGCCCATCACGATCACCGCGTTGCCGGACGAGTTCACCCGGACGAAGTCCGACAGCTGCTCGATGTTGGCGCGTCGCGCGGCCATCGCGTCGTCCGTGGAGTCGGCGTTGGTGTGCACGTTGTACAGGTCGAGGAAAACGCCTTCCGCGAGTCGCACCCGGGCCAGCGAGAAGCCCTTCGGCGTGAGGCAGTTGGTGCCGGTGCAGGCGTTCCACCTCACCCGCTCGAAGTCCTCGAAGGGGTGGTCGGAGAGGGTGTTGAGGCCGTCCCCGAAGGGCACGCCGCCGCTCGTCGCGGTCCGGTGGGGGTGGTCGTCGCCCGCGTACAGCGCCGCGTGGTGGTTGAAGTCCTCCTGGACGTTGACGATGTCGTACGCCCCCAGCCGCGGCGAGATCAGCGGGGTGTTGGTCGCCGGCCGGCCCGAACTCAGGCCCTCGGGCAGGCCCGCCACGTTGTAGGTGAGCACGGTGAACGAACCGGTGGTGGCCGCCGCGGGCGCGCCGGAGGCGGCGGCCGCGGCGGGCGCCGCGTCCGTGGCCGCGAGGCCGGTGAGGGTGAGCGCGGCGGCCGCGAGGGCGCCGAGGAGTCGTCGTCTCATGATGTGGATGTCTCCCGGTGGGGGCGGGCTGCTGGGAAGGTGGACGCTGCTCGGGTTCGGCGTCAACCAGTCTGATGCGAAAGGGCAGTTGAGGGAACAGCGGGAGACGGGGACGAGCCGCCGTGTGCGGGTCGGCCACCGCTCACCCCCAGGTCGTTCAAAATTCACGTTTCGCCCTGATCCTCCTCACGCGGCGCGCACGCGCCGCGGCAGGCAGCCGCGGAAGGCAGCGGCAACCGGGAGGGCACCATGGGACACGGCCACGGACACGCGCACGGCCACCACCATCACGGACACGAGCACCACGACCACGAGGCGGCCACCGCGCTGCCCGCCGCCTTCGACACCGCCGTGCCCGACGAGGCCCTCAGCCCCGAGCAGCGGTCCCGCCGGTCGCTGCTGCGCCGCGCCGGCCTCCTCGGCGCCGGTATCGCCGCCGGAAGCGTCCTCGGCCAGACGGCCGCCGCGACGCCGGCCGCCGCCCCGGCGGCCCGTGCCGCCGGCGGCCGCCGCTCCACGGGCTTCCTCTGGCTGGCCGGCGACCACCACATCCACACCCAGTACAGCAGCGACGGCAAGTACCGCGTCGTCGACCAGGTCCGCCAGGGCGCCCGGCACGGCATGGACTGGCTGGTCATCACCGACCACGGCAGCACCACGCACGCCAGGATCGGCGTCGAGAAGGTCAACCCGGACATCAGGGAGGCCCGGGCCGCGCACGAGGACACCCTCGTCTTCCAGGGCCTGGAATGGAACATCCCGGGCGCCGAACACGGCACCGTCTTCGTCCACCCCGGGCGCAACGAGGTCTCCGTCCTGAAGCAGTTCGAGACCGACTACGACGGCAGCGTCAAGGGTGCCTCCGACTCGACGCCCGCCAACGAGGCCCTCGCCGTCGCCGGACTCGCCTTCCTCGGCGAGCAGGTCCGCCGCCGCAAGGTCAAGGACGCGCTGATGCTCGCCAACCACCCGGCGCGGCGCGGCGTCGACTCCCCGCACGAGATCCGCGCCTGGCGCGACGCGACGCCCGCGGGCCGCCAGATCGCCGTCGGCTTCGAGGGCGCCCCCGGCCACCAGGCCGCCGGCCTGCCCGCCCCGCTCGGCATGGGCCGCGCCCGCGGCATCTACGACAACAACCCCGGTGCGAACTCCTTCCCCGGCTACCCGCTGGAGAGCTACCGCACCTGGGGCGGCTTCGACTGGATGACGGCCACCGTCGGCGGACTGTGGGACAGCCTCCTCGCCGAGGGCAAGCCCTGGTGGATCACCGCCAACTCCGACTCCCACCAGGTCTACGCCGACACCGCCGTGCGCGGCCCCGGCGGCGACTTCGCCACCGAGGGCCGCTACCGGGACCCGGTCTACGGCGGCCGGATCGACATCACCCAGGGCGACTACTGGCCCGGCCAGTACAGCCGCACCCACGTCGGCTCCGACGGCTTCTCCTACGCCGCCGTCATGGACGGCATCCGCGCCGGACGCGTCTGGGTCGACCACGGGCAGCTCGTCGACGGGCTCGACGTGCGCGTGGCCGGCGGCGGCCGCTGGGCCACCCTCGGCGGCGCCCTGCACGTGAAGAAGGGCACGTCGGTGAAGCTGACGGTCGACGTGGCGCTCGCCGCCGGCGCCAACTGGGCGGGCTTCGTGCCCGAGCTGGCCCGCGTGGACGTCATCCAGGGCGACGTCACGGGCCCGGTCGCCGACAAGGACACCTTCACCGCGCCGACCGCCAAGGTCGTCCGCACCTACGAGGTCGACAGGACGGCCGGGACGGTACGGCTCACCTACGACCTGGGACGGGTGGACCGGCCGGTGTACGTCCGGCTGCGCGGCTCGGACGGCAACCGCAGCGCCGTCGGCGCGATGGGCGCGGCCGTCGACCCGGCGGGCCCGGCCATCGACGTCGTCGGTGACGCCGACCCGTGGGCCGACCTCTGGTTCTACACCAACCCGGTCTGGGTCCTGCCGTCGTGACAGCGCCCCACCGCGAGCCGTCGCCCCGCACGCCGTACGCCCTGACGGTGGACGCCGGTTCGCGCGACCTGCGTGCCGCCGACCACCTGCTCCGCACCCTCGCGGCGGAACTCGGACTCGCGGAAGGGGTGTTCGGCTGCACCCACCTCCTGCGGGGCGAGCGGCCGCGGGTCGCCGTCTCCCTCGCACCGGAGACGGCGGTGGAGCGGGACGACCTGCGGGCGCGGCTGGCGGCCCGGGGCTACGAGGCGGCCGAGGGCGTCCCGGACCCCGTGGGCCGCGCGGTGCTGTACCGCGGGGCGGACCGGCTGCGCGGCACGACGACGGTCGGGGAGCTGCTGTCCGGGTCCGCGATCGACCGCGTCACGGTCCTGGGCGCCCCGGACGAACCGGCCCCGTCGGCAAGGCTGGTGACGAACGATCACGTCCGCCCGCAGTGGCGGGACGGCGAGCTGGTGCTCACCGCGATGCCCGCCGCGGGCGGCACCCTGGTCCCCTTCGAGGTGCCCGAACCGACGCCCTGCTGCGCGGACCACTGAGGTCAGCGCGGCTCGCGGCGGCCCCGGCGCGGTCGGCGCGGCGCGTCCAGCCCGCCGACCGCCGCCCGCACGTGCGCGGGGCCCCCGGGAGCGCTGCCGCCCGCACACCGCCACACCGCACGGCCGTCCTCCTGGCCCGCGTGCATCCCGAGGCCGTGCTCGTCGCAGACCGGCCAGACCTGCCACAGGCACTCCAGCACGGTCTCCTGCGCGGCCTCGGCGACCTCGGCGAGCGCGGTGCCGGGATCGGACGCGGAGCCGTGCCAGAGGTGGTCGCCGTGCCGGCGGCCGTCGGGCAGGGCGACGTACACGTGCTCGCGCCCCGCCCCCTCCTCGGCCTCCTCCTCGTCCCAGGACGGCAGGGCCACCAGCCGCAGGGGACCCCGGCCGGGGAGCAGCGCGTCCAGGTCCCGGCCGACGAGCGCCAAGGCCTCCTCCCACAGCGGGTACTCGCCGGGCCGGACGGAGCGGGGACTGTCGTGAGAGCCGTTCATGCAGGTCATCGTGCCGCATACCGACGCCGGTGTGCCGCACGGCGGTGTGCCGACGCCGACGCGGCGTCACGGCACGGCGTGCGCCGGGGCTCGGCAAGGGCTTGGGAAAGGGTCCGTACGAAGGCGCGGCCGGGCGCGGCGGCTCACGGGCCGAGGACGTCCCGCACGAAGGCGTTGGTGAACGTCCCGGCCGGATCCAGTTCCCGGACCAGCGCCCGGAAGTCGTCGATCCGCGGATACCGCCCGCGCACCGCGGCGGCGGGCGTCTCGTACACCTTGCCCCAGTGCGGCCGGGGCCCGAACGGCTCCAGAACGGCCTCCAGCTCCCGCACCACCGGCAGCACGGCGGCCGTGTCGTCGATCCAGGTGAAGTGCACGGCGACGGAGTCCCGCCCGTGGGCCGGGCTCAGCCACTGCTCGTCGGCGGCGACGGTACGCACCTCGCAGACCTGCAGCACGGGGGCGACCGTGTCCCGGACGCCGTCGATCGCGCGCAGGACGCCGGCGGCGTGCTCCCGCGGCAGCAGGTACTCGCTCTGCAGCTCGTTCCCGCTGCTCGGCGTGAACTCCGCGCGGAAGTGCGGCAGCCGCTCGTGCCACGGCCCCGGCACCCCGAACTGCTCCGTGCAGTTGACCGCGGGCATCCCCGGCACCGGATGCAGCGCCTCGGCGGCCGGCGCCGCCCACGGGAAGGCGGCCAGGGGCTGGTCGGTGCGCCGCTTGAGCCACACCTGCCGGAACCCGGGCGCCCGCCAGTCGGTGAACAGGCTCACGCTGTACGCCGCCGCCGCGACGGCCTCGAAGTCCAGTCCGTCCAGGGGGAGTTCGGTGAACAGGTGCTGCTCGACCTCGAAGGCCGGCTCCAGGTCCAGGGTGAGCGCGGTGACGACACCGAGGGCGCCCAGCGAGGTGACGGCCCCGCCGAACCGCTCGTCCCCCCGTCCGATCACGACCGTCGACCCGTCCGCCGTGACGATCTCCACCTCCCGCACCGGCGCCGCCAGGGGACCGTTGCCCACTCCCGAACCGTGGGTGCCGGTCGCCACCGAGCCGGCCACCGAGATGTGCGGCAGCGAGGCCATGTTCGGCAGCGCCAGCCCGTGCGCGTGCACCCGCCGGGCCAGCTCGGCGTACCGCACCCCGCCGCCGACCCGCACCGTCCGCGCCGACGGGTCCACCTCGACCTCCGCGGGCAGCGCGTCCAGGGACAGCAGCACCCCCTCCGGGCCCGGCTCGGCGATCGCGTTGAAGGAGTGCCCGCTGCCCAGCACCCGCACCCGCCCGCTCGCCGCGACGAGCGAGCGCAGCGCGTCGAGCGAGGCGGGGCGGTGCAGCTCCCCGGCGGTGTACGTGATGTTGCCCGCCCAGTTGGTCACGGTCTCGGCCATGCGGATCGCCCTCCCGAGGAGATCGAGAACCAGGAATTCCCAGGTGGAACCTACCGTGCCCGCAACACGAGGCCCCCCGCCCCCACCCCCGCGCGAGCGGGGGCATACCGTGAGGAGTCGTACGCCTGAACCGGGAGGAGAGACGATGGGCAGCCGTACCGCGCTGGTCGAGGATCTGATGGAGCGGTTTCCGCACGTGCCGCGGGAGGCCGTCCTCAAGGAGGACCTGCTGCGCGGAGGCGTGGCCTTCGACCCCTCCGCGCTCAGCGACAACGAGGGCGGTGAGGTCAAGCCGAAGTCGTACTTCATCTTCTCCTTCGACCACGGCACCCTCCCCGAGCTGGGCGAGGCCGCGCTGCGCCGCCCGCCGGAGGAGATCATCCTCACCGGCGGCCCCTACGACCTGCGGCGCACCGTCGTCTCGGTCCGGGTGAACCCCGCCTCGCCCTACCGGGTGGCGGCCGGCGAGGACGGGATGCTCGGTCTCTACCTCGACGGGAAGCGGATCTCGGACGTCGGCGTGCCGCCCATGCCCGAGTACTACCGGCACAAGCTCTCCAACGGGAAGTCCGTCATGGAGGTCGCCCCCACCATCCAGTGGGGCTACCTGATCTACCTGACCGTCTTCCGGGTCTGCCAGTACTTCGGCGCCAAGGAGGAGTGCCAGTACTGCGACATCAACCACAACTGGCGCCAGCACAAGGCGGCCGGGCGGCCGTACACCGGTGTCAAGGACGTCGAGGAGGTGCTGGAGGCCCTCGAGATCATCGACCGGTACGACACCGCCAAGGCCTCCACCGCCTACACGCTCACCGGCGGCGCGATCACCAAGACGGTCTCCGGGCGCGACGAGGCCGACTTCTACGGCCACTACGCCAAGGCCATCGAGGAACGCTTCCCGGGCCGCTGGATCGGCAAGGTCGTCGCCCAGGCCCTCCCGCGCGACGACGTGCAGCGCTTCAAGGACCACGGCGTGCAGATCTACCACCCCAACTACGAGGTGTGGGACGAGTACCTGTTCAAGATGTACTGCCCCGGCAAGGAGCGCTACGTCGGCCGCGACGAGTGGCACAAGCGCATCCTCGACTCGGCGGAGATCTTCGGGGCGCGCAACGTCATCCCCAACTTCGTGGCGGGCGTGGAGATGGCCGAGCCCTTCGGCTTCAAGACGGTCGACGAGGCCATCGCCTCCACCACCGAGGGCCTGCGCTTCTTCATGTCGCACGGCATCACGCCCCGGTTCACCACCTGGTGCCCGGAGCCCACGACCCCGCTCGGCAAGGCCAACCCGCAGGGCGCGCCGCTGGAGTACCACATCCGCCTGCTCCAGGCGTACCGGGCCACGATGGACGAGTTCGGCCTGGCCTCGCCCCCCGGGTACGGGGAGCCCGGCCCCGGACGCGCCGTCTTCTCCGTGAGCTCCTTCATGGACAGCCTGCCGGCGAACGAGCCCTCGGCCACGGAGGGCGAACCCTCGACGGTCTGACCACCCGCGCTCACGCCCGGGTGCGGGTGCGGGTCCGAGCCCGAGCCCCGGTGCGGGTCCGAGCCCGGATGCGGGTCCGGGTCCACGTCCGCGCCCGCGTCCGGGCCCCGACCGGAGCCGATGCCGTGGGGGACGCCGCGGCCGTCGCGGACCCGGGGAGCACCCCCGCACCGGGCCGCGGGGCGGTCCGCGCCCGTGCCGGAGGCCCCGGAGGCCCCGGCCGGAGGGCGCGGTCGCCCTGTCATGACATCTGAACAGCGCGCTTGTCAGTTGTGCGCAACTCGTGAAAAGCTCTGGCACTGCCGCGAGGTTCCCCCCAACTCCATTGCCGACATGTTGAGTTGACCTCGCTTGTGGATGCAGGAGACTCATGCCCGACCTGCCGACCCCCAAGGACGCCGCCGAGGCCGCTCTCTTCTCGGAGTGCTGGGACGCCGTTCTGTCGTACGCCGACCTGTGCACCTCCGGGTCGACCGCGGCCAACCACCTGGCCCGCGAGGCGTTCGCGCTCGGCATACGCGAGGCCCGCGCGGCCGAGGACGGCGTCCGGCACGCGGCCGGCCGCCGCGCGTCCCGGCTGCCCCGGATCCCCCTGCTGCTGACCGCCGTACGCACCACGGCGGCCGCCTGGGAGGCCCGGGGGCAGGGCCACCGGCTCGATCCCGACCTGCGACTGTGGCTGAACTCCGACAAAGCCGCCCGGTACACCGGACCGCCCCTGCGCCGGCCCATCGCGCTGCGCGGGCTGCGCGACATGCAGGAGCCGGACGCCGCGCTGCTGTGGCTGGCGGAGGTGGAGGCGCTGCCGCCGCGCGCCGTCGCCCGCAGGCAGGGGCTGGACCCGGCCGCCGCGATGGAGGAGCTGAACCAGGTACGGGGCCTGTTCCGGGACCGCTGCCACCGCAACCATCTCGACACGCCGATGGACGCCGAGTGCCGCAGCTACGTCCGCCTCCTGGACGCCGTGACCCGCTCGCCCGTCGCCGAGACGCCGGAGGACCTCTCCCGGCACCTCGCCACCTGCGTGGAGTGCGCGGAGGCCGCGGCCTGCCTGCGGCTGCACGGCGGCGGGCTGCCGGCGGCGCTGGCCCAGGGCGTCATCGGCTGGGGCGGGCTCGCCTACCTGGAGCGCCGCCGCCGCGCCGCGGAGGTGCGGATGAGCGCCGGCGGTCCGCCCGCGCCCGACCCGGACGGCGCGTGGGGCGACCCGGCCGCCGACAAGGCCCGCACCCTGCGCAACGGCCTGCTCGTCGCCGCCGTCCTCGTCTCCGCGCTGGCCCTCGCCGCCTCGCTGATGCCGTTCGGCGAGAGCGACGACTCCGCCGCGCGGGGCGGCCTCCCCGCCGGCAGCACGCCGGTGGCCGGCCCCGGCAACCCGTCCGGGCCGACCGTCGTGCCCGGCACCTCCTCCTCGTCGACCGGTACGGGCACCGGTGCCGGATCCGGTGCGCCGAAGCCGTCCGCGGACGGTACGCCGTCGACGACGAACCGGGCCGATCCGGAACCCCAGGGCACCTCGTCGCCCACCGCGGGCACGGCCGCCTGCGAGGTGGCCTACGACCTGGTCAACCAGTGGCCCGACGGCTTCCAGGCCACCGTCACCGTGACCACCGCCGAGCCGCTCGACTCCTGGCGGGTCGCCTGGTCCTTCCGGGACGGCCAGCGCGTCGACCAGATGTGGGACGCGAGCGTCGCGCAGGACGGCGCGCGGGTCACCGCCACCGCCGCCGACTACAACAGGGAGGTCCCGGCGGACGGCACCCTCTCCTTCGGCTTCCTCGCCTCCTGGCAGCACAAGAACACCGCACCGTACGGCTTCAGCCTCAACGGCGCCGCCTGCGCCCTGTCCTGATCCGACGCCGGGCCCCGACGCCGGCCCTTGACGCCGGTCCCCGACACCGGACCGGTCGCCGGACCGGACCGGTGCCAGGCCGGGCGTCAGACCGGTGTCAGGCCCGGGTTGCCCGCCTCCGTGACGAAGGACGCCGCCGTGGAGACCGGGGAGTCCGGCGTCGTCACGGCCGCCAGCGTGCGGAAGTCGGCGCGGGCCGCGTCCGGGGTCAGCCGTACCCGGACGTAGCCGCGCCGGCCGTCGTAGAAGCGCAGGTGCGGGTTGGCCGTCAGGTACGTCTGCCAGTTGGCGGGCCGCTCCGTGCCGTCCCTGCCGCTGGCGACGGACGTGGCGACGATCTCGGTGCCGACGGTCCTCGACGCCGGGTCGTCGAAGTCGGCCTTGATGTCGAAGGCGTAGCCCACGTGGACGTCGCCGGTCAGCACGAGCAGGTTGTCCACCCCGGCCTCCCGCGCCCCGGCGAGGATGCGGCCGCGGGAGGCGCGGTAGCCGTCCCAGGCGTCCATCGACATCTTCGCCCGCGCGTCGGTGGACAGCCTGCGCTGGGAGAAGCAGACCTGCTGCGGCATCACGTTCCACACCGCGCCGGACGCCCGCCAGCCGTCCAGCAGCCACTTCTCCTGGGCCGCGCCGGTCATGGTGCGCGCCGGATCGTCCGACTCGGGACCGGGCACGTGCTGGACGTCGCCGTAGGCCTGGTCGGAGCGGTACTGGCGGGTGTCGAGGACGTCGAACTGCGCGAGCGAGCCCCAGTGCAGGCGCCGGTACAGCGGCATGTCGGGTCCGACCGGGGCCCGGCGGGCGCGCAGCGGCTGGTGCTCCCAGTAGGCCCGGTAGGCGGCGGCCCGCCGCAGCAGGAACGCGGCCGGCGGGCTGCCGTGCTCGTCGACGGCGCCGGCGTAGTTGTTCTCGGTCTCGTGGTCGTCCCAGGCGACGACGAAGGGGTGCGCCGCGTGGGCGGCACGCAGGTCGGGGTCGCTCTTGTACAGGGCGTACCGCAGCCGGTACTCCTCCAGGGTGACGGTCTCCCGGTCGAACACCGCGGGCAGCACCCGGTCCCGGTAGGCGCGCGCGCCGCCGGCGGAGTCCACCGGGTACTCGTACAGGTAGTCCCCGAGGTGGAGGACCACGTCGAGGTCCTCCTGCGCGAGGTGCCGGTGCGCCGTGAAGTACCCGTCGTAGTAGGCCTGGCAGGACACGGCCGCGAAGGCGAGCGAGCCCGGGGCGGCGCCGAGGGCCGGCGCGGTGCGGGTCCGGCCGGTCTCACTGGTCCAGGCGCCCGTCCGGAACCGGTAGTGGTACGGCCGTCCCGCGTCCAGGCCGGTGACCTCGACGTGCAGGGTGTGGTTGTGCTCGGGCAGCGCGAGGGCGGTGCCGCGGCGCACCACCAGGCCGAAGCGCTCGTCCTGCGCCACCTCCCACTCCACGGCGACGCTCTGCCCGGCCAGCCCTCCGCCCGGCTCGTACGGCGCCGGAGCGATCCGGGTCCACAGGACCACGGAGTCGGGCAACGGGTCGCCGGAGGCCACGCCCAGGGTGAAGGGGTCCTCGGAGATCCTCGCCGGGTCGAGCCGGCGGGCGGCGGCCGCCCCCCGCGCGGGGGTGTGGGTGGCGAAGGCGAGGGCCGCCGCGGCGGCGGTCAGCGTCAGGAACCGGCGGCGGCCGAAGTGCCCTGCGGCGGCCTGCAGTTCGGGACCGTGGACGGCCGCGGACCGCCGGTGGGCGGCGGCGCCGGGGAGGGGGGTGCGGTGACGGCCGGTCGGACGCATGGGGGCTCGGCTCCCGTGAGGATCAGGGGGGCGTCTGCGGCCTCGGCGGCCGGAGCCCGCGGCGCGGGCCCCTAGATGCTAAGCGGACAATCTCCGCAATTCGGTTAGGCGTGACGTCTCTTCGGGAAGTCGGCCGTCCCGGGGCCGCCGGCCGTTTCCGCCGCGCCGGCCGCCCTTCGGGCCGTCGGCCGTCTCCAGGGGGTCCGCCGCGGGCGGGCCGCCTGTCCTGCACGGGCCTTCTGTCGTGGACGGGCCGGTGTCCGGGCCGTCCTGACCGGACGTCAGTGCGCGAGGGCCGCTACAGGCCGATGTAGAAGCGCACGGTCGTGCCGTCCGGTGCCGTGTGCAGGCGCACCAGGTCCGCCACGTAGTGCACCAGCATCAGGCCCCGGCCGCCGATCTGGCCGCGGGCCGGCGGCCTGCGGCCGGCGAGCGGGTCGGTCAGCCGTCCCCCGTCGCTGACCTCGCACACGACCTGGCCCGCCTCGGCCCAGATCCGCAGCGTGCCCTGCCCGCCGCCGTGGACGACGCTGTTGGTCGTCAGCTCCGCGACCGCCAGTTCCGTGTCCTGGAGCCGCTGCCCGCCCAGACCCAGCCGCGCGACCAGGCCGACGGCGAAGTGGCGTGCGTCGGGCAGTTCGGCGGAGCCGAAGGAGAAGGAGGCGGCGTCCGGCGAGGGCACGAGCACCTCGTTGTACCGATCCACCACGGACCGCCAGTCGTAGGCCTCGCTGGCCCGCTCACGGCCGTCGTCGATCAGCGTGGGGTGGGTGATCCGCGCGTCGGCGAGGACGTCCGCGTCCAGGCCGTTCGCGTCGTACGGGCACAGGATGGTCGCCGCCCGGCCCTCGAAGGACGCGTTGATCAGCGCCTCGTGCTGTGCGCACGCCGGGTACTCCACCGGGCTGCGGCCGGCCCAGACCGGCTCCCCGACGATCCGCACCCGCCCGTGCGGATGGGCGTCGGCGAACGCGCGCAGCACCCCCGGGATGATCCGTCCGGGGTTGCGGCCGGCGTCGGTCATGTCCAGGAGCAGGACGTCCTCGGCATCCGTACCGAGTCCGGCCCTGATCGGTTCCAGCCGGGGACCGGGCACGGCCACCGCCACCGGTTCGCCGAGGGCCAGACCCTCCCGGACGAAGGGCAGCATGTGGTCGGTGTAGTCCCGTTCCGAGCGGTAGAACAGCGCCGCGTGGAGGAACTTCCCGTCTGCTGCGGCCGTCATCGCGGCGCCACCTCGATCCCGTGCATGGACGGCCAGAACAACGCCAGCACGCGCGGCAGCTGCGGGGGCGGGCACTCCACGACGACCCGTCCGCCCGGCAGGTTCATCGCGGTGACGGCGAGCGCCGACACGCCGGCCACGTCGACGAAGCCCACGCGGGAGAGTTCCACGTAGGACACGTCGGCGTGCCGCCGGGCCAGGTCGGCCAGCGCTCCCTCCCAGGACCCGCGGGTGGCCGCGCCGATCTCGCCACTGACACGGATGCCGGCACGACCGGACAACGGGATCACCTCCAGCACGGAACCGCCGTGCGGGGGAGCGGCCTTCCCCTGGTCGCGCGTGCCATCCACACTCGGTCTCCTCCGCGGTCGCCGGCCCTCTGCTCGGATTGCTCGGATTGCTTGCGTGCCGGCGTGGACGGACGGAAGGCACCTTTCCGGCCACGCAGCCTACCGCCCGTGCGGTGGCGCGGGCGGAGGTGCCCCACCCGTACCATGCGGATGCCCCGGGAGCCGGGCGGTCATGCCTGTCCCGGACCCCGCCCCACCCGGGCGCCCCGCCCCACCCGGGCGCCCCGCCCCACCCGGGCGCCCCGCCCCGCCCGGGCGCCCCGGTCGTCCCGGCTGTTCCAGGTGGCCGGGGACGACGGTTCAGCTCCCCCCGGTCTCCGCGAGGGTGTGTGCCACGAGGGCGTTGGCGTGCCCGTGGCCGAGACCGTGCTCGGACTTGAGCCAGGCGACCAGCTCCATGTGCCGGGTCAGCGGCGAGGCGCGGATCAGCTCCTGCCACTCGGCGACCGGACGGCCGTACTTCTTCTCGATCGAGGGGAAATAGGCGGCGGGGCCTTTCACGGGAGCGCTCACGGCGATCACGTCCTTTCCTGTGGCGGAGTCCCGCGGGAGGCGGTCACTTCTCATGACAGCGGAAGGGCGCCGAAATGATCGGCCGGAGGGTGTGACGTGCGTCACCGCTCGGGTGCGTCCCCTGTCGTGAGCCGCGCACCGGGTCCCGGAAAACGAATGGCGTCCGGCACCGGCGCGCCCCTACCCTGACGGGGCCTCGTCCGGCGGCCACCGCCGGCGCCCGGACGACGCACACGACGCACGCGCGGACCGCGTGCACACGGATGACGTGCACGCGGATGACGTGCACGATCTGCACGACGCACGTGACACGGATCAGGAGGTGTGACCGATGACTGTCGCCGACACGGGTGCTGCTCGCAGCCACCAGACGCTCGTCCACCCCACCCCCGCGGTCTCCGGCTGACCACACGAGCCTCCGCGCGCCGCCGAGCGCGCCGCCGGGACCGCCCCTGTGAAGGGTCCGTCTTGAACCTCTCCACCTCCCCGGCCTCCTCCCACCCGCTCGTCCCCTACGGCTGGGACGACGGCTGGGCGGCCGAGTTCGCCGTACACGCCGAGCGCGGGCTGCTGCCCGGCCGGGTCGTCCGTGTCGACCGCGGGCAGTGCGACGTCGTCACCGGCGACGGCGTCGTCCGCGCGGACACCGCCTTCGTCACCCCGCACGACCCCCTGCGCGTGGTGTGCACCGGAGACTGGGTCGCCGTCGACGCCGACGGCAACCCGCGCTACGCACGGGCGTACCTGCCGCGCCGTACCGCCTTCGTGCGCTCCACCTCGTCCAAACGGTCCGAGGGGCAGATCCTCGCGGCCAACGTCGACCACGCGATCGTCGCCCTGTCGCTCGCCGTCGAACTCGACCTCGGGCGCGTCGAACGGTTCCTGGCGCTGGCCTGGGAATCGGGCGCCCAGCCCGTCGTCGTCCTCACCAAGGCCGACCTCGTCACCGACCCGGACACGCTCGCACATCTCGTCGAGGACGTCGTCAGGAGCGCGCCCGGCGTGCCCGTGCTCACCGCCAGCGCCCTGGCCGGGCACGGCGTCGGGGAACTCGCGGCGCTCCTCGGCCGGGGCACCTCCGTCCTGCTCGGCGCGTCCGGCGCGGGCAAGTCGACCCTCGCCAACGCGCTCGTCGGCGACGACGTCATGGACGTGCGGGCCACCCGCGACATGGACGGCAAGGGACGGCACACCACGACCACCCGCAACCTGCTGCCGCTGCCCGGCGGAGGCGTCCTCATCGACACGCCCGGACTGCGCGGCGTCGGGCTGTGGGACGCCGGTCACGGCGTCGGCCGGGTGTTCGCCGAGATCGAGGAGTTCGCCCGCGACTGCCGCTTCCAGGACTGCGCCCACGAGCGCGAGCCGGGCTGCGCGGTGCTCGCGGCCGTGGAGGACGGCGAGCTGCCGGTCCGGCGGCTGGACAGCTACCGCAAGCTCGTCCGCGAGAACCGGTGGATCGTCGCCAAGTCCGACGCCCGGATCCGCGGCGACCTCCGGCAGAGCTGGAAGCACAAGCAGGCCGCAGGACGGGCCGCCCGACGCGCCAAACGGGCGGGGAACCGCTGAGCGGACCCGCACCCGCCGGGCCGCCCGGCCACCGCACGGGAACGGCGGACGGGGACCGCGCCCGGCGGGCGGTGACGGGGTCCCCGCCCGCCGGGCGGCGGGGGCTCCCCCGTCCCCCCCTCACCCCGCCCTCTCGTCCGGACCCATCCGGCTCCCCGTCCGCCCCGGACCTGCCCGCGGCCGTCCCGGACCTGCCCGCGGCAGACCCGGATCCGCCCGCGGCCGGTCGGCCGCCCCGGACCCGCCGGCCCTCCCCGGGCCGTCCACCCCCGGACCGGCCGGCCCGGGGTGCTGGAGGGGGCCGGGGCGGGCCGTCACCGCCATGTCCGAATTCCGCTGGCGGCGCTCCTCGGGCGGGCGAAGACTGGGACCCGTGATGGACGAGGAGAGCAGGTACGAGGCGGTGCGCAGCCGGGACGCCCGGTTCGACGGCGCGTTCTGCTTCGCCGTCGAGACGACCGGCGTCTACTGCCGGCCCAGCTGCCCGGCCGTGCCGCCGAAACGGCACAACGTGCGGTTCTTCCCGACGGCCGCCGCCGCCCAGGGCTCGGGTTTCCGGGCCTGCCGGCGGTGCCGTCCGGACGCCGGCCCGGGTTCCGCCGAGTGGAACGTGCGCGCCGACGTCGTGGGCCGCGCCATGCGGCTCATCGGCGACGGGGTCGTCGACCGGGAGGGCGTCGCCGGACTCGCCGCGCGCCTCGGCTACAGCGCCCGCCAGGTGCAGCGCCAGCTCACCGCCGAACTCGGCGCGGGGCCCGTCGCCCTCGCCCGCGCGCAGCGCGCCCACACCGCCCAGGTCCTGCTCCGCACGACCGGCCTGCCGGTCACCGAGATCGCGTTCGCGTCCGGCTTCGCCAGCGTGCGCCAGTTCAACGACACGATCCGGGCCGTGTACGCCGCCACCCCGACCCAGCTGCGGGCCGCCGCCCCGCGGCAGGAGCGCACGGCCGCACCCGGAGCGGGGATCCCGCTGCGGCTCGCCCACCGGGGCCCGTACTGCGCGGGTCCGGTGTTCGACCTGCTCGAGGCGGAGGCCGTGCCCGGAGTCGAGGAGGTGAGCGGTCCGCCGGGCGGCCGGACCTACCGGCGGACCCTCCGGCTGCCGTACGGCACGGCCGTCGTCGCCGTCGGGGAACGGCCGGGCTCGGTGTCCGGTGCCGTCGTCCACCCCGGCGGCTGGCTCGACGCGCGCCTGCACCTCACCGACCCGCGCGACCTCACCACCGCCGTCCAGCGGCTGCGCCGGCTGTTCGACCTCGACGCCGACCCCTACGCCGTCGACGAGCGGCTCGCGGCGCACCCGCGGCTCGCCCCGCTCGTCGCCGCCCGGCCCGGACTGCGCGCGCCGGGCGCCGCCGACCCGGAGGAGTACGCGCTGCGGGCGCTGGCCGACCGCGCCGGGGCCGCGCACCTGGTCCGCGCCCACGGCAAGACCCTGGACGCGCCCAGCGGCGGTCTCACCCACCTCTTCCCCGAACCGGCCGCCCTCGCCGACACCGGCGGCCCCCTGGGCGCGCTCGCCACCGCCCTGGCCGACGGCACCGTACGGCTCGACGCCGGCGCCGACCGGGACGACGCCGAGGAAGCGCTGCTCGCGCTGCCCGGCCTGGACGGACGTACCGTGGCGGCGATCCGGGCCCGCGCCCTCGGCGACCCCGACGTCGCGCCGCCCGGCGCCGACGTCCCCGACAGCTGGCGCCCCTGGCGGACGTACGCCCTCCACCACCTGCGCGCGGCGGAGGAGCCCCGTCTCCTCCACTAGCGCCGACGGCGCGCTCGGCCCGCTCGGCCCGCTCGGCCCCCCGCCCCTACGGTCCCTGTCCCCATAGCACCGCTCCCAGCCACGCGCCCATGATCAGCAGGCAGGTGAAGAGTTCCACCAGGATGCTGGATCCGCCCGCCCGCATCACCGTGCGCAGGGAGGCACGGGCCGCGTCCGGGCGGCCGAGGCGGAGCCGCTCGGAGAGGTAGACGCCGCCCAGGAAACCCGGGATCGCACCGAGCACCGGTACCAGGAAGAAACCGAGGAGGGCCCCCGCTCCGGCGTATCCGGCCATCCGACGGGTGGCGCCGCTCGTCCTCAGGCGGCGCGGCGGCAGCGCCCAGCGCACCACCTGGGACAGGAACAGCGCGACCGTCGAGCCCACCAGCACCAGCCAGGAGACCGGCCGGGGGTCCTTCAGCGCCCACCACAGGACCGCCGCCCACACCAGCCACGATCCGGGCAGGCCGGGCACCAGCACTCCGCCCAGGCCGAGCAGGATCACCAGGCCGATCAGCAGGAGTTCCCACGCTCCCATCTGCCCAGCCTGCCGGAAGCGGGCAGAACGGGCAGGTCGAGAGGCGGGAGGGACGGAGGAGGGGAGCGGCTCTCCCGGGACGGGGAAGCACACGGCGCCCGCACGTCCCGCCGTTCGGTCCGCGCCCCGCCGTTCGCACGGTAGTCCACCGCGCCGGACCCGACGCGTTTTTCCCGATGCCCGGTCCCCCGAGGCCCCGCCGGTGGACAATCAGGGGCATGAGCCAGCAGGGGGGAAGTCCCACCGGTCACGAGGACGACTGGTGGGGCCAGTTGTACGACGACAGCACCGAGGACACCGGCCCCACGACCGGACCGGACTCGCTGGACGACAGGTTCGCGTCGGCGGCGGGGACGGTCCGCACCGGAGGTCCCGCCGGGGCGGCCCCCGGCGACGCCGCCCCGGCCGGCGTGCCGGGCGACGCGGGGCCGGGCGACGCGGGGCCGGGCGACGCGGGGCCGCGGGCCTCGGGCGCGGTGCCGGGGCCGCGCCGTGGACCGGGCGGGCAGGCCGACCGGTGGGCGGGGGAGCCGACGGGCGGGCCGCCCCCGTCGGCCGGCGCGGCCGACCCCCCTGCCGGGCCGACGACGTTCCTGCCCGGGCCCCTGCCCGCCGGCTTCGACGAACGGAGCCCCCGGGCGCACGCCCCGGCCGGCCGTACGTCCCCGGAGGCGGCGCACGCCGCCCCGGCCCCGGACCCCGCGCCCCCCGCACGGACGACGGCCGCCGACCGCGCCCCGACCCCGCCGGAAGCACCCCCGGCCCCACCCGCCCCGCCGGCCGGACGGGCCGGGCCCTTCCCGCCGGACCCGCCCCGGCCGCCGGACCCGCCCCGGTCCGCCGGCGCACCCCCGGCACCCCCGCCCCCCGAGGTCCCGCCGCCCCCGCCGCAGGGGCCGCCGCCGGCCGAGCCGTACCTCGGGTCCGGGCCGCCCACCTACGACGCCGAGCCGACCGCGCTGCCGGCCGCCGACCCGGACTCGCTGGACGACCTGGTCGCGGACACCGTGCTGGACGGCGCCCGGTACGGCACCTGCACGCTGCGGGCCGCGTCCGTGCGCGGGGACTCCGCGCGGTTCCGGGGCGAGCCGCGCCGGGACGCGCTGCTCACCGCCCGTTTCGGCAGCGGCGACCAGGCGCTGGTCCTGGTCGCGATGGCCACCGGCGCCCGTGCCGTGCCGGGCACGCACCGGGCGGCCGCCGAGCTGTGCCGGTTGATCGGGCGGGCCGTGGGCCGCAGCCACGCCCGGCTCGCCGAGGACATACGGGCCGCCCGGAGACAGGACCTGAAGTCGGGGCTGCACCGGCTCACCGACCGCAGCCTGGGACGGCTGCGGTCCGGCGCCGCCGAACAGAACCTGGCACCCGACGAGTACGCGGCGGACCTGCGCTGCCTGCTGCTGCCCGCCGACCCCGCGTGCCGGGTCCGGGTCTTCTTCGGCGTCGGCCCCGGCGGACTGTTCCGCCTCCGGGACGGCGCGTGGCAGGACATCGAGCCGCCGGCCGGTGAGATCGCCGGCGCACCGGTCGTAGGCTTCGGAGCGCCGCCCGCCGGGGCCCCCGAGGGCGGCCGGCCCACCAGGGACCTCGGTGTCCCGGCCCCGCCGCGACCGTACGAGCCGGCCCCCGGGCCGCCGCGCGAACCCTTCCGGTTCCGGGCCTCACTCGCCCGCCCGGGCGACACCCTCCTGATGTGCTCCGACGGACTCGCCGAACCGCTGCGCGGCGAGCCCCGGCTCCCCGCCCACCTCGCCCGGCGATGGTCCGAGCCCACCCCGCCGGGCCTCGCCGGATTCCTCGCCGACGTCCGGATCAGGGTCAAGGGGTACGCGGACGACCGTACGGCCGCCGCCGTGTGGGAGGCGTGACCCGGCCGGCTGTGGATTGATGGGAACCGGAGGGATCCGAAGGATCTACGGAGACCGAAGGGGCAGATGAGCACCATGGCCAAACAGAACGTCGCCGAACAGTTCGTCGACATCCTCGTCCGCGCCGGAGTGGAACGCCTCTACGGCGTCGTCGGCGACAGCCTCAACCCCGTGGTCGACGCCGTCCGCCGCAACCCCGGCATCGACTGGGTGCACGTGCGCCACGAGGAGACCGCCGCGTTCGCCGCCGGCGCGGAGGCGCAGATCACGGGCAAGCTGACGGCGTGCGCCGGGTCCTGCGGGCCCGGCAACCTGCACCTGATCAACGGTCTGTACGACGCCCACCGCTCCATGGCGCCGGTCCTCGCGCTCGCCTCCCAGATCCCCGCCGGCGAGATCGGCCTGGGCTACTTCCAGGAGACCCACCCCGACCGCCTCTTCCAGGAGTGCAGCCACTACAGCGAGCTGATCTCCAGCCCCAAGCAGATGCCCCGGCTGCTCCAGACGGCCATCCAGCACGCCGTCGGCCGCAGCGGCGTCAGCGTCGTCTCCCTCCCCGGTGACATCGCCGCCGAGCCCGCGCCCGAGAAGGCGGTGGAGACCGCGCTCGTGACCTCCCGGCCCACGGTCCGCCCGGGCGACGCCGAGATCGACGAGCTCGTCCGGCTGATCGACGCGGCCGACAAGGTCACCCTGTTCTGCGGCAGCGGCACGGCGGGCGCGCACGCCGAGGTGATGCGGTTCGCGGAGAAGATCAAGTCACCGATCGGCCACGCGCTGCGGGGGAAGGAGTGGATCCAGTACGACAACCGGTTCGACGTCGGGATGAGCGGGCTCCTCGGCTACGGCGCCGCCTACGAGGCCACTCACGAGTGCGACCTGCTGATCCTGCTCGGGACCGACTTCCCCTACAACGCCTTCCTGCCCGACGACGTCAAGATCGCCCAGGTGGACGTGCGGCCCGAGCACCTCGGCCGGCGCTCCAAGCTGGACCTCGCCGTGTGGGGCGACGTGCGGGAGACCCTGCGCTGCCTGATCCCGCGCGTGCGGGAGAAGAAGAACCGGCGTTTTCTCGACAAGATGCTGAAGAAACACGCCGACGCCCTCGAAGGGGTCGTGAAGGCGTACACCCGCAAGGTGGAGAAGCACGTCCCCGTCCACCCCGAGTACGTGGCCTCCGTCCTCGACGAACTCGCCGACGAGGACGCCGTCTTCACCGTCGACACCGGCATGTGCAACGTCTGGGCGGCCCGTTACATCACGCCCAACGGCCGCCGCCGCGTGATCGGGTCCTTCTCGCACGGTTCGATGGCCAACGCGCTTCCCATGGCGATCGGCGCGCAGTTCACCGACCGGGACCGGCAGGTGGTGTCGATGTCGGGCGACGGCGGGTTCGCCATGCTGATGGGCGACTTCCTCACCCTCGTCCAGCACGACCTGCCGGTGAAGGTCGTCCTCTTCAACAACTCCTCCCTCGGCATGGTGGATCTGGAGATGCTGGTCGCCGGCCTGCCCTCCTACGGCACCAGGAACAAGAACCCGGACTTCGCCGCCGTCGCCCGCGCCTGCGGCGCCCACGGCGTGCGCGTGGAGAAGCCCAAGGACGTGGCGGGGGCCCTCAAGACCGCCTTCAGGCACAAGGGTCCGGCCCTCGTCGACATCGTCACCGACCCGAACGCGCTGTCCATCCCGCCGAAGATCAGCGCCGAGATGGTGACCGGGTTCGCCCTGTCCGCCTCGAAGATGGTGCTGGACGGCGGCGTCGGGCGCATGGTCCAGATGGCCCGCTCCAACCTCCGCAACGTCCCCCGGCCCTGACGTCGCCCCCCTTCGGCGCCGGTGGCGGGAAACCGCGCGCGGCGCGGTCCCGGGGCCACGGACCGGGCCCGCCGGGCAGGGGTGGTTTCGGCCAACTTCGCGCGCCGGTGCGGGGTCCGGGCCCGCCGCCACCCGCCGGGGGAGGCGCCGGGCCCGCCGGGACGTGGCCGAACACCTGGTCGTCGCCGATCCGGCAGGACTGGCCCGCGGCCCACGGGGGCAAGCATCCCGTGAACGTGTTCGAGCAGGGGGAACCGACATCGGCACGCGGGCGGGGGTCATGAAGAGGCAGGCACGAGGCAGCGGTTCGACCGTGATCGCGGACACCTCGGTGAGGAAGCGGACGGGAGCGGCCACGACGGACGGCGGGGAGCGGGGGCACCCGTCCCAGCTCCGGCGCAGGCTCGGGCGGGCGGACCTACGGGCCGTGCCCGAGACGCGCCGGGCGCTGCGCGAACTGCTGCGGCACTGGGGGAGACCCGGGCAGTCGGAGACCGCCGAACTGCTCACCAGTGAACTCGTCACCAACGCGCTCGTCCACACCGACCGGGACGCGGTGCTCACGGCGACCGTCGGACCGGGCGGACTGCGGGTGGAGGTACGCGATTTCGCGGCCGGCCGGCCGCGACCGCGCAGGCGGGACGCAGACGAGGCCACCCACGGCCGGGGCCTGGTCCTGGTGCAGTCCCTCGCGGACGCGTGGGGCGTGCGGACGCACAGCATCGGCAAGGCGGTCTGGTTCGAACTGGGCGCCGGGGCGGCCTGAGACGACCCGTCGGGACGACGGGCCGCGGGGACGACGGGCCGCGGGGACGGGACTCGCGGGAACGACCGTCCGCCGGGAACGCACCACGCGAACGGGAAGGGGGCGCGACCTCACCGGTCGCGCCCCCTTCCCATGACGGTCCGTCAGCCGAACTGCTGCTCCAGGTCCTTGAGCTTGCGCTCCAGGGAGTCCAGACGCGGCAGGGCCATCGTGTCGTCCTCCGCGGTGAGGTCGACGGTGATCGGGTCGGTGCTCTTACGGACCGGCTGGAGGGAGGGCCGCGTACGCACGGGCAGTTGTTCCGGCGAGTTCGCCGCTATGGCAGGCTCCGCGGGAACGCGTTCGTCCGCCCGCTCCAAGGAGGCCTGGGGGGCCTCCAACTGGCGGCCGCCGCGGCCGGGGAAGCCACGGTGCCCGCGGCTGATCGCCTTGAGCTGGGCACGCTCCACGCGGTCCTGCTCGCGGCGGCGCAGACGTGCCGTCTCCTTCTGCCGCTTGTCCTCGCGCACCTCGTCGACGGCCTCGTCCAGGCTGCGCACGTTCTCGAGGAGCATCAGCGACCACGCCTTGTACGTCTCACGGGGGGCCCGCAGCCAGCGCACGACACGGATCTGCGGCAGCGGACGCGGCACCAGGCCCTGCTCGCGCAGGGCGGCCCGGCGGGTCTGCTTCAGCGCCCGGTCGAACAGGACGGCCGCGGACAGGGACATGCCGGAGAAGAACTGCGGCGCGCCGTCGTGGCCGAAACCGCGGGGAGCGTGCACCCAGTTGAACCAGGCGGCGGCACCCGCGAAGGTCCACACGAGTATCCGCGAACCGAGGGCCGCGTCACCGTGGCTGGCCTCGCGCACGGCGAGCACGGAGCAGAACATCGCCGCCCCGTCCAGGCCGAACGGCACGAGGTACTCCCAGCCACCGGTCAGGTTCAGGTTCTGCCGGCCGAAGCCGACCAGTCCGTGGAAGGAGAGCGCGGCGGCCACCGCCGCGCAGCAGAACAGCAGGACGTAGGAGGCGGTGCCGTAGATGGCCTCCTTGCGCCTGCGGCGCTCTTCGCTGCGCTCCCACGAGTCGTCGCTCGTGTTCTCCCCCGAGGAGCGCTTTCCGCGCGCGAGCACCGCCACCGCTGCCAGCATGCCCAGGAGCAGCACGGCGCCCGGAAGCAGCCAGTTCAGCGATATGTCGGTCAATCTCATCTGGGGTCCCTTGCATTGGGATAGGGCGTAACGCCCGCCATAGTGGCCCAACCCCGCCGTCCCTCAGGGGGTTTCGGGGCAAGAGGCCGCCAAGGAGGTGCAAGGGGATGCCCAGGGCGACGTTCTGCTCGAACTGCCGCGTGAGGGGCGGGAGTTGAGTTCGAATAAGACTACCCGTACGGGTGGTTCCACGGAAAGTTCCCGTGTCGGGTGAGGAATTCGTGAAGCACCCGTGACGGTGCGGGAGGTGTCGTGCGGGTGATCTTACGGGACGCGGCGTGCCGGATCGACCCGAGGGCGGCTCAACTCGCGGCGAGCGCGGTGAGCTTGCCGATCCGGTCCGCGTCGCAGGTGCGCGGGCAGGTGGCGCAGGTGTCCTCGGGGCGCACCGTGTAGAACATGCAGCAGCTCGCCCGGTCCCGGGTGGGCAGCGGCTTCCCGTCCGGCCCGGTCAGTTCCCGGAAGGCCGCCGAACCGACGTACGGCCGGGTCGCGCCCGGCAGCAGCAACTCCAGTTCGTGGCGGGCCCGTTCGCCCTCGGCGGCACCGAACAGGCCGGCGACGTACCACAGGCCCTCGACGATCTCGTCCGTGACCATGCCCCACAGGGCGCGCCCGCGCCGCCGGGTGCGCGGGCCGAAACCGGCCAGCACGGGCTCGTGGTGCTCGGCGACGGCGGCCCGCACCTCCGCGCGCAGGGCCTCCTCGTCCGGGACCACCCGGGCGCCGGGCAGCACCGCCGCCGGGTCGCCCGGCAGGCAGGCGAACGAGACGGGCTCGCGGACGGCCATCCGCATCCCGGCGCCGGTGCGGTCGTACGAGACGTGGGTCACCGGGAGGCGGGGGACCCGGCGGTGCAGGAACCAGGGGACGGTGATCAGCAGGCAGGCCGGCCAGGCGTACCGGTGCAGTCCGAAGCTCGCCACCACGTCCGGGCGGGCCCGCTGCCCGTAGTCGCGCGCCACCTGGGCGTCGTCCCAGGCCAGGAAGGCGTCCAGCTCCGCGCCGCCCTCCGCCAGCGCGGCCGCCGACACCCAGCCGCCGCCGCGCGGAGCGGGCTCGCCCGGCCCCAGCTCCCCGATGACGAGACCGGGGCAGGCCTCGGTGAGACGCGCGTACGCGTCCGTCACGACCGACGGGTGTGAGGGCATACCGGTACCACCGATCCAGCGGAGAGGGCGAGGTAAGCCTTACCTTACCCAATCCGGTCGGGATGTGAACTGGCGGCCGGTAACGCCTATGGTGCTTGACGGACGAGTAACAACCGGCCGTAATGGCCCCAAGTGCCGACAGATCCGGAGGAGAACCCGTGGAGCGGAGCGCGCAGGGCTTTGCCGGCACGGGAGCCCCCGGCACGGGAGCCCGGGTTCCCGCGCAGCCGCGCGCCACGGACCGGGACCGGGGTGCGCGGGCCCCCTTCGCCGACGCCCCGACGACCGGCGCCGGCAGCGGTCCCGGCGGCGGTCCCGGCGGCGGTCCCGGCGGCGGTCCGGGCGGCGGTCCGGGCCCCGGCGGTGATGCCGGTGCCGTGCGCGGCGAGCACACGCACGGCGAGACCCCCCTCGGACGTCCCCGCCCCCTCGTCCAGCGGTCCTCCGTCCGCGGCCAGATCCTCGACGCCCTGCGCACCGCGCTCGTCGCCGGGGAACTGACGCCCGGCGAGGTGTACTCGGCCCCCGTCCTCGGCGAGCGCTTCGGCGTCTCCGCGACACCGGTCCGGGAAGCCATGCAGCAGCTCGCCCTGGAGGGCGCCGTCGAGGTCGTGCCCAACCGGGGTTTCCGGGTGGTCGTGCGCGGCACGCGGGAGCTGGCCGAGCTGGCCGAGGTGCGGGCCCTGATCGAGGTCCCCGTGATGCTGCGGCTCGCCCGCACGGTCCCCGCCGAGCGCTGGACGGAGCTGCGCCCCCTCGCCGAGGCGACCGTCCGGGCCGCCGCCTCCGGCTGCCGCGCCACCTACGCCGAGTCCGACCGCGCCTTCCACCGCGCGCTCCTCGGCCTGAGCGGCAACGGGCAACTGGTCTCCGTCGCGGACGACCTGCACCGCCGCTCGCAGTGGCCGCTGGTGGGCGGCCCCGTCTCACGCGGGCGGGCCGACCTGGTGGCGGACGCGGCGGAACACCTGGCGCTGCTGGAGGCGCTGGGGGCGGGGGACGTGGACGTGGTGCGGGCACTGGTGCGGGAGCACTTCGCGGGCTCGCGCTGAGGACCGCCGGCACCGGGCGCGGGCGGCGGACGGCAGGCGGCCGACCCCGCGGGACTGTCCGCGGACAGCCGGCCGCCCCGGCCGACAGCGGACGGCACGCCGCCGGCCGACGCGCCGGCCCGTCCGGTACGTCCCTCCGGTGCCGCGGCCGGGATCGCCGGGACCCTTGCCCGGGAACCCCGGCGACGCCGACTCCGGTGCTCCGCAAGGCGACACGCCCTCCAGGTCCAGGCCCAGACCCCGGTCCAGGTCCAGACCCCGGTCCCGGCCCGGACCCCGGCCCGTTCTCGCTCCCGGTCCAGCTCCAGGCCTGGCCCCGGCCGCGGCCCGTTCCGGCCTCGGCCCGCTCCGGTCCCGGGCGAGCCCGGGGCGCCTATGCCGTGGCCGCCGGTGGTGTCAGGTGGCGGGCCAGCCACGTCGGGACGCCGCCCATGAGCCGGAACAGCCGGCGTGCCTCCTCGCGCAGTCGGGAGGCCTCCGGCTCGGTCTCCGCGTCCGCCAGGGAGACCAGGGCCGGGGCCGTCCCCACCAGGTAGCCCAACTCCTCCCGGATGCGCAGGGATTCGGCGAAGCCGTGGCGGGCCTCGGCGGTGTCGCCGTCGCGCAGCGCGAGGCCCGCCAGGTGCCGCCAGGTGAAGGACAGCAGCAGGGCGTCGGAACGGGCCGCGGCGGCCGCGTGCGCGCGCCGGTAGGCGGCGCGCGCGGCCTGCGGGGAGCGGGTCAGGTTCTCCGCGAGCAGTCCGCGCCGGAAGTCCAGCAGGGGCCGTCCCGCCGCGTCCGGAGGGATCAGCGCGGCCGCCCGGCCGAGCGCGGCGCGCGCCTCGTCGGCCCGGTCGCGCACCCCGTGCACCGTCGCCGCGTACGCCAAGTGCCCCCGTTCACAAGCGGCGGCCCCTCGTTCCTCGTCGGTGTGGGCCAGGGCCTCGGCCGTCCGCAGGGCGTCCTCCGCCTCCTGCCAGCCCTGTTCGGTGTAGAGGCACCTCTCCACGAGGAGCGCGGCCCGCTGGACGGCCCCCGCCGCGCTGTCCGCCGGCAGTAACGCCGCGGCGTCCGCCCAGCAGGCCCGCGAGCGCAGCCGCCACACCGCGGTCTGGAGGGGATCGTCACCAGCGGTCGTGCCCTTGCCCGACATGGCGGAATGCGCCACGTTGCCCTCCCCAGGGTCCTGTCCTTCGGATCAGCTCGGGGTCACGGGGCCCGGCACGCGCACCGGGTCCCGCTCACCGGCATGGCAGGGCACCGCCCCTCACGACGACCTGATCCGAAGGGCAGGCCCAGCACACCGTTGAGCTTCGAGTGGTGGCCGCATCTCAGCACGAATGACGGGCCGGGCCAAGGGGGCGGGTGAAGCTTTTCACAAAGTCGGGGGACTCGGGCGCCCCACGGGTTTCAGCTCATCCGCAGGGCCAGGAAGAAGTCCAGCTTGTCCTCGAGGCGCGAGAGGTCCCGGCCCGTCAACTGCTCGATGCGGCCGACGCGGTAGCGCAGCGTGTTGACGTGCAGGTGGAGCCGGGACGCGCAGCGGGTCCAGGAGCCGTCGCAGTCCAGGAACGCCTCCAGCGTCGGGATCAGCTCGGCGCGGTGCCGCCGGTCGTAGTCGCGCAGGGGGTCCAGGAGGCGGGCGGTGAAGGCCCGCCGGACGTCGTCGGGGACGAAGGGCAGCAGCAGGACGTGCGAGGCCAGTTCCTGGTGGCCCGCCGCGCACACCCGGCCCGGGCGGGCCGCCGCCACCCGGCGGGCGTGCCGGGCCTCCTCCAGGGCGCCCCGCAGCCCCTCCGCCGAGTGCACCGCAGCGCTGACGCCGAGCGTGACCCGGCCGTCGCCGTCGAGGCCCGCGGTCAGCGGCTCCCGCACCGAGGCCAGCAGGGTGTCGGCGAGGATCCCGGACTCCGGCCCGTCGTGCCCGCCCGCGACCGCCGGGAGGGGGACGAGGGCGACGGCCTCGTCCCCGGCGTGGGCGACGGCGATGCGGTCGGAGGGCTCGGGGCCGGTGGCGTGCGGGTCGACGAGGATCTCCTCCAGCAGGGACTGGGCGACCGGACCGCCCGCGGCCCCGCCTCCTTCCCCGCCGCTCCCTTCCGGGCCGTCCCACTCGACGCGCGCCACGACGACCTGCCAGTGCGGCGCGGCCCCCAGTCCGGGCAGCAGCACCGGCGCCGCCACCCGCAGCCGGGCCGCGATCTCGGCGGGCGCCGCGCCCGTCCGGACCAGTTCGAGGACCTCCTGGGCGAGCCGTCTGCGCACCGTGCGCGCCGCGTCCCGCCGGTCCCGCTCGACCGAGATGAGCTGGGTGACGCCCTGGAGCAGGTCGAGCCGCTCCGCCGCCCAGTCCCCGGCGTCCGCCTCGACGGCCAGCAGCCAGTCCGACAGCGCCCTCCCGCGCGCGTCCTCCGCGGCCTGCGGGGCCCGCCCGCCGCCGCGGACCGGGAACAGCGAGTACGTCGTACCGGCGAGGACCACCCGGTGCGGGCCCCGCCGGCCGGTGCGGACCGCCGCCAGGTGCTCCGCCGCCAGCTTCGCGCACACCTCGGCCGGCAGCCCCGGCCCCGCCTTCGGGCCCGCGACGAGCCGGCCCGTGGGCGACAGCACCCAGGCGCGCAGGTCCAGGTCGGAGCCGAGCAGGTCCAGGACCACGTCCGGACCGCCGCCCGCCGGTCCCGAGGTCATCATCCGGCGGTGCCGGTCCACGACCGCCGCGAGGTCCCCGGCACGCTCCCCGGACACCTGGCGCACGACGTGCTCCGTGATCGTCGCGAACGCCACCGACTCGTGCACCGCGAACAGCGGCAGCCGGTGCCGGGCACAGGCCAGGACCAGGTCCTCGGGCACGTCGCCCAGTTCGGCCTCGCCGGCGGCGAGCGCGGCCACCCGGGCCTGCACCAGGAGCCGTACGAACGGCTCGGAGTCCGAGGCGTCCCGGCGCCAGGCCAGCCCGGTGAGCACCAGTTCGCCGCCGGAGAGGTAGCGGCTGGGGTCCCGCAGGTCGGTGGTCATGACGCCGCGTACCGTGCGGTCCAGCTCGTCCTGGCCGCCGAGCAGCCGCAGGCCCAGCGCGTCGGTGTCCAGCAGTGCGCGCAGCCGCATTCTCGTCGCCGCCGTTCTTCGTCCGGAAATCTAGGATGAGGGGTGAGGTGAGGGGTCGCGGGGCCGGGCGGGTCCCGGCGACGGGCCCCCGGCCTCCACGGGCACTCGCCGAGCGCTCGCCGAGCACCCGTACGAGCGGCATTCTCGGACCGCCGCGTCGTTTCCCGTGTTTCCACGGGAGAACCGTGAGGTTACCGATGGCTTCCGTTCATACGAATCTACAAGATGCCCGCCCCGACCAGCCAACTCCTTCATGGCTTCCGTGACTGACCCGGGCGGAGTACGGCGCTGTGTACTGGCGGCGATCCGCGTGAAAAGCACAGGAAAGAGCCGGGACCGCCGCACCCGATCCGGCCCGGACCGAAGAATCACCAGACCAGGACTCACGAAGCCGAGACTCACGAAGCCGAGACTCACGAGACCGAGAAGAGAACCGGTCATGGACTTCCTCCGCCCCGCCAGCTGGCAGGAGGCGCTCGCCGCGAAGGCCGAGCATCCCGCCGCCGTGCCGATCGCGGGTGGCACCGACGTGATGGTCGAGATCAACTTCGATCACCGGCGTCCCGAGCACCTCCTCGACCTGGGCCGGGTCGACGACCTGTACGAGTGGGAGGCCGGCGAGGACTCCGTGCGGCTGGGCGCCTCCGTCCCCTACACCAGGATCATGGAGAACCTGCGGGCCGAACTGCCCGGCCTCGCCCTCGCCTCGCACACCGTGGCCTCCCCGCAGATCCGCAACCGCGGCGGCGTCGGCGGCAACCTCGGCACCGCGTCCCCGGCCGGCGACGCCCACCCGGCCCTCCTCGCGGCCGGCGCCGAGGTCGAGGTCGAGTCGGTGCGCGGCTCCCGGCGCATCCCCATCGACGACTTCTACACCGGTGTGAAGCGCAACGCGCTCGCCCCCGACGAACTGATCCGCGCCGTGCACGTCAAGAAGGCCGACGGCCCCCAGCAGTACTCCAAGGTCGGCACCCGCAACGCCATGGTCATCGCCGTGTGCGCCTTCGGACTGGCCCTGCACCCCGACACCCGCACGGTCCGCACCGGGATCGGCTCGGCCGCGCCCACCCCCGTCCGGGCGAGGACCGCGGAGGAGTTCCTGAACGCCGCGCTCGACGAGGGCGGGTTCTGGGACAGCGGGAAGACCATCACCCCGTCGGTCGCCCGGCGGTTCGCGGACCTGTGCGCCGCCGCCTGCGACCCCATCGACGACGTCCGCGGCACCGCGGGCTACCGCCGCCACGCGGTCGGCGTCATGGCCCGCCGCACCCTGACCTGGACCTGGGAGTCGTACCGCGGCACCGGCCGCACCACCAGCCGAAAGGGAGGCGCTGCCTGATGCGCGTCAACTTCACCGTCAACGGGCGCCCGCAGGAGGCCGACGACGTGTGGGAGGGCGAGTCCCTGCTGTACGTCCTGCGCGAGCGGCTCGGCCTGCCCGGCTCCAAGAACGCCTGCGAGCAGGGCGAGTGCGGCTCCTGCACCGTCCGCCTCGACGGCGTCCCGGTCTGTGCCTGCCTGGTCGCCGCCGGCCAGGTCGAGGGCCGCGAGGTCGTCACCGTGGAAGGCCTCGCGGAGTACGCCGGGGAACGCTCCCGCGCGAACGGCGCCCGCGGCGGCACCCCGCTCGACGAGGCCAGGACCCGGCAGCCCGGGGGCGCGGACTCGCACACCGGCGAGGGCGGCGAACTCGCCCCGGTCCAGCAGGCGTTCATCGACGCCGGCGCCGTCCAGTGCGGCTTCTGCACCCCGGGGCTGCTGGTCGCCGCCGACGAGCTGCTGGAGCACACCCCGAACCCGACCGACGCGGACGTCCGCGAGGCGCTCTCGGGCAACCTGTGCCGCTGCACCGGCTACGAGAAGATCATGGACGCGGTCCGCCTGGCGGCCGCCCGGCAGGCGGAGGGGGTCTGACCGTGTCCACAGCACCCCGCCGCACCACCTCCCCCCGCGCGGCGTCCTCTCCGAACGGAACCCCCACCAAGATCACCCAGGGCACCCGGACCCGGGGCGGCATCGGCGAGTCCACGCTCCGGCCCGACGGAATCCTCAAGGTCACCGGCGAGTTCGCCTACTCGTCCGACCTGTGGCACGAGGACATGCTCTGGGGCCAGATCCTGCGCTCCACCGTCGCGCACGCCGAGATCGTCTCCCTCGACACCGCCGAGGCCCTCGCCGTGCCGGGCGTCCACGCCGTCATGACGTACGACGACCTGCCGGCGGAGATCCGCACCTACGGCCTGGAGATCCAGGACACCCCCGTCCTCGCCCACGGCAAGGTCCGCCACCACGGCGAGCCGGTCGCGATCGTCGCCGCCGACCACCCGGAGACCGCCCGCCGCGCCGCCGCGAAGATCCGGGTCGAGTACCGCGAGCTGCCCGTCGTCACCGACGAGGCCTCCGCGACCGCCCCGGACGCCGTCCTCGTCCACGAGAACCGCACCGATCACCACGTCGGCCACGTCCCGCACCCCAACATCCTCCACCGCCAGCCGATCGTCCGCGGCGACGCGGCCGCGGCCGCCGCGCGGGCCGACGTGATCGTCCGGGGCGAGTACACCTTCGGCATGCAGGACCAGGCCTTCCTCGGCCCCGAGTCCGGCCTCGCCGTCCCCGAGGAGGACGGCGGCGTCCACCTCTACATCGCCACCCAGTGGCTCCACTCCGACCTGCGCCAGATCGCGCCCGTCCTCGGCCTGCCCGAGGACAAGGTCCGCATGACCCTGGCCGGCGTGGGCGGCGCGTTCGGCGGCCGCGAGGACCTGTCCATGCAGATCCACGCCTGCCTGCTGGCCCTGCGCACCGGCAGACCCGTCAAGATCGTCTACAACCGCTTCGAGTCCTTCTTCGGCCACGTCCACCGCCACCCGGCCCGCCTGCACTACGAACACGGCGCGACCAGGGACGGCAGGCTCACCCACGTGAAGTGCCGGATCGTCCTCGACGGCGGCGCGTACGCCTCCGCCTCCCCGGCCGTCGTCGGCAACGCCGCCTCCCTCGGCATCGGCCCCTACGTCGTCGACGACGTGGACGTCGAGGCCCTCGCCCTCTACACCAACAACCCGCCCTGCGGCGCGATGCGCGGCTTCGGCGCCGTCCAGGCCTGCTTCGCCTACGAGGCCCAGATGGACAAGGTGGCCAAGGAACTGGGCCTGGACCCGGTGGAGTTCCGGCAGCTCAACGCCATGGAACAGGGCGCGGTCATGCCCACCGGCCAGATCGTCGACTCCCCGGCCCCGGTCGCCGAACTCCTGCGCCGCGTCAAGGCGATGCCGCTGCCGCCGGAGCGCCAGTGGGAGTCCAGCGAGGGCGCGGACGTACGGCAGCTGCCCGGCGGCCTGTCCAACACCACGCACGGCGAGGGCGTCGTCCGCGGCATCGGCTACGCGGTCGGCATCAAGAACGTCGGTTTCTCCGAGGGCTTCGACGACTACTCCACCGCCCGGGTGCGGATGGAGGTCGTCGGCGGGGAGCCGGTGGCCACCGTGCACACCGCGATGGCGGAGGTCGGCCAGGGCGGCGTCACCGTCCACGCGCAGATCGCCCGCACCGAGCTGGGCGTCGCCCGGGTGACCATCCATCCGGCCGACACCGCAGTGGGCAGCGCCGGTTCGACCTCCGCCTCCCGGCAGACGTACGTCACCGGCGGCGCCGTGAAGAACTCCTGCGAGCGGGTCCGCGAGAAGGTGCTGGACCTCGGGCGCCGCAGGTTCGGCTCCCACCACCCGGCCTGGGCCGGCGCCGGACTCCTGCTGGAGGGCGGCAAGGTCGTCACCGACGGCGGCGAGGTGCTCGCCGACCTGGTGGACGTCCTCGGCGAGGAGGCGGTGGAGGTCGAGGAGGAGTGGCGGCACCGGCCCACCGAGCCCTTCGACCCGCGCACCGGCCAGGGCTTCGGCCACGTGCAGTACTCCTTCGCCGCCCACCGCGCGGTCGTCGAGGTCGACACCGAGCTGGGCATGGTGAAGGTCGTCGAACTGGCCTGCGCCCAGGACGTCGGCAAGGCCCTCAACCCGCTGTCCGTCCTCGGCCAGATCCAGGGCGGCACCGTCCAGGGCCTGGGCATCGCGGTGATGGAGGAGATCGTCGTCGACCCGAGGACCGCGAAGGTGCGCAACCCCTCCTTCACCGACTACCTGATCCCGACCATCCTCGACACCCCGGCCATCCCGGTCGACGTCCTGGAACTCGCCGACGACCACGCCCCCTACGGGCTGCGCGGCATCGGCGAGGCCCCGACCCTGTCCTCGACCCCGGCGGTGCTCGCGGCGATCCGCGACGCCACCGGGCTGGAGCTGAACCGGACACCGGTCCGCCCCGAACACCTCACCGGTACGGCTCCCGCCACGGACTGAACCGGTGCGCACGGCCCGGGGGCGCGCGGTCCGGCCCTCCGGGTCCCCGGCCGTCCGTCCCGGGACGTCCCCCGGGCCGTGCGCACCCCTCCGCCCCGGGACGCCGGCGGCAACCGGCGACAACGCCGCCGGGGAGGGTACCCCTCAGGAGGAGGGCGTGCCGGACCCCGGGTCTCCGGCACGATCCGCCGGACGGCCCCGGCCGCACCCCGCCCCCTCCCCCCCCCCCACACGAGCGCAGCCGAGGAGACCGAGACATGCTGGACATCGCCGAGGAGCTGAACCGGTGGGTCGAGCAGGGCCGCGACTTCGCCGTCGCCACCGTGGTGGCCGTCGGCGGCAGCGCGCCCCGCCGGCCGGGCGCCGCCCTCGCGGTGGACGCCGACGGCACGGCGATCGGCTCGGTCTCCGGCGGCTGCGTGGAGGGCGCGGTGTACGCGCTGTGCCAACAGGCCCTCGCCGACGGGGAGTCCGTCCTCGAACGCTTCGGCCACAGCGACGACGACGCCTTCGCCGCCGGCCTGACCTGCGGCGGCGTCGTCGACGTCCTCGTCACCCCGGTGCGGGCCCAGGACCCGGTCCGCCCGGTCGTCGCGGCCGGCGTGCGGGCCGCCGCGTCCGGTACGGCGACGGCGCTGGCCCGCGTCGTGGGCGGACCGGCCGAACTCCTCGGCCGCGCCCTCCTCGTGCGCCCCGACGGCTCCTACGACGGCGGCTTCGGCACCCACCCCGAACTGGACCGCACGGTGGCCGCCGAGGCCGGCGCCCTGCTCGACGCGGGCCGCACCGGCACGCTGGAGGCCGGCGAGCAGGGCTCCCGCTGCGGCGCCCCGCTCACCGTCCTCGTCGAGACCTCGGTGCCCCCGCCGCGGATGATCGTCTTCGGCGCGATCGACTTCGCCTCGGCACTGGTGCGGATCGGCCGGTTCCTCGGCTACCGCGTCACGGTGTGCGACGCCCGCCCCGTGTTCGCCACCCGGGACCGCTTCCCCGAGGCCGACGAGGTCGTCGTCGACTGGCCGCACCGGTACCTGGAGCGCACGGAGGTGGACGCGCGGACGGTCCTGTGCGTCCTCACCCACGACGCCAGGTTCGACGTGCCGCTGCTCCGGCTCGCCCTGCGCCTGCCGGTCGCCTACGTCGGCGCCATGGGTTCCCGCCGCACCCACCTCGACCGCGCCGAACGGCTGCGCGAGGTGGGCGTCACCGAGCCGGAGCTGGCCCGGCTGCGGTCACCCATCGGGCTCGACCTGGGCGCCCGTACGCCCGAGGAGACCGCGCTGTCGATCGCCGCGGAGATCGTCGCCGTCCGGCGCGGGGGCGGCGGCGTCCCGCTGACCGGGGCGCACACCCCGATCCATCACGACACCCCGTCGCCGTCGGCCGGGAGCGCCACCGGTGCCGGGGCCGTCGTCCGGCGGACCACCGGCTGGTCCGGCCAGGCGAACGCGTAGTGCGGGTCGCCCGACCCGCTCAGGCGGACGAAGCGCAGCAGCTCGCGCACGATGCCCGCGCCGCCCGCGTTCCAGCCGGTGCGCGGTTCCAGGACGCTCGGGTCGGCCCGGTGCTCGATGTTGGACCAGCGGGCGCCGTCGGCGTCGCGGGTCGCCCGGGTCACGAGGTCGGCGACCAGGACCCGCGCGAACCCGGGCGGGTCGTCCTGCTCCGCGACCCGGTCGCAGGCCAGCGCCAGCACTCCCGCCGTGCCGCAGCAGCGGCCGTTGTTGTCCCAGAAGCCGGGGCGCAGCCGGCTCGGCAGCCCCGAGTGCGTGACGGTGTGCCAGCAGCGGTCGGCGAGCTCCTGCCAGTCCGGCCCGGCCAGGACGTCCCGCAGCAGCCGGAAGACCTGGGCGTCCCCGGCCGGGCCGTGGCACCAGCCGTAGCTGTACCGCTCGACGAGGTCGGGCCGGTACTGCGGGTCGGAGTGCGGGACCAGGAAGCCGGTACCGCCCGTCCCGTCGCGGGCCACCACGTCCGCGGCCCCGGCCCGCGCCGACTCCACCAGGTCCGTGCGTCCGGTCGCCCGGCCGACGGCGGCCAGCGCGTACACGATCCCGAGCGTGCCGTGCGAGATGTGGTGCAGCCGCGCCCCGACGCCGGGCCGGTGCGGCCAGTGCACGCCCGCCGGCGTCTCCTCGGCCGTCCGCAGGTACGGTTCCAGCGCCCGTACGGCCAGTTCGGCGTCGCCCGCCGCGAGCGCGCCGAGGCCGATGCCCGCGTTGCCGCCCATCAGCTCGAACAGCTCGCCCCAGCGCGTCCCGTCGAACCGCGACCGCACCCGTGCCAGGGCCCGGTCGGCGGCGGCCCCGGCCGCGCTGTCGCCGAGTTCGCGGTGGACGGCGCGCAGGACCAGGGCGATCCCGGTACGGCCGAAGTACAGCGAGTCGTCCTCGCCCGTCTCGGCGGCGACCGCGAGGAAGCGTGCCGCGCGCAGGGCGGCGTCGCCGTAGGCGTCGTCCCCGAAGTGCCGCCGCGCCTCCAGCAGCGTCGGCACGATCCCGGCCGTCCCGTCGTACAGGTCCGCCCCGACCGCCGCGGCGGAGGGGACGACGGGCCATCCGAGGCCCCCGTCCCCGGTCTCCCGGGCGGCGCCGAGCAGCCACCGCAGGCCGTCCGCCGCCAGCGCCTCGACCTCGTCCGTCCGCACGTCCACGCCTGTCATGGGGGCACCTTGCCACGGGGATGCAGGTCCGGCCAAGGGCACCCCGGGGCACGTCCGACGGCACGGAACGGCCGCTTCCGTGCCGCCGGACGCACCCCCGCGGGAACGGGAGGCGTACGGGGGCGACCGGGGTGCCGCGACGGCGGACGCCGGACCTGACGCTGCGTCAAGCAGACCGTCTGCTGCGTCGGGCAGACCGTCTGTGGCGTCGGGCCGACCGCCCGCCGCGTCAGGCCCGCCGCAGCAGGCGGTTGGCCGCCCGGCCGAACACGGCGCGGGCGACGGGGCTCACGAGGGGGTCGAGCAGCGGCGGCGCGAGCCACGAGCGGATCTCCTCGCGCCAGACGACCCGGGTCCGGCCGCCGGAGCCGGGACGGACCTCGATCTCCGCCCAGCCCCGCACCGTGCGGCCGAGCTTCTCCAGCCGGCACAGGCCCGGTCCGCCGTCGTCCGGCGGGCACCAGAGGGTGACCTCCATGCGGTCGTCGAAGCCGAGCGGTCCGATCCCGGACCGGGCCACGAACACGGTGCCCTCCCGGGTCGGCCCGGGGGTGAGCACGGTGACGCGGGTCAGCGGGACCACGTCACCGTGCCGGGGCCACTCGGTGAGCCGCCGCCAGGCCTCGTCGAGGGGGAGCGGTGCCGTGCGTTCGAACTGGAAGGTCGCCACACGGCGATCGTAGGGAGTCCCCCCGGCGGGGTGGCGCGTTCACCGGCGGCTCACACGGTTGGCCCAGTGCGGGACGGGCGCGCGGGCGCGCGGGCGCGCGGGCGCGCGGGCGCGCGGGCGGGCGCGGCGGCGTCCGCGCCGGCCCGGCGCCGGTCCGGCGCACGCCCCGGCCGCCCGGCAGCTCGCGCGCCGGTCAGCGGTAGACCTCTCCGGCCTCCGCCCTTCCCGGCGCGAGGAGTTGGGGCACGGTGACGAACACGTAGCCGCGTTCCTTCAACGCGTCGACGATCCCGGGCACCGCGGGAACGGTCCCGGCGTAGATGTCGTGCAGCAGGATGATGCCGTCCCGTTCGGTCTGCTCGAGGACCCGGTTCCGGATCAGCTCGGGGTCCTCCGTCGTGTAGTCCTTGGCGGTCACGCTCCACAGCACCTCCGCGAGGCCCAGCTCCCGGCAGACCTCGTGCACGGTGTCGTCGGTGCGGCCCTGGGGCGGGCGCATCAGGGTGGGGCGGCGGCCGGTGAGACGCTCTATCTCCCTGTTGGGGCGCTCCAGTTCCTCGCGTATCTCCTCCGCTGTCAGCTCCGTCAGGATCCTGTGGTCCCAGGTGTGGTTGGCCACCTCGTGGCCCTCGGCGGCCATGCGCGTGACGAGCCGCGGGTACTTCTCGATGTGCCGTTCGCCCAGGAGGAAGAAGGTCGCCGGGACCTGTTTCTCCTTCAGGATGTCCAGCAGGCGGGCGGAGTTCTCGCTCGGGCCCGCGTCGAAGGTGAGCGCGACGCACTTCGCCTCACGGCAGTCGACGGTGCCGAAGCGGGCCGCCCGGGCGGTGGACGCGGGCTCGGCGCGCACGGCGCTGGGCGCGGTGGTGCCGAGCCCGGCGCAGCCCGTGAGGGCCAGGGCCAGGCAGGCGGCGACGACACCGGCCCCGGCCGCACGGAACGGGATCCCCGTTTTCTTCATCTTCTTGGTCAGAGAAGGCATGCCGGGACTATACCCAGAGTGTATAGCGGTTGACCTGGGATTATTCCCCGGTGAACCCGCCCGGCCGCCTGCCCTGACGCCCGGCCCCCGGTTTCGGGGTGCTGTCCTGGCCGAACGACGGCCGCCGCGGTCAGGCGCCGCCGGTGTCGGTCGGTGTCGCCTCGCCGAGCATGGCGAGGGTCAGCACGTTGCCGGAGATGCCCCAGCCGCCGTCGGCGACCTCTTCGACCAGGACCATGGTGGTGCCGCGGGCGCGCTCGCCGTAGATCTCGACGTACAGCTCGGTGGTGCGGGTGACGATCTCCTCCTTCTGCTTCGGGGTGAGGGTCTTCTCGGGGACCTTGAAGTTCGCGAAAGGCATGGCTGGTTGTTCCTTCTCTCAGTGGGGCGTTGCGGGGAGCTGCCTGCGGTGAGCAGGCCGTCCGGTCCGATGCGGCGGAAAAAGTCGGCGCGGAGGCGGTCGGCGACCGCGGAGACGACTTCGCCGCCGTCCCGGCCGGGGTCTGTGGGAGTGCGCGGAAGCCGGGTGCCGTGCTTCATCGCGAGTGCGCGGAGGCCGGGTGCCGTGCTTCCTCGCGACCGGTCGCGCGACGGCTTCGGCGACCTCGGTCACGTCGGCGTCCGGAGGGACGAGCGTGGCCAGGCGCTTGCCCAGGCCTGTCGGCGATCGGGGCTGGGGGGCGGGCGGTTCAGACGATCCCGCCGTTGGCGCGGATGACCTGCCCGTTGATCCAGTGGCCGGCCGGGGAGGCCAGGAACGCGACGACCTCGCCGATGTCGGCCGGGGTTCCGAGGCGCTCCAGCGGGGGCTGGGCGGCCAGGCGGGCGATGGTCTCCTCGTCCTTGCCGTCCAGGAACAGGGCGGTGGCCGTGGGGCCGGGCGCGACGGTGTTGGCGGTGACGTCCCGGCCCCGCAGTTCCCGGGCCAGGATCAGCGTCAGCGCCTCGACCGCGCCCTTGCCGGCGGCGTACGCGCCGTAGCCCGGGAAGGCCAGCCCCACCACGGACGTGGAGAACGTCACGATCGCGCCGCCGGGGCGCACGCGACGGGCGGCCTGCTGGACGACGACGAACGTGCCGCGGACGTTGGTGCGGTGCAGGCCGTCCAGCACGGCCAGGTCCAGCTCGGCGATCGGAGCCAGGTGCATCCGCCCGGCCGTGTGCACGACGACGTCGACGCCGCCGAACTCTTCCTCGGCCGCGTCGAACAAGGCCGCGACCGCGTGTTCGTCGGCGACGTCCGCGCGCACCGCGATCGCCCGGCCGCCCTCGGCGACGGCCTCCTTCACGGCGGCTTCGGCCTCGTCCCGGTCACCGGCGTAGCCGACCACGACGGCGTACCCGTCGGCGGCCAGCCGGCCGACGGTCCGGCGGCCGATGCCGCGCGAGCCGCCGGTGACGATCGCGACCCGGGGTGGGGCGGAGGGCCGGGCCGGGGCGGCGGTCCCGTCGGGGGAAGCGGGGAGGGGCATGACTGACTCCTGTGGTGGATGGGGGGCGGGCCGCGGCCTTGCCGTTGCCCTGCCGCGTCCTCCACGATCGTCCGGTCCCCCGTCCCCAGCCAGGGCTGCGTCCACCCAGGGGACGCCACCCCCTGGCTGCGCTCCGGCGTACGAGCGACCATGGCGGGGTGAACCTTCCAGAACTCGGTGCCTTCCTCAGGACACGCCGCGACCGCATCCGTCCCGCCGAGGTCGGTCTCCCCCAAGGCCCGCGCCGGCGCGTCCCCGGGCTGCGCCGTGAGGAAGTCGCGCAACTGGCGGGGCTGTCGGCCGACTACTACACCGAGCTGGAACGCGGCAGCGCGAAGAACGGCGTGCAGCCCTCGGCCCAGACCCTGGCCGCCCTCGCCCGGGCCCTGCGCCTGAACGGCGACGAGCGCGACCACCTGTTCCACCTGGCCGAACGGCCGGTGCCCCCGTCGGTACACGGACCGTCGGCACACGTGCAGCCCGCGCTTCTCGGACTCCTGGACCGGCTGTCCACCACCCCCGCGCGCGTCATCACCGACCTGCACGAAACCCTGGTGGAGAACGACCTGGCCCTGGCCCTGCTCGGCAGGTCCCCGGCGCACCGCGGCCCGGCGGCGAGCTTCGTGTACCGCTGGTTCACCGACCCGCGGGCGCGCGAGATCTACCCGCCCGAGGACCACCCGCACCACTCCCGGGTGTTCGTGGCCGACCTCCAGGCGGCGGCCGCCCGGCGCGGCCGGGACGCGGAGGCCACGAAGATGGTCGCCGCGCTACGCCGCCGCAGTCAGGAGTTCGCGGCCCTCTGGGACACCCACGACGTCGCGGTGCGCCGCATGGACCACAAGAGGATCGTCCACCCCCTGCTCGGCGTCATCGAACTCGACTGCCACAACCTCCTCAGCGAGGACGGGCGGCAACGCCTGCTGTGGTTCACCGCCCCGCCCGGGAGCCCGGGAGCCGAGCAGCTGGAACTGCTGTCCGTCGTGGGGACCCAGGAGCTGGGCGTCACGGAGGACATGGCACCGGAGAGGCCGTCCGCGACGGAATCCGGACCGCAGCGCTGACCCCCGCCGCCGAGGGGGCCGCCACGGCGGCGGGTGCCTCACTGGGCGTGGAACGTCGCGTCCGTGCGGTCCGTCGCCGTGCTCGGCGCCTGCACGTACAGCAGGTGGTCGTAGTGCCGCACGTAGCGGCCCGCGTAGTTGTACGACTCGTACGACACCCCCGCCGCGTCCGACAGGCCCGCGCGCCGCTGGAACGTGGCGTCGGCCGCGAACCGCGCGGTGCCGTCGTTCTTCTCCACCCACGCCTCGAAGTTCCTGTGCCGCAGGTAGTAGCCGGGGAAGTTGGCCGACTCCAGCGAGACCGTGCCGCCGCCGGCGAGGCCGGGCACCACCCGGAACTGCGAGTCCGCGAGGGGGCTCACGTCCGCATCGACGCGGGCGCGGTACTCCCAGTGCCGGACGAAGCGGTCCGGGAGGTTGTCGGAGGAGAAGCGCTGCGGGGTGACCCCGTCGGCGACCGGGATGCCGAAGTCGGGGGTGCCGTCGGCCCTCCAGTACAGCTTCTGCACGCGGGTGCGGCGGTTGGGGTCGTTCAGGGGGTCGCCGGTGATGTCCTTGTAGCCGCGGTCGTGGTAGACGAGGATGTCGGACCTGCCGTCCTCGGAGACGGTGAAGGAGTTGTGGCCGGGTCCGTACTGCGAGGTCGCCGCGCTGCTCCTGAACACCGGCTGGGGACTCTTCGCCCAGGAGGCCGGGTCGGTGAGGTCGGCGGTCGCGGAGGCGGTCAGCAGCCCGAGGCAGTAGTTGGCGTCGGTCGCGCTCGCCGAGTAGCTCATGAAGACCCTGCCGCCGTGCTGGATCACGGCCGGCCCCTCGTTGACCTTGTGGCCGACGGTCTCCCAGGCCAGGGTGGGCCGCGAGATCTCCGCCGGAGTCCCGCTGATCGTCCAGGGGTTGGCCATCCTCGCGACGAAGAGGCTGGTGTTGTTCTCCTCGGCCGGGTTGCGCTGCGCCCAGGCGAGGTAGCGCACGCCGTTCACGACGAACGTGGTGGCGTCCAGCGAGAAGCTCTCCCACGTGGTCCTGATCTGCCCCTTCTCCGTCCAGTTCGCGGTGAGCGGGTTGCCGCCGGTGCCCTCCAGGACGTACATGCGGATCGCCCACACGTCGTTCGTGGCGCCGGCCGCGAAGTAGACGTACCACCTGCCGTCGATGAAGTGGATCTCCGGCGCCCAGATGTGGGCGCCCATGACCCCGCTGGTGTGCCGGGTCCAGATGGTGGTCTCGGGGGCGGTCGACAGGCCCTGGAGGGTCGTCGCCCGGCGCAGCACGATGCGGTCGTACTCGGGGACCGTGGCGGTGAAGTAGTAGTAGCCGTCCGTGTGCCTGACGATGTGCGGGTCCGCGCGCTTCTCCACGAGCGGGTTCGTGTAGGTCACGGCGGGAGAGGCGGGAGAGGCGGGAGAGGCGGCCCGGGCGGTGCCGGCGGGACCGGTGAAGCAGGCGGCCGCCAGGGCCACCGTCCCGGCCGTGAGCAGTGCGCGGGTGCGCCGACGGAACATGCGAGGCATACGGGACCGTCCCTTGTCCGTTATTTCGAACATAGTTCGTCACTTCGGCCAGAAGATAGGGCTTGGGCATGTCCTCGTCAATGATGTCGGCCCGGCCGTTCACCCGTACCCGCGAGTCTTCGGCTGAACGTTCACATCGGGCAATCCTCTCGTTCGGGAAACGGCGGTCACACTTCTCGCGGATCATGGACGGGCCGAAAGGAGCGGGCCGGCAGGGGATGCCACCGGCCGTGCCGCCCGTTCCCCGCGACACCGGGAGTCCGCATGACCACACCGCGCATCGACCTCGTCCACCCCGGGGACCTGGCCCCCGCGGACCTCGCGTCGTGGAACGACCTGCGCGTGGCGACCGCCACCGTCGCGAACCCCTTCATGAGCGCCGAGTTCACCCGGGCCGTCGGCCGGGTCCGGCCCGACACCCGGGTGGCCGTCCTGCGCCGCGGAGGGCGGCCCGTCGGCTACTTCCCCCACCAGCGCGGCCCCTGGGGCTACGGCCGCGCGGTCGGACTGGGCGTCTCCGACTGCCAGGGCGCCGTACTCGAACCGGACGTCCACCTGGAGGCGCGGCACCTGATGCGCGCCTGCTCGCTCAACGCCTGGGAGTTCAACCACCTCGAGAGCGGCCAGGACCTGTTCCTGCCGTACGCCACCGGGCAGTTCGCCTCGCCCGTCGTCGACCTCGCCCCCGGCTTCGAGCACTACGAGCGGCATCTGCGCACGCACGCGCGCGGATTCCTCAAGACGGCCAGGGCGCAGGAGCGCCGCATGGCCCGCGACCTGGGCCCGCTGCGCTTCGTCCACGACGAACGCGACCCCGCGGCCCTGCGCGTCCTCGTCGCCTGGAAGTCCGCCCACTACCGGCGCACCGGCCGCCGCGACCCGTTCGCCCGGCCGTGGATCACCCGGCTCGTCGACCTCCTCGCCGGCACCGCCTCACCGCACTGCTCCGGCATCCTCTCGGTGCTCTACGCCGCCGACCGGCCCGTCGCCGCCCATTTCGGCCTGCGCTCGCGCACCGTCTTCTCCTGCTGGTTCCCCTCCTACGACCGCGCTCTCGCCACCTACTCGCCCGGCCGCGTCCTCTACCTCCGCATGATCGAGGCCGCCGCCGCCTCCGGCGTCCACCTCTTCGACTTCGGCCGGGGCGAGGCGGCGTACAAGAACTCCTTCAAGACGGGCGACCTCCTGGTCCACGAGGGGGCGCTGCGCACGGCCGGCCCGGGAGCCGCCCTGCACTGGCTCCGCCGCGAACCCGTACGCGCCGCCCACCGCCTGGTGCGCGACCACCCGGCCCTGAAACGGGCGGCACTGCGCACCCTGAGCGCCGTCGGCGCGGCCCGCGGCCACTGACTCCCGGACCCGGACCGGACCCGGACCGGACCCGGACCCGGTCCGGGCCCCCGCGAACCGGTACGGGTCGCCGGCGGAGGACAGAATCCGACCTCGATCCCCGCTAACGTCCCCGCATGAGGAAGACGAGGAAGACGACGTCCGCCGCCCAGGCCCCCCTGCTCGGCCCGCGCGCCCTCAACCGGGCCACCCTCGGGCGCCAGCTCCTCCTGCGCCGGTCCCGGCTGTCGGCGGAGGCCGCGATCGAGCACCTCGTCGGCCTCCAGGCCCAGAACGTGAAGCCGCCCTACTTCGCCCTCGCCGCCCGCCTCGACGGATTCGCACCGGAGCGGCTGTCGGCGCTCATGGCCGACCGTGCGGTCGTCCGCATCGTGACCATGCGCTCCACCCTCCACACCCACACCGCGGACGACTGCCTCACCCTGCGGCCGCTGGTGCAGCCCGCCCGCGACCGCGAGCTGACCGTCTTCCGCGCGAAGCTGCCGGGAGTCGACCTCGACCGGTTGGCCGCCCTCGCCCGTGACCTCGTCGAGGCCGAGCCGCGCACCATGAAACAGCTGCGGGAGGCGCTCTCCGCGAAGTGGCCGGACGCCGATCCGCAGGCCCTCGCCATCGCCGCCCGCTGCAAGCTCCCGCTGGTCCAGGTCACCCCGCGCGGGCTGTGGGGGAGGAGCGGGCAGGTCGCGCTCACCACCGCCGAGCACTGGCTGGGCCGCCCCGCCGAGCCGGCCCCGGCACCCGAGGCCGCCGTCCTGCGCTATCTCGCCGCCTTCGGGCCGGCCTCCGTCAAGGACATGCAGACCTGGGCCGGACTGACCCGGCTGCGCGAGGCCTTCGAACGGCTCCGCCCGCGGCTCGTCACCTTCCGCGACGGCGACGGCGTCGAACTCTTCGACCTCCCCGACGCCCCGCGCCCCGACCCGGACACCCCGGCCCCGCCGCGTTTCCTGCCCGAGTTCGACAACCTGCTGCTGTCCCACGCCGACCGCGGCCGCGTCGTCCCGCCCGAGTACCGGGGCCGCACCTGGCAGGGCAACCAGGCCTACGCCACCCTCCTCGTCGACGGTTTCCTCGCCGGGGTGTGGAAGCTGGACGCGGACGCCCTCGTCGTCGAGCCCTTCGGCCGGCTCGACGCGGAGCGGCGGCGGGAGGTGACGGCCGAGGGGGAACGGCTGCTGCGGGTGATGTACGGGCGGTCGTCGCCGTACGGCGTCCGGTTCGGCACGGTGCTGCGGTAGGAACCCGGACACCCGGACACCCGGACACCCGGACACCCGGACACCCGGACACCGGGGCGCGGCGCGGGCGTCCGCGGGGGCGGGTGAGGACGTGGAAAGGGGGCGCTGCGGGCCGCTCGTGGAGGCTCGCAGCGCCCCCCGGTCATTCACCTGAGGGATGCTCAGGGGTTCTTCGGGGTCGCGCGGTGACCTAGGAGTTCACCTGCGCGGTCACGAGGCTGGAGAAGGTGGTCAGCCGGGTGTAGACACCCGGGTAACCGGCCTGCGCGCAGCCCTCGCCCCATGAAGTGATGCCTGCCAGGACGCCCCCGATGAGCAGGGGACCGCCGCTGTCGCCCTGGCAGGTGTCTACGCCGCCGGAGGTGTATCCGGCGCACACCATGTCGCTCGCGACGAAGTCGGAGCCGTAGCTGCTCGCGCAGCTGGAGTTCGACACGATCGGCACGGTCGCGGTGCGCAGCTGGTTGGAGGAGCTGCCGTTCGCCGAGGTCGTGCCCCAGCCGAGGACGCGGGCCGTGGTGCCGGCCGCGTACACACCGGTCTGGGAGGCGGTGACGTACGGCGCCGTGGTGTACGGCATCGACGTCGACAGGGTCAGGACGGCCACGTCGTCGCCGTTGGTGGCGTCGGTGTAGCCCGGGTCGACCCAGATCCTGCTGACCCGGCTGACCGTGCCGTTCGTGCCGCTGAGGTAGGTGCGGCCGCCGACGACCCGGACACTGCCGGTCGTCTCGCCGACCATGCAGTGGGCCGCGGTGACCACCTTGGTCGGCGAGACGAGGGTGCCGCCGCAGAACTGGTTCTGCGAGGCGTCCGTGATCTGCATCATGAACGGGTACGCGGTCGTCGTCGTGGTGGTGCCGCCGACGACCGGCTGGGGGGCTGCCACAGCGGTGGGGGCGCTGAGCAGGGCGGTCGCGGCCGCGGCGGCCGAGGCCGTCGCGAGGGCCGCGGCCTTCTTGGCGCGGGTGAGCCCGAACATCGATCTCCTTGGTCAGGGAGCTGCCGGTGGGGGGTCGCGCGGGTGTGGGGGGAAGTGCACGGGAGCCGTGGGACCGACCCCCGTGTGCCCGGCGAGCGGCACGTCCCTTACGCTAGGACCGGGTGCGTCCGGGCCCCAATGAGGGAACCCCCTAAGGGAGTTGGGGAGGGAAAACCCTCGGTGGCACCGGACCCGCGCGGCCCGTGGACCCGAGGGTCCGTGGACCCGTGCCATCAGTGGACCCGCGCGGCCGGTGGACCCGCGCGGCCCTCACTTCGCGTGGTGCCCCGCCGCCAGCCGGACGATGTCCACCCGCGAGCGGATCCCCAGCTTGCGGTAGACCCGGGTCAGGGTCGCCTCCACGGTCTTCACGCTGATGAACAGCCGCGCGGCTATCTCCCGGTTGGTGGCGCCCTCCATCACCAGCGCGGCGACCTGACGCTCCATCGACGCCAGCCCCTCCAGCACGTCGAACGCGGGCGCCGGCGCCGGCACGACGGACTGCCCGGCCGGCTCCTCGGCGGCCGCCGCCTCCACCTGCCGCAGCCACGGCAGCGCCCGGCACCGCCGGAACAGCCGCGCCGCCTCGTCGTACGACGTCGGACCCGGCCGCCGGGTGCGCAGCCGGGCCACGGCGAACGCCGCCCGCGCCTCCTCCAGCCCGTACCCGAGCTTGGCGAACCGGTCCTGAACGGACGTCAGACGGGCCAGCGCGCCCTCCCGGTCGCCCTGCGCGGCCCGCACCAGCGCCTCCGCCCGGTCCAGCTCCACCAGGATGCTCTCGCGGCCCAGCCGCAGCGCGTCCTCGCGCGTGGCGTCGACGAGTTCCTGCGCCTCACCCGGCTCGCCCACCCGCACCAGCGCCTCGGCGAGGTCGCCCTGCCAGCGGCCGCGGGCCGGGTCGTTGATGCCGAGCCCCGCCTCCAGTTCCCGCACCCGGCGCAGCGAGGCCACCGCGCCCGCGGCGTCCCCGGCGACCGACTGGGCGTGCCCGAGGGCGGCCAGGGCCCGCGACAGGTACATCTGGTCGCCGTCCTCCTCGGCGCGGCCCGTGGCCTCCCGGGCCAGTTCCAACGCGCGGCCCGCCTCACCGCCGGCCGCCTCGGCGAGGGAGGCGAGCATCGCGGAGGCGCCCAGGCCGATCCCCGAGTCGCGGGCCAGCCGCAGACTCTCGCGGGCCAGGTCCAGGGCCCGTCCGCAGTGCCCGGAGCGCAGTTCGGTCTCCGCGAGCAGACGCTGGAAGTGCACCTCGCTCTCGACCATGCCGCGCCGGCGCACCTCGCGCAGCAACGCCGTGATCGTCGAACGGGCCTCGGACAGCTGGTCGCTCATCAGCAGCCAGCGGAACCTGGCCGCGCCCGGCCCGTTGTGATGGCACGCCACGTACGGGTCCTGAGGCTCCTTCAGCGCCCGCTTGATCGTCACGGGCGCGTCCGGGTGACCCATGAGCGTCTCCGTCGAGGCCTGGAGGGCCAGCGCCATCAGCTCGCTGCGCCGGTCGGCGCCGCGCGCGGCCAGCTCCGCGGCGTGCGCCGCCTGCTCCCGGGCCTCCGCGAAGTCCCCCTGCACCACCAGACCGCGCCAGGCCAGCTGGTAGTGGACCTGCGCGAGCAGCACGGGGTCGTCGCCCGCGTCGGCGAGCACCTGCGGGTAGACGGCGTCGACGTCACCGAGCGCCTGCCCGGCCGCCTCGATCACCACCATCCAGGCCCGCACCCGCTCGGCGGGCGCCGTCGCCCGCGTCAGCACCTCGCGGGCGATGTCCCGGGCGAGGTCCACCTCGCCGGCGATGATCGCGTCCTCGGCGGCCTCCAGCCGCCGCTCGTCCGGGGACGGCCCGCCGTCCGCGGGAGTGTGCCGGGCCGCGAGCAGCCCGAGCGAGGCCGCCACCGAGGGCGCCCCCCGGTCCCGGGCCAGCGCGGCGGCCTCCGACAGCCGGGCGGCGACCTCGGGGTCGGTGCCGGTGGTCGACAGCGCCAGGTGCCGGGCCCGCTCGATCGGGTCGGAGGCGGCCGTGGACAGCGCGGTGTGCGCGGCCCGCCGCTCCTGCGCGGGCGCCTCCGCGTACAGCGCCGCCGAGATCAGCGGATGCGCGAAGCGCACGGCCGGCCCTTCCGGCTCCGTGGCCAGCAGGCCGAGCGCGGCGGCCTGCGCGGTCTCCGCCTCGGCGTTCTCGCGGCCGGCCGCGTGCAGCAGCGCCAGCGTGGGACGGGCGCCCGCGCTGGCCACCAGCAGGGTGCGGCGCGCCTCGTCCGAGAGCATGTCGAGCCGGCTGAGCACCAGGGCGCGCAGCGAGGTCGGCACGGGCAGCGGCTCGCCTGGACGCGGCGGGACCGGGTTCTCGCCGAGGGCGCGGCCCAGCTCCAGGGCGAACAGGGGGTTGCCGCCGCTGGTGCGGTGGATCTCGCGGACCGTCGAACGGGGCAGGTCGGTGTAGCCGCGGTGGTCGAGCAGCGCGGAGACCTGGGTGCGCGAGAGGGCGTTCAGGCGGACGGCGAGGGTGTCGGGCGGGGACGCGCGCAGGTGCCGGTCGTACTCCTGCCCCTCGGTCCGGACCGCGCAGAGCAGCTGGACGGGGGTGTCGCCGAGGCGGCGGGCGGCGAAGCCGAGGAGTTCGGCGCTCGCGGAGTCGAGCCACTGCATGTCGTCGGCGACGAGCAGCACGGGCCCGGTGGCGGCGAGGGCGCGCAGTGCCGAGAGCACGGCCAGGCGCAGGGCGAGGCCGTCGCGTTGCAGCGTCGACTCGCCCCGGCCGGTCAGCGCCGACTCCAGGGCGGTGCGCTGGGCGGAGGGCAGCTTGTCGGCCACCTCGTCCAGGACCAGACCGAACAGGTCGGCCAGGGCCAGGAAGGGGAGGTGACTTTCGGACTCGGTGGCCGAACAGCGCAGGACGGTGCGGGCCGCGTCGCCGTAATCCGCGGCCAATGCCCGCAGCACGGTCGACTTTCCTATTCCGGCCGGGCCGTGCAGCAGCACACTGCCGCCGCGGGTCAGCTGCTCACGGGCGGAGGCGAACAGCTCGTCCCTGCCGATGACCAGGTCGGGGCGGCATCTGGCAGGCTCCTTGAAGTCCCGTCGCACGGTCACCGCTCCCTCCCGAGTGTCGTGTCCGACCGAATTCTAGGCAACGTCTCTTTGAAATCCGGAAGGACGGCGTCGTGAGGGAGATAACAACTTGAGCATGTGGAAATTCACCGATGTGACGTTTGAATGAACACTTGTCACCCCGACCCCTCCCTGGCTTGATCCTTGCGTTCCCGCACCGGCCCGCTCCGGGAGCGCTCCCACCCCGCACCGCCCCGGACGTCCCGGTGCCGTTCCCGCCGCCGCTACGGCAGCAGCCCCGCCCTGCGTGCCGCGACCACCGCCTCTCCGCGGGTGTGGGCGCCCAGCTTCCGCATCGCGGATCCGAGATAGCCCTTGACCGTCTCCGGGCGCAGGCCCAGCCGCTCGGCGGCCGCCCGGTTGGTGGCGCCCGCCGCCACGTGCGCCAGCACGTCCAGCTCGCGGGGCGCCAGGGCGACCCCCGTCGGCGCCGTGCCCCGGGTGAGCAGCCCGCAGGCCTGCAGGAGCTCCGCGCGCAGCGCCGGGTCGGTGATGCGCGGGGCGAGGGCGCGCAGGCAGGCATGGGCCTCCCGCACCTGCTCCCAGCCCGCCGCCGACCCGGCCCGGGGCTCCGGGCGGGCCGCCGCCAGCAGGTCCCGGGCCTCGTCCCCGACCGCCAGGGTCTGCTCGACGTCCCGCGCCACGTCGACGGCCGCGTTCAGCGTGCGGTCGCCCAGCGGCTGGGCCGTGCGCAGCGCGCCGTACAGGACACCGCGCACCCGGCGGCGTACGACCACGGGGACCGCGAGGACCGAGCGCAGGCCCTCCTCGGCGACCGCCGTGTCGTACTCGTGGCTGATCTGCCGGGAGAGGGAGTAGTCGGTCACGGCGCACGGACGGCCCAGGGCGACCGCCTTCCCGCCGAGGCCGTTGCCCGAGGTCACCGCGAGCCCGCGCAGCGCCGGGGTGGCCGCGCCGCTCAGCTCGCTGATGCGCATCCGCCGGTGCCCCTGCTCGACGAGCCCGCCGAAGGCGACGGGCAGCCCCGTCGCCCGCCGCAGCCGCGCCAGCGCGCCGCGCATCTCCATCACCCCGGCCGTGTCCGCCGCTGTCACCTGCCCGCCCTTCTCCGCGGCGGTTCGCCGCGGTGCCCCCCGTTCGGGGGTGGTGAGACCTGTATCACGGATTACACGATGGCAGAGAGCCGCCCGGCAATGGTCCGGCAACCAGGAGGACAGATGACGACGGCGACGGAGCAGTTCCGCAGGGCACGGGACTTCCTGCTGGAACACCGAGAGGACTACGAGACCGCGTACGAGGGCTTCGAATGGCCCCGGCCCGAGCACTTCAACTGGGCCCTGGACTGGTTCGACGTCATCGCGGAGGGCAACGACCGCACCGCGCTGCACATCGTGGAGGAGGACGGCTCCGAGGTCCGCCTCTCCTTCGCCGAGCTGTCCGAGCGCTCCGACCGCGTCGCCAACCTGCTGCGCGAGCGCGGCGTCGGCGCCGAGGACCGGATCCTCGTCATGCTCGGCAACCAGGCCGAACTGTGGGAGACGGCGCTCGCCGCGATCAAGCTGCGCGCGGTGGTCGTCCCGGCGACACCGCTGCTCGGCCCCGCCGACCTGCGCGACCGCGTCGAACGCGGCCGGGTCCGCCACGTCGTGGTGCGCGCCGAGGACGCCGGCAAGTTCGACGACGTGCCCGGCGGCTACACCCGCATCGCCGTCGGCGGCGTGCCCGAGGGCTGGCAGCGGTACGAGGACGCGTACCAGGCCTCCGCCGAGTTCCTGCCCGACGGGCCGACCCTCGCCGGCGACCCGCTGATGCTGTACTTCACCTCCGGCACGACGGCCCGCCCCAAGCTGGTCGAGCACACGCACGTGTCGTACCCGATCGGGCACCTGGCGACCATGTACTGGATCGGTCTCCGGCCCGGCGACGTGCACCTGAACATCTCCTCACCCGGATGGGCCAAGCACGCCTGGTCGAACCTCTTCGCGCCGTGGAACGCCGAGGCCACCGTCTTCATCCACAACTACACGCGCTTCGACCCGGCCCGGCTGATGGCGGAGATGGACCGTGCGGGGGTGACGACCTTCTGCGCCCCGCCGACCGTGTGGCGCATGCTCATCCAGGCCGACCTCACCCAGCTGCGCACCCCGCCGCGCGAGGCCGTGGCGGCGGGCGAGCCCCTGAACCCCGAGGTCATCGAGCAGGTCCGGCGGGCCTGGGGCGTGACGATCCGGGACGGCTTCGGCCAGACGGAGACGGCCGTGCAGATCGCCAACAGCCCCGGCCAGGCGCTGAAGACCGGTTCGATGGGCCGCCCGAGCCCCGGCTACCGCGTCGAGCTGCTCGACCCGGTGTCCGGCGCGCCCGGCGTCACCGAGGGCGAGATCGCGCTCGACCTGTCGGCCCGGCCGGTCGGCCTGATGGCCGGCTACCACGGCGACGCCGACCGCACGGCGGAGGCGATGGCGGGCGGCTACTACCGCACCGGCGACATCGGGGAACGCGACGAGAACGGCTACATCACCTACGTCGGGCGCGGCGACGACGTCTTCAAGGCGTCCGACTACAAGATCAGCCCCTTCGAGCTGGAGAGCGCGCTGCTGGAGCACGAGGCCGTCGCCGAGGCGGCCGTGGTCCCCGCCCCGGACGAGCTGCGGCTGGCCGTGCCCAAGGCGTACGTCGTCCTGGCCGAGGGCTGGGAGCCCGGCCCCGACACCGCGAAGGTCCTCTTCGAGCACTCCCGCGAGACCCTCGCGCCCTACAAGCGCGTCCGCCGCCTGGAGTTCGCGCCGCTGCCCAAGACCGTCTCCGGCAAGATCCGCCGCATCGAGCTGCGCGAGGCGACGGCCGGCGGGTCGGCGGACGAGTACCGCGAGGAGGACTTCCGGTGACCGGGGCGTCGTACAGCCACGGCACGAGCGCCACGGCGCTGCTCGGCGACACGATCGGCGCCGACCTGGACCGGACCGTCGCCGCCTGGCCGGAGCGCGAGGCGCTGGTCGACGTGCCCTCCGGCCGGCGCTGGACCTACGCCGAGTTCGCGGCGGACGTCGACCGGCTGGCGTGCGCGCTGCTGGCGAGCGGGGTCGCCAAGGGGGACCGGGTGGGCGTCTGGGCGGTCAACTGCCCCGAGTGGGTGCTCGTCCAGTACGCCACCGCCCGCGTCGGCGCGATCATGGTGAACATCAACCCGGCCTACCGCACGCACGAGGTCGAGTACGTCCTCGGACAGGCCGGCGTCTCCCTGCTGTTCGCCTCCGTCCGCCATAAGGGCAGTGACTACCGGGCGATGGTCGACCAGGTGCGCGGCAGGTGCCCGCAGCTGCGGGAGGCGGTGTTCTTCGGGGAGCCGGACTGGGACACCCTGCTGGACCGCGCGTCCGCGGTCCGGCCCGGGGAACTGCGCGCCAGGGCGGACGAGTTGTCGTGCGACGACCCGATCAACATCCAGTACACCTCGGGCACCACGGGCTTCCCCAAGGGGGCGACCCTCTCCCACCACAACATCCTCAACAACGGTTACTTCGTCGGGGAGATGATCGGGTACAGCGAGCGGGACCGGGTCTGCGTCCCGGTCCCGTTCTATCACTGTTTCGGCATGGTGATGGGAAATCTCGCGGCCACCTCGCACGGCGCCTGCGTGGTGATCCCGGCGCCGTCCTTCGACCCGAAGGCGACCCTGGAGGCCGTCCAGCGGGAGAGGTGCACCTCCCTGTACGGCGTCCCGACCATGTTCATCGCGGAGCTGAACCTGCCCGACTTCGCGGCCTACGACCTCTCCTCGCTGCGCACCGGCATCATGGCGGGCTCGCCCTGCCCGGTGGAGGTGATGAAGCGGGTGGTCGCCGAGATGCACATGGCGGAGGTCTCCATCTGCTACGGCATGACCGAGACGTCCCCGGTCTCCCTCCAGACCCGCCGCGACGACGACCTGGAGCACCGCACCGGCACCGTCGGCCGCGTGCTCCCGCACATCGAGGTCAAGGTCGTCGACCCGGTCACCGGCGTGACCCTGCCGCGCGGCACCGCCGGTGAGCTGTGCACCCGCGGGTACAGCGTGATGCTCGGCTACTGGAACGAGCCCGAGAGGACCGCGGAGGCCATCGACCCCGGCCGCTGGATGCACACCGGCGACCTGGCGCACATGCGGGAGGACGGGTACGTCGAGATCGTCGGCCGCATCAAGGACATGATCATCCGCGGTGGCGAGAACATCTACCCGCGCGAGGTCGAGGAGTTCCTCCACGGCCACCCGAAGATCAGGGACGTCCAGGTCGTCGGCGTACCGCACGAGAAGTACGGCGAGGAGGTGCTGGCCTGCGTGATCCCGCACGACGCCGCCGCGCCGCCGACCCTGGAGGAGGTGCGCGCCCACTGCGAGGGCAGGCTGGCGCACTACAAGATCCCGAGCCGGCTCCAGGTGCTGGACTCCTTCCCGATGACGGTGTCGGGGAAGGTGCGCAAGGTGGAACTGCGGCACGAGTACGGCGGCGGGTGACGCCGTATCCGTCGGGCGCGGCCCCGGTCCGGCACGGACTTCCGCGTCGGGCCGGAGTCCGGGGAGGACGCGGGCGCGGCCCGCGCCGACGCGTCCGGTCCGGACGCCGAAGGCCGGCACTGACCGGACGCGTCGGGACGCGGGGCGTCGGGCACGAGCCGGCACGCGTCGCGGGGGAGGGGCGACCCGCCCGGGGGCCGCCCCCTCGCGGCCCCCTCCGCGTGCTCAGTCCGGGCCGCCCCCGCCGCTTCCGCAGTGGTAGGCGGTCCCGCCGGTGCCGCCGCCCCGAGGGGACCGCGCGTGGAAGCCCCTGCTCTCGCTCACCCCGACCCGTGCGATCAACCCGGCCCGCAGGGCGAACCTCGGCACGAGGACCCGCAGGGCCGGTTCCCCGTACAGGGCCACCGCCATCAGCACGTCCGCCTCGGACAGGCCCTTGCGACGCGCGGGCAGGGGATGATCGGCGGACAGGGCGTCCAGCACCCGGCGCGCGGCCCCGGTGCGGTGCGGCGGCAGGGCCCGCAGCAGGCCCGCGGACCGCAGGCCGGCGCGCAGCCCGGCGAGGGCGGCCCGGACGTCGGCGTGCTCCCGCACCCGGGGGAGCCCCGCGGGACGGGCCAGCGCCGTGCGGACGGCCTCGGCGAGCTGCGGGAGAGGAGAGGGGGCGGGCGGGGCCTGCCCGGCGGCCCCGGAGGACGCTTCCGAGGCCCGCAGTTCGCCGGGCCGGCCCGCCTCGACGGCGCCCCGCAGGTGCAGGGCGACCACGGCCACCGTGACGGCGGCGCGGGGACCGCCCCGCAGCAGCGCGACCTCGTACGGCCGGATCCCGGCCGGTGTGCCCCTGCCCGTGTCCATGGCGACCCCCTGGGGCGGGGCCCGCCGCCCCCGTGCCGACGGGCCCCGCGTGACCACGATGTGCCCGCGCCCGGCCACGGGTGAAGCCCGCCGGACCATGTTCAGAGGTTGATTTGAGGTTGTCGTACCCGGCCTACGCCTGCTGCTGCCCGTGGTGCTCCGACAGTCCGGGCCAGTCGTCGGGGCCGCCGCCCTGCCATTCGACGAGGTCGCTCTCCTCCACCTCGACGCGGTCCAGGTCGGCGAGGCGGAGGATCTCGACGACGTCGTCGAGGTGCGTGGCGATCCCCAGGGTGGTGTCGCCCTCGGTGACCCGGCGGGAGCCGTCCAGCGCCGGCGGATGGACCACGATGTGCGGATGCTGCGTCGGATTGCCCATGCCCTCAGACTCCTGCGGGCGCGCCCCGTCCGCACGCCGGACACCGGCGGGGGCCGGGCACCCGCTCCCGGGAGGTCTCCGCGTCGCGGTGGGCAGGGTGGGGGAAACCGTCCTTCCCGGGCGCCTGCACGGCCGGCCCGCCGGTCGGTTAAGGTCGGGGTCCGGGGGCCGGGCCGGTGATCCGTCCGGATGCCGGCAGGCCGCGTCGAGGCCGCCCTCCAGGGCGCCGGACGTCGGGAAGAGCGCAGCTCGGGCAGGTCGGAGAGGTGTGGGGCGCGTGCGGCTGAGGGTCGAGTTCACCACCGAGCCCTTCGATCTCGACGAGGCGCCCGCGCACGCGCTGGTCGCCCGGGAGGTCGTCGAGGCGGCCGACCTGGACGCCGTGGACGTCGGCCCCTTCGGCAACACCGTGGAGGGCGGCGCCGACTCCGTGCTCGGCGCGGTCGACGCCCTGCTCCGCAGGACCCTGGAAGCCGGTGCCACCCGGGTCTCCCTCCAGGTCAACGTGCTCGGGGAGGACGAGTGACCGGGCGGGAGTCCTTCGTCGCCGCCGTGAGACCGCTGGTCGACGCCATGGGCGGGGAGCTGGTCCCGCCGGACGAGGCCGGCCCCGACGACGTCGTGCTGTCCTGGGAGGGCGCGGACGCCGTCGCCGTACGGCTGCCGCAGCTCGCCGACTCCCTCGACCACATCCTGGCCGCGATGGAGCGCAAGGAGGGCAGGCCCCTCGCCGGTCTGGACCGCAGGGCCAAGCAGGAGATCGTGCGGACGCTGGAGGTGCGCGGCGCCTTCGCGGTGCGGCACGGCGTGGAGACCGTGGCCGGCGCACTCGGGGTGAGCCGCTTCACCGTCTACAACTACCTCAACCGCGAGAAGGGCGACTGAGCGGAAGCCGTCGGCCCGTGGGGGCTCCGGGTTCCGTAACCCGGAATTTTCAACAAAGTGTTGACGCGGTGTCGCGGGTGGGCGTTAGCTGACGACAGTCCCTTCGGCACCACGGCCGTTCGGCGCGACGGCCGTTCGCGGCCACGGAGGCTCCCGTGACGTCGACTTCCCCGCCCCCGGGGCTGGCCCGGTTCAACGCCCTGGAGGAGTCCGCGGCCCGCGCCGCGCTCCACGAGGCCTGCGCCTGCACCACCTGGGCCGAGCAGTTGCTGGCGGCCCGCCCCTACGCCACGGCCGAGGAGCTGTACGCCGCGGGCGACGCCGCCACGGCCCGCCTGAGCGCCGCGGACCTGGACGAGGCGATGGCCGGGCACCCGCCCATCGGCCGGCCCCGGCCCGGCGACCCGGCCTCCGCCCGCGAGCAGCGCGGCATGGCCGGTGCCTCCGAGGAGCTGAAGGCGCAGATGCTCGAACTGAACCTGGCCTACCAGGAGAGGTTCGGCCACGTCTTCCTGATCTGCGCGACCGGCCGCACCGGCGAGCAGATGCGCGACGCCGTGCGGGAACGGCTCGGCAACACGCCGGAACGCGAACGGGAGATCGTCCGCGCCGAACTGGGCAGGATCAACCGCATCCGCCTGGCCCGACTCGTCGAGGACGACCAGGACCACCGGGACCACCGGGACGGCCGGGACGACCGAGGAGACACGTCCGACACCATGAGCACCAGCGTCAACACCAGGACCGGCACCACCGCCTCCGTGTCCACGCACGTCCTGGACACCAGCACCGGCCGCCCCGCGGAGGGCGTCGCCGTCCACCTCTCGGCCCGCCCGGGCCGGGACGCGGACTGGAGGGCGCTCGGCGGTTCCGCGACCGACGCGGACGGCCGGTGCAAGGACCTCCCGCCCCTGCCGGCGGGAACCACCCACGTACGGCTCGACTTCGCCGTGGAGCCGTACCTGGGGAGAACCGCGAGGAGACAAGCCGACGCGCGGCGGGACGACCCCGCGAACCGGGACGGCGGGCCGGACGTGTTCTTCCCGGAGGTGGCGGTCACGTTCGCCGTCGTGCCGGGCGAGCACCACCACGTACCGCTGCTGCTCAGCCCGTTCGGCTACTCCGTCTACCGAGGGAGTTAGCTCCATGCCCACCCTTCTGGGACAGAACCAGTACGGCAAGGCCGAGAACCGGGTCGTCAGGATCACGCGGGACGGCGACACCCACCACATCAAGGACCTCAGCGTCTCGGTGTCGCTGAGCGGCGACATGGACGAGGTCCACCACTCCGGCTCGAACGCCCACGTGCTGCCGACCGACACCATGAAGAACACGGTGTACGCGTTCGCCAGGGAACACGGCGTCGAGTCCGCCGAGCAGTTCGGCATCCACCTCGCCCGCCACTTCGTCACCTCGCAGGAGCCCATCCACCGGGCCCGCATACGCGTGGAGGAGTACGCCTGGGAGCGGATCGGGACCCCCGGCGGCAAGCACTCCTTCGTCCGCCGGGGCCAGGAGACCCGCCTCACGCAGACGACGTTCGACGGTTCGTCGTGGGAGGTCGTCTCCGGTCTGAGGGACCTGGTGGTGATGAACTCCACCGACTCCGAGTTCCGGGGCTACGTCAAGGACGAGTACACGACGCTCCCCGAGACCTCCGACCGCGTCCTCGCCACCGAGGTGTCCGCCCGCTGGCGGTTCAACTGGACCGACGACGCACGGGAGATGCCGGACTGGGACGAGTCCTACGAGCGGACGAGGACGCACCTGCTCGAGGCGTTCGCCGAGACCTACTCCCGCTCGCTCCAGCAGACGCTGTACCAGATGGGTTCGCGGATCATCGAGCACCGCGACGAGATCGACGAGGTCCGCTTCTCCCTCCCGAACAAGCACCACTTCCTCGTGGACCTGGAGCCGTTCGGGCTGGAGAACGACACCGCCGACGGGGCCGTGTACCTCGCCGCCGACCGGCCCTACGGCCTCATCGAGGCGACCGTCCTGCGGGACGGCTGCGAGGCCCGCATCCCGGTGGACCTCACCCGCCTCTGACACCCCCACCGCGGCACCCGTGGCCGGGGGGACGGTCACCGGCGGGGAACGCTCACCGGCAGGAGACGCTCACCGGTGGGGGACGATCCCTCCGGCCCCTCCGTCTCCCCCCTCACCGCAAAGGACGCACCATGGCAGCAGACCGGCGCACCGTCATCGAGAACTGCGCGATCGCGACCGTCGACGCCCACGACACCGAGCACGCGAACGGACACGTCGTCATCGCCGGCAACCGCATCGAGGCGGTCGGCGCGGGTCCGGCCCCGGACGGCCTGGAGGACGTCGCCCGCCGCATCGACGCCACCGGGCACCTGGTGACTCCCGGCCTGGTCAACACCCACCACCACTTCTACCAGTGGATCACCCGCGGCCTGGCCACGGACCACAACCTGTTCGACTGGCTGGTCGCGCTCTACCCCACCTGGGCGCGCATCGACGAGCCGATGGTCCGCGCCGCCGCGCAGGGCTCCCTCGCGATGATGGCCCGCGGCGGTGTCACCACCGCCATGGACCACCACTACGTCTTCCCGCGGGGCTCCGGCGACCTGTCCGGCGCGATCATCGGGGCCGCCCGCGACATGGGGGTGCGCTTCACCCTCGCCCGCGGCTCCATGGACCGCGGCGAGAAGGACGGCGGTCTGCCCCCGGACTTCGCCGTCGAGACCCTGGACGGCGCGCTCGCCGCCACCGAGGAGACCGTGCGGCGGCACCACGACCCCTCCTTCGACGCGATGACCCAGGTCGCCGTCGCCCCCTGCTCGCCCTTCTCCGTCTCCACCGACCTCATGCGGGACGGCGCCGGACTGGCCCGCCGGCTCGGCGTGCGGCTGCACACCCACGGCTCCGAGACGGTCGAGGAGGAGAAGTTCTGCCACGAGCTGTTCGGCATGGGCCCCACCGACTACTTCGCGTCCACCGGCTGGCTCGGCGAGGACGTGTGGATGGCGCACTGCGTCCACATGAACGACTCCGACATCGACGCCTTCGCCCGCACGGGGACCGGTGTCGCCCACTGCCCGTCCTCCAACGCCCGCCTGGCGGCCGGGATCGCACGGGTGCCGGACATGCTCGCGGCCGGTGTCCCGGTCGGCCTCGGCGTCGACGGCACGGCGTCCAACGAGTCCGGCGAACTCCACACCGAACTGCGCAACGCCCTCCTGATCAACCGCCTCGGCGCCCACCGCGAGGCCGCCCTGAACGCCCGTCAGGCGCTGCGCCTCGGCACCTCCGGCGGCGCCCGGGTCCTCGGCCGGGCGGACCAGATCGGCTCGCTGGAACCGGGCAAGCTCGCCGACCTGGTGCTGTGGAGGATGGACACCCTCGCCCACGCCTCCATCGCCGACCCGGTGACCGCGCTGGTCCTCGGCGCGCCGGCCCCGGTCACCGCCTCCTTCGTGAACGGCCGTCAGATCGTCGAGGACGGCCGGCTGCTCACCGCCGACGAGGACGCGATCGCCCGCGCCACGCGCGAGGAGGCCCGGCGGCTGGCCCGGATCGCCGCCCGGGGCTGACCCGCCGGGACCCCGGCCGGGAGGGACGGCTCCCGGGCCGCCGACCGCCGATCCCGCAAGGAGCACGGCGGCCGTGCGGGGGCCACGGCGGCCGGGGCCGGGGCGCACGCGCGGACGCGCTTGCCCCGGAACGGTCACCCCGCGCCCCGGGCCCCGCACCCTGTGCCCGCCCGGCGCGCCCGCTACGCGGCCCGGGCGGCCGCCACCTCCTCCCGCAGCCGGGGCAGCATGTCGTGGAGCACGCCCGGACAGAGGGTGTCGCCGAAGTCCTTGTGCCCGTAGATCTGCGCCGGGGGGATCCCGTACCGGGAGCACGTGTACGCGCACAGCGCCACCAGGACGTCCCACTGGGCGTCGGTCGGCACCGCGCCGTCGTGGTACGCGCCCTCGCAGGCGATCCCGATGGCGTAGCCGTTCTGCCCGGAGGTGTGGGTGCCGAGCGGGAAGGAGGACCCGCCGGCCAGGGTGCCGAGGCTGCCGTGCCGGCCCTCGGTGATCCAGCCGCCCCGGCTGACCAGGAAGTGGTAGCCGGTGTCGGCCCACCCGTTCTTGTCCATGTGCAGGTCCTGCACCCAGTGCGCGTGACGGTGCGCCTGGGCCCGGGAGAAGTCGGTGGTGTTCGCGCTCACGGTGTGATGCACGATGATCCTGCTCGGCCGGTACTGGAGGGTGCGGACGGCCGCCTGGGGCGGGCGCGCCCCCCAGACGGCGGTGCCGTCGATGTCCGGCTCGACGGCGGCGGTCCGGGCGTGGGCGGTGCCCGGGAGGGCGGTCGCCGCGATCAGTCCGGCTGCCCCGGAGAGCAGGAGGCGGCGCCGCAGGGCGTGGTCGGGGTTCACGGTCACTCCTCGGAGGAGGGGGGAGACGGGGAGGGAGCGGTGGAGCCGACGCCCGGCGGCCGTCGGCTCCACACCATGAACGTCTGCCGAGGGGGATCGGCGGAGGGGGATCGGCGGGTGGGACCCGCGTCTACCGCGTCACGTGTTGTTGGCGAGCGCCAGCAGCCGGTCGCGGGTGCCGTTGAACTGGTCGCGGTCCACGCCGCCGGAGACGCCGCTGACCGAACCGCTGGCGGTGTACTGCCACACCGTCCAGGTGGGGAAGCCGCTCGGGACGGTGGGGGCGGCGGTGTTCCAGTGCGCCACCCACAGCGGGCTCTTGCTGTACATGCCGGACCAGTAGCCGGTGCAGGTGTTCCACCAGCTCGCCGTCGTGTAGATGACCACGTCACGGCCGGTGCGCGACTTGTAGGCGTTGTAGAAGCCGTCGATCCAGAGGCGCATCTGCGTGGTGGACAGGCCGTAGCACATCGACCCGTACGGGTTGTGCTCGATGTCCAGGACGCCCGGCAGGGTCATGTTGTCCCGGGACCAGCCGCCGCCGTTGTCGACGAAGTAGTTCGCCTGGGTGGCGCCGCCGGAGAGGTCGGGGCGGGCGAAGTGGTACGCGCCGCGGATCACGCCCGCGTAGTAGGCGGCGGGGTAGTTGGTGTTGAAGCTCGCGTCCTTGAAGGAGGTGCCCTCGGTCGCCTTCATCCAGGCGAACTGGACGCCCGCGTTGCGCACCGAGGTCCAGTTGATGGCGCCCTGCCAGTTCGAGACGTCGATGCCCTGGACGCCGTCGGTCGCGGCCAGGGTGCCCGGCGACGGGGCCTGGGCCGGGGCGCCCCCGTGGACGCGGGCGCCCACGCCCATGTAGGCCTGGCCCTGCCGCACCTCGACGGGGTCCTTCGACGGCTGGGGTGCGGCGGTCGCGCCGCCGGCGGTGGTGGCGGTGAGGGCGAGGGCGGCCCCCAGGACGCCGAGCGCGGTGGCCGTCCGTCTGACCGTGCCGGTCACGCGACGGGGGAGAGTGAACATGGCTGCCTCCTCGAGGCGGGTGAGGGGGAACGAGGGAGGTGACGTCGGCCGTCGTCACCCGGCAGTACCTGTCATTGACGTGCGCGCGTCATAAGTTACGCACGGTGGGTCTACGCGTGTAAAGAGCGCTTGCTCTCCTCTGTGGTCTAGTCCACCAAAGGGGTGGTTGACCTGCGGATCCGAACCTGGAGGGCGGAAACTTTCACCGGTGAAAGCCGGACCGGACCGTGAACGGGCCCGGGCGTTCCGCCGGTTCGCGGAAAGCGCCCCCCGGGTTCGGCGCGAGTCCGCGCTGCCGGGCGACCGCGGCCCCGCGCCGGTCCCGCGCGCCGGTCCCGTGCCCGCGCACGGTCACCCGTACGGAGAACGGCGCGCTCGCCGCCTCTCCCTCACCCCGCGCCGGCTCGCCGTCCGGTCGCGCCGGTCCCGGCGTGCCCTCACACCCGGCGCGGGGAGGCCAGCAGGTGGCGTGTCCGTGTCCTCGGCTCCGTGTACTCCCCGACCTGCCAGCCGGCCCTCTCCAGCGTGGCCGCGCACGCCCGCAGTGCCTCGCCGTCCGGCTCGTACACGGCGACCGCCTCCGGCTGCGGGGTCTCCCGTACCCGGTAGCCGCCGTCCCCGGGGTCCGCGCCGGCCGGACGGTGTCCGGCGGCCTCCAGGGCGAGCGCGGCGGCCCGCACCAGGTGCGAGCGCTCCCAGTCGCAGGGCCGGTCGGTCGCCCCGTCGGTGTTGGTCATCCTGCGCAGCTCCAGCATGCCCTCCCAGGCGCCGCGCACCTCGCGGAGCCGGGCGGGACCGGTTCCCGGAGGCGGGTCCTCGCCGCCCGCCCGCGCGGCGAACACCCCGCTCGCGGCGGGCGGACCGGCCCGCCCGGGTTCCGTCCGCCCGGCTCCGGGCGCTGTCTGCCCGGCTCCGGGGTCCGCCTCCCGGATCCGGTGCCCGGCCGGGGTGAGGAAGTGGTCGTGCGGCGGGCGCGGGTGCCGGAAGGCGAGCCCCCGCCCGACCAGCGCGGCCAGTTGGGCCGGCGTGCCCCGCAGGCGTCCGGTGGCGGGATCGGCGGCGTCGATGACACGCCGCTGGGCGGCGGTCGGCGGTCGTGTCACGGCGTGCTCCCTCCCCGGGCGGCGGTACGTCCGCCCCTCGCCGTGAAGGCTACGGCCGGGCACCGACAACCCGCCCCGGCCACCGGCGTTCCGGCGCCCGGGTCACCGGCGTTCCGGCCCCCCCGGTCACCGGCGTTCCGGCCCTCAGGCCCCCGGCCGGATGTTCCACCCCGCGATCACGTGCCGGCCGTGCTCCGTGCCCAGCCGGCACAGCGCCCCGGTCGCCAGCTGGAACAGGGCGCCCTGCGACGGCGGCAGGCCGAGCCGGCGGGCCGTGAGCACCCGCAGGAAGTGCCCGTGCGCCACCAGCACCACGCACCCCTCCGTGTTGGCGAGCGCCGCGTCCGCCATCGCCAGCACCCGGTCGGCCCGCTCCCCGACCTGCTCCGGCGTCTCGCCGGGGTGCGCCGCCGGGCCGGGCGCCACACCGTCGGTGAACAGGAACCAGCCCGGCCGGTCCCGCTGGATCTCGACGGTCGTGACGCCCTCGTACCCGCCGTAGTCCCACTCCTTCAGGTCCGCGTCGACCTGCACCTCGTGCAGCCCGATCAGTTCCGCGGTCTCCCGCGCCCGCTGGAGCGGGCTGGAGAACGCCGCGCCGATCCGGTGCGACCGGATGAGCGGCACCAGGCGCCGCGCCTCGTCCCGGCCGTGTTCGGTGAGCGGGACGTCCGTCAGTCCGGTGTGCCGGCCGGAGCGCGACCACGCGGTCTCGCCGTGCCGGACCAGGAAGAGATCACCCATGCCGCACAGAGTCGCACAGGCGTGCGCCGGTGCCCCGCACCGCGGGGCGCCGGACTGTCGGACCACCGGGGCCACCTGGGCAACCAGGACCGCAGTGGGTCGCCGGGGCCACCGCGGGCCGGTGGCCCCGGGCGTCGCGCTCCGCCGGCCGCCGGCCCCTGCCGCTACTGCCGGTACCCGCTCAGGAAACGCCCGATCCGCCCGATCGCCGCCTCCAGGTCCTCCGCGTGCGGGAGGGTGAGGATGCGGAAGTGGTCCGGGGTGGGCCAGTTGAAGCCGGTTCCCTGGACGACCTGGATCTTCTCGCGCAGCAGCAGGTCCAGGACGAACCTCTCGTCGTCGTGGATCGGGTGCACCTCGGGGTCGATGCGCGGGAACGCGTACAGGGCGCCCTTGGGCTTCACGCAGGACACCCCGGGGATCTCGTTGAGCTTCTCCCAGGCGACGTCGCGCTGCTCGCGCAGCCTGCCGCCCGGCGCGGTCAGCTCGCGGACGGACTGCCGGCCGCCGAGCGCGGCCTGGATGGCGTACTGGGCGGGCGCGTTGGCGCACAGGCGCATGGAGGCCAGCATGGTGAGGCCCTCCAGGTAGTCCTTCGCGTGCTGCTTCGGACCGGTCACGACCAGCCAGCCGGAGCGGAAGCCCGCCACCCGGTACGTCTTCGACAGCCCGCAGAAGGTCAGGACCACCAGGTCGGGGGCGAGCGCGGCGGCCGAGTGGTGCACGGCGTCGTCGTAGAGGATCTGGTCGTAGATCTCGTCGGCGAAGACCATCAGGCCGTGCCGGCGGGCCAGGTCGAGGATGCCCTCGATGATCTCCTTCGGGTAGACCGCGCCGGTGGGGTTGTTCGGGTTGATGATGACGACGGCCTTGGTGCGGTCGGTGATCTTCGACGCCATGTCGTCCAGGTCCGGGTACCAGTCGGCCTGCTCGTCGCAGAGGTAGTGGACCGCCTTGCCGCCCGCGAGCGTGGTGACGGCCGTCCACAGCGGGAAGTCGGGGGCCGGGATCAGGATCTCGTCGCCGTCCTCGACCAGCGCCTGCACGGCCATGGAGACCAGCTCCGAGACGCCGTTGCCGAGCCACACGTCGTCGACGCCGACGTCCAGGCCCCGGTCCTGGTAGCGCTGGGCGACCGCCCGGCGGGCCGGGAGGATGCCGCGCGAGTCCGTGTAGCCGTGGGCCTGCGGAAGCATCCGGATCATGTCCTGGAGGATCTCCTCCGGCGCCTCGAAGCCGAAGACCGCCGGGTTGCCGGTGTTCAGGCGCAGCACGCTGTGCCCCGCCGCCTCCAGCGCGTCGGCGTGCTCGATGACCGGGCCGCGGATCTCGTAACAGACCTCGCTGAGCTTGTTCGACTGCCGGAACTCCATGCGCCCCTCCGGTATCTGGTGTTGCTTGGTTTTACCAAGTTCGAGCTTGGAAAGTCCAACGACATGTCTAGACTGCGTCGCATGCCACCTCGCCGAAGCTACGACCAGTACTGTTCCGCCGCCCGCGCCCTCGACGCCGTCGGCGACCGCTGGACCCTGCTGATCGTCCGGGAGCTGCTCGCCGGCCCGCGCCGCTACACCGACCTGCACGCCGACCTGCCCGGCGTGAGCACGGACGTCCTCGCGTCGCGGCTGCGGGACATGGAACGCGACGGACTGGCCACCCGGCGCCGGCTGCCGCCGCCCGGCGCGGCGAACGTCTACGAACTCACCGGACGGGGGCGCGCGTTGCTGCCCGTGCTCCAGGCCCTCGGCGCGTGGGGGCAGGCGGAACTCGGGGAGCGCGGGCCCACCGACGCGATCCGCGCGCACTGGTTCGCCCTGCCCCTGCTGCGCGCGCTGGAGGGCGAAGGGCTCGTGGAGGTCCGGCTGGAGGAGGGCCGCTTCCACCTCTTCGCCGGCGCGGCGGAGGGCCCCGTCTACGGCCACGGGGAGGCCCCCGGCGAACCCGACGCCCGGCTCGTCATGGACACCGGCACCTGCACGGCGGTCGCCCAGGGCGAGCTGAGCCTGGTCGAGGCCGTGCGCGCCGGACGCGTCGAGGTGGGCGGCGACGGCACCCTCGCCAAGGAACTGCGGGAGGCCTGAGAAAACCAGAAGGCCCGCACGGGGCGGGCCTTCTGAAGTGACGTCAGCCATGCGGCGCACGCCATGCGGCGCACGCCATGCGGCGCACGCCATGCGGCGCACGCCATGCGGCGCACGCCATGCGGCGCGCGGTGTCAGGCGCCGGGCGGCACCTGCCTCGGGCGTCCGGGGCCGCGGGTCAGCACGTACCCGCCGATCCCGGCGAGCGCGGCCAGCACACCGCCGATCGCGGTCCACACCCAGCGGTCCGACCACCAGCCGGACGACCAGCCGTCGTCCGGCTCGATGCTCGACAGCACGGCGGAGGCCGACGAGTCCTCGTCGTCCTCCGCCGCCGACGTCACGGCGATGCCCGGCACCAGGGGCTCGGCCAGCGAGCCGTCCACCGCGGCCGCGCCGCCGATGTCCTTGGAGTCGACGCGCAGTTCGGCGTTCACCGGCAGACCGAGGTCGGCCGTCTTCAGGCCGACGACGGTCAGCCGGACGTAGTACGTGCCGGGCAGCGGGTCGTCGGCCCACGGCTCCGACCAGGCGCGGACCGTGCGCAGGACGCAGGCCAGCTCCACCGACGTGGCGCCGGGGACGGCGGTGCGGGTCTGCGCGCCGTACTGGCAGGCCTGGCGGCGCCGCAGACCGTCGTAGACGTCGACCTGCCAGGTCTGGCCCGCGTGCTCCGCGGGCAGCTTCACCTTCGCCCGCACCGTCGGCCGCTGCTTCGCGTCCGCCGGGAACGACCAGTACAGGTAGTCACCCGCGGAGCCGCTCGCGGTCGCCGTCCCGCCCTGGTCGACCTCCGTCGCCGTACGGAACGACGTGCCCGCGGTCGTGGGCGCCGAACCGTCCTCCGAAGGGCTCGCGGACGGCGTGGAGTCGGCGGCGGCCGGAGCGGCCGCGAGTCCGAGCGCCAACAGGGCCGTGCCCAGCGCGCGGGTGATCCGCGCCCGGCCGGTCCGCGCCCGGACGTCCTGCGCCTTGTTGCTCAATGCCTTTTCGATCCCCATCAGTTGGTCCTCCAGACCGCGACACGCCAGCGTGACAGCCAGCCCCACAGCAGACCCGCCAGGAAGCCGGTCAGCACCAGGGCGCCGAGCAGCCACCAGCCGCGGCCGAGCCCGAACGAGGCCACGTCGCTCGCCTGCGACGGCCCGTCGACCACGTCCACGGTCAGCTCCAGCGGCATGCCCGGCGTGGTCTTCACGCCGGCGGCCGCCGAGTAGGAGTTGGTCACCTGCACGCACACCGTCTCGGCCGGCGCCTCGTCGTCGTCGCCCTCCGCCTTCGGATGGCGCAGGCCGGTCGAGATGACGTCGGTACGGCCGTTGCCCGCCGCCTCACCGCGCACGATCTCCCGGCCGTGCACCGTGACCGCCCGCAGCAGCACCCCGTAGTCGGGGTTCATCGCCCGGTCCGCGGACACGCTCACCGAGGCCCGCAGCTCCTTGCCCGGGTCCAGGTCCACGCGGTACCAGCGCTCCTGGCCGAACTCCTCGCGGTCCGTGTACAGGCCCGACTTCAGCGTCGGCGCCTTCGCGCAGGACTCCGCGCCCTGCACGGCGACCGGCGTCACCACGGGGTCGGCCGCACGGTCCACCAACTGGTTGACCCGGTCGGTGAGTTCGTCGGTGTGCTCGACCGAGGTGTAACTGCCGCCGGTGGCCTCGGCGATGCAGCTGAGCTGCTGCCGCATCTTCACGTTCGGCACCAGGCCGAGGGTGTCGATGGTCAGGCCGATGCCCTTGGCCGCTATCTCCCGGGCCACCTCGCACGGGTCGAGCGGGGCGCAGGTGTCCTCGCCGTCGCTGATCAGCACGATCCGCTTGGAACCGGTGCCCCCGTCGAGGTCGCCGGCCGCCTTCAGCAGCGCGGGGCCGATCGGCGTCCAGCCGGTGGGGGACAGGGTGGCCACCGCGGTCTTGGCCTCGGTGCGGTCCAGCGGGCCCACCGGGTAGAGCTGCGCGGTGTCCTTGCAGCCCGTCTTCTGGTCGTCGCCGGGGTAGTTGGCGCCCAGGGTGCGGATGCCGAGCAGGACGTTCTCCGGGGTCGCGTCCAGCACCTCGTTGAACGCCTGCTTGGCCGCGGCCATCCGCGTCCCGCCGTCCATGTCCTTGGTCCGCATGGAGCCGCTGACGTCGAGCACCAGGTCGACCTTGGGCGCATTGGCTGTGGTCTCGTCGGCGACCGCCCCGGCCGGGAACGCGAGCCCGGCCGCGAGCGCGGCGAGCAGGGCGCAGACGCCCGCCGCCAGCCGTTGTGTTCTGATCATCGGCGGATCCTATTGACCGGAGGTGTCCCGCTTCAAAACGGACCGGGAAAGGCGGACTCAGAACGCGTGACCCGCGAGCGGGTTGGGCAGCCGCGCCCACCGGTCCCCGGACCCGTCCGGCGACAGCCGCATCAGCGTCAGCGCCTTCACCGGCACCGGCTCCTCGCACAGCGCCCGCAGGTCCGCCGTGTCCGGCAGCCCCGGCACGGCCGCCGCGAGCGCCGCGCCCAGCGCCTCCCCGCCGCCCACGGTGGCCGCCAGGGCGCCCGCGACCAGCGAGCCGAACAGTTTGCGGCGCAGGGCCGGCACGTCGTCCGTCAGGATCCGGGCCGGCAACTCCGGTACCGCCACGCCGTGCCGGGCCAGCCGCGCCGGACTGACCCGGATGTCGGCCAGGTCGCGGTAGACCAGCCGCACCGGCGCCCCCGACGCCGACAGCACTACCAGCAGGTTCTGCCCGTGCGCCTCCAGCGCCACGCCCTGCTCCAGCAGTCGCAGCCCCACGGTCAGGGCGAGCCGGGTGAACTCCGCCAGCCAGGCGGGGGAGGACGGCAGCCCGGTGGTGGCGAGGGCGGCCACCGGGACGACGTGCTCGCCCGGCCCCGCGTACACGGCGGGCGACTCCCGCAACACGGCCGCCAGATCGGGGGAGTTCGCGGTGACCGCCCCGAGCGAGCGGGTCGTGTGCAGCAGGCCGTCCGTGCGTTCCGCCAGGCTCTCCCCGAACGCCGACAGGGCCGCCGAGGCGGTGACCGAACCCACCGAGATGTCCCGCACCGACGACGTGAGCCGGGTGCTCAGCGCCGTCTTCACGTGCGGTCCGCCCGGCACCGCGAGCGTGCGCAGCGACATCAGCGGATGCGCGGCGATGCCCTCCGCGCACGACCGCTCCAGCACGTGCGCCGCCTGCCAGGGGTGCACGGGGATCATCAGCCGTCCGCCGTCCCGGAGTCCGGCGGGCCACCCGCCCGACACGAGGCACTCGCCGGCCGGGACCGGCAGCAGCCCCAGCCGCACCGGCGGCGGCCGGTGCTCCGGCCCGTACGCGAGTTGCTCGGCCACCGAGAAGCCGGGCCGCGAACGGCAGTTGGGGTGGTACGGGTGCCCGTCGACCACCCGCTGCTCCCACTCCCAGTCGTGCGCGGGCCACTCCCGCGCGCGCCGCCCGTCGGGCTCCCGGACGTCGAGCGCCTGGGTGTCGGGCTCCCGGCCGTCGGGCTCCTGGGCGTCGGACTCCCCGCCGGGTTCCTGATCGGCCCGGGACAGCGCCAACGACGCCGTACTGTCCGCCAGTTCGGCGGCGAGGCCCTCGCCGTGCGGTACGGCGAGGGCCGTCGTCAGCCGGGCGGGATCGTCGTACGCCGTCCCGTCCAGGTCGACGGTCCGTACCCGGTCGGCGGTCGCGTACGGGTCGGAGCGCGGGCCGTGCAGGCGGCGGCCGTCGGCGAGGCGCAGCGTCAGGCCGTCCCCGGACGGCTCCCGGCGCACGATCCACGGCAGCGGCTCGTGCGCGAGCGCCCGCCACAGGCGGGTCAGCACGGCCGCACGGGCGCCGGGCAGCTCGGCCGCGAACCGCGGGCCGAGCGCGGGGCGCGCGGCGGCGATACCGGCGGCCGACTCGGACTCGGCGGTGGGGGGACGGTGCACGGGCGGGCTCCTCGGGTACGGGTCGGGTACGGCGTCGGGTACGGGTCGGGCACGGGTCGGGCACGGCGTCGGGTACGGGCCGGGCACGAGCGGGACGTCACGGACGGGTCGTGACCCCGGCGATACTGATCTTCTCCGCCCGCGAGAACCGTAAGGAACCAGTGGACCGCGTGGACCTCATCCCCCCGCCCGCCGACTCCGCGACGCCCGCCGCGCCGGTCCCGGGAGCCGGGACGACGGGGCCCGGGACCGGTGCGGCGGGGCCGGACGCCGCCGCCGCGCGCGCCGACGCCCTCGCGGCCGCGCCGCTGCTGAACTGCCTCCTGCGGGAGGTGGCCGAACCGCACTCCGGGGACGGCGTACGGCAGGTGTACCGGCTGCCCTCCGGCCGCCTGCTGCGGGTGCGCGGCACCCGGCGGCCCGCCGAACCCGAGGTGCACGCGGACGGCGCCTGGCACCGCCTCGACCACCGCGGCCTCGTCGACCTGGCCGGCACGGAACTGCGCCACCGCACCGGCCTCACCAACCCCGACCTGCCCGCCGAGATGCTGGACAGCAGGGACGCGGTCGCCGCGCTCCTCGCCGCGCGCGCGCGTGCCACCCCGCCCGAGGACCCCTACCTGCGCTCCGAGCAGTCCCTCCTCACCGGCCACCCCCACCACCCCGCCCCCAAGACGCGCGGCGGCGGCCCGCCCGGCGGCTGGCTGCCGTACGCGCCCGAGGCGTACGCCCGGTTCCCGCTGGTGCTGCTGGGGCTGCGCGAGGACACGGTGGTGGAGGACGGCGACACGGCCGTGCTGGACGCCCTCGGCGAGGCCCCGCCCGGCTACCGGCTGCTGCCCGCCCACCCCTGGCAGCTCGACCTGGTCCGCACCGCGCTCGCCCCCGCCTTCGCCGACGGCCGCCTGGTCCGGCTCGGCGCCACGGACTTCGACGCCTGGCCCACCGCCGCCGTGCGCACCCTGTACGCACCCGGGCGGGATCTGTTCCTGAAGGTCAGCCTCGACGTGCGCATCACCAACGACGTCCGCCGGCTCTGGCGGCACGACCTGCTCGGGCTCCGCCGGACCGACGCGGCCGTCACCGAGGCCTTCGAGACCTTCGGGGCCTCCGGGGCGGCCGGTGGTGCGGTCCCCGCGGCCTGGCTGAGCGACCGCGGGTACCGCACCGCCGGCTTCGCCTTCGAGGAACTCGCCGTGGTGGTCCGCGACGGGCTGCGCGCGCACGTGACGCCGGGCGCGACCCCGCTGCTCGCCGCCGGCCTCGTGGAGGGCTTCGAGGGCAGCCCGCTCGCCGGCGCGGCCGACCCGGAGCTCTGGTGGGAGGCGTACCTGCGCGCGGTCGTCCCCCCGGCGCTCGCCGCCTTCGCCGGCCACGGCGTCGTCCTGGAGGCCCACCTCCAGAACACCCTCGTCGCCGTCGACGCCGCCGGACTCCCGGTACAGGCCCTGTTCCGGGACGCCGAGGGCGTCAAGCTGCTGCCCGACGTCGGGCGGGCCGCCGGCTGGGAGCGGCTCGTGTACTGCCTGGTCGTCAACCACCTCACCGAGGTCGCCGCCGCCCTGGCCGAACACCACCCCGGCCTCGACCCCTGGCCCGCCGTCCGCCGCGAACTGGCCCGCCACGACCTCCCCGAGGCCCGCGCCCTCCTCACGGCGCCCACCCTGCCCGGCAAGACCAACCTCCTGCTGCGCTGGACGGCCGCGGACGGCGCCGCCGCCCGCTACCTGCCCCTGCCCAACCCGCTGGCGGGTGGCTGATCCGCACCACGAGCGGCGTGCCCCCTCTCCCGGGGCGGCGACGCCGTCCGGGCAAGGGTGGTCAGGAGGGCGTCTCGGAAGAATCGTGCGGTCGTCCGAACAGGCTCACCGGGAAGGTGGCGTTGCGGACCTCGCGCAGACCGGGATGACGTCGCCGCAGCTGACGTTCCAAGCGCTGGTGCAGCGTGAACCACGAGGCGGGGCAGCCGTGGCAGGCGCCGCCGAGGCGGACGGTGACGATGCCGTCGCGTACACCGACGAGGCCGATGCTGCCGCCGTGGGACCGGACGAAGTCGCCCGCCTCCCCGGCGAGCACCTCGCGGGCCACGCCGTACAACAGCGCGTCGTCGTCGGGGGCGCCGTCGGCCGGGATCCACCCGGCGGGGTCGTCGAGAGCGGCGTGCAGCGCGCTGCGGACCCTGGCGCCCTCCCGGGTCCAGGTGCGGTCCGCGCCGAGGCAGGTGACGACGGCCTCGCCCTCCAGGGCGATCCGCGTCAGGGTGCCGTCCGCCACCAGCGCGGCCAGCGGTTCGGGTACCTCGGCGAGCGGGCCGGTGCCGGTGAGGACCCCGGCGGGGACGATCCAGCGGAGCCGGTCGGACCGGCCGGGCACCTGCTGCGGGTGCAGGGGGACCACGGCCCGGTCACCCGCCCAGCAGGACGGTGACCGTCCGGGCCAGCCAGGCCATCAGCCAGGCCAGCGCGGTCAGGTACGTGAAGGCGATCGCCGGCCATCTCCAGGTGCCGGTCTCCCGGCGCAGGACCGCCACGGTGGCCATGCACTGCAGCGCGTAGACGAAGTAGACCAGCAGCGCGGCGACGGTGGGCGCGGTGAACACCGGCTGCCCGGCGCGGGGCCCGTCGGGGTGGGTCATGGTCCGCAGGGCCCGTGCCGGCTGTTCGGGGTCCTCGGCGGCGGCGACCTGGCCGAGGGTGGCGACGAAGGTCTCGCGGGCGGCCTGGGCGGACAGGACGCCGACGTTGACGCGCCAGTCGAAGCCCAGCGGGTCGAAGACGGGGGTCACCGCCCGGCCCAGGCCGGCGGCGTAGCTGTGGTCGACGGTGTAGGCGGACACGGCCGTGGGGCTGGTGGTGTCCACGCCCGCCGCCCGCATCTGCGCGGCCGTGTGCAGCGGCAGGTTCAGCAGCAGCCACAGGACGATGCTGGTGGCGACGATGACGGTCGAGCACTTGCGCAGGAAGGCGCGCGCGGAGGACCACATGGCCACCAGCACCGCGCGCGGGGCGGGCAGCCGGTAGGGCGGCAACTCCATGAAGAAGGGCACCGGCCGGCCGTGGCGGTCCCCGACCTTCTTGAACGCCCAGGCGGCCAGCATCGCCGACACGGCGCCGAGCAGGTACAGACCGAGCATGACCAGGCCCTGCGCGCCGAACGGTCCGACCTTCACGGACGGGTCCACCAGCAGGCCGATGAGCAGCACGTAGACCGGCAGCCGCGCCGAGCAGGTCATCAGGGGCGCGGCCATCATGGTGGCCAGGCGGTCCTTGGCCGAGGGCAGGGTGCGCGTGGCCATGATGCCGGGGACCGCGCAGGCGAACGAGGACAGCAGCGCCACGAAGGCCCGGCCCTCCAGGCCGAAACGGGCCATCACCCGGTCCATCAGGAACGCCGCCCGCGCCATGTACCCCACTCCCTCCAGCAGGGCCAGGAGCAGGAACAGCAGCATGATCTGCGGGACGAACACCAGCACGCCGCCGACCCCGCCGATCAGGGCGTCGCCCAGGAGACCGGACAGCCACGGATTGCCGACGTGGGTGTCCACCTGGCCCGACAGCCACGCGAACAGGGCCGCCATCCGGTCCTGCAACGAGGCGGCCAGGGTGAAGACGGTCTGGAAGAACAGCGCCATCACCGCGAAGAACACCGCCGTGCCCCAGACCGGATGCAGCAGCACCGCGTCGACGCGCCGGGTGACCCGGTGGCGCTCGGGGGGCCGGTAGCCGGCATGGGCCAGGACCGATTCCGCCCAGGCGTCCCGCTCCGCCGGTTCGACGGGCGGAGCCACGACCGGGACCGGCCAGGCGCGCCAGGTGGTGAGCAGTTCGCGCAGCCGCGCGATGCCGTACCCGCGGTGGCCGATCACCGGCAGGACCGGCACGCCGAGCGCCCGGGCGAACGCGTCGGTGTCCAGGCTGCCCTGGCGGCGGGCCAGTTCGTCGGTGAAGGTCACCACCACACAGGCCGGCAGTCCGCGGGCCAGGACCTGGGCGACGAATCCCAGGGAGCGTCGCAACGTGGTGGCGTCCGCCACGACCAGCAGCGCGTCCGGCCGCTCCGCACCCTCCAGCCGGCCGTCCAGCACATCGACGGTGATCCGCTCGTCCGGGCTGATCGGCTCCAGGCCGTAGGTGCCCGGCAGATCCTCGATCACCTGCCGGTGCGGGCCCGTGCGGCAGGTCCCGACGAACCGGGACACCGTCACCCCGGGGTAGTTGCCAGTCTTGGCGCGCAAGCCCGTCAGGCCGTTGAAGACGCTGGTCTTGCCCGAGTTGGGGGCACCGACCAGGGCGATCCGCGGCGCCCCGGCCAGGGTCACGTCCGTGCCCCCCGGCGCGTGGCAGTCCGCGCTCACCGGTGCGCCCCGGTGATGCGCACGCACGCGGCCTGCGCCCGGCGCAGACACACCTCGTAGTCCTTGAGCCGGTAGAGGACCGGGTCGCGCAGCGGCGCCCGGCGCACCACCTCCACCACCGCACCCGGGGTGAATCCGAGGTCGTGGGGGCCGGGGGGGGGGGGGGGGGCCCCGGGGCGCCCCGGGGGGGGGGGGGCGCCCCCCACCCCGTGCGCGAGCGGGGCGACGTGCAGCGAGGGGCGCCGCA